>NZ_JACHYK010000010.1:0-310550 GCF_014192825.1 Pseudomonas sp. OG7 | reverse complement strand
TTCGTCAAATACGCCGAAGCCTACGGTGCCAACGGCCACCGCGTGGAAAGCGCCGAAGGCCTGCTGCCGCTGCTGGAGCACTGCATCAAGACCCCGGGCGTGCATGTGATCGACTGCCCGGTCGATTACAGCGAAAACGACCGCATCCTCAACAGCGAGCTGCGTGAGCGCGCGCTGGCGGTGTAACGCTTGACAGGAACGGCGCCACCTCAAGGCTGGCGCCGTTCCCTGGAGCGGCTTGCGCTCCCTCCTTTCGTTCAGGAATCCCTTCTCTCAGCGATCAACCAGGGCCTGCAGACTGGTCAGGATGCTGTTGGCGTCATATGGCTTGCGGGTTACGGGCACGTCTTTCAGATGCGAGGGAATGCTGATGCCGTCGCCATAGCCGGTAGCGAACAGAAACGGAATTTGCCGGCGCTGCAGTTCATCGGCGACGGAAATCGACGTCCCTGTTCCCAGGTTCACATCCAGTATCGCGGCGTCCGGTGTGCGGCTGCTAATCAAGCGCATGGCCTCATCCTCGGAACCGGCGGTCATCACGTTCTTGATCTGTGCATCGTTGAGAATCTGCTCAAGGCCAACCGCGATCACCAACTGGTCTTCAAGGATCAGCACGCACAAGCCTGACCGGGCGGCAAAGGCATCGGCTGCACGGGTAACCGGCGCGGATGTATTCACAGGGTCGGCCGCTTCGGCCACGGACAGGTGTTTTGCAGGGATTCTGAACAACCCTTGCACGCCTTCGGCGTGATATTCCACTGTGCTGGTGCCACCCAGGTCGAATGGGATACTGCGTTCTATCAGCACCGAGCCAAAGCCATTGCGGCTGGGCGGGCGAACCGTTGGCCCGCCGCTTTCGCGCCAGGTAATGCTGCAGCTGTGGGTGGCGTCGATGGCCCAGCTTACGGCAAGTTTGCCGCTCGCCCGCGACAACGCGCCGTATTTGGCAGCATTGGTTGCCAGTTCGTGCAGCACCAAGGCCATGACCGAGTAGGCGCGGGCATCCAGGATAACGTTCGGGCCTTGCAGTTCAATCAATCCGGCGGCGGTGCGGTAGGGTGAAAGCTCTGCCTCCAGCAGCTTGGCCAGTCGCCCGCCACCGTCACCGCGTACCACCTGGTCGTGAGCGAGGGACAGCGCATGGATGCGCCCCTTCAATGTCGCCACGTAGTCCTGCAGTGTCTGGCTCTCCGAGGTCGGGTGGGCAACCAGCGCGCCAATCAACGACAGGATGTTCTTGACCCTGTGGTTGAGCTCTTCATTGAGGATGCGCTGGCGCACTTCTGCCTTCGAACGCTCGCTGGCCAGCAACTCGCTGTTATACAGCACCACCTCGACGATAGCGGTACGGATGGCGTCGCCAAACTGGCGGTCCTGCTCGGTCCAGGGCAGTGACTGCTGGTGAACGGTTTCTTTCCAGATCGCAAAGCTTTTGCGTGGTGTCAGGCGGTCGCCCAGTGCGCCGCTGTCATAGTTCTTGTTCGGGTCCCCGGCCCAGTCGAGTGTCTCGACCACTTCCTTGCGGAAGAAAATCAGGTAATCCCTAGGCTGCTGCGACATCGGTATGATCAGTACGCCAGACACATCGGTAAAGTACGCCTGGGCCGCAGGCAGCACCATCGACAGGCGGTTGGACGCCCAGGTACGGCCAGCGCTGACAATGTCTGCCAGGCGCAGCAGGTCGGGCACCGCCGATGTGGGCGGCGTCAGCCCGGCGGATGACCAGCGGCCTTGCAGCGACATGCCGATGCCGTCGCAGGGGATCAGCGACATAAGCCGGGGCAGGCGCGCACGGAAGAACCCATCGATGTCTGCAGCCCGGTTGGCGTCAAGCAGCATACTGTCCAGCGCTTTGTGAACGTGCACGGCGGCTTCAAGCTTTTGCCGGCTGCGCAGGGTCTCGATATGCAGCGAGAAGAATTCGCCGAACATTTCCGCCGCCACACGTTGCCCCATGGCCAGCGTGCGTGGTGCATAGTGATGGCAGGCGATCATCCCCCACAGCTCTCCATTGACGATGACCGAAATCGACATGGAGGCCCCCACGCCCATGTTGCACAGGTATTCGCAGTGGATCGGCGAGACGCTGCGCAAGTGCGCATAGGAAAGGTCGAGCGGCTCGCCCGAGGGGTCGAGCACCGGGTCGATGGCGACTGTCTTGAACTGGGCATCCGAGATCACCCGGATCGGGTTGCGCAGGTAAAGTGCGCGGGCCTGCTTGGGGATGTCGGAGGCCGGGAAATACTGGCCCATGAAGCTTTCAAGGTCGCTGCGCCTGGCCTCTGCAACCACCTTGCCGGCGCCGTCGGCACCCAATTGGTAGATCATCACCCGGTCGTAACCGAGCACGGCCCGGACAAAGCGGGCAGCATCGCGGAACAGCTTGCTGGTCTGGTCGATGTCGCGCAGTTGGGCGATCAGCGTGCGGGCCAGCTCGATTGGCTCGGCAATGCTCGCGCCAGCGGGCTCGAACTCGAGGATAGCCGTGCCTTTGAACACGTGGGCGGCAACGTCGACAGCCTCGCCGCTGGGCAGCTTCACACCGAAGCTGTGCGCCGGCCGCGAGGCCTCCCGCGTGCGGGCCAGCGCGTTGCGCAGGGTATGCGCCACCTCATCCCCGAGCACCGCATGCAGCTTCTGGCCGTTGATGTCGCTTGCTACGCCCAGCATTTGTGGGGCATTGGCCGAATGACGCAAAACGACGGTGGCCGAGGCATCGCACGCCAGCAGGCAGCCATGGGGCTGGATGCTGCCAGGTATCTGAATAGGCTCGCGGTCGCAGTTGGTCAGGTTTACTTGGGGGTTGAATGTCATGGGCCGTGCCTGTGGAGGATGAGGAGGCTGCCAGCAGGGCCGCCAACGTCAGCCTAGCAGGCATGCCCGCCTTTGGCATAGCGAGGCGAAAAGGGCCGTGCTGGCTCATGACGGGTGTTCCCCTCGATCATCAGCGAACCTCAGCTCACGGATGAACATCGAAAACAGTTCAGGGTGAGACGAGCTATTCAATTTCGCGTACAGGTGGCGCCGGTGCACCTTGATGGTTTCTGGCGAGATGCCCAGCCGTTGCGCCATCGCCTTCGACGAATAGCCGCGCAGGAGGAAAGGACGAGAAGGCCGCATGTGCCGCCTTTTACCTGTGGAGTACAGATGTGCTCTTGTCGATATGCCTTGAAGGCAAACGGCGATCAATGGTCTCATCCGCACCTGAGCCAACTGGTATTGAACGATGATTCGCCCGCTGTTTGTTTCCATCGATGGGCCTAAAGGCACCGGCAAGACCACGCTGCTGGAGGCCGTCACCCAAGCCCTGAGAGTGGACGGGAAAAAGGTGATCCGCCTTTGCGAAAAAAAGAGCGATCCCTACCGGGGCGAAACCATGGCGCTGGTCAACAAGCTCGCCAGAAACCCTTGCCGAGATCTGGAATTAAGGGTGTGCGAGCGCTTCGCTGAAAGCCGCGCCTGGATTTCCCGGCACGTACTGCCCAGGCAGCCAGCCGACAGCATCGTCCTGATTGATCGCTGGTACCCCTCTGACGCCGCGTTTCGCCGCACGGTGCCGTTTGACCAGATCTTGCGATTGAACCTCGACCTAAGCGTGCAAGTGCCAGATTTGCATGTCGGGGTTGTCACTGCCCCTGAAACCTCGTGGGCAAGGGCTACGGCACGCACGCGTGGCCTGGGCAGTACGGTGATATACAACCTGGATGAACAGGTTGCCTGCACCGAGGCTTTCGAGCGGGCGCTCGTAAAGCACGGCTGGGTGTTGTGCCGTAATGAAGGGGCCATCGAAGACGCGACGCGGCAGGTGGTTGGCGAGATTGACCGCGTACTGCTATCGCGTTGAGCGCTCGTGCGCCGCTGTGCAAGCTGGCTTGCCGGCGCAAAGGCCGGCCTGGGCAACCATGCGTGGATGATCAGGCGCCCTGGCGGTCGATATCACGGCGCAGGACAACCGACGTGGTAATGTCATCCACCGATTCGTGACGTGCCACGTTGTCGCGCACCTGATTGAGGTCGTCGATTGTCCGGGTTTCCACCTCAACCACCAGGTCAAGCTGCCCACTCACCGAGGAAACCCGCCGCACGCGTGCGTCCGTTGCCAACTGGTCGAGCAGCCCCATGGCAGGTGTGCGCTGCAAGGTCACCAGCAGTATCGCGCGTATGACATTGGCGTCTATTTCGCCGATATCCGCACGGTATCCTCGAATGATCCCGCTGCGTTCAAGGTTGGCCACACGCTCGGTAGTGGCGCTTCTGGAAAGGCCTATGCGGCCGGCTAATGCCTTCAGCGCAATGCGCGCGTCCTTCGAAAGTACTTCAAGAATCTCACGATCTTTTGCGTCCAGTTCACGCATTGCACCACCTGATAAGCTCGCCGTCATTATGCCGGTCGGTACCGGCATAATGCCTGTCGATCCCGACCGTATGCAGGGTGTCGGTTTCGGCAGTGCGTGACAAGCTATTGAAAAACAATTTGCTCGCTCGGAACGTGATGATATGACAGACCTTTCCCACCCGGCACCTCGGTTTTCGGCAAGCGATGCAGAGGGCCTCGCAAAAGATTTTTTCAATGTCACCGCTACAGCAACCCCCCTGGACGGGGAGCGGGACCGCAATTACCGGTTGGATACGGGCGTCGATGCGGGCTGGATACTGAAAATCGTCAATTCCAGCGAACCCCGGGTAGAAAGCGAGTTTCAAACCGCGCTGCTCGATCATCTGGCCGTGCATGGCGCGCACCTGGGTGTGCCTAACCTTCGCGCCAGTGTGGCGGGTGACTATCTGCCATCCGTGGCCAGCGCCACAGGTGAACAGCATGCCATGCGCCTGGTCAGTTGGTTGGCCGGCACGCCGCTTGCCGAGGCCAAGCGCTCTGTCGCGCTGATGAGCAACTTTGGCCGGGCACTCGGTGAACTTGACCGCGCCCTGCAGGGGTTCATGCACCTTGGTGCCGTACGTGACCTGGACTGGGACTTGCGCCATGCCGCACGCTCCCGTTCGCGCTTGCACCACATCAAAAGCCCCGAGCGTCGGGCCATTGTCGAGCGTTTTATCACCCGGTTCGAACACACTGTACAGCCCCGGCTGGCATCACTCAGGGCGCAGGTGATCCACAATGACGCCAACGACTGGAACATCCTGGTCGATGCCGAAACCACCCGCCATGTGACCGGCTTCATCGACTTTGGCGATGCCGTGCATACCGTGCTGATTGCCGAGGTCGCGATCGCCTGTGCTTACGCCATTCTCGACATGGACGACCCGATCGGCGCTGCCGCAGCGCTGGTGGCCGGATTCCATGAAAAGTACCCATTGCAAGCGCAAGAGCTTGACGTGCTGTTCAACCTGATTGCCATGCGCCTGGTTATCAGCGTAACTTTCTCCGCTTCCCGGCAAGATCAGACAGAAGACAACCCTTACCTGGCGATCAGTGAAGCGCCAGCCTGGCGCCTGCTGGAACAGCTTGATTCGATGAATCCACGGCTGGCCACCGGCATCCTGCGCAAAGCATGCGGTTTCGATGCCATCGAGGGGGCGGGTGCAGTGCGCCGCTGGATCGCCGATAACCACACATCATTTGCCGACCTGGTGCGCCCGTCAGCCGCCGTCCTAAACAAGGTGATCGCGCCATTTGGCGACGCCAGCCACGAGATGACCATCGCCTCAGCCGAGCAGCGGCCTGCCGATGCGACGCGCTGGTGGAATGCGTTCTCTGCCGCGCACAACGTGCCTCTGGCCATCGGGCCATGGGGTGAGTTACGTACCATTTATACGGACAGCGCATTCGAGTCGCGCTTCATCAAGGGGCAGCGCCGCACCTTGCATGTGGGGGTCGATCTGGTGATGCCCGCCGGTACGCCGTTGTACGCGCCGGTCGCTGGCACCGTCAAAAGCGTTGAGGTTGAACCAGACCCGCTGGGCTATGGTGGGCTGGTGATGATCGAGCACAGCCCGTCAGGTTGCCCGCCATTCCTGACCCTGTGGGGGCACCTGGCCCACGAGGCGCTCAGCCGCTTGAAGGCCGGTGACAAGCTCGAAGCCGGCGACCTGGTGGGCTACATGGGCACCGATACTGAAAACGGCGGCTGGATTCCCCACCTGCACCTGCAGATGACCACCGATACCCAGCTGAGCGCGAGTGAGATCATTGGCGTTGGAGAGCCCGAGTACCGCGAAGTGTGGGCTGACCTGTTCCCTGATGCGTCGACCTTGGCCGGCATCCCGCCAGAAACCTACAACCAGCAGGGAATGACCAAGGCCCAGATCATTGCCAAGCGTAAAGAGCTGCTGCTACCGAACTTGTCAATTTCGTACACCGACCCGATCAAGTTCGTGCGCGGCGATGGCGTATGGCTGATCGACAACTTCGGGCGGGCCTACCTGGATTGCTTCAACAACGTGTGCCACTTGGGCCATAGCCATCCCGACGTGGTCGACGCCTTGACCCGCCAGGCTGCACGACTTAACACCAACACCCGTTACCTGCACGACAACATCGTCGAGTACGCCGAGCGGCTGACCGGCACGTTGCCAGAGGGCCTTTGTGTGGCGTCATTCGGCTGCTCGGGCAGTGAAGCCAACAGCCTCATGCTGCGCATGGCGCGCAACTACACCGGTAGCGACCAGGCGATCGTGCTGGACTGGGCTTACCATGGCACCACGCAAGAACTCATCGACCTAAGCCCTTACAAGTACAAGCGCAAAGCCGGCAAGGGCAGGGCGGCGCACGTATACGAGGCGGTGGTTCCAGACAGCTACTACGCGCCCGAGCACTGGCCATTGGAAGAGCACGGCAAGCGGTTTGCCGAGTCGGTGGCAGAGCAGCTGGACGCCATGCGCAAAGCCGGCAAGGGCCCGGGGTTCTTCCTTGCCGAGTCGATCCCCAGCGTGGCGGGGCAGGTGTTCCTGCCCGAGCATTACCTCAAGGAGGTATACGCCATGGTTCGCGCCGAAGGTGGGCTGTGCCTGGCCGATGAGGTGCAGGTCGGGTTTGGCCGCGTCGGTAGCCACTGGTGGGCGTTCGAGACCCAAGGCGTAGTGCCGGATGCTGTCACTATGGGCAAACCGATTGGTAACGGCCACCCGATGTCGGCGGTGGTGACCACGCGCGAGGTTGCCGATGCTTTCAACAACGGCATGGAGTACTTCAATACGTTCGCCGGCAACCCCGTGTCGTGTGCGGTGGGCCTGGCGGTGCTCGATGCAATCGAGCGCGACCAGCTGAAAGAGAATGCCTTGAGCATCGGCAATTACCTGCTTGAGGGTTTGCGCAAACTTCAGCAGCGATTCGATGTGATTGGTGATGTACGCGGGTTGGGCCTGTTCCTCGGCATCGTGTTGGTCACGGACCGCACGTCGAAGGCTCCGGCCACGGCCTTGGCCAGGAAAGTTGCCGATGGCGCCAGAGAACGCGGTGTGTTGATCGGTACCGAAGGCCCGCATGACAACGTGCTGAAAATGCGTCCTTCCATGATTTTCAGCCGGGCCAATGCGGACTTCCTTCTGGAAGTGCTGCAAGACAGCTTCATTGCGGCGCTGAAGTGAGGTGCACCCAGTGAGATTCTGAGAAGTCCGTTCAAGAACGCCCCCAGGCTTTCCTGAGAAAGCATCTGCTTGACTACCAATATTCACTTTGTCGAGCACGGCACCTTCGGGAGGTCCTTGGGTGCTATTGCCTCGCCGCCTTGATGGCGGACGACGAGCAGCGTTGCCTCGAACAGTTCGAACTAGCGCCTGAAGAAGCCCGGGCGACGGTGCCTTGATTCACAGTTCAGTTCTGGTCGATCGCCATCCAGTTAGTGCCATTGTTGTTTTATTTCCAGCCATTGACTGTTTGAAAGCTATTGTTCTGGCGCTGGAAAGAAGATGTTTTCCTCCGACTCCATGTGGTCGTAGTATTTTTCGATGAAGTCATCGACAGTGTCCAAAGACACGATGAGCTGCCTCCGTGCTGGATTTCAAACGCGCTGGCCCAGCGCTAAGATAAAGTTTGCTGTCATCAGGACATCAAGAGTTGGAGCACCGCAATGTTTATTGATGTGAATGCTTTCACACCATGGTCGGCACTCGGAGGGGGGGCGCTGATTGGTCTGGCAGCAGGTCTGTTCGCCATGGGCAACGGACGGGTAGCCGGTATTAGTGGGTTGCTCGCTTCGATGTTGCAGCGTGCAGGGGAGGGGCGTGGTGACAAAGCGGCGTTCTTGCTGGGAATCTTCGCTGCACCGTTGTTGTGGCAGGCGTTCGCGTCGCTTCCTACTGTGCAGTTCACCAGCGCACCTTGGGTGCTGATGGCCGCAGGGCTGCTGGTCGGCCTGGGTACTCGCTACGGTGGCGGCTGCACCAGCGGTCATGGGGTGTGCGGCCTGTCGCGGCTGTCTCCTCGTTCGGCAGTGGCGACGCTGTGTTTCATGGCGACCGGTTTTGTCACTGTGTTCGGCGCTCGGCATCTTTTTACAGGAACGTAACATGACTCGGATCAGTGGCTTCATCGCAGGGGTGCTGTTCGGGATAGGTTTATTGCTGTCCGGAATGGCAAACCCTGCCAAGGTGATTGGCTTCCTCGACCTAGCCGGGCAATGGGACCCCTCGCTGGCGTTGGTCATGGTCGGAGCCATCGGAGCGGCGTTCTTGCCAATGGCCTGGGCACGTCGACACTCGGTGACGCTGCTAGGTGAGACGATGCATTTACCCGCCCGGCGTGACATTGACCGTCGTCTAGTTGGCGGAAGCCTGTTGTTCGGTGTTGGTTGGGGCCTGGCCGGGGTGTGTCCGGGCCCGGCGTTGGTGCTTTTATCGGGTGGCTACTGGCCGGCGTGGCTGTTTGTGGCAGCGATGTTGCTGGGTATGCTGATATTCAATGTGATCGAAGCGGTCACGGCACCAAGTGTTTGATTACTTATGGTGACGTGATCCGTGAACCCAACTCGTCACTCAGATTATCATGCGTTCTTTCATTCGGATGGCAGTGCCCATACATGCCCCCGTTGCTCATCCTGAGAGGGACGGCACCTTCACTCAGGAGGATGGATATGGCTAGAAACGCTCTCTCGTTCGCCAATTGTCCGGTCATGGGAGGTGGGCATGCCTGATCGGGGAGTACCGACCAGGCATTTTATTACTGAGCGGGGGCCTTTTCTGCGCTAAAGCCTTTTGCCTTTTTTGCGTGTGATGTTCTAGACCAGCCGATCATCAAGGCGACAACGATCAGCGGAATAGTGGACAACGTGTAGGTACCGCTCGGGTAGTCGAATGCCATCAGAATCAATACAAAAGCAAGAAAGCCGAGGGTCATCCATGAAGTGAATGGTGCACCAGGCATTCTAAAACTGACCATCTGAACCTCACCGCGTCTAACGGCGCGGCGGTAATAGATTTGAGACAGCACGATGAATGCCCAAGTGGTAATGATCCCAAGAGCGGCCATGTTAAGCAGCAGTTCGAAGATCTGAGCGGGGATCAGGTAGTTCAAGAGAACACCAAACGCGTTGATGACTACGGTAATCAAGATACCTTTATACGGTACACCCTGAGCATTCATTGCGGAAAGCGATTTGGGTGCTGAGCCGCCCATTGACAGCGAGCGAAGAATCCGCCCTGTGGAATACAGGCCCGCGTTGAGACTTGAAAGTGCTGCAGTGAGTACGACAATGTTCATCACTGACCCCATGCCAGGGATACCCAAGGCAGAGAAGAAAGTAACAAACGGGCTCTCATTGGCGCTGTAAGCTGTCCACGGAAGTACCGAGATCAAAAGCACAACGGAGCCGATGTAGAACAAAACGATCCGCCAAATCACGCCATTGATTGCCTTCGGCAGAATATCCTTAGGATTTTCGGTCTCGCCAGCTGCAGTCCCCACAAGCTCAATACTTGAATAAGCGAACAGTACGCCTTGAATGATCAGGACGGCAGGCAGAATTCCATGAGGGAAGATACCTCCATTGTCGCTTATCAGGCTAAGACCTGGTGCATGTCCACCAATAGGGTGACCGGTGCCGAGAACCACGGTACCTACAATAAGGAATGCTACGATTGCACCGACCTTGATAATGGCGAACCAGAACTCCATTTCACCGAACCACTTGACGCCGATCAGGTTCATGACGGTTACAACGGTGAGGGCAATTAGGGCGAACCCCCATTGAGGGAAGTCAGCAAAAACACCCCAGTACTTCATGTAGATGGCAACAGCTGTAATATCTACAATGCCAGTAGTTGCCCAAATCAGGAAGTACATCCAGCCTGCGACGAATGCCGCGCGTTCGCCCATGAACTCCCGTGTGTAGGAAACGAAACTACCTGTGGTCGGGCGGTGCATGATAAGTTCGCCCAACGCTCGGAGGATGAAAAACGCAAAGATGCCACACACAAGATACACTATACCTAGCGACGGCCCGGCTGATTGTAGCCTACTGCCAGCGCCGAGGAAGAGGCCAGTCCCGATTGCTCCTCCTAGAGCGATCATCTGGATATGTCGTCGCTTCAGATTCTTAGAGTATCCGGACTCATGAGAATCTAGCCAGTCGGATTTATTCTTTTTGGCTGAGTCGGCTTGACTCTGCTCATTTTTTTGTGTCATCGCCATAAATTCACCTAAAGCGCACAGGCTTAGTAGTATTTGTTATTGGTATTTCTTTATCTGCATCCTACAGACAGACTTGCATGCAAAGTCTGGTCAGTCCTGACTACAAAAAATACTTTCAGGTGCTAGTTAATGCTGGGGCTAAGTATGGAAAGGCTGCCGCTCCTCGCTGTGAAGGCTTCCCAAAGATCGATTGAAGTTCCGGTTGCTGGGTTGGAGAGGAACTTTGCCTCAAGCGCGTTAACGAAATTAAGTCTATCTCTGCTTGCGTGCATGAGGTTTGCAATTCGTAAGTGCCGAGCGTTATGATGCGCAGGAATCCTGCATAGAGAGGGTGGATAATGACTGATATTCGGCTTGATAGAATGGATACGCGAATTATCTCGGTGCTTCGGAAAGATGGTCGGATCAGCCATCAGCAGATGTCAACTCAAGTCGGACTGTCGCCGTCACAGTGCTTGCGCCGAGTGAAAAGGCTTGAAGAAGTTGGGGTGATCAAGGGATACACAGCGGTAATAGATGAAGGTAAGCTGGGTAACGATGTAAGTGCCTGGATCATCGTGACTTTACACAGAAACAAGCCTGGAGCACGAGAGCGAGTGGCCTTGCTCCTTCAGAACAGACCATGGGTCAGATTGGCGACTGGCATAACGGGTGATGTTGACTTTATGATTCGCGTGGTCGCGCCACGCATGGCAGATTTTACAAAAATCTTGGTTGATGAGCTGAGCTCACACCCTGATATCAGTAGCACTCAATCGTTCATATGCCTGGATGACTTGGTAGGAAGTTTGGTCTGACTGTGAACTAAGGGCATTGTACGTGGCAATGCCCTAGTTCAGATAGGCTTAGAGCGACTGATCCAGAGCTTGAATCAGTTGATGAATTTCCTCTGGAGTTGTGTAGTGGACGAACGAGAGACGCAGAACACCTTCCTCTGGGTTAACGCCGAGCGCTTCAAGCAGGCGGACTGCATAGAAATGACTGGCACCTGCGATGATGCCCTTTTTAGCCAGTCGCTCAGAAACCTCGCGAGGGGATGATTTCATCGTTTGAATTGACAAAGTCGCGGCTTTGTTTTTGGCGTCAGTAGGGCCGAGCAAGCGTACCCGTGAATCATTCGCACAGAAATCCAGCAGCTGCGGCAGGAGCGCGGCCTCTGCATCTTTGAAGAGATTTCGTACGTTCGCTGCTCGATCACTTACGCTAGCGTTTGGAAAGTGATGAGCATGGACGTTGTCGAAGTACGAAGTCACACCGCTTGCTGCGGCGACTTGCGCATGATCAGGGCCGGCAGGCACAAACCATTTGGCGAGATGCGCCGCGTTAAAGTAGTGTGCCTGGTTGCCCAAAAAGTCCATCACTGGTCGACGGATGACCATGGCGCCAAGGTGAGGGCCGAAGGTTTTGTAGAGGGAGAACAGGTAAATATCGGCCCCTAGTTCGCGTACATCCGGGAACCCATGCCCAGCGTAAGAAACACCATCCACAACAGCAACTGCACCGGCGGAATGGACGATTTCGCAGATTTCGCGTACCGGGTTGATCTCACCTAAAATATTCGAACAGTGCGCGAAAGCGACCACTTTGGTTCGTGGCGAAAGCAAAGCCTCAAGACCGCTTCGCTCCAGGGAACCGGTGGTAGGGTTCACCTGCCATTCTTTGATAGCAATGCCGCGTTTTGCAAGGCGACGCCACACGCCATTGTTCGCCTCGTGATCCTGGTTGGTAACGATGATTTCGTCACCGGCATCAAGACGGTTTGCGAAGGCTTCCGCAAGGACGTAGATGTTCTGGGACGAGGATGGGCCAAGGTGCACCTCTTCAGCCTCTACTCCCAGATACGCAGCAATTTCTGCATGAGAGTGATCCATCTCTTCACCACCACGACGAGAGGCCGGGTGTGCACCATATGGCTGCATCTTGTTCTGACGATAAAACCGATTCAGATTTTCGATGACGTCCCGGCAGGCATAAGAGCCCCCCGCGTTGTCGAAAAATGCTTGGCCTTCGAGGGAAGGCTCAGAGAATGCGGGGAACTGGCTACGGATAAAGGAAAGGTCGATTGTGGTCACGGTTGTGCTCCGTCTGAACAGTTGGGTTCTAACGGTAAATATGCTAATCGCGAACCGCCGCATTAAGTGGGCGTATTCAATCTTAAAAAAAACCACTATGCACGAATCCTGCGTAAGTCTGGTTCCCCGTGACCGTTTCTCGTCAGAAATCTAACCTACTCGAGCGAGTAAGAGCACGCCTCGCGCTTTTCGCAGGGGTGCCGTTTTGGTTCGACGTTCACGCCATGGTTTTCTCGAACAATGCGCCTGCTTTGGAAGCCAAGCTGCACGAGCATTTTGCATCAGGGTCATGTCGATCAAGGCTTGACCGCACACGTTGTGCAAATACGTTTAACATGCTCAAGGACCACCCCCATCGTTGAAAGAGATTCGCATGGAGTTACGTCAGCTTCGCTATTTCCTGAGTGTTCTGGATTACGGCAGTCTTGGCAGGGCGGCGGTCGAGCTCGGGGTCGGCGCCTCCGCCCTGAGCCAGCAACTGTCGAAGCTGGAGAGCGAGGTGAGTACCCGGCTTTTGACACGTTCGAGTACCGGCGTCTCGCCGACGGCGGCCGGCCTGGCCTTCGAATACCATGCGCGCCTGGCGCTTCGTCAGGCGGAGCACGCTGTCCTGGCGGCACAAAGTGGCCGCATGAGCGGCTATGCGAGCGTAGGGCTGGCACCGACCACCGCATCGATTCTTGGCTTGGCGTTGATCGACAGGATGCGCAAACGCTATCCGGACATCCGCCTGCACCTGGTGGAAATGTTGTCTGGCTATCTGATGAACCAACTTAATGCCAGGCACCTTGACCTGGCGGTACTGTTCCAGACGGAGACGGGGCCGCGGCTGGATGTCCGGGCGCTTCTGACGGAGCGGCTGTTCGTGCTGGTTCCCGCTCCGTTGGTCGAGGTCGGGTGGGGTGAGTCGCTGACGTTGCGACAGATCTCGACGCTCCCCTTGGTGATGCCCAGCACCCAACATGGCCTGCGCACGACGTTGCGTTCGATTTTCGAGCGGGCAGGGCTGGAGGCCAGCATCGTCATGGAAGTCGATGGTTTGTCGCTGTTGATGGATTGCGTGTGTGCGGGCCATGCCGCCACCATCCAGCCCGGCGCGACGGTGGCCCGGGCGCATCAGGCGGGCCTGCGCGTGTTTGCCATCGATGAAGCACAGGCGCAGCGGCGCAATGTAATTGTCAGCCTGACCGATGACGAGCTCTCGCCGGCAGCGTTGGCAACACGGATCGTACTGCAGGAGGTCGCTCGGGATCTGGTGGAACAGGGCCGATGGCCTGGAGCCCGGCTGCTTTGACCCGGATTCTGGGTGCGTTCATCCAGCCCCTTTAGAAAAACTGAATACCTCCCCCCGACGATCGCGTTTCGCACACCCCGGGCTCTCATTAAAGTCCCCGGTCACGAGGAGCAGCCGAACATTCGGCTCTTCGTGATCTGGAGGCGAAATGATCGATGTGCTAGTCATCGGAGGGGGCAATGCCGCCCTCTGTGCCGCGCTGATGGCGCGAGAGGCCGGAGCCAGCGTGCTGCTGCTCGAGGCCGCACCCCGCGCCTGGCGTGGTGGCAACTCACAACACACGCGTAACCTGCGGTGCATGCATGATGACCCCCAGGACGTACTGCTCGAGGCGTACCCGGAAGAGGAGTTCTGGCAAGACCTGTTGAAGGTCACCGGTGGCCAGACCGACGAAAAGCTTGCGCGCCTGGTGATTCGCGCATCCTCCAGCTGTCGCGGGTGGATGCGCCGGCATGGCGTGCATTTCCAGCCCTCATTGTCTGGTGCGCTGCACACCGCACGGACCAATGCCTTCTTCATGGGCGGCGGCAAGGCGCTGGTCAATGCCTACTTTCGCAGCGCTGAAAACCTTGGCGTACAGATACGCTACGACACGCCAGTAGCCGACATCGAACTGCAGGACGGACGCTTCGTCGCTGCCCATGTGCCGGCACGTGAGGTTCAGGGGCGACACCTGCCTGCCGAGCGCATCGAGGCGCGTACCTGTGTGCTTGCTGCCGGTGGTTTCGAGTCCAACCGCCAATGGTTGCGCGAGGCGTGGGGGCAGAACGAGCGAGGGGAGTGGCCTTCGGACAATTTTCTGATCCGTGGCACGCGCTTCAATGATGGGGTGCTGTTGCGCCGCATGATTGCACTGGGCGCCGACACGATTGGCGACCCGACGCAGGCACACATGGTGGCGATCGATGCCCGCGCACCGCTATACGACGGCGGCATCTGCACGCGCATCGATTGTGTGTCGCTGGGCGTGGTGGTCAACCGCGACGGTCAGCGCTTCTACGATGAAGGAGAGGACTTCTGGCCCAAGCGCTATGCCATCTGGGGGCGCCTGGTCGCGCATCAGCCAGGGCAGGTCGGGTTCTCGATCATCGACCGGAAAGCCCTCGGGCGCTTCATGCCACCGGTTTTCCCGGGCGCCACCGCCGATAGCCTGGAGGCGTTGGCCGGCCTGCTCGGTTTGCCTGTGCAGGCCTTCATCGAAACCGTGCATGCCTACAACCGAGCCTGCCAGGTGGGCACTTTCGACCACACCCAGCTGGACGACTGCCACACCGTAGGCCTGGAACCGGTGAAAAGCCACTGGGCGCGCCCGATCGATACGCCTCCTTACTACGGCTACCCGCTGCGCCCTGGCGTGACTTTCACCTACCTGGGGCTGCGCACCGATGAAACCGCCGCCGTCCATTTCGACGGGCGTCCCAGCCCGAACCTGTTTGTTGCCGGCGAGATGATGGCGGGCAATGTACTGGGCAAGGGCTACACCGCAGGTGTTGGCATGTCCATCGGCACTGCTTTCGGGCGTATCGCCGGCACCAGCGCCGCTGCGGCGGCGGGTTATGAACATCCAGAAAAAGAGAGACGCCATGACTGCGCAACTGCCTGAACCACGCCAGCCTGAAGCCGCCCCGTCAGCCTTCGAACTGATCCCGGTGTTGAACCTGGAGGAACGGGAAGTGGACCGACAAATGCGGATATGCAACGCCTGCCGTTACTGCGAAGGCTTCTGCGCGGTTTTCCCGGCAATGACCCGCAGGCTGGAGTTCGCCAAGGCCGACATCCATTACCTGGCCAACCTGTGCCACAACTGCGGCGCTTGCCTGCATGCCTGCCAGTACGCGCAGCCCCACGAATTCGCGGTAAACGTGCCCCAGGCGATGGCCAAGGTGCGCGGCCAGACATACACCGAGTATGCGTGGCCGGCTCTCTTCGGGCGGCTCTACACGCACAACGGCACCTATGTTGCCAGTGCATTGGCCGTAGCCTTGTCGCTGTTCCTGCTGCTGACCTTGTTCGTCAACGGCACGCTGCTGCCCGGGCGGTTGGCTGGTAATTTCTATGCGGTCTTCCCACACAATACCCTGGCCCTGATGTTCGGTAGCGTCTTTGCCGCTGCAGCGCTGGCCCTGGCGGTGGCTGTACGACGCTTCTGGCGCTCGGTCTCGCCTGCCGAGGCGCTGGCGCAACCGGCCAAAGGGGCAGTGTTCGAGGCATCAAGCGCAGCGTTGACCCTGAAATACCTAGACGGCGGACATGGCCAAGGTTGCAACAATGCCGATGATCGCTTCACGCTCTGGCGCCGGCGCTTCCATCACTTCACCTTCTACGGCTTCATGTTGTGCTTTGCCGCCACGGTGGTCGCCACCGGCTATCACTACCTGCTGGGCCAGCAGGCGCCGTACCCGCTGCTGAGTGCACCGGTGTTGCTCGGAACACTCGGCGGTATTGGCTTGATCGTCGGGCCGGCCGGGCTGTTGGCGCTGAACCTGCGCAGGGCGCCGGAGCAGGGCGATGTTGCCCAGCGGCCCATGGACCGGGCGTTCATCCTGCTTCTGCTGCTGGTCAGCATCACGGGCCTTGCGTTGCTTGGCCTGCGTGATACCGCAGCGATGGCGATCCTGCTGGCGATCCATTTGGGCACTGTGATGGCGCTATTCGTCACGTTGCCCTACGGCAAGTTCGCCCATGGCCTGTTCCGCAGCGCGGCACTCTTGAAGTTCGCGATCGAGAAACGCCGGCCCAACGAACTGGGCCTGGGAGGGGAGTGAACCATGGACGCAGCCGTTTTTTCCCCTGTGCCGCGCCGCGCGAAACGCAAGGCGTTTCGCTCACCGGTTGGGCCACTTGTCCAGCAAGATCGACACGAACTTCTCTGCAGCTGGCGACAGCGACGCCCCTCGGCGATAGACCAATCCCAGGGTGCGGGTGACCTGGGGTTCGATCAGCGGCACGCTGACGAGCGTAGGGTGGTCGGCGTTAGGCATGGCCAGGCTGGGCATGGCCGACACGCCCAACCCGGCTTCGACCATGCCCAGCGAGGTGGACAGGTGCTGAACCTCATAGAACCACTTGGGCCGCAGGTTGAGACCGGACAGGGCATGGTCCAGCAGCATCCGATTACCGCTAAGCCGGCCTACGCCGATCAGGCGGTAGTCGGCCAGTTCTGTCCAGGTGACGGCCTCACGGTTCGCCAGCTTGTGGTCCCTGCGGCAGGCCAGGACGAAATGCTCCTGTACCAGGGAGACGAACTCGATGTCCGGGTGCTGGCCGCTCATCATATTGATGCCGAAATCGGCTTCACCCCGCAGTACGGCCTCAAGCCCGTCGTTGGCGCTGAGGTCCAGCAGACGAATGCGGATCTTGGGGTATTGCTCGTTGTAATCGCGGATCACCGACGGCAGGAAATAGAACGCCGCGGTCGGGATGCAGGCGAGGGTGACCTGGCCGGTCTGTCGTTCGGCGAGTTCGCGAATGCTCAGGATCGAGTCCTCGAAGTCATCCAGCAGGCGCCTGGCCTTGGGCAGGAAGTCACGCCCGACGCTGGTAAGACTGACGCGACGGGTAGTGCGTTCCAGCAGCGAAGTGCCCAGCCCTTCCTCGAGCTTTTTAATCCGCCGGCTCAGGGCGGGCTGCGACAGGTGCAATGCTTCCGCAGCTTCATGGAAGCTGCCGAGTTCGGCGATTTTCACGAAAGATCGTATGTCTTGCAGTTCATATTCCATCTCGAAATCGCTCTTTGGCCCTGGTCATTATTGATGCTTAAAGCGGAATAATGGCTACGATATTTGCATTGGAATGATTTATATATCCCTGTCAATCTTGTGTCCACAGCATCAATGATGTCCATTGATCAACGAGAGTGCGAAATCATGCAACGAATTCCTTGCGTACTCATGCGCGGTGGCACCTCCAAGGGCCCCTTCTTCCATGCATGGGACCTTCCTGCCAATGTGGTCGAACGCGACGAATTGCTGATCAACCTGATGGGGTCCGGGCATGAACTGGAAATCGACGGCATCGGTGGCGGTAGCCCGCAGACCAGCAAGGTAGCGATTGTAAGCCCCTCGCTGCATGCCGACGCCGACGTCGACTACCTGTTCGTGCAGGTCATGGTCGCCCAGCGCAGGGTCGATACCGCGCCCAACTGCGGCAACATGCTGTGTGCCGTTGGCCCGTTCGCCATCGAGCAAGGTCTTGTCAAAGGCCAGGACGGTAAAACTCTGGTACGTATTCGCAACCTCAATACCGGCACTTTCGTCAATTCGCTGGTGGAGACCCCAGGCGGCATCGTGCGCTACGAAGGCCGCACGGCGATCGATGGCGTACCGGGCACTGCCGCGCCGGTGCACCTGACCTTCCTCGATGCGGTCGGCAGCAAGACTGGCAAGCTTTTCCCGACTGGCAAGGCCAAGGATGTGATCGATGGCGTACCGGTCACCTGCATCGACATGGCCATGCCGATGATGTTGGTAGAGGCCAGCCAGCTGGGTGTCACAGGTTCGGAAACCCCGGCCGAACTCGATGCCAACGTCGGTCTGCTCGAGCGCCTCGAGGCGTTGCGTCTAAAGGCCGGCAAGGCCATGGGCCTGGGTGATGTCAGCGGTATGGTCATCCCGAAGCCGGTACTGGTGTCCAAGCCCCGCTATGACGGCACGGTGCAGGTTCGCTACTTCATGCCGCACAACTGCCACCGCGCGCTGGCCATCACCGGAGCGATAGGGCTGGCGACTGCCTGCGTCAGCCCTGGCACAGTTATCGGCGAACTGCTGGGCGAGGGCGCCGAGCAACTGGTCGAGGTGCGCCTGGAACACCCAAGTGGTGGTATCGATGTCGCACTGTCACGCAGCGGTGTCGATGGCAAGACGATTCAGGCCTCGGTGGTGCGAACTGCCCGCCGGCTTTTCTCAGGCTTCGTTTACGCCCCAACATTCCGCAGGTTGGCGGGGTAAGCCCAGGCGGTAACCCAGACCTGTATATTCGCAACAAGCGCATCCGCACAATTTCAACAATGGGTGATGCTACATGAGACTCGCCAAATCGCTGTACTTCCAGATCCTCTGCGCCGTCCTGCTGGGCGTGGTGGTCGGTCACTTCTGGGCGCAACAGGCCGTTGCGCTCAAGCCTCTGGGTGATGCGTTCATCAAGCTGATCAAGATGATGATCGCGCCGGTGGTTTTCTGCACCATCGTCACCGGTATTGCCGGGATGACCGACAAGCGCTCCCTGGGGCGTTTGATGAGCAAAACCTTGCTGCTGTTCCTGGTATTGACCGTCATCAGCCTGATGATCGGCCTGGCAGCGGTATACCTGTTCCGCCCTGGTGTCGGCATGAACATCGACCCTGCCACTCTCAGCACTGCGGGGCTCGGCCAGTACGCCGCGTCGGCAGCAAAGCTCAGCGTTGTCGACTTCTTCATGCACATCATTCCCGACACATTCATCGGTGCGTTCAACAAGGGTGAAGTGTTGCCGGTGCTGTTCATCGCGGTGCTCAGCGGTTTTGCCTTGTCGTCCATGGGCGAGAAGGGCAAGCCGGTACTCGATGTGCTGGAGTCCGCCTCGACCATGGTGTTCCGCATTTTCGGCTACCTGATGCGCTTCGCCCCGGTCGGTGCCTTCGGTGCGCTGGCCTTCACCGTCGGTCAGTACGGTGTGACGTCCCTTGGCGCACTGGCCAAGCTGGTCGGTACGCTCTACATAGCCTGTGCGTTTTTCGTGCTGGTGGTGCTTGGCGGCATCTGCCGCGCCCATGGTTTCAGCCTGTGGAAGCTGCTGCGCTATTTCCGCGAGGAGTTCCTGGTGGTGCTCGGCACTTCGTCCACCGAGCCCGTGCTGCCGCGCATGCTGGAGAAACTGGAGAAGCTTGGCTGCAAAAAAGGCGTGGTCGGATTGGTGCTGCCAACCGGCTATTCCTTCAACCTCGACGGTACCGCCATCTACCTTTCTTTGGCGGCGGTGTTCATCGCCCAAGCCTGCAACATTGATCTGAGCCTCGGGCAGACGGTGACGATGCTGGCGATCATGCTGTTGTCGTCAAAAGGCGCCGCGGGTGTGACCGGTAGCGGTTTCGTTGCGCTGGCCTCGACCTTGACCGTCATTCACGACATCCCGCTTGCAGGGCTTGCCTTGCTGATCGGCATCGATCGCTTCATGTCCGAGGCGCGTGCCCTGACCAGCCTGGCCAGCAACGCCGTGGCCACCGTGGTCATCTCACTGTCTGAGAATGCCTGTGAACGGGAAACCTTGCTACGCCGCCTGAACGGCATTCCTGCCACATCGGACGAGGCGGATATTACGCAGTCCGACTGGTCTGCGGAGCCCCGGCATCACGGCTGAAAAGCCTCTTACCCTCCCATTGTTGACTTAGAATCCCACTCAGCATCACTGCGATGCCGAGTGGGGTAGGGGCCATCTGCCTTGCCGATGGCCGTAACAGAATAAAAACAAGAGAAAAGACCATGCTCGCACTCCTGGGCCTGATCATGGTGGTGACCTTCACCTACCTGATCATGAGCAAACGCCTGTCGCCAATCGTTGCGCTCACTGTAGTACCCATTGTCTTCGCAGTGATCGGTGGATTTGCCCCCGAACTGGGCAAGATGATGCTCGATGGCTTGAAAATGGTGGCGCCTTCAGCGGCCCTGTTGCTGTTCGCCATCCTGTTCTTCGGTTTGATGATCGATGCTGGCCTGTTCGACCCGCTAATCCGCAAGATCCTCAAGCGTGTCAATGGCGACCCGGTCAAGATCGCCATCGGTACCGCGCTGCTGTCGCTGCTGGTCGCGCTCGATGGTGACGGCACCACCACCTACATGATTACCTGCGCAGCCATGCTGCCACTGTACAAGCGCATTGGCATGAACCCGATGATCCTGGCAACGGTGTCCATGCTCTCGCTGAGCATCATGAGTGGCATGAGCCCCTGGGGTGGGCCGGCGACCCGGGCCATTGCCGCGCTCGGGCTGGATGCCACCGAATATTTCATCCCGATGCTGCCGACCGTTATCGGCGGTGCGGTATGGGTGGTGTTCACCGCATTCCTGCTGGGCCGTGCCGAGCGGCGACGCATCGGCAACATCGCCCTGGAGTCAGGGGGCGGCAACTGCTATATCAAGGAAATCCTCGGTGACAACCCACACAAGCGCCCACGCTTGGCCTATGTGAACCTTGTGCTGGTGATTGCCGTCATGACGGCTCTGGTGATGGGTGTCATGCACTCCGCCCTGTTGTTCATGATCGGTTTCGTCGCTGCGCTGATGATCAACTACCCGCAGCTGGAGCTGCAGAAGGAGCGCATCCTCGCCCACTCGGGCAACGCCATGACCGTGGTACTGCTGGTATTCGCCGCCGGCATCTTTGCGGGGATCTTCTCGGGCACCAAGATGGTCGATGCTCTGGCGCAGACCCTGGTCGACTGGATTCCCGAGGCCTGGAGCCACTGGTTCCCCCTGGTTGTGGCGCTGACCAGCATGCCACTGACCTTCGTACTGTCCAATGACGCCTACTACTTTGGCGTGGTGCCGATCCTTGCCAACGCTGCGGCCGCCTATGGCATTGACCCGGTTGAAATCGCCCGCGCCTCGGTGCTTGGGCAGCCAGTGCACCTGATGAGCCCGCTGGTAGCATCGACCTTGCTGTTGGTGGGCATGGTCGATCGCGACATCGGCGACTTCCAGAAGGCCACGGTGAAATGGGCGGTGCTGACATCGCTGGTCATCACCGCACTGGCCTTGGTCACGGGTGCCTTGTCCTTCTTCGTCTGATCTGTCCAGGGCGCCGTTGGCGCCCAACCTCATCCAAGAACAACAACAGAGTATCGAACATGTCCCGAACTGTTTTCCGTGGGGCCACTTGTGGCCTGCTGTGCGGCTGGCTTCCTGTGGCCGGTGCCGCCGGATTCATCGACGACAGCAAGCTCAAGCTGCAGCTGCGCAACGTTTACTTCAACGAAAACTTCCGCGACGAACAAGGCATGAGCGCCCGCGCTGCTGCAAATGCAAAGAGCGAGCGGGTGGAATGGGCACAAGGGTTTCTGCTCGACTATCAGTCAGGGTTCACTCAAGGCACGCTGGGGCTGGGGATCGATGCCCTGGGGCTCGTAGGCGTGCGGCTCGATTCGGGCCGCGGCCGCAGCGGTACGGGCTTGCTGCCGGTTCATGACGATGGCCGTGCTGCTGACGAGTTCGCCAGTGCCGGGGTGACGGCCAAGGCGCGACTGGGGCAGACCGTGCTCAAGCATGGCACCTTGCTGCCAAAGACGCCGGTGCTGGTCTACAACGATGCGCGGTTGTTGCCGCAGACCTATCAAGGCACGCAGCTGACCAGTACCGATGTCGATGGCCTGACCCTGACCGCCGGACATCTGGACCGCTTCAAGCAGCGCGACTCCTCCGATAGCACCGGCCTGTTCCTGGATGGTTACAGTGGCGGCGAGTCTGGCGATTTCAGTTTTGGCGGGGCCGACTATGCCATCAGCAAGCAGCTACGCGTGAGCTATTTCCACGGCCAGCTCGAACACTTCTATCGTCAGGACTACTTAGGCCTGGTCCACGACTTGCCGTTGGCCGGCGGTGTGTTGACCACCGACTTGCGCTATTTCAAGAGCCGCGACAGCGGGGCCGCTCATGGTGGTCAGATCGACAACGACATGTTCAGTGGGCAGCTTTCGTACGCTCATTCCGGGCACACTTTCGGCGCCGGCTACCAGATACTCGACGGCGAGGCTGGGTTGCCGTACATCAGCGGCGCAACGGTCTACTCGTTCAGCAACGTTGGCATCGGCAAGTTCATCGAGGAGGAAGAAAAAACCTGGATGGCGAGCTATGCCTACAACTTTGCGGCGGCCGGTGTCCCCGGGCTGACCTTCATGGCGCGCTACCTCAGCGGGGACAACGGTCGCTCGGCTGATGCCGGGCTCAGCGAATGGGAGCGTGACATGGAGCTCGCCTACGTGGTGCAATCCGGGCCTGTGAAAGGTCTGGGTGTGAAGCTTCGCAACTACGTCTACCGCTCTGACTTTTCCCGAGGGCGCGACAGCAACCGGATCTACCTGACTTACGATATCGCGATTTGGTAATGCGGCCGTGCGAGCAGGCACGTCTTAAGGTGCTTGCTCGCACGCGTTTCATGCTTGGGACGGCTGTGGCGCTTTCTTGCCCAGTCGGATCAGCTCATTGGAGAAGCACAGGCCGAAGAGAATCAGCCCGGCCCCCAGGTACAACGTGTCCCGCGGTACTTCATTGAGCACCACGAACGCCAGCAGTGCGGCAAACAGTGGTTCGGTTAGCTCCAGCGCCTGGACTTGCGAGGGTTTCAGGTACTCGATGGCCTTGGTGGTACAGAAGAAGCCGAGGATGGTCGGCAACGCAGCCAGAGCCAGCAATGCCATGACTGCCGCCAATGAAAGCTCTCCGATGATGAATCCATCGGTTGCAGCCGGCATCAGCAGATAAAGACTGCCGAAAAACAACAGTTGGCGAGTGAAATGCAGCCCCCCGGAAACGCCCATGCGCTTCATGGCAACCGAAAATGCGCCATAACCGCAGCCTCCGATCGCAGCGAGCACCGCACCTTGCAGGGTGAAGCCTTGTTCCAGGTCCGCGCCAAAAATCACGGCAATGCCGGCTATTGTCAAACCGGCGCCTACCGTCGCGTTGGCGGTGATCGGGTCCTTGAGGACTATCCGTCCCAGCAAAATCGAAGAAATGGAGGCGCTTGCCATCAGAATCACCACGACGCCTGCCGCGGCATAATGGCTATAGGCCGAGGTTTCAAAGTGGAACAACACAAAAATGCCGAGAAATGCGCAAACGGCGGCATGTATCCACTTGGCGGTATGCAGCGGGCGCTTGAGAAACAGTAGCAATGCCGATAGCAACAGGCAGCCGAGGACTGTTTTTATCAGGGCGATGCTGCTGGAGCTGAATCCACTGTTCATCAACACTTTGCTGAGTACGCCGATCGTTGCATTCAGTGCTGCGGCGCAGAGTGCAAAGAGGACGCCTTTGCCGAAATGAGATTGCATCAATACATTCCTTGTCATTGGTTTAATACATTCGCCCGATCGACATGCAGGCGATTGCGGCCAGCTTGCTTGGCGATATAGAGCGCCTGGTCGGCGCGTTCAATTAGCGATTGCGGGCTGTCGAGGGCTGTTCCATCGGAGCAGGCGATGCCGATACTGGCAGTCATATGCCCGAAAGGGCTGCCTTCGTGAGGGATAGGTTGCAAGGCCAAGCGCTCGAGCATCAGCCTGGCGACGACGGCCGCTCCGTCGATGTCGGTATCGGGCAGGATAACGGCCATTTCTTCACCCCCGTAGCGCGCTAGCAGGTCGCGAGGGCGGCGGATGCAGGAAGAGAGCAGGTAAGCCATCTGCTGCAGGCAGGAGTCGCCAGCCGGATGCCCATAGGTGTCGTTGTAGCGTTTGAAGTGGTCGATGTCGATCATCAGCAAAGCCAGCGGGGTCCCGCTTCGATGGGCCATGCGGATCTCCTGGGTCAACGCTTCGTCAAAGCAGCGCCTGTTGGCAAGCCCCGTCAGCGAATCGTGCATCGCCAGGCTTTCGAGCTGTTGGTTGCTCTCAAGCAGCTGCTGTTGGGTCAGTCGAAGCTCGCTTTCGACCGCGCTTCGCCGGCTCATGGCGCGAATCAGTAGCCAGCCAATGGCCCCGGTCAGCGCCAGCAGCGCCGCGACCACCAGCGACGACAGCAGCGCCTCGAGCCGCCAGGCCGAGAGTGCTTCCTGCTTGCCCAGCGCGACCGTTGTCACCAGGGGTAGCTTGTCGCTCTTGCGAAACGCATAGAGGCGCTCCACGCCGTCCAGGCTGGAGGTGAACGATGCAGTGCCCGCTGAATGGTCAACGAGATACTTGGTAAAAATGGGCGACTTCGAAAAGTTGCGCCCCATATCCTGTTCCCGAAACGGATAGCGCACCAGCATGGAACCGTCGGTATAGGCCAGCCCGATGGCACCGTCATGGCCGACATCCAGTTTGCCAAAAAGCTGTAGGAAGTTCTCCACGCCAAGCGTCATGGCGACAACGCCGGCGAATTCGCCGTGGTCATCGTTGAACCGCCGGCTGATGGTGATTACCCATTCCTGGTTGACGCGGCTAAGGATTGGCAGGCCGATGAAAGGGTCGCGGGATGGGTCGTCACGGTGGTGGATGAAAAAGGCTCGGTCGCTACTGTTGGCGCCGA
This sequence comes from Pseudomonas sp. OG7, assembly GCF_014192825.1. Taxonomy (NCBI): domain Bacteria; kingdom Pseudomonadati; phylum Pseudomonadota; class Gammaproteobacteria; order Pseudomonadales; family Pseudomonadaceae; genus Pseudomonas; species Pseudomonas sp. OG7. The sequence goes on along the minus strand of NZ_JACHYK010000010.1, from coordinate 285,401 downwards.
CGGGGGTCGGCCGGTTGGACGACATCAGCCAGCGCCCGTCCTTGGCGTAAATCATAATGCCGCTCATCTGCGGCATTAATGGTTGCTGGCGCTTGACCAGTTGATCCAACCGTTCGATCTGCGCAGGTGCGACGCCCTCGGTTTCCAGGCGCTCGACCAGGCCAAGCAACAGAATCGAGCTCTGGCGGATGATACCTTCCGAGTAGGTGGACAGTGCCTGGGTCAGGTTAAGGCCATGGATATTGGCATCTTCCAGGGCGCGCTCGCGAGAGGCCATGACTTTCCACAGCGTCAACGAGGCGAGAGAGCAACCGATGACCGATAGCAGTAGCACAACGAGGTGGATGTCACGCTTCACGTCAATTCACACGCCTTTTTCCCTAAAGACCAAGTTGAGCGCTGACACGCTTTAACTAACCAGACGGTCAGGAAGTAACCAACTGGTTCATGTGGAATAATATAACACCGAAGTTGCTGGAATGTCCGACAGAATTACGTGTTCTTTCAAACCCCGTTTGTTATCTCCCCGCAAGGTTTTCAGAACTGTGAACATGACGATTGGGCAAGGCGTCCTGGACGTAGCGCACGGTACTTTCCAAAGTTCGCGCCCTGTCAGGATGTCCCAACTGATACTTTCGTTCCAGTTGTTGATACGATCAGATAATCGGAGCGTTTTCGCTAAGAGGCCTGAGGCGGAGTGAAGGCTTCCGGGCCTGCGATGCCGAGCGAGATAGCGGCAATCGCCGGAGCGAACAGCGAACCTGCTATCGCAAAGACCGTCTGGGTTAGGGCCACCCCGCCGAACGAAGGAATCCACGGCAGCAGCAGGCAGCTGCCGGGCATCATAGATATTCCGATTTCTTTTGCGGGCTGTTCTTGCCCGTGGGCGACCCCACGATTCACTGCTGTCGACCCGTAGATGTCATTTGCGGGTAAAAAGTAAAATATTCTTAATTGTTGATTAATCAGAAGTTTTGCTTCGGACCGGTAGGATTCTGCGCCTTTACATGTGGAGAAACTCCAATGCTGCGCGTGCTGCTCTGTGCCACCCTCCTAACCACTTCATTCGTCTGCTCGGCTGCTGACGCGGTACGCGGCGGTGAGCAGACGCTGACCGTTCTGAGCTCCGGCGGCATCATGGGCGCTATCCGGGAAGTGGCGCCAGTATATGAGAAGAAATATGGTGTGAAGCTGGAAGTTCTTGCCGCTCCTTCGATGGGGGAAACCCCGCAGGCCGTTCCAAACAGATTAGCTCGTGGTGAGCAGGCGGATGTCGTACTGATGGTAGGTTCCGCCCTCGACAACTTGGTCGCCAGCGGTCAAGCCGACAAAACCAGTCGAATAGATCTCGGAAAATCCTTCATTGCCATGGCCGTTCGAAAAGGTGAACCGAAGCCGGACATAAGCACCATGCAGACATTGCGCACGGTGCTGCAAAATAGCAACTCTGTCGCATACTCCGACAGCGCAAGCGGGGTATACCTTTCCAAGACTCTGTTCCCTCGCATGCAGCTTGGTGACCAGTTCGAGTCTAAGGCTCACATGATACCTGCCGAGCCTGTCGGTGCTGTGATCGCTCGCGGCCAAGCACAGATCGGCTTTCAACAGCTAAGTGAGCTTAAGCCAGTAAAGGGTATCGACATCGTCGGTCTGATCCCGGCTGAAGCGCAGAAAATGACCATGTATTCGGGCGCTGTTGTCAGTAAGAGTCAGCATCATGCCGCAGCCCAGGCGCTCCTCGACTACCTGGCATCGCCAGAAGCCGACGCTGCGATCAAAGAGAGTGGCTTGACGCCGCTCCCCCATGCAGCAAGCTGACTGCGAGCGCCGACATCGACACAGGGGCTGCGGCAAGACACGCCGGTCTTGTCGCAGCCTTCGCTCTGCGAGTGTCTGCATGGGGTCGGGGCGGCAACCCCGGATAGGCCAGCTCAACGGTCAGAAACCGCCGGTTTATGCTTCCGCCTATGCGCCGAGGGAAGTGGCCGAGAACGCCGCAGATGCGGGGGGCTTGATCTCCATACCAGGGCACCCACCTTTCAAGTGGAAAGGACTCATGCTTGAGCAGTGACGCTCATGGGGAATGGATGGGCCTGCCTCAGGGCGTCAATTTGGCCATGATCTGCTCATGGCACACGCTGAGCACTTCATCAGCAAGTGGTGAGTCGTCCGGACAAGCGCGAGACAGAATCAAGGCACCGAGGGCGTGTGCGAAGGTGTCGATGATTTCCGCACGACTTGCTTTCGGTTCGTCATCCTCGCCCTGTAAAACCTCCAGCAACTTTTCAATCCCAGCCTCGTAAGCTGCTTTGATGTCATCGAACTGTCGAGCGGCGTCTCCGCCCAGTGCCGCTAGGGTGCAACCTTTCCCTTTCTCATCGCGGTGCTTGCGGGACAGGTAGAAATTGACGAAGTCGGCGAGTTCGATGCCCTGCATCTGCTTTACCGTCTTGTTGATTCCGCACGTCGCGGATTCACCTAACTACCTTCGATCCCGGCTATGGCTTGACGTCTCTAGCCGGAGCCCGTCATCCGCCTGAAGCTGCTGAACCCACCAGCCTCCAGTGAGTGGGCGCTTTACTAGGTGATCCCTCATCACGGCCATTGCTAATTTCGCGGGTTCCGCTAACTTATACAAAACCTGTACAAAATTGAGGTGTTGTACATGTATTGCCAGTGGCCTTTGACCCTTTATTTTGACGGTGCCTGCCCATTGTGCGCCAGGGAGGTTGCCTTCCTGCGCAGCCGTTCAACTGCAGCAAAGCTCATCCTGATCGATATCGATGGCGATGACTTCGATCCCATACCTCTTGGCCTGTCGATTGAGCAAATGAGATCGTGCTTGCACGCAAGGTTCGCGAACGATCATTGGGTAACAGGCTTGGACGCTACCCTTTGGAGCTGGCGTGCTGCCGGTGTTGGGATGTGGGCCGCTCCACTGGCTTGGCGTCCGCTACGTCCTTTGCTTTCAGTTCTGTACAGGTTGTTCTGTCGTTTGAGGCCAAGTTTGGCCTGGTTACCCCATCCCGAGGGTAGGCAACGTTGCAAAGGTGAGGAATCCAAATGTCACATTCGCTAGCCGAGCATTATCGTGAAATCCTTGTTGGCGTTGGTGAAAACCCGCAGCGAGAAGGGCTCTTGGATACCCCCCAACGTGCTGCCAAAGCGATGCAATATCTATGCAATGGCTATACCCAGAGCCTAGCTGAGCTAGTCAATGGCGCTTTGTTCGAAAGTCAGAATGATGAGATGGTGGTCGTTCGCGATATTGAGTTGTACTCATTGTGCGAGCATCACATGTTGCCGTTTATTGGGAAAGCGCATGTCGCCTACCTGCCAACAGGACGAGTATTAGGGCTTTCCAAAGTGGCGCGCGTAGTCGATATGTTTGCCCGCCGTTTGCAGATTCAAGAGAATTTGACTAGACAGATTGCGTGTGCCATGCAGGAAGTGACTGATGCGGCAGGTGTTGGCGTCGTTATCGAGGCCAAGCACATGTGCATGATGATGCGAGGTGTAGAAAAGCAGAACTCAGTGATGATTTCATCGGTAATGCTGGGTGAGTTCCGAGACTCCCCGACTACCCGGCACGAATTCCTCAACCTCATTGGGCGACATACCTGAAATATGATCCCTAGCCGCATAGGAAGAACGTGCCCATGAGTGCAGTTTTCAATACGTTATCTTCAAATCGTTTTAAAGTCCTGGGTTATAGTGGCTTGCTGCCGTTCGTTGGTGTGGCACTGCTGATTTGTTTAGCGACTGATTACCGAGATTTTCTATCTGTTGCTTTGGTTGGCTATGGGGCTGTGATACTGAGTTTTGTCGGGGCCTTGCATTGGGGTTTCGCTATGACGTTACAGGGATTGTCTGCAAATGGACGACAGGAGAGGCTCGTGTGGAGTGTTATTCCAGCCCTCATCGGTTGGGTTAGCATGTTGTTACCTGTGTCATGGGGCTGCTTGGTATTAGCTTGTGGTTTCATTGGGCATCTTTGGCAAGATCGTAAATTGGTCAATATTTTGCCTGGGTGGTACTGGCCTATGCGAGTACGTTTAACCATAGTCGCAAGTGTGTGTTTGCTAATTGGTGCGCTTGTACTGGTTTTTTAGATTGAACTCATTATCCCGATGTGAGCGGTTGGGCACCCTGAATCGCCCCTGGTGTCCTAGACACCTCCAAGCCTTTTAATGAGACCTGGAGGGATCTAGGAAACCAGGGGCGATTCAAATTATACGAATTATTAGACCCGTCTAAATATAAAGCAGCCATGAATGAAGACTGCTCATGGCCTGAGGATGCCGTTCGGCATGACCGCTTTGGGTCGATATCGGTCACTCTGCGACTGTCAGCTTTCGCCCCATAGCGGACATCTGAAGGCCGGCACTGACTACAGAGCGTTGAGGGGTATCCGTTATTGGTCGAAATCGCTCTCTCATGAAACGACGCTGCCACAAACGATGACTGCCATATCCCAACCGATCGCCAGCCCCAGCATGTCTAGGCCTTACGCTAGCCAATAAAGTTATGGCCTACATCTGAAACTTGTATTTCATCTGCACGCGCACAGCTGATTAGCATCGTCGATGTCTTCCTGTCGACGAGAACAACAACGTGAACCTTGGAACGATCATTACCCGAAGTGCCCGCTACTGGCCGAACCACATCGCCGTGGCGGACAGCCAGACGCGCGTCACATACGCCCAGCTGGAGCGCCGCAGCAACCGCTTGGCCTCAGCGCTGGGTACGCTGGGCGTGGGTGTCGGCGAGCATGTGGCGATTCTCGCCGCCAACCGCGTGGAGCTGGTCGAAGCGGAAGTGGCGCTGTACAAGGCGGCGATGGTGAAGGTGCCGATCAATGCGCGGCTGTCAGTGGATGAAGTGGTGCGTGTGCTGGAAGACTCCTGCAGCGCTGCACTAATAACCGATGCCAGTTTTGCCCAGGCGCTGGCAGCGAGGCGTAGGGAGTTGCCGCTGCTGCGCCAGCTGATCGCGCTGGAAGGCGAGGGCGGTGATCTAGGTTATGCAGCGTTGCTCGAGCGCGGCAGTGAGGCACCGCTGGGCCTGGACCCGGCCGACGATGCGCTGGCCGTGCTGCATTACACGTCCGGCAGCTCCGGCGTGCTCAAGGCTGCGATGCTGTCGTTCGGCAACCGCAAGGCGCTGGTGCGCAAGAGCATTGCCAGCCCCACACGGCGCTCCGCGCCAGGCGACGTCATGGCCCACGTGGGGCCCATCACCCATGCCAGCGGTATGCAGATCATGCCGCTGCTGGCGGTGGGCGCTTGCAACCTGCTGCTCGACCGTTATGACGACCGCCTATTGCTGGAGACCATCCAACGCGAACGGGTGACGCGGCTGTTCCTGGTGCCGGCGATGATCAACCGCCTGGTCAATTACCCCGGCGTTGAACGCTTCGACCTGTCCAGCCTGAAGCTGGTCATGTACGGCGCCGCGCCCATGGCACCGGCCCTGGTGAAAATGGCCATCGAACTGTTCGGGCCGATTCTCGCGCAAGGTTACGGCGCCGGTGAAACCTGTTCGCTGGTCACTGTACTGACCGAGCAGGACCACCTGGTGGAAGACGGCGATTATCGGCGCCTGGCCTCCTGCGGGCGGTGCTACTTCGAGACCGACCTGCGAGTGGTCAACGAGGCGTTCGAGGATGTGGTCCCGGGTGAAGTCGGCGAGATCGTGGTCAAGGGCCCCGACGTGATGCAGGGCTACTGGCGCGCCCCGGCGCTCACCGCAGAAGTGATGCGCGACGGTTATTACCTTACCGGCGACCTGGCGACGGTCGACGCCCAGGGGTACGTGTTCATCGTCGATCGCAAGAAGGAAATGATCATCTCCGGCGGTTTCAACGTGTACCCCAGCGAAGTGGAGCAGGTGATCTACGGCTTCCCCGAAGTGTTCGAGGTGGCGGTGGTCGGCGTGCCCGACTCGCAGTGGGGCGAAGCGGTGCGCGCAGTGGTCGTGCTCAAGCCCGAGGCGCAACTGGAGGCCGCCGAGCTGATCGAGCGTTGCGGCCGTGCGCTGGCCGGTTTCAAGAAGCCGCGCGGCGTCGACTTTGTCAGCGAACTGCCGAAAAACCCCAATGGCAAGGTGGTACGCCGCCTGGTCCGGGACATCTACTGGCAACACAGCGAACGTCGTATCTGACCAGGGAGCATCACCATGTATCAACCCAGTGCAAAGGCTGCGCAGATTATCGAAGCGATCGAGGGTTTCGTCCGCGATCAGGTACGCCCGCTGGAACAGCAGGCACAGCTGGACTGGGCTCGCCCGCACCCCCAGCCGGTGCTGCGGCAGGTATGGAAGCTTTCCAGCGAGCAGGGCCTGTACACCGTCATGCTGCCCGAAAGCATGGGCGGGGCCGGCCTGAACGTGGCCGACTTGTGCGCGGTGAAGGAGGCTACGGTGCTGACAGGCTCCATGCTCGCCTCACACGTGTTGGGCGAGCTGTCGGGGCCGCCGCGGGTTGGCCACCTGTTCAAGGTGGCCAGCCCCTACCAGGTCGAGACTTTTCTCAAGCCAGTGTGCCGCGCTGAAAAGGCCGTGTGCTTTGCCTTGACCGAAGCCGAGGCCGGCTCCGATGCCACCGCCATTTCTACCCAGGCCCGCCGCGACGGCGACCACTATGTGCTCAGCGGCAGCAAGCGTTACATCTCTGGCGCCACCTACGCCGACCTGGCGGTGCTGCTGGCGGTGACCGGGCCGAGGAAGGGCGCCCAGGGCATTTCGGCGTTCTTCGTCGACCTCAACGCCCCGGGTGTGCGAATCGACAGCGATTATTCGGTGATGTCCGGTGGCGGTGCCCACGGCGACATCGTGCTTGACCAGGTGCGCGTGCCCGCAGCCAACCTGATCGGTGAAGAGGGGCAGGGGTTCAAACTGGCCATGGGGCGCATCACCCTCAACCGCCTGCTGCATTGCCCGACCCTGCTGGGGATGGCCGGCCTGGCGCTGAAACTGTCGATCGAGCATGCACGAAGCCGCAAGCAGTTCGGCCAGCCGATCGCCATGTTCCAGGCGGTCAACCACATGATCGCCGACATGGCCACCGAGCTGCACGCCGCGCGCAGCATGGTCTACGCCACGGCCCAGGTGAACGACGCAGGGGGCGATATCCGCACCCAGGCGCCGATGTGCAAGCTGTTCGTCTCCGAGGCTGCCTTCCGCATCGCCGACAAAGCGGTGCAGGTGCACGGCGGCGCCGGGTTGCTGCAGGGCCACCCGGTGGAGTGGATTTTCCGCGCCACGCGGATGATGCGTATCCTTACCGGCACCAGCGAGATCCAGCGCAACACCATCGCCAAAGGCGTACTGATGCCTGCCTGAAAGACGGGCCGCCCTTGCGGCGGCCTTTTTGCAACACCCCACAACAATAACAAGAGTACTCGCCATGACTGCGGATTCTTCCCTGCCCAACCCCCGTACCGCCTGGCTGGTGGCCGCGCTGCTGGCCCTGCTGATGCTGGTCAACTTTCTCGACAAGGTGGTGATCGGCCTGGTAGCGGTGCCGATGAGCGCCGAACTGGGCCTGACGGCCACCGAGTTCGGCCTGATCGGCGGCGCCTTGCATTGGTTTTTCGCGATCTCCGCCGTGGTCGGTGGATTCATGGCCAACCGGCGCCCCACCCGCACTTTGCTGCTGGGCATGGGCCTGTTCTGGGCGCTGATCCAGTTGCCGATGTTGTTTGCCACCTCACTGTGGGCCATCGTCGCCTGCCGGGTTCTGCTGGGCATCGGTGAGGGGCCGGCATCGCCGGTCGCCACCCATGCGCTGTACAAGTGGTTCCCCAACGACCGGCGCAACCTGCCGGTGGCCCTGCTGCATGCCGGCAGTGCCATGGGCCTGCTGGTGGCGGGGGCGATGATCCCCTGGGTCAGCCTGCATTACGGCTGGCGCACCAATTTCATCATCCTTGCGCTGATCGGCCTGGTCTGGTGCCTGTTGTGGTGGCGGCTGGGCCAGGAGGGCACCCTCGAGCGCCTGCGTGCCAGCCAGCTCAAGGCCGATGAGCCGGCTATTCCCTATCGCAGGCTGCTGGGTGACCCCAGCGTGCTGGGCAACTACCTGTGCCACTTCGCCGCCAACTGGTCGCTGGCCCTTACCCTGACCTGGGTGCCCAGTTACCTGCAAGTGGGCCTGGGTATCGACCCGCTGCAGACCGGGCGGATCTTCGTCATGTTCGTCGTCGTGACCACGCCGCTGAGCTTGCTGCTGGCGTGGTTCTCCCAGCGCCTGATGCGTCGTGGCCTGCCGTCACGGGTGGCTCGCGGCGTATTTGTTTCAATCTGTTTGATACTGGGCGGGCTGTTGTCGGCGTCGCTGATGCTGCCTGGCCTGAGCACGGCCGCAAGGGTTACCGCGCTGACCTTCAGTGGTGGCATGGCCTTGGTCATGTATTCCGTGGGCCCGGCAATGCTCGCCGAGTTCACCCCGGCGGCCCAGCGCGGCGGCATCCTCGCCATGGGCAACGGCATCGCCTCGCTGGCCGGGCTGGCAGCGCCGGTGGTGACCGGCTTGCTGGTACAAGGTGCGGGTAGCGAACACCCGGCGGGGTATGCCCAGGGCTTCCTGGTGTGCGGCGCGGTGCTGGTGGTAGCCGGGCTGGTGGGCCTGGCCACCATGAACCCGCAGCGCACCCAGCAGCGCCTGCGCGAGTCGGCTGCAGCTGGCGGGCAGGCGCGCGCTCAGACCGCCAGCTGAACGCCGAGCACCGACTCCAGAGGCTCGGCCTCCTTGCCGATCAGCTCGCCCCGCCAGCGGCCGCTGTTGACCAGGTCGATCAGCACGCTGCGCACCAGGTCGCGCAGGCAACCGGCAGCGAACGACAGGGGTTTGTGCTGGGAGTGCGCCAAGGCGATGGTGCGGCTGATGCGCGGTTCGACGATGCGCCGCGCCGCCGTGGGTTCGAGCAGTACGCTCAGCGGCGGCCAGTTGCTGATGGTCGCCGCCAGGCCGGCGCGCACCAGGCTGGCGATGCCGGGCGCTGATTGCTGTTCGTAGGCTGCGGTCAGTGGGACGGCGGCTTCCATGGCGGCTTGCTCGATGCGCCGGCGCAGGTGCAGCGCCCTGGGCGGTAGCACCAGGCGGGTGGCGGCGGCTTCTGCGAGGGTGATGGTGTCGGGGGTGCCAGGGGCTGATGCGCCGACCCAGTACAGCGCCTCGGTGAAGATCGGCTCGGCCTCGACATGGTCGAGTTCCTCGGCATTGGGTACCACGCCGAAGTCCACCTTACCCAGCTCGATGGCCTGGCCTCCTTCGCGGCTGAGGCCGTCCCACACCGTCAGGGTCACGCCCGGGAAACGCTGTTCGGCGCGCCTGACGATTTCCGGCAGCAGCAGGTCGGCCGCGGTGGCCGGGATGGAAATGGCCACGTGGCCCTTGGGGTCGCCGCGGCTGGATTTCAGCTCGTCCTTCACCGAGTCGAGTTTCTGCACCACCTGCCGGGCCACCTCGTAGAGCTGGCGCCCGGCATCGGTCAGGGCAATGCCATCGTGCTGGCGGTCCAGTAACTGCATTTCCAGTTCACTTTCCAGCAGGCTGATCTGCCTGCTCAGTGCCGGTTGAGCAATGTAGGCGCGGCGAGACGCCGAAGAGAAGCTGCCGGCTTCGACGATGGCGATTAGGTAGCGGAGCTGTTTCAGGGTCATTGGAGCGGTTCCAAGGGTATGCCGAACTGTTATGGCACGTATCCGAACACGTTATTTGTGGGGTCCGAAGCGCGGCTCCTAGTATCACCCCGAAAGGGCGGGCCAAGGCAAGCCCGGCCAGGACAACACAACAACAAGAGGCCAAGCCCGATGAAACCTGTCGCCCTGCTACGCAGCATCCTGCTCGTCACCGCCAGCCTGCTGGCAGCACACGTGGAAGCCAAGCCGCTGCTTCAAGACCTGACGCCGGTGGGGGCCGACCGCGGGCCCAGCGGCGACGGCCGCATTCCGACATGGAACGGTGGCCTGCAGGCGGGGCAGGTGTCGCTGGCAATCAATGGCACACCCCTGGACCCGTACGCCGATGAGCAGCCGCTGTATGTGATCACTGCCAGCAACTTCAGCCAGTACCGAGAGCAGCTGACGGCGGGGCAGGTGGCCTTGCTCCAGCGCTACCCGAAGTCGTTTCGTCTGCCGGTATACCCCTCGCACCGCAGTGTCGCGGTGCCAGCCCAAGTAGGCGAGTGGGCCCGGCACAATGCTACCAGTGCCCGGCTGGTCAATGACGGCAACGGTGTGGAGGGATTTGCCGGCGTGGTCGCATTCCCCAGGCCCGACAATGGCCTGCAGGTGCTGTGGAACCACCTCACCCGGCCACGCAACGGCAGCTACAGCCTGGCCTCGGACAGCATCACCCCGCGTGGTGATGGGCGCTTCATGATGATGAGCCTGCAACAGAACTTCGCCCGCCCCGACGTACTGGGAGATGGCCGGACGGGCAACGTGCTGTATTACCTGAGCTACCGCATGACCGCCCCCTCGCGCCTGGCGGGCGATGCCGTGGTGCTTCACGAAACTCTCGATCAGGTGGCGCAGCCGCGCCTTTCGTGGCTGTACAGCAGCAGTCAGCGGCGGGTACGGCGTGCCCCGGCGCTGGCCTATGACAGCATCACCCCGGGCACGGCGGGCCTGCGCACGGCCGACAGCCGCGACATGTTCAACGGGGCCCCGGATCTCTACCAGTGGACCCTGGTGGGCAAGAAGGCCTTGCACGTGCCCTACAACAGCTATCGCCTGGCGTCGCCCCTGCTAGGTTACTCCGCGCTGGTCGGGCCCGGCCACGTCAACCCGCAATCCACCCGCTACGAGCTGCACCGGGTGTGGGAGGTGGTGGGTACCCTCAAGCCTGGGGCGAAGCATATCTACGGCAGTCGCCGCTACTATCTTGACGAGGACAGCTGGGCCATCGTCGAGGCGGATTTCTTCGATCACCAGGGCAAGCTGTGGCGCACCGCCCAGGCCCACAGCTACTACCACGTCACCGGTCAGGCGTTGGTCAACGCCATGGAGGCGATCTACGACCTGCGCAGTGGCCGTTACCAGCTGTCGGGCCTGACCAACGAGCAGCCAAGGCCGTACGCTTTCGACGTGCGTACCAGTGCTTCCTACTTCTCACCCGGCGCATTGCGCAGCCAAGGCCTGCGTTGACACAGGGCTTCTATGAATTCCGATCACCGTCAAACCCTTTGGGAGCGCTGGTTGCTTGGGCAAGGCAAGGCGCCCGACCCGCGTTTCACCCTGGCCAATGAGCGTACGTTTCTGGCCTGGATCCGCACCGCCCTGGCCTTGCTCGGCGGCGCCATCGCCATTGAGACCTTCGCCGCCCATGCCTGGGATACGTCCGGGCGCCTGGCAATGGAGCTGGCGTTGCTGGCTACCAGCTTGCTGGTGAGCCTGGGCGCCGGCTGGCGCTGGTTGGCGGTGGAGCGTGCGCTGCGCCGCGAGGCGCCGCTGCCCTTGCCGCGCCTGGTGCCCCTGCTGAGCGTGGCGTGCGGGCTTGCCTGCGTGGCGCTGGTCGGCGTGCTATGGGCGCGTTGGCATGGCGGATAGCGCCGGCGACAGCGGGCTGCAGGCCGAACGTACGGTGCTGGCCTGGCGGCGCACGCAGGTGTCGTTGCTGTTGGTAGCGTGCCTTGCCTGGCGTGGCGAAATGTGGATTGTGGCCGGCCTGGCGGCGCTGTTGGCGCTGCTTGGCCGGGCGCGCGAACGCGGTGTGTACCGCCGTGGCCTGGGCATGCTGCACCACGAGCAGGGCCAGGCGGCCGCCTGGAGCGTGCTGCTCTGTGCCTTCGGGGTGGCGGGCCTGGTGCTGGGCGTGTGGTTGCGCCGCTCGCTTTAGGGCGGCGCTATTGGTGATTCAGGGTGTGACGATATTGAAGCGCCCATCCGGCTCGTCCAGGCCAGCCATGAAGCGCATGAACTTCATGCGCTCGCCACTGATATCGATATCACCTACGGTCGCTTCCTTGAGAAAGCCTGTCTGCTTCAGGGCGATGCGGTCCAGGGTAGCCTTGCTCATGTTCACCTCGACATCCGCCTGCCTATGGCGGGTGTGGTCGCGGTGAGTGAGCACACCGTTGCGCAGGGTCAGGGCGTAGTCTTCGTTCAGGTCGGTGAAGCGCCAGTTGATGGTCAGGTCCTGCTCGGCGGCCTTGGCGGCATCCACGCGTACGCCCAGGTAATCGAAGAACAGCGTCGGGGTCAGGGCGCGTACCAGGTCGTCCGCGCTGCCGCCTTTGCTGGCGGCCGGCGCCACACCATTGCGCAGCTCTTGCGCGCCGGTCAGGTACGCGTTGCGCCAGGTGGCGTTCTCGCTCTGGTAGCCCAATTGCTCCAGGGCGTCGGCCTGCAGCTCACGTGCCGCGCCGTTGTCGGGCTGGGCGAACACCAGGTGCCGGGTGAGTTCGGCAACCCAGCGGTAGTCGCCGCTGGCATAGGCCTCACGCGCCAGTGTCAGCACCCGCTCGGCGCCGCCCATGGCCTTGACGTAATGTGCCCCTGCCTCGCTCGGCGGCAAGGGGTTGAGAGTTGCCGGGTTGCCATCGTAAAAGCCCATGTAGCGCTGATACACCGCGCGCACGTTGTGGCTGAGCGAGCCGTAGTAGTCGCGGCTGTACCATTTGCTGGCCAGCCTTGGCGGCAACGTGGTCAGCTCGGCGGCGATCTCGGTGGGGCCGAGGCCGCGGTTGATCAGGCGCAGGGTCTGGCTGTCGATGAACGCGTACATGTCGCGCTGATCGGCCAGGTAGTCACGGATCGCCGCGCCGCCCCAGGTCGGCCAGTGATGCTGGGCGAACACCACTTCGGCCTGCTCGCCATAGCGCAACAGCGACTGGTCCAGGTAGTGCGCCCACACCTTGGCATCGCGCACCTGGGCGCCGCGCAGGGTCAGCACGTTGTGCTGCACGTGGGAGGCGTTCTCGGCCATGCACAGGGCCTTGAACTGGGGGAACCACAGGTTCATTTCAGCGGGCGCTTCGGTGCCAGGGGTGAGCTGGAACTCGATATCGATGCCGTCGATGCGCAGGGTCTCGAAGGGCTGTTCGATCAGCCGGGTGGGGGCGATCAGGCTTACCGTGGCATTGGCCGGCACACCCTTGCCCAGGCCGGCATCCACCTGGCCGCGTGGGCCGCGTGGCAGCGGCGCGCCGTACATGTATTGCGCCCGGCGCTTCATTGCCGGCCCGGCCAACACGTTCTCGCTGATGGCATGTTCGAAAAAGCCCTGCGGGGCGATGACCTGGACCTTGCCGGCCTTGACCTCGGCCTCGTCAATCACCCCACGCACCCCGCCGAAGTGATCGACGTGGGGGTGGGTATAGATCACCGCCACTACCGGCCGCTGCGGGCGATGACGGAAATACATCGCCAATCCGGCTCTGGCGGTTTCCACCGACAGCAGCGGGTCCATCACGATCAGGCCGTGCTCGCCTTCGATCAAGGTCATGTTGGCCAGGTCCAGGCCGCGCACCTGGTAGATGCGGTCGGTCACCTTGAACAACCCGGCAAGGGTGTTGAGCTGGGCGATGCGCCACAGGCTCGGGTTGACCGTGGCCGGTGCCTCACCCTTCAGGAAGGCGTAGCGCTGCAGGTCCCAGACGGTTTTACCGTCGGCATTGACCACAGCCTTGTCGACGGCCTCGAGCAGCCCGCGGCGCGCATTGTCGAAGTCGCTGCGGTCAGCGAAGGGCAGGCGCTGCAACCATTGCTGATTGATCTGGCGGGTGAGGTCGGTGGCATCCTTGGCCGGCCCGTCGGCCAGCGCCGCGAAGGGCAGGGCCAGGGCCAGCAGGCAAGGCAGTGTGCGTAGGCGCATGGAGGTGGTCCTTGTTGTTCTGAGGGCGAATACTCTAAGGACAGAGCTTGCCGCCGAACCAATACCACTCTTGCATGGCTACCCATGCCGGTACGCGATGGCTTAGCCGGCGCCAATGTCCATGATGCGCGCCACCAGCCACGCCAGTGCCGGGTCGTGCTGGCGATGGGCAAGGTAGACCAGCTCCAGCTGGAACGGCTCCAGGGCGAACGGCAGGTCGAATACCTGCAATGGCAGCAGCGTGGCGAAATGGCGGGCCAGTGCGGTGGGCAGCACCACGCACAGATCGGAGCTAGCCGCCAGGTGTGCCGCCTGCAGGTAGTTGGGCGTGGTGTAGGCAATGCGCCGAGCCAGGCCCTGTTCGGCCAGCCATTGGTCGACCATGCCGCGGGTCTGGCCGCCGTGCACCCACAAGTGGCGAAGGCCGAGGAAGGCCTGCAGGTCGAGCGCGCCGTCCACTTCGGGGTGGCCCTGGCGTACCGCCACGTGCAGGGTTTCGCTGCGCCAGTGGCGCCGCTCGTAGCGCGCGGGTACGTCATCGAAACGCCCCAGCACCAGGTCGAGTTCGCCTCGGTCCAGCGCTTCGGCCGGCAGGTTGGGCGTCAGGTGCAGCACGTCCACGCGCAGATGGGGGGCCTCTGTTTGCAGGGTGTTCAGCAACCTGGGCATGCATAGCTGTTCGGCAAAGTCGGTGAGGGCGATTCGCAGCTGCCGGTGGCTCAGGCGCGGATCGAAGCTGTCGCCGGCGCCAAGGGTCTGCTCGATCTGTTGCAGCGCCGCACGAATCGGGCCTTCCAGGGCCAAGGCACGCGGGGTGGGGCGCATGCGCCGGCCCACGCGCACCAGCAACGGGTCGCCCAGCAGGTCGCGCAGGCGCGCCAGGGCATTGCTCACCGTCGGCTGGGTCAGCGACAAGCGCTCGGCGGCGCGGGAGACGTTCTGTTCACGCAGCAGCATGTCCAGAACGCGCAGCAGGTTGAGGTCGAAGTTTGCGATATTCATGCAAAAAATACATGGGATGGAAAATGAGAATTTCAAAAATAGTAGGCGCCTGACTAGGGTGAGGGCAATGCCTTCATACCTCGAATCAGGAGCGTCACCGGTGATTACTCCCTATAACGTTCAGCAGACGGCGGTGATCGGCGCCGGCACCATGGGCCGCGGTATCGTCATCAGCCTGGCCCGTGCAGGTTTTGGGGTACTGTGGCTGGACAACGATCCCAGCGCCACCGAAGCCGGCCTGGCGATGATTGCGCAAACCTGGGCACAGCAGGTGGCCAAGGGCAGCATCGACAAGGCCGAGGCCGATGCTTGCCTGGCGCGGGTGCGCCAGGTGACGGCCTATGCCGACCTTGCCGAAGTCGACCTGGTGATTGAAGCGGTGTACGAGAACCTGGCGCTCAAGCAGGACATTTTCCGCACCCTGGACAGCACGCTCCAGGCGCACGCCATCCTGGCCAGCAACACCTCGGCCCTGGACATCGACGCCATCGCTGCCGTGACCCGTCGGCCCGAACAGGTGCTGGGGCTGCATTTCTTCAGCCCGGCCCATGTGATGAAGCTGTTGGAAGTCGTGCGGGGCGCTCGTACCTCACCTGCGGTGCTCCATGCAGCCCAGGCCCTCGGGCAGCGCATGGGCAAGCAAGTGGTGGTGGCTGGCAACTGCCCGGGCTTCATCGGCAACCGCATGCTCGCCACCTATGTGGCCGAGGCGCGCAAGCTGCTGCTGGAAGGTGCCACGCCGCGGCAAGTGGATGAGGCGCTGCAGGCATTCGGCATGGCCATGGGCCCGTTGCGCATGTATGACGTGGTGGGCATCGACCTGGAATGGCGCGCGCGTCAGCTGGCCGGCAAGGGCATGGATGCGCCGCTGGTGCAGGTCGACAATGCCCTGTGCGCGCTGGGGCGGTTCGGGCAGAAAACGGGCCAGGGTTACTACCGTTATGCGCCCGGCAGCCGCGAAGCGCTGCACGACCCCGAGGTCGATGCGCTGGTGCTGAAGATCGCCCAGGACCTTGGGGTGCACCGGCGCGTCATCGACGACGAGGAAATCCGAGAGCGCTGCCTGCTGGCGCTGGTCAACGAAGGGGCGAAGATTCTCGAGGCGTCGATGGCCAGCTGCAGCGCTGATATCGACCGGGTCTACCTGTATGGCTATGGTTTCCCGGCAGAGGTCGGCGGCCCCATGCGCTGGGCCGACCAGCAGGGGCTGGGCTTGGTGCTGGCGAGGCTGGAACGGCTGCAGGGCCTGTTCGGCGAGCACTGGCGCCCGGCCGGGCTGCTGATGCGCCTGGTGGCCGAAGGCAAGCAGCTGGCCGATGTCCGCGAGGGCCGCGCATGAACTACCGAGCCCCCCTGCGTGACATGCACTTCGTGCTGCACGAACTGTTCGATGTGACGGCGCACTGTGCCCGCCTGGGCAACGAGCTGGACCGCGAAACCCTCGATGGCATTCTTGAACAGGGTGCACGCTTTGCCGGGGAGGTGGTTGCGCCGCTCAACCGCCCAGGCGATGAGCAGGGTTGCCGCCTGGAGGAAGGCCGCGTGCGTACCCCCGATGGCTTCCGCCACGCTTACCAGCAGTATGTGGAGCAGGGCTGGGGGGGGATGACCGGCCCACTGGAATACGATGGCCAGGGCCTGCCACAAATGGTCGCGGCCTGTTTTCACGAGATGCTGATGGGCGCGTCGCTGTCGTTTCGTATCTATTCCGGCCTGACCGAGGGTGCCGTGCTGGCCTTGCATCGGCATGGCAGCGCTGCGCTCAAGTGCGATTACCTGGGCAAGCTGGTCAGCGGCGAATGGGCCGGCACCATGTGCCTGACCGAGCCCCAGGCCGGCACCGACCTGGCGCTGCTGCGCACCCGTGCCGAGCCGCAGGGCGATGGCAGCTACCGCATCCGCGGCAGCAAGATCTTCATCAGCGGCGGCGACCAGGACCTGACCGACAACATCGTCCACCTGGTGCTGGCGCGCCTGCCGGATGCGCCGGCCGGTGTGCGTGGCATCAGCCTGTTCCTGGTGCCCAAGTTCGAATGTACCGAGGGCGGTGGGATCGGAGCGCGCAACGCGGTCGAATGCGGCGCGCTCGAGCACAAGATGGGCATCAAGGGCGCGGCGACCTGCGTGATGAATTTCGATGGCGCCCGTGGCTGGCTGATCGGGGAGGCCAATCAGGGGTTGGCCTGCATGTTCACCATGATGAACGATGCGCGCTTCCAGGTTGGTTTGCAGGGGCTGGGCATCGCCGAGGCGGCCTTCCAGGGTGGCCTGGCCTATGCCCGCGAGCGCCTGCAGTCGCGCAGCCTGGCAGGCGCGGTGGCGCCCGAGCGCAATGCCGACCCGATAATCTGCCACCCTGACGTGCGGCGCATGCTGCTGACCCAGAAGACCCTCAGCGAGGGCTGCCGCATGCTGGCGGCTTTCGCGGCGCAAGCGCTGGACCTGGAGCACGGCGCCGCGCAGCCTGAAGTGCAGGCGGCCGCCGGGCGCCGGGCTGCATTGCTGATACCGATCGTCAAAGCCTTCCTCACCGACGTCGGCCAGGAGGCCGCCAGCCTGGGCGTGCAGCTTCACGGTGGGCATGGCTACATCCGCGAATGGGGCATGGAGCAACTGATGCGCGACAGCCGTATCACGCAGTTGTATGAGGGCACCAACGGCATTCAGGCGCTAGACCTGATTCGCCGCAAGGTGCTTGGCGACGGTGGTGAACAGCTACGCCTGCTGATCGATGAGCTGATGGAAGCGGCACGCAACTGCCGCGTCGACGCGCTGGCCGGGATGGCCCAGGCGGTCACGCAGCGTCTGCAGGAGTGGCGAAGCTTGAGCGACGAGGTGCTCGACGCCTGCCGCTGCGACCCGCAGGAGATTGGCGCCGTGTCGGTGGATTTTCTCGCCTATTCGGGCTACGTGCTGCTGGCCGCACTGTGGCTCCGCGCTGCCGAAACCGCCAGCGCGGCCTTGGCCGCAGGCAGCCTGGACAGCGCCTTCTATCAGGCCAAGTTGCAAGCCGCAGCCTTCTATTGGCGGCGGGTATTGCCGCGCGCGAGTGCCCACTGCGAGGCGTTGCGCGGCGGCGCACAGTGCCTGATGAGCCTGGATGAAGCGCACTTCGCCTTTTGACCTGGCACCGTTGTTCACCCACAAGAACAAGAGGAACATGAGCATGCAGCCCTTCAGTTTTGCCACCACCCCCCATCTGCTGTGCGAACCCGGCGCCGCCGGGCGCCTGGCGCAGCTGTGCCAGCAACGCGGCGTGCGCCGTGTGCTGATCGTGACCGACCCGGGTATCGTCAACCTGGGTATGCTTGATGACTTGCTGCCTGGGTTCACCCAGGCGCACCTGAGCGTGGCAATCTTCAGCGAGGTCAGCGCCGACCCCAGCCACGCCTGCGTGCTGGCGGCGGTGGGCCGGGCGCGGCATATCGGCGCTGAGCTGATCGTCGGTTTCGGTGGCGGCAGCTCCATGGATGTCGCCAAGCTGGTGGCGCTGCTGGCACACCCCACCTGTGACCAGACCCTGGAGGCGGTCTATGGCATCGACCAGGCCAAGGGCCAGCGCCTGCCGCTGATCCAGGTGCCAACCACCGCCGGGACCGGGTCGGAGGTCACCCCCGTCGCCGTGATCACTACCGGCGACGCGGCCAAGATGGCGGTGATCTCACCGCTGCTGCTGCCCGACCTGGCGCTGCTCGATGCGGAGCGTACGCTGGGCCTGCCACCGGCGATCACCGCGGCCACGGGTATCGATGCCATGGTCCATGCCATCGAAGCCACCACCAGCCAGTTCAAGCGTAACCCGCTGTCCAGCCTGTTGGCCCGCGAAGCGCTGGCGTTGCTGGCCGGCAACCTCGACCAGGCGGTGCACAACGGCGGCAATCTGGCCGCGCGCCAGGCCATGCTGCTGGGCGCCTGCCTGGCTGGGCAGGCGTTTGCCAACGCACCGGTGGCGGCGGTGCATGCCCTGGCCTACCCGTTGGGGGCGCGTTATCACGTGCCGCATGGGCTGGCCAACGCCCTGGTGTTGCCCCACGTGATGCGCTTCAACCGTCGCGAGGCGTTCGCCGACTATGCGGCGCTGGCCCCGGCACTGCTGGGCGAGCGGCTGGTCCCTGGTGATTCCCATGAGCTGTGCAACCAGTTCATCGATGAGCTGGCGCAACTGGCGCCACGCTGCGGCCTGCCCAGCCGGCTACGTGATGTCGGCGTACCGCGGCACAGCTTGCCGCTGTTGGCCGAGGACGCCCTGCAACAGCAACGGTTGCTGGTCAACAACCCGCGCAAGGTCACCCTTGACGACGCCCTGGCGCTCTACCAGGCGGCGTTCTGAACATGGCCAGGGAACGTCCGCTGCGCGGCGCCTACCGTCATTTCCAACCGATCACCACGCGCTGGCACGACAACGACGTGTATGGGCATGTGAACAATGTCGTCTATTACGGGTTTTTCGACAGTGCCGTGAACAGCTGGCTGATCGAGCACGCCGACCTGGATATCCACCATGACCCGGTGGTGGCCTATGTGGCCGGGTCCGCCTGCGACTACTTCGCTGCCATTGCTTTCCCTCAACGCATCGAGGTGGGCATCGCTGTCGAGCGGTTGGGCAACAGTTCGGTGCACTACGCCCTGGCCGTGTTCGTCGAGGGCGAGCCCGAGGCCTGCGCAGCCGGCCGTTTCACCCATGTGTTCGTCGATCGCCGGGACAACCGCCCGGTCACTATTCCCGCCAAACTGCGCAGCGCCTACGAACGCCTGCTGCCGGTGTAATTGCCCAAGGAGAGCCGTTTCATGCAAGACGCTGTCATCGTATCCACCGCGCGCACGCCCATCGCCAAGGCCTGGCGCGGCGCGTTCAACGACCTCACCACGCCCAGCATGAGCGCCATTGCCATCCGCGCCGCCGTCGAGCGCGCCGGCGTGGAGCCTGGCGAAATCGAGGACCTGGTGCTGGGCACCGCCATGCAGAGCGGGACCGCCGCCATCAACCCGGCGCGCTTGTCGGCCCTGGCGGCCGGCCTGCCGCTGTCGGTGGCCGGGCAGACCATCGACCGCCAATGCGCCTCGGGGCTGATGGCCATCGCCATCGGTGCCCAGCAGATCCGCGGCGAGGGCATGCAGGTGGTGATCGGGGCCGGGCAGGAGCAGATCAGCCTGGTGCAACAGGCGCACATGCAGGCCGCCAATGCCGCCCAGGACGCCACGGTGCGGCGCCTGTGCGAGCACGCCTACATGCCAATGCTGCACACGGCCGAGCACGTCGCCAAACGTTATGGCATCGATCGCCACACCCAGGACCGTTACGCCTTGGCGTCGCAGCAGCGAACGGCGGCCGCGCAGGAGGCCGGCCTGTTCGCTGATGAAATCGTGCCGGTCACCACGCAGCGCAAGGTCGTCGACAAGGCCACAGGCATCCAGTCCTACGAACGCGTGCACCTGAGCCAGGACGAAGGTAACCGCCCGCATACCCGGCTGGCGGACCTCGAGGCATTGCAACCGGTGATCGAGGGCGGTTGCGTGACCGCAGGCAACGCCAGTCAGTTGTCCGATGGCGCCAGCGCCTGTGTGCTGATGAGTGGGGCACGGGCGGCACGCGTGGGCTGTCAACCGCTGGGGCTGTACCGGGGCATGGCGGTGGTCGGCCTGGCCCCGGAGGAAATGGGCATCGGCCCGGTGCTGGCGATACCACGCCTGTTGGCGCGCCACGCGCTGCGGGTTGAGGACATCGGCTTGTGGGAGATCAACGAGGCGTTCGCCTGCCAGGTGCTCTATTGCGCCGAATACCTGGGCATCGACCCGGCGCGGCTCAACGTCAACGGTGGTGCCATTGCCATCGGCCACCCCTATGGCATGAGCGGTGCGCGCATGGTTGGGCACGCCCTGCTCGAAGGCCGCCGGCGCAAGGTGCGCTATGTGGTGGTAAGCATGTGCGTCGGCGGTGGCATGGGCGCGGCGGGCTTGTTCGAGGTGCTCTGAGCCACCGCCATCGGGCCATAACGAACCGGCATGGCATTGATCCGAAGACGCTATTTGTGGGCGTCGTCAACCCTACCTGATACTTCTCGTCACCGACACCGCCGGCCTGGGCGGCCGGCGCGTCCGCGCTGAACCCATCATTTCGCTCTCTAATAAAACAACAAGAGGTTAAGAGTGAGCGCAACCTTTCTATTCTGCCGGCGCCGGGCGCCGCTGGCGGCCCTGTGCTGCCTGCTCGCTACCCCGGTGGCGGGCGTTCAATTCGACGTTGGCTCGCTGCAAGGGCGCTTCGACACGGCCTTGTCGTTCAGTACTGCCGTCAGCACTGCCAACCCCGACAAACAGCAGTTACAGACTGCCAACGGTAACGACGGGCGGCGCAACTACCGCGCGGGTGATGTGTTTTCGGCTCTCCTTAAAGGCACCCACGATCTGGAATTGCGCCGCGATAATGTCGGTGTATTCCTGCGTGGCACTTACTGGTATGACACCGCGCAGCGCGACCATAACCAGCGGGCAGTCGACATCGACGACCGCAACCGCCAGGTCTCGGCGAAAACAGCCGGAGCGGAGCTGCTCGATGCGTTTGCATACGCCCTTTACGACATCGACGGTGAGCCTGGTTCGCTGCGCCTGGGCAAACAGGTAGTCAATTGGGGGGAAAGCCTGTTCATCCAGGGCGGGCTGAATGTGGTCAACCCCTTCAACCAAGCCGCGCTGCGCCGGCCCGGTTCAGAGGTGAAAGACGCCCTGGCGCCGGTCAACCTGGTGTATGTCACGCAAAACCTCAACCAGGCCCTGTCTTTCGACGCCTTTTACCAGCTGGACTGGGAACAGACCCGACTGGACAACTGCGCAACGTTCTTCTCCGGCAACGACTTCATGCCCGAGGGTTGCCAGGGCCTGGATGTCGGCGGGCAGATGGTGACCAACCCCGCCGTTTCGCAGGCCCTTGCACCATTCGGTGTGACGCTGACGGAGGAGGGCGTGCGCGTGCCTCGCGGCGCCGACCAGGATGCGCGCAATGCTGGCCAATGGGGTTTTTCGCTGCACTGGTATGTTGAGCCACTGGATACCGAGTTCGGCCTGTTCGCCGCCAATTACCACAGCCGCTCTCCCTACCTGGGCACGGTCAGCAGCCGGTACTACGCCAATACGGGCTTCGCCAGGGAGCTGTGCGCCAATGTCGGTGTGGCACTGGGCAACTGCGGCGCCTTTCTGGCATCCAGCAACGGGCAGACCCTGGCCGGCGCGCTGCGCATGGGCACTTCGCAGTACCGGGCGCAATACCCCGAAGACATCCGCCTGTACGGCCTCACCTTCGCCACCACCCTGCGCAGCGGCGCTGCTGTGCAAGGGGAAGTGAGTTACCGGCCGAACATGCCGGTGCAGCTCAATGGCAATGATCTGTTGCAGTCATTGCTCAATGCGCCCGGACGCAGCCCGCTGAACGTCGATGGCCTGCGTCCTGCAACAGACGAAACGCCATTCGATGGTTACCGGCGCAAGGAGGTGAGCCAGGCCCAGGTATCGGTCGTGCAGGCGTTCAGCCAAGTCATGGGCGCCCACCAGCTGCTGCTGATGGGCGAGGTGGGCGCCACCTATGTGGGCGGGCTGGAGGGACGTTTCGGGGCGCGTTATGGGCGCTCCGGTGCCTATGGCAACGGCGAACTGGCCGACAACGACCTGTGCCTGGCGATCTCGAAAAGCCCGGGTGACTGCAACGGCGAAGGTTTTGTAACGCCCTTTTCCTGGGGGTACCGCCTGCGCGCGACCTGGAGCTACCCCAACCTGATCCAAGGCATGGACATTCGCCCAGGCCTGGCCTGGGCCCATGACGTCAAGGGTTACTCACCAGCGGACAGCTCGGCCTTCAACGAAGGCTCTCGCTCGATCAGCCTGGGCGTGGACGTCAGCCTGGCCAGCCAGTACTGGGCCAGCCTGGCCTATACCGATTACCTCGACGGCGACTACGGCACCCGCGGTGACCGCGATTATGTGGCGTTCAGCGTGGGCGCCAACTTCTAAGGCAACCAAGGAGCAGGACCATGGCCAAGCGCAGCATGCAGAAACCCAATTCAGGTACGCCTCGACCGGACTCAGCTTACTCAAAGATGGTGTCTTGTACTCACGGCCAATGTTCTGCTGATCTCCTTTGGAAGACCCCAGATAGAACTTGTTCCCGACGTACCGCTCCGCATGCGTGTTCTCGATCGTGAGCCTGGCCAGCTCATCTCCGCGGAACCCCCTCCAAAAACCAATGGTGAGCAGAGCGATGTCGCGGGTCGACTTGAGGAGGGCGGCCATGTTGCCGGCCGCTCTTGCTTGAGCAGCCTCACATTCGAGGTGCGCCACTGCTTTTTCGAGATGCAGCAGTGCTAAAGGGGCCGCTTGTTTCTGCTGCATGGGGTGTAGCGCCCGGATATCTTTGGGCCTGTCCTGTGGCAGCGGACGCCAAGAAGCTGGTTACTGAGCCAACTGCCTTACGCCTTTTGCGTATTCGTTTCGGTGAACGATAGCCCAGTGCCGAATGCAGCCGACTGCTGTTGTAAAACCCATGGAAGTAGCTGGCAATTGCCAGGTGAGCCTGTTTCTTGGTGGGGTAGACCGTGCAGGCTTCCTCCCTCTTCAATGTAGCGAAGAAGCTTTCAGCTACAGCGTTATCCCAGCAGTTTCCTCTCCGGCTCATGCTCTGCGCGAAGCCCTTCTTGGCCAAAGCGAAACGAAATTTGCTGCTCGCGTACTGGGCGGATTCAACCGGTCGTCGCAACACCTTGATCGAGGTGTTTATGGGGCGACCCGCAGGATGGATGCAAAAATTGACTGGGCGGGGAGCGATGCGTTCTCCAGGTGCACCCTCACTTCGTAATGAGATCGAACGGCTATTTGGGGTGCAGATTGCAACAGGCATCACAAGCGAAAAGGCAGCACATACCGTTGGCGTATCAACAGCGGTAGGTACACGCTGGTTCCGTCATCGAGGCGGGATGCCATTATTCATGTCGAATCACATATCAGGACGATACTTATCGTTTGCAGAGCGAGAAGAGATTGGGCTGCTTCGAGCGCAAAGTGTTGGCGTTCGTGAGATCGCCCGTCGCCTTGGAAGAAGCCCATCGACAATTTCACGGGAGCTGACACGCAATGCTGCTACCCGTTGCGGTCGGCTTGAATATCGAGCGTCAGTAGCGCAATGGAAGGCAGAACTGGTGGCCAAGAGGCCGAAACCAGCGAAACTGGTCACTAACCCGCGACTGCACCAGTACGTACACGACCGCCTTGAGGGCAAGGTTCAAGACGCCGATGGTCGTGAGATTTCTGGGCCTCGGCAAGCACCCTTCAAGGGCCGAAATAAACCGCATCGCAGTGACCGTAAATGGGTCAATGGCTGGTCGCCTGAACAGATTGCCAACCGGCTCCAGCTCGATTTTCCGGATGATGAATCCATGCGCATTTCTCATGAAGCGATATACCAGGCGCTCTACATTCAGGGTAGAGGAGCTCTCAAGCGCGGACTGGTGAGCTGCCTGCGCTCAGGACGAGCATTGCGCGTGCCGAGAGCCAGAGCGCAGGCCAAAGTGTGGGCACACGTCAGCGAGGACGTCATGATCTCCAGTCGCCCAGCTGAGGTAGAAGATCGGGCTGTGCCCGGGCATTGGGAGGGTGACCTGATCATCGGTCTGAACCGTTCTGAATCGCCCCTGGTTTCGTAGACACCTCCAAGCCTCATAATGAGGCCCAAATAGGAGGTGCCATGAGTCGTCAGCGTTACCCTGAAGAATTCAAAATCGAAGCGGTCAAGCAAGTGACCGAGAAAGGCAAACCTGTCTCCGATGTCGCTCAGCGCTTGGGCATGTCCGTGCACAGCCTTTACGCGTGGATCAAGGTCTACAGCAAGCCCCAAGAGCTGCGCCAGCAAGACGATGATCAGCAGGCTGAACTGCGTAAGCTACGCGCTGAACTCAAACGCGTGACGGAAGAGCGAGACATCTTAAAGAAGGCCGCCGCGTACTTTGCCAAGGAGTGCGGCTGAAGTACGCCTTCATCAATAAGCACTCGACGGATTACCCGGTGCGGCGCCTTTGCCAAACCCTCAAGGTGCATCCCAGCGGCTACTACGCCTGGCTGGCCGAGCCTCAATCTGCCCGAGCAAAAGAAGATCATCGTCTGCTTGGTTTGATCAAACAGGCTTGGCTCGAAAGCGGAGGTGTGTACGGCTATCGCAAAATTCACGATGACCTGCGTGAGCTGGGAGAAACCTGCGGGCGAAATCGGGTGGGGCGCTTGATGCAGGCAGAGGGGCTGCGTTCGCAAACGGGCTATCGCCGTCGTCCTGCGTTTTATGGCGGAAAACCAACAGTGGCCTCGCCTAACCACCTTGCCCGGCAGTTCAAGGTCAGCGAGCCGAACAAGGTCTGGGTGACAGATATCACTTACATCCGCACCTATGAAGGATGGCTTTATCTGGCGGTAGTGCTGCCTCCATTGAGGATTAACGCAGACTTCATCTGCAACAAGGATGAAGCGTTTGCAATAGCTTTTCGATCGCGACATTTCTTTGGGCGGTTGGCGACAAATGCTAAAAAAATTCTCCAAATCTTCAGGGTCTAGGGCTGAAGGTGAAAGGCGGCGTATAAAAAAGCACCAGATCAGCAATTTTTCCAATATTGACGCGAATTCTTTTATGCGCTGATTTGCGTAGGTGTAGCGCTTAAGCGCGATCAGGGCGCGAACGCTGGCATAAGCCTCAGGGGCCTGTATGGAGCTATCCAGGTTCGACAGCGTGTGACGAATTAATGCGCTTTCGTCAGCACTCGATGATGGTGCATCTGATTCGGGATCCCAAGAATTACCAAACAGCGGAATCAAATTCATAGCCTTTCGAGAGAGGTCACCACGAGTGGAGACAAGGCTAATCCAAGAAAGCGTGCTGTCAATTTTGGTAGAAAAAAGCGGTTTTTTTGCCAATCAATTAACGAAAGAAAAAGGCTCAAAAAGGGCCGGTTAAATTTCGCAGAGATCTAGCGCTTGGGATCGGAGGTACACTGTAGGCCGCGGAAGTCGGGGGTGGCTGGCGCTGGGGGATGGGCCGATTAATTTTCAACGCTTACAAGTAAAGATTACCGACGACTACGCGTACGAACATCTCTGACAGAGCACATAATTTAACATAATATGCATTATGAGACACCTTGGATAGAGCTACCAGGGCAAGAAGTGGACAGATTTGAAGCCAGGCTCACGAAGGTTCAGGCTCATTTCCCGCTTTGGACTGGAAATCGGCCGGCGTCATCCCATGGCACACGATGAACACATCGCGGCAGCCTTGCTCGCGGTACCACATCACAACGCGCTCAATCATCTGACCCAAAATGTAGATCAGCATGTCGTCATAACCGCCTGGCGAGCTTGCTTCGTACGGATAGCGAGCGTTTGTGAAGACGTTACGATAACGCTCGATCCATTCTTCCTCCTGGTCGAATAGAAGTCGCGACCGGACATCTGCAGGCACTACGTAAAAAAGCGTGAGTAGATCGTGCTTATCTAGCTTCGGCGCAGCACGACCAGAACGCTTAAGTTCAAGGTGAGCTGCCTTGATCATGCTTGCGTCCAGATCGTAAGTCTCATGAATCTTGCCGTGGTTCCCGTTTGGACGGGCAACGAAGCTTTTAAGCAGGATTTCCATGCCAATTGCCGCATTTAGTTGGGCAATTGCCATCATGTCGTGACCAGTAAGTAGGTGCTTTGCAGCCTCGCAATAGCGGTACGCGCTCTCAACCATCCAGGGTGTCAGATGCGGTTGCATCGAGATTCTCCAAAGAGCAGCGGTCCAGGAATTGAGCTTTCCCTGGTTCAGCGGATGAGCTACCCTGCCCTTATAATATTCGACCAAGGAATAACTAAACTAAATATTCATTTAGTTTAGTTATATGCGTGGCTTGTCAAGAAAGTAACCTTCCCGGATATTGCAAGCCCCCTACGCCGGTAATGAAGCTACCTTCAACTCCTACCGCACGCATGTCGAGCGTTTGCTGCTTGGGTCGCTGCTGGTGGCTGAAAAACCACTGCTGGCCCTGCGGCGCAGCGATGCCGAAGCCGAAGCCTTTGGTGAAGTCACGATTCCTGCGAATCGACGGCCGGATGAAAAGCCGCGACGACATTTACGAGGTCCATCCCGCCTGGCGCCCATTCAGCCAGACCGCGCCTAAGCGTGAGGCGAATCCATTCCGCGCAATCAAACAAAAAGGCGCCTATAAGCAGCCCAACACCCAAGAAGTGGCCGGCCGCGCCCTCGCCCACCTGCAATGGGACTATCTGATCGAGGCGACGGAAGCGTTGGCCGAGGAAGATCTGGTGCCCGGTCGTCGGATTGTCGACAGTGGCGAGGTTCAGACATGACGGTAAAGGGGCAAGCCCTTCGGTCAAACGTCAAGAGCACCGCTGTGCAAGGCATTCAGCATGCGCGGGGCGTCAGCGCCTCCCTCGTCCAGCAGGCATAGCGGAATTCCGTTCAAGGTGGGTTGCGAATCGGCCAGCCCCTCGCCTATCAAGGCCAGCGGGCACGCAATTTCCATCTGCAACGACCGCAAGCGCTTCGCCAAGGTTGGGCTCACCGGTGCGTTGACTTTTATCACCAGTGCCGCAGGCTGCATGGCCGCACACACGATGGGGAGCTCTTCAAGTGGCTGTCCGCAACCGAGCACGTCGATTCGCTGTTGCTCGCTGCTCAAGAGTAGCCCGGCGCACAACACACTGAGTTCGGCTTGCCCCTCGCTACCGGCTAGCAAAACCTGCGGCGCATCGACCTGGTTCACCTGCAGACGCAACAGCAAGCGGGCGCGCAGGAACGTGTCGAGAAACAACCACTGGCTACGCTGGCCTGGCGCTTTGCCTGAAGCCAGGTCATGCCAAACCGGCATCAGCACTTCACGCAGCACGGTGGCCTTCGGCAAGAGAGTGAACAACTGACCATGGATCCCCTCCAGTGCCGGCCCATCGAATGCCTTGGTTGCGCGCACCACGGCCGCGCGCCAGTCGTCAAACGCCGAATGCTGCTGCGCAGACGCCTCAGGCTGCGCCGCGAGCAGATCGCCGACCTTGCTGACGGACAGGCCGTTTGCCGTCCAGCGCAAGATGTCGCGTATGCGCTGGACATCCCCCACCGTGTACAGGCGATGGCCGCCCTCGGTGCGCTGTGGACGTAGCAACCCATGGCGCCGCTCCCAGGCACGTAGGGTCACCGGGTTGATGCCGGTCATGCTGACGACATCGCGCATAGGTAGCAAATTGGGTGGGGTGGCGTCAGTCATAACGAGGGAATATCCGAGTGGTGAACCATTCTAAACCCATATGCACCTTCTGCGGCGAGCCTCCTTGGTTCATCATGCAACAAACGGCGCCGAAACCTTCTGCACAGAAGCTACGCTGCGCATATCGCATACGAACCGCTGTAGGTGGGCCCCTATGATCAACGCGAAACTCCTGCAACTGATGGTCGAGCATTCGAACGATGGTATCGTCGTCGCCGAGCAGGAAGGTAATGACAGTATCCTTATCTACGTCAACCCCGCCTTCGAGCGCCTGACCGGCTATTGCGCCGACGATATCCTCTATCAGGACTGCCGTTTTCTTCAGGGCGAGGCTCATGACCAGGAGGGCCTGGCAACCATCCGCGATGCGATCCGCAAAGGCCGCCCCTGCCGCCAGGTGCTGCGTAACTACCGCAAGGACGGGAGCCTGTTCTGGAATGAGTTGTCCATCACGCCTGTTAACAACGAAGCGGACCAGCTGACGTACTACATTGGTATTCAGCGCGACGTCACAGCGCAGATATGCGCCGAGGAGAAAGTACGCGAGCTTGAGGCTGAAGTGGCTGAATTACGCTGGCAACTGGGACAGATCGAGCAATGACAAAAATCTATACAAAGTCGTCTTCCTGTATAGATTAATGCTTGGTTTTCAGCTATACCTGTACAACAAACAGATTTTGTACAGGATTGCCTGGAGCCCAGTATGTCAACGTACCTACAGCAATTCGTCGAGCGCTTCACCAGCCTCGATGGGGCTAACCTCGACACGCTGGAAAAACTGTACTGCGAAGATGTCACCTTTCGCGACCCTCTGCATCACATACAAGGGCTGCCTGCCCTGCGCGCCTATTTCGAGCAGTTGTACGCCAACGCCAGGGATATCCGCTATTCCATCACCAGCGCCGACGAGGTAAGGCCCGGTCAAGGCTACCTGCGCTGGACGCTGCAGTTTTGCCACCCACGCTTGGCCCGCGGTCAGCCGATCACGTTGCAAGGGTGTAGTTGCTTGCATTGGCGCGACCGCGTGCATTTTCATCAGGACTATTTCGACGCCGGTGCCCTGCTTTATGAACACCTCCCCCTCATGGGCGGTGCAATCCGCTGGCTCAAAGGCAGGCTGGCATGAGCCGCTGCTGGTTGACCGGCGCAAGCAGCGGTATCGGTGCCGCACTCGCACACATCCTCCTGGAGCAAGGCCACCAGGTTGCCTTGGGCGGGCGCCACGCCGATCGACTTGCTCCTCTGGCCCAAAAGTTTCCCGGGCAGGTAATACTGGTCATTGGCGATCTTGACAAGCCTGAGCAGGTCGCCGGGATCGCCGCACAGATCGAGAAGGCCTGGGGAGGACTGGACATGGCCATTCTCAATGCCGGCACCTGCGAATACCTGGAGCCTGGGCATTTCGATCCAGCGTTGGTCGAGCGTGTAATGCGCACAAACCTGCTGGGTGTCAGCTACTGCCTGGCGGCCGCACTGCCCTTGCTTCGCGCCGGCCAGCGCCCTCACCTGGTGGTGATGGGCAGCTCTGTGACCTGGCTGGCCCTGCCCCGCGCCGGCGCCTACGGCGCGTCCAAAGCCGCAGTGCGCTATCTGGTGGAGTCACAGCGAATAGACCTTGCTCACGAGGGCATCGCAGTCACCCTTGTCAGCCCTGGCTTCGTCGACACGCCACTGACCCGTCGCAACGATTTCCCCATGCCGCAGCTGTGGACGGCGCAGCGCGCAGCGCGGTATATCGCCACGCGCCTGCCCCGGCGCCCCCTGGAAATCAACTTTCCCGGCCTTTTCACCTTGGTGTTGCGCTTGTTAGGGGTGCTACCCGCGCGCCTACGTTTGGCACTTGGCCAACGACTCGCCCGTCATGAACAGGAATGATGATCCATGCGTATCGCAATCATCGGCAGTGGCATCGCGGGGCTGACCTGCGCCCATCTGCTGTCACGCAAGCATGAAGTAACGGTTTTCGAAGCCGAGCAATGGATCGGAGGGCACACGCACACCCTCGATGTGGTCTGGCAGGGCCAGCGCTATGCAATAGATACCGGCTTCATCGTTTTCAACGACTGGACCTACCCCAACTTCATACGCTTGCTCGACCAGCTCAAGGTCACCTCGCAGCCGACTGAAATGAGTTTTTCCGTGCATGATCCGGTCATTGGCTTGGAATACAACGGTCACGATCTGAACACACTGTTTGCCCAACGCCGTAACCTGGTGTCGCCAGGTTTCTGGGGCATGATCCGTGATATTCTGCGCTTCAACCGCCAGGCGCTGGCCGACCTGGACAATCGGCGAATCGATAAAGACACCACCCTGGGCGCCTACCTTCAGACACAGCGCTACGGGCAGCGTTTCATCGACCACTACATCGTGCCGATGGGGTCTGCGATCTGGTCGATGTCCCGCGCCGATATGCTCCATTTCCCCCTTGAGTTCTTCGTCCGTTTCTGTCGCAACCACGGCTTGCTGTCGGTCAACCAGCGTCCACAGTGGCGGGTGGTTCAAGGCGGTTCACGCAGCTATATCGCGCCGCTGTGCAGACCGTTTGCTGAACGCATACGCCTCAAATGCAAGGTATCCCGGGTCAGCCGCGATGACGGAGGCGTGAATCTGGTGAGCGCGGCCGGCCCCGAACGCTTCGACAATGTGGTGTTCGCTTGCCACAGCGACCAGGCTCTGGCGCTATTGGAAACCCCAACCATGCAGGAGCGCGCTGTACTCGGCGCCATCGGCTACGCCAGCAACGATGTGGTGCTGCACACCGATACCCGCCTGCTGCCACGCCGAAAGAGCGCCTGGGCCAGCTGGAACTACCGCCTGGGCGGCCCCTCGCAGGCTCCCGCCGCGCTGACCTACAACATGAACATCCTGCAAGGAATCCAGGCACCGACAACCTTCTGCGTGAGCCTCAACCAGACCGCACTGATAGACCCGGCGCAGGTGATCGCGCGCTTTCAGTATGCCCATCCGCAGTACAGCATCGCCGCGTCCGCCGCACAGGCGTGCCAGGCACAACTGCAGGGCCAGCTTCACAGCTACTTCTGTGGCGCCTACTGGGGCAACGGCTTTCACGAGGACGGGGTGGTCAGCGCCCTGAAGGTGGCTGCACATTTCGGAGAGCAATTGTGAACAGCAGCCTTTGCCTGGGCTGGATCAGCCACCGCAGGCTGAAACCGCACCTGCATGCTTTCCGCTACCGGATCGGCATGTTCTACCTGGACTTGGACGAACAAGCCTGGTTAATGGGCCTGTCACGCTGGCTTGGGCGCTGGCGTATGGCGCCGCTGTGCTGGCGCGAGACCGACTACCTGCCAGCTCAGACCCGCCACGGCGTAACCCTGGCGCAGGCCGCACGCTTGCTGGTGTGTCAGGCCACTGGTCACATGCCCAATGGCCCGGTACGGCTGCTGACGCAACTGCGTTGCTGGGGGCTGTCGTTCAACCCGGTGAGCTTCTATTTCTGCCACGACCGCGACGACTATCTGACGGCAATCCTGATGGAGGTGCGCAACACCCCGTGGCGCGAGCGTTTTCATTACGTACTACCGGTACAGGAAAACCTTGCCAAACCGTTCACCGTGGCCAAGGCCTTCCATGTTTCGCCGTTCATGCCACGGGACATGGACTATCACCTGCGCTTTTCCCTGAGCGCAGACCATGTACGCATACATATGCAGAACTGGCAGGACGGCCACAAGGTGTTCGAGGCCGACCTCGCCCTGCACCGTCAGCCACTGGATGCAACCGCGCTGCGCGGGTATGTCATGACCTTCCCATGGATGAGCCTGCGCACTGTCTCGGCCATCTACTGGCAAGCGCTACGCCTGTTACTCAAACTCACCCCCGTGCATGACCACACCACCAGCCAGAATGACCTGGCGCTGGGCCAACCTTGCGAGGACCCTGATGATGTCGAATCCCACACTGAGCGTTAGCAAGTTCGCAGGCCTTGCACCCTTGCTTGGCGGGCTGGCACGAGGCGCGGTGCTCGCCCAGCTGCGCAAGCTGCGCCACGGCCATCTGCGTCTGCTCAGCCACGGGCAGCAGTGGAGTTTCGGTGATGTCGACAGCCCGTTGCAGGCTGAGGTGGAGATCCTCGATGACGCCTCCTGGAGCCTGATCGTCGGCAATGGCTCGATCGGTGCTGGCGAGGCGTACATCCACGGATATTGGCGAAGCCCCGACCTGGCGCTGGTGACCCGCCTGTTCGTCGCCAACCTTGAAGTGCTCGACGCGCTGGAGGGGGGGCTGGCCCGTTTCGGTCGCCCTGCCCTGCGACTTCTGCACCGGTTCAACCGCAATAACAAACGCGGTGCACGGCGCAATATTCTGGCGCATTACGATCTGGGGAATGCTCTGTTCGAGCGGCTGCTGGACCCCACCATGATGTATTCGGCGGCCCAATTCGAACATCCCGGGCAAACACTGGAGCAAGCCCAGTTGTACAAGCTGGAGCGCATCTGCCAGAAGCTTGAACTGCACCCTGACGATCACCTGCTGGAAATTGGCAGCGGCTGGGGCAGCCTGGCGATCCACGCAGCCACCCGATACGGCTGCAGGGTCACCACCACGACGATCTCCGAGGCGCAGTACAGCCATACCCTGGCGCGCGTTCAGGCCCTCGGGCTGGAGCAGCGCGTCCAGGTACTTCGCGAAGACTATCGCGACCTTCAAGGCACCTTCGACAAACTGGTTTCGATCGAAATGATCGAAGCAGTCGGCCATCGTTACCTGCCCGTGTATTTCCGCCAGTGTGCCTCGCTACTCAAGCCCGACGGCCTGATGCTGCTGCAGGCGATCACCATCCGCGACCAGCGCTACGCCCAGGCGCGGAGCTCGGTCGACTTCATCCAGCGCTACATTTTCCCCGGTGGCGCCCTGCCTTCGCTGAGCGTATTGCTCGACACCGCCAGCCGGCATACCGCACTCAACCTCGTGCACATGGAAGACTTCGGCCGGGACTATGCCCGCACCCTGCAGCACTGGCGTGAAAACCTGCGCCAGGCGCGCACAGCACTGACGGACCTGGGCTACGACGACATGTTCCAGCGCCTGTGGGAGTTTTACCTGTGTTACTGCCAGGGCGGTTTCGAGGAGCGCACCATCGGCGTTGCGCACCTGCTGTGGGCAGCGCCACTGGCACGGCGCGCCCCATTACCTTACGGTACCTGATGCCCGGGCGGTGGCTGGTCGCCAATGCCCTCTGGTTACAGGCTGGCTGGTGGATCTGCGTGCTGGGCGCAGAGCGCCCTTGGCTACTGCTGCTGGTGATTGTAGGTGTGGTGGTGCACCTGCGCCTGTGTCCGGATGTTAACGCCGAGGTCAAGGCGCTGTTGCGCGTCACCTTGGCCGGGTGTGTGCTCGATAGTTCGCTGGGGGCACTGGGCATGTTCGGTTTCGACGCCTGGCCGCTGCCCCTGTGGCTGGCGCTGCTGTGGGTGGTGCTGGCCAGCGGCATGCGCCACAGCCTGGCATGGGCCGGCAGGCAATGGCAGCTCGGTGCGCTGCTTGGCGCAGTGGGTGGCCCCTTAGCCTATGTAGGCGGCGCGAGGTTTGCGGATGTCGCCCTGCCGCTTGGCGCGCTGCAAACCGGCCTGCTACTGATGCCGATTTGGGCCTTGGCCCTGCCACTGCTCGCGCGCCTCGCGGCGCGGCGCTGACCGGCGGCATCGCTCGGAGCAATAGCGCACCTGCTCCCAACAGCGGGCCCAGCGCTTCCGCCAGTTGAACGGCCGACCACACACCACGCAGACCTTGCTGGGCAAAAGGCTCTTTTTCATAACGCCTGCTGCGCATCCAGCTGCGCCAACAGTGCCTGGCCACGCTGCCACACGGCGTCGCGGCGGCTAGCCGTCATGCCATCAAGGCTGCGATAGACCAGAGCTAAACGCGGGTTCGTCGATAGCAGGGGGCGATGGCGGATGAGAAAATGCCAGTACAGGGCATTGAACGGGCAGC
Source organism: Pseudomonas sp. OG7 (assembly GCF_014192825.1). Classification (NCBI taxonomy): domain Bacteria; kingdom Pseudomonadati; phylum Pseudomonadota; class Gammaproteobacteria; order Pseudomonadales; family Pseudomonadaceae; genus Pseudomonas; species Pseudomonas sp. OG7. Next base: position 251,339 of record NZ_JACHYK010000010.1, on the reverse strand, counting down.
CATCGTCCTCGATCACATGATCGACCTTGTAACTGCAAGCCTTGCAATGATCGGACATGCGCTGGATGTAACGACCACTAGCGCAGTATGGCTTGGACCCCAGGTAGCCGCCGTCGGCGTGCATCACCATGCCAAGCGTGTTCGGCAGCTCGACCCAGTCGAAGGCATCCATATAGACCGCCAGGTACCATTCGCAAATCGCGGTGGGCACGATTCCGGCCAGCAAGGCGAAGTTGCCGGTCACCATCAGCCGCTGGATATGGTGCGCGTAGCCCAACCGCAGGGTCTGCCCGATGGCTTGCTCCATGCAGCGCATGCGGGTGCGCCCGGTCCAATAGAATTCAGGTAACGCTCGGTCGTTGCCTAGGTGATTGAGCCCGGCATACTCCGGCATGCGCAGCCAGTAGATGCCGCGCACATACTCTCGCCAGCCGATCAACTGGCGAATGAAGCCTTCAGCTGCATTAAGCGGTACCCGCCCCTCTCGCCAGGCCTTGTCGACCTCCTCACACAAACCTCTGACATCCAGAAGCCCGATATTGAGCGCCGCACTGATGCGCGCATGGAAAAGGTACGGCTCGCCTTCGGCCATCGCGTCCTGGTAGTCGCCAAAAGCCGCCAGGCCAAAATCCAGAAAATGCTGCCACAGCTGCTGTGCCTCGGCATGGGTCACAGGGTAGTCGAAGCCGTCGATGTCCCCGTAGTGGTCGCTGAAGCGCCGACGTACCAGGGCGACCACCGCTGCCGTGATCCCGTCCTGCGCGAAATGCGCAGCGAACGGCCCACGCAAGTGGCGAGGTAATGACTTACGGTTATCACCATCAAAATTCCAGGCCCCGCCTGCCGGACTGCCGTCGGGCTCCAAAAGCAGGCCGGTTCGTTTGCGCATGCCACGGTAGAAGTGCTCCATACGCAGCTGGCTACGCTCATGGGCCCAGCGCGCGAAGGCTTCGCGAGAGCACAGAAAACGCGTGTCGCGATGCCACACGAGGGGCAATGCGGTATCCCGCAAAGCCTGCTCCAGGCGCCACTCTCCGCACTCGGTCAGGTGAATGTGCGTGGCGCCCAGGGCGTGTTGCCAGCGATGCACTTCGCCAACGATGCTGCCGCTGTTGCCGTCAGCATCGAGCTCGACATAATGCACCTGCCAACCCCGCTCACGCAGGGCCTGGGCAAAGTGACGCATGGCGCTGAAGATGAGAACGATCTTGAGCGGATGATGCGGCACGTAGCGGGCCTCACCCTCCACTTCCGCCATCAGAACAGCATCGCGGGCGGGGTCAAGGGCAGCCAGGCTCGCCAGGTCGAACGACAGTTGGTCACCCAGTACAAGGCCAAGGCGCATCGTTCAGGCTACCACTGACTAGTGAGCGTTACAGGCACGCGCAGCGGCGCAACGGGGCCGTCACGTTGCCCGCACATCTCATCATGTACCACCTGCTGTACCAGCATGCAGGGCACGGGTGGCAGGTCGGCCAACAGCTGCCGCAGCTCGGTAGTGGAGCGCACGCGAACGGGCTGCCCATGGGCATCGCTCAATGTCACGGGGCCGGCGTCGGTCAAGGCGCGCAGGAGGTAGAAGCCGCCCTCCAGCGACAGCAGTTCAAGTTCCTTTGCTTCGCCGGTCGAGACCAGCTGGGTAAGCGCGATCAGGTTCATGGTGTGCCCTCTGGCAGGCGGCGGAAGAACAGGGTGATCTGGCCAATCTCAACGCCCAGCTTACTCATGCTCGAACGGTTGATCAGGGTGTCGTCATCCATGAGGTACATCCAGTCGTCCAGGTCTACCTGCCAGTGCCGCCCGTCAACCGGCAGGTCCAGCTGGTAACGCCATCGCAGCGCGTTACCCGCGACTTCGCCGCGCGCTTCGCCGATCACGTCCCCCGCGGTACCGCGCCAGCGGCCAGGGCCGTCCGGCACCAGTGTCCAGGTACGCTGCTGGCGAGTGCCATCGCTGTACAGAAAATGTTCGTCGAGGATCAACCGCTCACCTTCGCGGCGGCTGTCGATACGCACGTGGAAGCGCTTGACCACTTCCCCTGAACGCTTCTGGAACATCCCCCAAGCCTGCACCGGTCGCGAAAAAAATGCAGCCAGGTCCAATTTCGGCTGCTCCTGGGCATAGTGCTCGACACCGACATTGCCACAGCTGCCCAGAAGCAGGCAGGAAACCAGCAACAGTACTTTGTACATGTTCATGTTCCTCGATCGTTGCCAGCCAGCCCAAGCAGGCGCTGACGCAGCTGTGTATCCCTGGCTCGGGGGTCGAGCCAGATGGCAAAGAACGCCCTGGCAAAGGTTGGGTCGGCGATTTCGCGGCTGAGTTTACCGTCGACGTAAAAGCGGCAGCCCTGCCCCGGCAGGTACAAGCCAGTAATGCGCATGCCGGGGCGTACGTCCACGAATGCCTGTTCAATCGCATGGGCCCACGCCGTGTGTTGTTGCGGCGTTATACTGCGGGCGTTGAGACGGTGCATTTCCTTGAGGCTGGCCTGTACCAAGGTTTCCCTGGACAGCGATCGGTGGTAGAGGAGCTCAAGGGCGAAAGGCTGGTTCCAGTCATGAACTGGCCCTGTTGTCCATAATTGGGCTGTGTAAAGACGCAGGCCAAACCAAGTGAACTCACCGCCCCCCAGCCGTTGCGCCCCAGGCAGCTCCGCTCGCCAGCCCGCCACCGCCGAAAAGGCAGCCAGTAGCAGACAAAGCAAGGTCCAACGAGCACGGTGTGCCATACTGACCTCCAGCACGCCCAAATACTGTACAATAATAGCACTGTGTACAGATATTTAATTGCCTTGCATAGATTTGAATACGACAGGAACAGCAGGGCGTAGCGGCCATCCTGCTCGAAATGCGCGCGAAGCCCTTCGAGCTCGTCGCCTTGATGGCCCTGATGTTCTGGAAGTGGCCTGAAGGGTTGGCTGTCCTGAGCTGCGGCGTGCTCGGTTGGCTGCTGAGCAGCACCTTCTAGAGGGCTTTGAGGCAGTATCGGGCAGTTCACTGCAAGGGAAGCGACACGATGGCAGCAAGTCCACCATTGGCCCTGTTTTCCAAGCGCACCTGGCCCCCCAGCCGATCGACAATAGTGGCCACGATGGATAACCCCAGCCCTGCGCCATTGGGGCTATTGCGGCTATAGAAACGCTCGAATACCCGCACAAGATTCGCATCGTCTATACCTGGGCCTTCATCTTCGACAACCAGTTCGAAGCGATTGGCCAGGCGCCTCAGTGATACAGTGATGCGCCCGCCAGGCGGTGAATGCTCCACCGCATTGGAAACCAGGTTCTGCAAGGCGATGCCCAACGCTCCGGCATCGATCATCAGGCCATGGTCACCTTCGCTGAGATCCAGCGAGGGCTCAAGGCCGCGATCCAGTATCCAGGGGGTGAGATCCACCAGCACATCGGTGACCACTTCGCCCAGGTCGACACGGGTGGTGGCGCGCTGGCCAAGGCGCGGCTCGACCCGGGCGAGGGTCAGCAACTGGTTGACCACCCGGGTCAGCCGGTCCACGCCGCCAATCAGAAAACCCAGGGCTTTCTGGCGCTCGGCATCGGTACTGGCGGCCTGTGCGTTCTGCGCATGCAGACGCAGGATCGCCAGCGGTGTGCGCATCTCATGGGCGGCGTCGGCAATGAAGCGATGCTCACGCCGCAGCAGATCATCGATCTGCGCCAGCAGGCGGTTGATGGCGGCTTGCATAGGCTCAAGCTCGGTCGGCAACGGCACCAGTTGCAGGGGTTCGAGGGAGTCGGCATGGCGCCCACGAATCACATCGGCCATGTTCTGCAACGGGCGCAACCCCCAGCCGATGGCCGCCCAGACCAACAGCGCCAGGCCCAGGCTGCCGAGCAGGAACGGGAAAAGGGTATGGCGTACGATGCGGTCGATCAGGTCGTAACGCACATCGTCGCGCTCACCCACCCAGATTACCCACTGTTTTTCGGGCACCGGTAATACAAAGCCGCGCCACTGTTCGCCACCACTGTCAAAATCGTAGAAGCCCGCCGCCGCAGGCGGTGCGTCGAGCGTCGGTGCACTGGGGGTGTGCACCAGCAACCGTGCTCCCTCACCCCACACCTGGAATGCCAGCTTGCTCTCATAGGGGTGGCCCACGCGGTGGCGCCCGGCCTTGCCCAGCGCCTCGTTAAATGCCTGATACAGCTTGTCGCGGTTGCCATCCTGCACCGGCAGGTTCATCACCCCCTGCAACAGCCGGGCATTCTGAGCCATGTGAGCATCGTAGACTTCATTGATCTCGCGTCGGCTGTCGTGATAGTTGTACAACGCCAACAAGCCGGTGCCGAGCAGCATCAGCGCCATCACCCGCCACAATGTGCGCTGGCGCAACGAACTCACAGCTTGGCCTCGACCAGATAACCGATACCGCGCACCGTGCGGATCAGGCCGTTGAACAGTTTCTTGCGCAAGTGATAGATGTTCACCTCCAGCGTGTTGCTCTCAGGCTCCTCGTCCCAGCCATACAGCAGCTGGGTCAACCGCTCACGGGTGAACACCTTGCCCGGTTGCGCCAGCAATTCGTGCAGCAGGCGATACTCCTTGGGCGTCAGTATCACAGGCACGCCGTTGTAGCACACCTGCTGGGTAGCAGGGTCCAGGCTTACACCGGCGTGCTCGATCACCACCTTGGCCCGCCCGGCGCTGCGCCTGAGCAAGGCGCGCAGGCGGGCCTTGAGCTCATTGAGGTCGAAAGGTTTGACCAGGTAGTCGTCGGCACCGGCATCCAGGCCAGAAATACGGTCCTCGGTCGCATCGCGCGCGGTGAGGATCAGTACCGGCAAGCTGTTGCCCCCTGCCCTCACCCGTCGCAGCAGCTCGATGCCGTCCAACCGCGGCAGCCCGAGGTCGAGGATCACCAGGTCGAATACTTCGTGTTGCAGGGCATGCAGCCCGCTCAGGCCATCGCGCAGCCAGTCGAGGGTGTAGCCCTCTTGGCGCAACCCGTCGCAGATCCCCTCGCCCAAGGCGGTATCATCCTCAACCAGCAGCAGCCGCATGTTCAGTCCTGTTTGTCCTTGATGGCCTTGAGTAAAGCATCGATATCGCCACGCCGGCCCTGATCGGCCAGTTCGCGGCCTGGCCGTGGCGGCGCCTGGCGTGCTTTTTCCAGGGCAGCGGTGGCTTCAGCGTAGCGTTTCTGCCGGAAGAGATGATCGGCCCAGAAGTAATTGCTGTCGATACCATTGGGGTTTATTTGCAACGCCTTGCGCAACAAGGCGTCAGCTTTGTCGCTGTCGCCAAAACCGATGGGCCAGCCGGGTACCTGGTCGTACAAGGTCCCCAGGCTGGTGTAAGCGGACCCTTGCAAGGCGGTGGGGTCCATTTCCATCGCCTGTTCCAGGCTCGCCTTGGCCGACTTGACCTTACCCAGCGCCCCCAGGCCGCCTGTGGCACCCGCCCAACTGCTGTTGATGATGCCCTCCCAGATCAAGGGTTCGGCCGAGCCCGGGTGCTGATGGACCAGCGTAGAAGCATCAGCTGCGAGTTTCTCGAACGCATCGGCGCGTTTGTCTTTAGGCGTCTGGTACTGGATCTGCGCCCAGCGCTGCTGCAAGTTAGCCAATTGTTGGCTGCCGGCCTGGTCCAGCGCCCAGGTGAGCGGTGCGAACGCAAGCAGGCTAGCGATGAACAGACGTTTCATTTGATCGACTCCTTGGAATGGCTAGCGAGGTAACGACGGATCAACGGCAATTGCTTGCGCAGTGCACGGTCGACCACGCCGGGCAACATGCCGTTGATGCGCACGAAGAGCTTTTCTGGCCAGCCCAGGTAAAGCTCGCTGCGTTCTGACTGCACGGCCTTGAGCACAGCACGGGCCACGTCTGCCGGGTCGTCCATGCCAACCTTCAGCGCCTCGTTGAGCGCCGTGGCAGCGCTGCTGTTCATTGCGGTGCGGGTCGCCCGGGGTGCGGCGTACATGACATTAATCGAGGTATCGGCCAGCTCGCGGCGCAGCGCCTCCGAGAAGCCGCGCAGGGCAAACTTGCTGGCGCAGTAGGTGGCATAGCCGGGGTAGCCGATCGAGCCGTAGGTGGAGCCGACGTTGACCACCAGTGCTCTGGGTTGTGCGCGCAGCAGCGGCAGACACACACGCGTCAGTTGCAGGGCGGCTTTGAGGTTAATGTCCAGCAACTCGTTCAGCGCCAGCTCGTCGACCTGGTCGAACAGGGCAAAACGGTTCACGCCCGCGGCATTGATCAGGACGTTGACCCCGCCCATCTCCCGGGCACGGGCAAGCACCTGCTCACGCCCCTCATGGCTGCGCAGATCGGCCGACTGCCAGAGCAGCCTGTCGTGATAACGGTTCATCAAACCGGCGAGCTTGCCCATCTGCCGGCTCACCGCCAGTACCCGGGCACCGGCTGCACACAACTGTTCGGCCAGCTCCAGGCCGATGCCTCCGCTGGCGCCGGTGAGTATGACTACACACTCAGACAAGCGCATGACGCACCTCTTGCAGGCCCGCACGCGGCAGCCCCTGGAACATGTCGGTATACAGCCGGTAAACCACTTTGGCCGCATGGATCACAGCCCGCTGGTCGTCAGCATCATCAAGGCGGTCCATCAACTGCCGGTAGGTGACCATGTGGTCTTGGTCCAGCGCGCCATGGGAGCTGAGGTAGCTGAAGGCCCTGTCGGGCAACGCCAGCGTGCGCTGGATTGTGCCGGCGGCCTGGGTGGCCAGGGCAATGCTGGTGCCTTCGAGCACATTGACCATGCCAAACAGCCCGACCGGGTTGCCACGGGCAATCAAGTCGTAAAGGTAAGCGACCATCAGCTCGATCGGCAGCGCCGGGCGACCGTCACGCACCGCCTCCCAATCGGCACCACAGGCATTGATGTCATTGAGGATCCACTGCTCGTGGCCGTACTCCTCCTCGATGTATTCACACACGGCGCCGCGCAGCCATTCCAGGCGCGAAGGCAGGCGCGCCCCGCACGCCATCATCAGCGGCACGGTATGGCGTACATGGTGGTATGCCTGAGTCAGGAAGGCCACATAGCTGTCGATGCTGACGTGCCCCGCCAGCGCATCGCGTATAACCGGCACGGCAAATAGGGCCTGACGCTCCTGGGTGGTTTGCATTTGCAGGGTATCGAAAAAGGACATGGCAGACCTCACAAAGGGATGTCGGATAACAGGGAGTGGTAACGCCGCAGGATGGCCTCGCGGCGCGGGCGGCCATTGGCGGTCAGTGTGTCTTCGGTACTGGACAGGGGGCACGGCAGGCGACGCCAGGCATGGACCCTGGCGTAGTCCGGCAGCAAGGCATTGCACTGCTGCACAGCCTGGTCGATGAGGGTGTCGGGGGTAGCGGGGTCCAGCGGCCAGAGCAATGCCAGGTTCTTTGGCAGGGCCTCGCCATGTACGAACGCCTGGGCGATCACGCCGCTCTGGGTCAGTTCGGCCTCCACCCATTCCGGGTTGACGTTGCGCCCGAAGCTGGTGATGAACTGGTGTTTCTTGCGACCATCGAGGTACAGGTAGCCCTCCTCGTCGAAATGGCCTAGGTCGCCGGTGGCCCACCAGCTATCGCAGACGGGTGGTTCCTCCAGATAGCCGAGCAGCACCGAGCCCGCCACCAATACCTCCCCGTCCTCGGCGATCCGCACCTGCACATGGGGCAGCGGCTTGCCGACACTGCCGCGGCGGGTTGCGCCCGGCCGGTTCAAGGCCACCACTGAAGCGCACTCAGACAAGCCATAGCCCTCGAACACCGGCAGGCCGATCGCTTCGGCGCGGGCCAGCAAGCTGGGTGCCACACGGGCACCGCCGACCGCAACGAACCGTAGCGCCCCCACCCGCATCAGCCCACGCTCGATAGCAGTGATCAGCCCCATCAACAGCTGCGGCACCAGAATCAGGCTCTGCGCGCCGCTCAGGGCGATGGCCCCCAGCAAGCGCTTGAAATCGACCTGGCTTGCACCGCCCATGCCCAGTTGCGCCTGGGGGTAAAGCAGCACACTCGCCCCGGCCATCAATGCGGCGTAGACACCAAGGTTTTCCAGCAGCACGCCCAGCGGCAGCACCGCCAAGTAACGCTGAGGTTCACTGGGCCGGCTGGCCACCTCCAGTTCCCGGGCGACACGCAACAGGGCCGCTGCAGAAAGGCACACGCCTTTGGGCTTGCCCGTGCTGCCGGAGGTGTAGGTGATCTTGGCGGTACCTTCAGGCAGCGCTGCAGCGGGCTCTGCCTCGCGAACCCAGAACACGTCCTGCTGAACGAACCCCAGTTCGGCGAGCGTACCGTGCCATTGCGGGTCGCACAGCACATGGCTGGCGCCACTCTGCTCGATGCAATGGCTGAACTGGGCAACACTGAAGAACGACGGCACGATTACACAAGGACGCTCGGCAAACAGCGCCGCCAAATCCCAGAACACCAACTGCGGGCTGCTATCCAGCGCCAGTACCAGAGGGCCTGGCGAACACGTACGCAAGCCGTGGGTGCGCAACCCCACCTCTGCCAGTAGCTGCCTGTAGGTGAAGCGCTCAGTCGCCCCTTGCACGGCAATGGCGTCACCGTGATCACGGGAAAACGTGACCAGCAGTTGATGGAAGCGCGCCAGTTCATGCGGCATGACCAGTCTCCTGGAAGGCGGTTGGCAACCCTAGGCGCTGGAACACCCCAGCCTTGCTCAAGGCATCGAAGCCATGACCAATGCTGCCGGCAAAGACTTGCGGATGCTGAGCGTAGTAGGTACCCCATTGGTCCACCTGCCCATTCAGCCGAGCCGGGTCGGCCGCCGCCAGTACCGATGGCACCAACCCCAGGCGCTGGAAGCTGTTGATCAGTGTCGTCGCGCCGGTGAATGCCACCCACTTCAGGCCCCGTGTAGCCAATAGCCAGGTCACCGCTATGATCATGATTCGCGCGCTACCGGCACTGAGCGAGGCCAGGTTGCCGACTTCGACCATGCACTCACGCTCAATGGGGTAGCCCGCTACGCGTGAAACTGCAGCTTCCAGCGGCTCATCCAGGTAGTGTTCGAGAAACAGCGGCCCGCTGCTGGCCGGGCGCAAGCCTGCGGCAGCAATCAGCCGACCATGGCTGTCATGCAGCGCCAGCAGTTCTGGCAGGTAATGCTGCACATCAGCGTGGTGCACGCTGGCAAAACACTGATGAATGAAGTGCTCCAGCTCATCGCGGCCAGGGTCCTTGTGCAGATGCAGCGACAAGTGGGCCTGATGGTCGACGTGGCTGCCGATAGGCAATGGGAGCAGGCCGCTCCACTGAGACTGGGTCATGAAACTCCCCCCGTTGGCTTGATGGGGGGAGTATCAGTGGTCAATCTGAAGGGAATCTGAAGTCACCGATTCGACCTTGGTCGCAGGGCGCGTGCTGATCGTTGGAGACAGCAGTCAGCGCGATAAGAGCGGCCTTTCCTTGGTCACAATGGGGTCAGCATTGCTGCTTTATAATCAGTCGGAACGCTCCGAATGTTGAGGTCCAGACGTCGATAGCGCATAAACAGGCTTATACGCGAATGCGCCTGGGCAAGAATGCGTATTGGACGGGGAGCAAAATTCCCCTGCTTGGGAGCTATCGCCAAAGGCTGCTATCGACCCATAGCGGTCAGTGGTTGCAGACCTTTGGTCAGATCACTTTTACCGCGCGGCCAATGAACTTCACTGGGCCCGTAGGCAGCCCGGTAGGCGAACCGCCAGATTTCTCCAGTGTCAGTTCGAACAATTGGTTGGCCTCTAGCGGTGGCAGGCTCTGTAGCGGAACACGATAGGGCTCCCCGGGTTTGACTAGGCCCAGTGAAACCGGTGCTTGCCATTGTTCGCCCTTGGTCCAGAACTGAAGGGCCATGCCTTCGGGGACAGCATCCTGGCCAAGCGGGATCAGCTCTATCATGCGGCTATCGCTGGTCTGCACCACCCAGCCGGCAGTTTGGCTGTTCGGCGCCACCAATACCACCACGAATTGGGTGGTCGGCGGGGGCGCAGTAAGCAATTTAAACGCCAGGACCGCGCTTGCAGCCAGCCCCGCAGCACTCAGCCCATGCCACAGGCCGAGGCGTCGCCACCATTTAACTTGCTGTTGTGTGGCAGGTGCGGCCATTTCATTCAGGCTGCGCTGGATGCGGCCCCACAGGCGTGCGCTTGGAGGTTGCGGCGCCGCCAGCGCGGTCAGCTCCAGCAAACGTGCTTCCCAGGCATTCACTGCGGCGCGCAAAGCCGTGTCGTTGACTAGACGCTCGGCCACTGTGGCGTGTTGCTGTGGCGACAGGGTTCCCAGCACGAACTCGCCGGCGAGGCTGTCCAGTTCCTCGGCAGTATCCGGCTTCATTCCAGGCATTCCCGCAATGCCTTGAGGCTGCGCTTGATCCAGGCTTTGACGGTGCCCAATGGCGCTCCCAGCAGCCCGGCGATTTCGGCGTGGCTGCAGCCGTCCACATAAGCGTGCAGGATGCAACGCTGTGGTGCAGGCTGCAGTTTTTCAAGGCAACGGTAGATCTTCGCCGACCCTGACCAGAGGTCAACGTCATCGAATCCCCCGTGCAATGTGGGCGTCGTATCCATATCGGCTTCGTCCAGCACGGTTTCACGGCGTGAATCGCGGATCGAATTCAGTGCCAGGTGTCGGGTGATGCTGTAGATCCAGCCGCGCGCAGAGCCGCGTGCGGGGTCGAAGCTGGCGGAGCGGGTCCAGATACGGATAAAGGCATCGTGGACGATGTCTTCTGCGCTGGCGTCGTCACGCGCGATGCGCCGGGCAACGCCCAGCAGGCGCGCGCCTTCGTGGTCGTAAAGTGCCTGCAGGGCACGCCGGTCACCCTGTGCGCAGGCCTCTAGGCAGCGGTGGAAGTCGAAGGGGGCGACAGGCGAGTTCAACGTGTGCAGCTTCCTTGTGTCATGCAAGGTACCCCGGCCATCCAGCCGGGGGCTTGCCAACGAGCATAGATGAACGATTGCAAGGCGTCTGCTCAAGTGCGTCTTAATTGGCTGTCCAGAACACATAGTCGGCCTGGTACATGACGACCTGCCTAGCACCTTTGTTCTGCGCCGTACAGTCACTTGCCGGCGCCACGCCGCCGCGGGTGGCCAGGCGCTGGATGTAGCTGACGCCCTGCATGGCGCCTTTGCCTTCGGCCAGGTTGGCCTTGACCAGTTGATAAGGTATAGCGCCCTTGTCTGCAGGTGCCACCGCCACCTGGGTGCCGGTGACTTTTGATCCGTCCTTGGCCTGCCAGGTGGCGGGTGGGCCGAAGTAGTCGCCCACCTGTCTGCCGGCACGGTCATTGAGCGCGGCCTTGGGGCCTACGAAGGTCCATTCGGTCTGGCCAGGGGTGTTGGCCTTGTCGCGGCACTCGTAGGTGATCTCGCCGACGCCGACGGTCTCGAGCAAGACGCGATGACCATCGGGGACCTTGACCGCATCTGGCAGCGCGGTTTGGGCGTGAGCGGGTTGCAGCGCCAGGGCGAGGCAGCAGGCGAGCAGGCAGACGGAGGGTTTGAGGCTCATGGGTAGTGCTCCTGACAGGTCATTTGGCTGGGCAGTCACAGGCCGCCCATAAGCAATACCCGCCAACGGCCGGACTGGATGCACTGAATGGGTAAGAAACGGGTTTCGCCCATCAGCACCGACAGCTAACGACCCCTCTGGATACAGATGAGTGATCTCATCTTTATTCATTTAGCGTAGTTATATAAAAGGACGGATAACTGGCCACTCTTTGCCCTTACGCCAATCCACCAAACCGCTTGTAGAAGCTCTCGTTAACATCGGGCAATGGACCGTCAGCCGTCTCCAGTGCTGCGTTCAGCCATTCCTCTGCCCTGGCAAACACCAACCGATAGAGGTTACGGCACAGCTGTCGTGCGGCCCTTCCCTCCCAGTCCCCTGGTAGTAACTCCTCTGGCAGTTGCGGGTCGCGTAACAGCAAGCGGCGGTACTCGTGAATCAGCAGCGTGCGTGCCAGGAAGCAATCTTGCGCATCAAGCACCGTCTGCTCTTTCAGCCCCTGCCACAGCGGTCTGAACAGCTGGATGAACTCGCTGTACTGCTGTCCCAGCTCGTCGATACGCCAGCTCTCCCGCACCTGGGCGCGCATGGCTTTTGACGCAAGTACTTCCTGTGTGTGGGTTTCAAAGACGATGCTGTCGTCGCTGGCTTCAAGTTCGCGCAACGTGGCAGCCAGGTCTGCACGGTCTGCCCGCGGGCAACCCAACAGGTTCGGCGCCATTACACCAAACCCCTGCCACTCCAGCTCTTCACGCAAGGCCTTGCGTTTCCCTGCCTCCAGTTGCGACAGCAGCACCAGCGTCCACGCCCCGTCCCAAGCGGGTTGGCTTGGGCTGTAGACGCGTTTGAAGGCTTTCTCGAAGCGCCTTCGGCCCGTGCCCGTCAGGCTGTAGTAACTGCGCCTGCCAACCTTTTCAGCCGTGAGCCAGCCTTCTTTGGTCAGGCGAAAGATCGATGTGCGAATCAGCCGTTCATTGATGCCGATTGGCTCCAGCAGGTTGATCAGGCTACCTAGCCAAACGGTACCTCCGTGGGGCTCGATGGCATCGCCGTACAAGGTGATGATCAGGGAGCTGGCGCGGATCGGCGTCTGCTCCTGGAAGCGAGTGATCAAGTTGTTCAGTGGGGCAAGATTGCTCATGGGCGAACTGTGCGCGAATAAAGCACCGACTATACCTGTGCGGCGGGCCGCCTGGCCATTGCGTGACGCAAGCAGGCTCATGCTGTCGCCTGGCCTTTGGGCCTGATGCCTGTGTCTTCCATACGCAGCCGCCCCGCTTCAACCTCGGCCAGTGGCGAGCATTCGACCATGGTGTTCATGCAGCGCTGCGCCAACTGCTGGTATTGCGCAGTGCCGCGCTGCTTCCAGGCCAGCTCCTGCTCGCTCAGGCGCCGTTTCATCTGGGCTGGCGAGCCCATTACAAGGCTTTGAGCTTCGCACTCGAAGCCGGCTTTGACGAAGCTGGCAGCCGCTACGATGCAGCGTGGTGCGATATGGGCACCATCCATCACCACCGCATTCATCCCGATCAAGGCGTCCTCGCCCACTCGGCACCCGTGCAACACGGCGCCATGTCCGATATGCCCGTTGCGTTCTACCACGGTATCGCCGCCCGGAAAACCGTGCATTACGCAGGTGTCCTGCAGGTTGGCACCCTCCTCCAGCACGATACGGCCGAAATCACCCCGCAGCGATGCCAATGGGCCTATGTAGCAACCAGGGCCGACGATGACATCGCCGATCAGCACTGCACTGGGGTGTACGTAGGCTGATGGATGCACCACGGGCGTCACGCCGTCCAGTCGATAACAAGGCATGGCAAAACTCCTGAAATGATTTGAAATGCGGTTAGAGCTTGTATCATAAGTAGCTTGGCCGTCAATCGTGTATCGCTTCTGAGGTGAGTGGAAAATCGGGAAGGACCCAGGCAATACCACTGAATAATGGCTTGGTGAACCGTTTTATCGAAATGTCATCGATGCCTGTTTTTGAGGTTTATAAGCAAGTGAAGAGATACACGAAGCATTTTATACGTTGCATAACGGTATCGCATGGTGCATATACTGGCTGCACTTGGTCGTGATCCTGCATCACGCCTTACAAAAAACAATTCCAAGAAATGCCGGCGCCACGATGTGCCGTGCGTGTAGCCAGAGGAACCCGAGATGCCGCGATATCTCGATGTGCAGGCGCCCGAACTTGGCGTTCAGCTCATCACCTTGCAACGGCCTGAGGCCCTGAATGCCTTGTGTACCGAGCTACTGGCAGAGCTGGCTGCGGCCTTGAAGCTTGCCGAGGGCGACGAGCAGATACGCGCCGTAGTGATTACCGGCAGCCCCAAGGCATTTGCCGCAGGTGCCGACATCCGTGAGATGGCCGAGCGCGATCTGGTCGGGATTCTCAGCGACCCTCGTGTAGCCCATTGGCAAGCGATCGCTGCATTCGCCAAGCCGCTGATTGCCGCCGTGAACGGCTACGCACTGGGTGGTGGTTGCGAGCTGGTGATGTGTGCCGACATCGTCATTGCCGGTACCGACGCCCGTTTCGGTCAGCCGGAAATCAACCTCGGCATCATCCCCGGCGCCGGCGGCACCCAGCGCCTGTTGCGCGCCGTCGGCAAGCCGTTGGCCATGCAGATGGTGTTGACAGGTGAAGCGATCACCGCCCGCCACGCCCTGCAGGCCGGCCTGGTCAGCGAAACCACTCAACCCGAACTCACCGTGGAACGCGCCCTGCAGGTTGCCCGCAGCATTGCCGCCAAGGCGCCCCTGGCTGTGCGCCTGGGCAAGGAAGCGTTACTGAAAGCCGGCGACACCGACCTGGCCAGCGGCCTGCGTTTCGAACGGCATGCGTTCACCCTGCTTGCCGGTACCGCCGACCGCGATGAAGGCATCCGGGCATTCCAGGAAAAGCGCCAGGCCCGCTTCCAGGGCCGCTGACCATTTTCCCTCGACTGATGGAGCGAGTCTGTCATGACTTTCCAGCACATCCTGTTTTCCATCGAGGACGGCGTCGCCCTCCTCTCGCTTAACCGCCCCGAGCAACTGAACAGCTTCAATACCGCCATGCACCTGGAAGTGCGCGAGGCACTCAAGCAAGTACGCCAGAGCAGTGACGCGCGGGTGCTTCTGCTGACCGGCGAAGGTCGTGGCTTCTGCGCCGGCCAGGACCTGTCCGACCGCAACGTTGCCCCAGGTGCCGAAATGCCAGACCTTGGCGAGTCCATCGACAGGTTTTACAACCCGCTGGTGCGCACACTGCGCGACCTGCCGCTGCCGGTGATCTGTGCGGTCAACGGCGTGGCTGCTGGCGCCGGTGCCAACATACCGCTGGCCTGCGACCTGGTACTGGCTGCCCGCTCTGCAAGCTTCATTCAGGCGTTCTGCAAGATCGGCCTGGTGCCGGACTCGGGTGGTACCTGGCTACTGCCGCGCCTGGTCGGCATGGCAAGGGCCAAGGCCCTGGCGATGCTGGGCGAGCGCCTTGGCGCGGAGCAGGCCCAGCAGTGGGGACTGATCCATCGCGTAGTGGACGATGCCGCGCTGCGTGACGAGGCCCTCACCCTGGCCCGCCAGCTTGCCACCCAGCCCACTTACGGTCTGGCCCTGATCAAGCGCGGCCTCAATGCCAGCTTCGACAATGGGTTCGATGAGCAGCTGGAGCTGGAACGCGATCTGCAGCGCCTGGCAGGGCGCAGCGAGGACTACCGCGAAGGCGTGAGCGCCTTCATGAACAAGCGCACGCCAGATTTCAAGGGGTGCTGACCATGAGTGCACTCGCAAGCGATGTGCAGGTGGCGGTGATCGGTGCGGGTGCCATGGGGGCCGGCATCGCCCAGGTCGCGGCGCAGGCCGGTCACCCGGTGAAGCTGTACGACAACCGCCCAGGGGCTGCTGCCCAGGCTGTGGCCGGTATTGATCGGCAACTCACCCGGCTGGTGGAAAAAGGCAAGTTGCAGGCAGCCGAACACGAAATGATCCGCCTGCGGCTATGCCCGGTCGACACCCTTGAAGCATTGGCTGATGCCGGCTTGGTGATCGAAGCCATTGTCGAGAACCTGCAGGTCAAGCAGGCGCTATTGCGTCAGCTCGAAGCCCTGTGCGCCGAGGATTGCATACTGGCCAGCAACACCTCGTCGTTGTCCATCACCAGCTTGGCCGCCGGCCTTGCACGCCCGCAACAGGTCGTTGGCATGCACTTCTTCAACCCGGCGCCGCTGATGGCATTAGTCGAAGTGGTGTCGGGTCTGGCAACCGATCCGGCAGTGGCCTCTTGCATCTACGCTACCGCCCAGGCCTGGGGTAAACAGCCAGTGCACACGCGCTCGACACCGGGCTTTATCGTCAACCGTGTGGCGCGGCCTTTCTATGCCGAAAGCCTGCGCCTGTTGCAGGAAGGTGCAGCCGACTGCGCCAGCCTCGATGCACTGTTACGCGATGCGGGTGGTTTCCGGATGGGGGCGTTCGAACTCACCGACCTGATAGGCCACGACGTCAACTACGCCGTCACCTGCTCGGTGTTCGATGCGTTCTATGGAGATTTCCGCTTCCAGCCTTCACTGGTGCAAAAAGAGCTGGTGGATGCCGGACGCCTTGGCCGCAAGACTGGTCAAGGCTTTTATAGCTATGCCGAAGGCGCCGAACGGCCAACACCTGCTGAACTGTGCAGCCTCACCAGCGCCGAAGCCTGCGTCATCGAGGGGCACCTGGGTGTAATGCAGCCACTGGTAGAGCGCCTGAGCCTCAACGGCATCGCTGTCACCCGGCGTGCAGGTAGCGGTGTGATCCTGGTCGGCGATGCCACCCTGGCACTGTCCGATGGCCGCCTCGCCAGCCAGCGCGCCCGTGAAGACGGCCTGCGCAACCTGGTGCTGCTCGACCTCGCACTGGACTACAGCACGGCCACGCGAATAGCCATCAGTTGGTCGGCGGACATCACCGAAAACGCACGCGACCACGCCGTGGCCCTGCTGCAGCGCGCCGGGCTCAAGGTCACGGCGGTCGCCGACCTGCCTGGCCTGGTGGTACTGCGCACCGTGGCAATGCTTGCAAACGAAGCCGCCGATGCCGTGCTGCAAGGTGTCGGCAGCGCCGCCGACATCGACTTGGCCATGCGCGCCGGCGTCAATTACCCCTGCGGCCCGCTGGCTTGGGCCGGGAATATAGGTATTGCCCACACCCTGCGCGTGCTCGACAACCTGCAGCGCAGCTACGGCGAGAGCCGTTACCGCCCTTCCCTGTTGTTACGCCGCTGCGAAGCCAAAGGAGGCACCCTGCATGACTGAAGTGGAACTGGCACACGCCTGTGCCGACGCCATGTACGCCCGCGACCAAGCCACCCAGAGCCTGGGTATCACCCTGCTGGATGCCGGCCCAGGCAGGGCCAGCCTGCGCATGCCGGTTCGTGCCGACATGATCCAGGGTCATGGCACCTGCCATGGCGGCTTCCTGTTCGCGCTGGCCGACTCGGCATTTGCCTTCGCCTGTAACAGCTACGATGAGGCCACCGTGGCGCTGGGCTGCACCATCGACTACCTGGCCCCGGCGTTGCGCGATGACGTGCTCACCGCCCGCGCCAGCGAGGTCAGCCGCAAGGGCCGTACCGGCCTGTACGACGTGCGCATCGATAACCAGCGCGGTGAGCTGGTGGCGATGTTCCATGGCAAATCCTACAAAGTGCGCGGCACCGTGCTGGCGCAGGAGACGCAAGATGAATGACCACACGCTGCCCGATGCCTTGATCATCGACGCCGTGCGCACCCCTATTGGCCGCTACGCCGGCGCCTTGAGCGGCGTGCGGGCCGATGACCTCGCCGCAATCCCGCTCAAAGCGCTGATCGATCGTCACCCCGAACTGGACTGGAAAGCCGTCGATGACGTCATGCTCGGCTGTGCCAACCAGGCCGGTGAAGACAACCGCAACGTGGCGCACATGGCCAGCCTGTTGGCCGGGCTGCCACTCGAAGTGCCTGGGACCACCATCAACCGCCTGTGCGGCTCCGGCCTGGATGCCATCGGCAATGCAGCCCGCGCCCTGCGCTGTGGAGAAGCTGGGCTGATGCTGGCGGGCGGCGTGGAATCAATGTCCCGTGCGCCATTTGTAATGGGCAAGTCAGAGCAGGCATTCGGTCGTGCCGCCGAGCTGTTCGACACCACCATCGGCTGGCGTTTCGTCAACCCGCTCATGAAAGCTGCCTACGGTACCGATTCGATGCCGGAAACGGCCGAGAATGTGGCGCAACAGTTCGGTATTTCGCGCACCGACCAGGATGCATTCGCCCTGCGTAGCCAGCACAAGGCAGCGCTGGCTCAGGCCCGCGGCCGCCTGGCCCGGGAAATCGTGCCGGTCGAAATCCCGCAGCGCAAAGGCCCGCCCAAAGTCATCGAGCACGACGAGCACCCACGCGCCGATACCACGCTCGAGCAACTGGCCCGGCTTGGGACGCCTTTCCGTGAAGGCGGCAGCGTAACAGCGGGCAACGCCTCCGGGATCAATGACGGTGCCTGCGCCCTGCTGCTGGCCAGTAGCGCGGCTGCCCGCCAACACGGCCTCAAGGCGCGCGGCCGTATCGTCGGCATGGCCGTGGCCGGGGTCGAGCCCCGGCTGATGGGCATCGGCCCGGTACCGGCAACCCGCAAGGTGCTGGAATTGACAGGTTTGTCGCTGGCCGACCTCGACGTCATCGAGCTTAACGAGGCCTTTGCGGCCCAGGGCCTGGCGGTGTTGCGCGAACTGGGCCTGGCCGATGACGACCCGAGGGTGAACCGCAACGGCGGTGCCATTGCCCTGGGTCACCCACTGGGCATGAGCGGTGCACGCCTGGTAACCACTGCCTTGCATGAGCTGGAAGAAACCGCCGGCCGCTACGCCCTGTGCACCATGTGCATCGGCGTTGGCCAAGGCATTGCGATGATCATCGAGCGCCTCTGAGCGGATCAGACCATCTGCCTGTTACCCAACCGAACGCAGCCATATATGCTGCGCTCATGACACTCACCGCGCGGCCTGCAACCGGTCCCGCGCGGCGTACAAGAACAATTCGAGTGAAGCCATGAACATGTACCATGATGCCGATCGTGCCCTGCTGGACCCGATGGAAACCGCCAGCGTCGATGCCCTGCGTCAACACCAGCTGGAGCGGCTGCGCTGGAGCCTGAAGCACGCTTACGACAATGTGCCGCTGTACCGCAAGCGCTTTGCCGAGACCGGCGCCCACCCCGACGAACTCAATAGCCTTGAAGACCTGGCAAAGTTCCCCTTCACCGGCAAGAACGACCTGCGTGACAACTACCCCTACGGAATGTTTGCCGTGCCTCAGGAAGAGGTGGTGCGCCTGCACGCCTCAAGCGGCACTACAGGCAAGCCGACGGTGGTTGGCTATACGCAGAATGACATCGACACCTGGGCCAATGTCGTCGCCCGCTCGATCCGCGCGGCCGGAGGGCGTAAAGGTGACAAGGTGCACGTTTCTTACGGCTATGGGCTTTTCACGGGCGGCCTTGGCGCGCATTACGGCGCCGAGCGCCTGGGCTGTACGGTAATCCCGATGTCCGGCGGCCAGACCGAGAAGCAGGTGCAGCTGATTCGCGACTTCCAGCCTGACATCATCATGGTCACCCCCTCCTACATGCTCAACCTGGCTGACGAGATCGAGCGCCAGGGCATCGACCCGCACGACCTCAAGCTGCGGCTGGGCATTTTCGGTGCTGAACCCTGGACCGACGAGCTGCGCCGCTCGATCGAAGGGCGACTGGGCATCAATGCCCTCGACATCTATGGCCTGTCGGAAATCATGGGCCCTGGGGTGGCGATGGAGTGCATCGAAACCAAGGACGGCCCGACCATCTGGGAAGACCACTTCTACCCCGAGATCATCGACCCCGTCACCGGCGCGGTGCTGCCAGACGGTCAGCTCGGCGAGCTGGTGTTCACCTCGCTGAGCAAAGAGGCGTTGCCGATGGTGCGCTACCGCACCCGCGACCTCACCCGGCTGCTACCGGGCACCGCTCGCCCTATGCGGCGGATCGGCAAGATTACCGGCCGTAGCGACGACATGCTGATCATTCGCGGGGTCAACGTGTTCCCGACCCAAATCGAGGAACAGGTACTTAAAATAAAACAACTCTCAGAACTTTATGAGATTCATCTGTATCGCAACGGAAACCTGGACAGTGTCGAGGTGCACGTGGAGTTGCGTGGGGAGTGCCAGCACCTCGATGAAGGCCAGCGCAAACAGGTGGTCGGTGAGCTGAGCAGGCAGATCAAGACCTACATTGGCATCAGCACCCAGGTGCACCTGCAGCCTTGCGGCACGCTGAAGCGCTCCGAGGGCAAGGCCTGCCACGTGTTTGACAAACGGTTGGCCAGCTGATTCATTCGGCTGCCTTTTCGGCCCCGGCTCAGTCCGGGGCTTTTTTTTGCGTTTTACACGCCCTGACAGGGCTGCGCGATCCCTGCGGGGGCGGGTTTGCCCGCGAAGAGGCCTGAAAGCGATACATAAATCTTATTTGATACACACAAAACAGTTTGACGTTATGTTTTGTATCGCTTACAAATGACTCATGCCTTAGCAGGAGTCGCAGCACATGTACGCACAGCTAGTGGAAACCGGAGTCAAGCGCGTCAAGTCGCTGGAAGAGATGTCGCCCGAGGAGCGCAACTTCCAGGAAAAGATCGACGCTGAAATCAAGATCGAAGCCAAGAACTGGATGCCCGAGGCCTACCGCCAGACCTTGATCCGGCAGATCTCCCAGCACGCCCATTCGGAAATCGTCGGCATGTTGCCCGAAGGCAACTGGGTCACCCGCGCCCCCAGCCTCAAGCGCAAGCTGCAACTGATGGCCAAGATCCAGGACGAAGCCGGCCACGGCCTCTACCTGTACAGCGCCATGGAAACCCTGGGCGCCGATCGCGACGAAGAAATCGCCAAGCTGCACAGCGGCAAGGCCAAGTATTCGAGCATCTTCAACTACCCCACGCTCAGCTGGGCCGACATGGGTGCCGTGGGCTGGCTGGTGGATGGCGCCGCCATCGTCAACCAGGTGGTCTTGCAGCGCACCTCCTACGGCCCCTACTCCCGCGCGATGATCCGTATCTGCAAGGAAGAAAGCTTCCATCAGCGCCAGGGCTACGAAATCCTCCTGACCATGATGCGCCACGGCACCCAGGCCCAGCGCGACATGGTGCAGGACGCCATCAACCGCCTGTGGTGGCCCTCGCTGATGATGTTCGGCCCCAGCGACGAACATTCCCCCAACAGCGCCCAGTCCATGGCCTGGAAAATCAAGCGTCAGACCAACGATGAGCTGCGCCAGCGCTTCATCGACCAGACCGTGCCGCAGCTCGAACTGCTCGGCTGCACTGCCCCCGACCCCGAGCTGAAGTGGAACGCCGAACGCGGTCACTACGACTTTGGCGAAATCCAATGGGACGAGTTCTACGAAGTGATCAAGGGCAATGGCCCGTGCAACCAGGAACGTGTCGCCACCCGGCGCAAGGCCATCGAGGACGGTGCCTGGGTACGCGAGGCCGCCGTGGCCTACGCGCGCAAGCAACAGAACAAGAACGCCGCCTGAGCGGCGATTGATGCGGAGATCGAAAATGTCTGTCTGGACCCTCTACGAAGTGTTCGTGCGCAGCAAGCACGGCCTTAACCACAAGCACGTCGGCAGCGTCCACGCCGCCGATGCCGCCATGGCCATCGAGAACGCCCGCGAGCTGTACACCCGCCGCAGCGAAGGCGTCAGCCTGTGGGTGGTGCCCTCGGCGCTGATCACCGCGTCGTCCCCTGACGAGAAAGACCCGCTGTTCGCCCCTTCGGACGACAAGGTCTACCGCCATGCCAGCTTCTACGAACTGCCCGACGAAGTCGGACACATGTGAGGTTGGCCATGCACAACGAAGCCCTTATCCCCTACCTGCTGTTGCTCGGCGACAGTGCCCTGGTACAAGGCCAGCGCCTTTGCGAGTGGTGTGGCCATGCCCCGGCCATCGAAGAAGAACTGGCCTTGATGAACGTCGGCCTCGATCTGGTAGGCCAGGCGCGCAATTGGCTGGAGTACGCCGCCGAGCTGCTGGATGACGGCCGCGACGCCGATGCCCTGGCCTTCCGCCGTGACGAGCGAGCCTACCGCAACCTGCTGCTGGTCGAGCAACCTAACGGCGATTACGCCGTGACCATGACCAAGCAGTTCCTCTACGACGCCTGGCACCTCGCCGTGCTGCAGGGGTTAGCTGGCTCCAGCGATGAACGTATCGCCGGTATCGCCGCCAAGGCATTGAAAGAAGTCACCTACCACCTGCGCCGTTCCAGTGAGTGGGTACAGCGCTTGGGTGGCGGCACCGCAGAGAGCCGCCAGCGCATACTTGCCGCCATTGCGTCACTGTGGCGCTTCACGGTCGAGCTGACGGCTGGCAGCGACAATGAAGTACAGCTCGCCAAAGCGGGTATCGCTGCCGACCCCGGTGCCGTGGGTGCTGCCTGGCTCAAGCAGGTAAGCGAAACCTTCGCCTCGGTCGAACTGCCGCTGCCAAAGGCTGCCAGCCACTTCTACCTGGACGGTCGCAAAGGCTTGCACACCGAACACCTGGGCCTGCTGCTGGCCGAAATGCAGTTCCTGCCAAGGGCCTACCCCGATGCAACCTGGTGAGCTGATTGCCGGCGACCGGGGTGCGCGGGCGCTGCAAGGTGACGACCTGGCCCGGGCATGGGCGGTGCTTGGCCAGGTCATGGACCCGGAAGTGCCCGTGGTCAGCGTGGTCGACCTGGGTATCGTTCGCGACCTCGACTGGCGCGCCGGCCACCTGCACCTGGTGGTTACCCCGACCTACTCCGGTTGCCCCGCCACCGAGGTGATCGAAGGTGATATCCGCCAGGCGCTGGAACAGGCCGGTTTTGCCGCGCCAGACCTTGAACGCCGGCTGACCCCGGCATGGAGCACTGACTGGATCAGCGAACTGGGCCGCGAGCGCCTGCGGGCTTACGGCATCGCGCCGCCTCAAGGCAGCGCCAGCAAGCGCAGCCTGCTCGGCGAAGTGCCCCAAGTGTGCTGCCCACAATGCGGCAGCGCCCATACCGAATTGCTCAGCCAGTTCGGCTCCACCGCGTGCAAGGCGCTGTACCGCTGCCGCGAGTGCCTGGAGCCGTTCGACTATTTCAAATGCATTTGAGCCGTGGAGAACGCCATGAGCCAGTTTTACAGCCTGACCATCAAGCAAGTGCGCAACGAGACCCGTGACGCGGTGTCGATTGCCTTCGACGTGCCCGAGCACCTGCAAGCGCAGTTCCGTTTCACCCAGGGGCAGTACCTGGTCATGCGTACCCAGCTGGACAACGAAGAAGTCCGCCGCTCCTACTCCATCTGCAGCGCCGTACAGGACGGTGAGCTGCGCGTGGCCGTAAAGCGCGTGCCCGGCGGGCGTTTCTCGGCGTTTGCCAATGATAGGCTCAAAGCTGGCCAGCAACTGGACGTGATGCCGCCATCGGGCAGCTTCTTCGTACCGCTGGACCCTGCCCGCCAGGGTAATTACCTGGGCGTGGCCGCCGGCAGCGGCATAACCCCGATCCTGTCGATCATTGGCACCACCCTGGCCAGCGAGCCACACAGCCGCTTCACCTTGCTGTACGGCAACCGCTCCAGCTCTGGCGCGCTGTTCCGCGACAAGCTCGAAGACCTGAAAAACCGGTACCTCGACCGCCTGAACCTGATTTTTGTATTTAGCCGCGAGCAGCAGGATGTCGACCTGTACAACGGTCGCATCGACGCTGACAAGTGCGGCCAGCTGTTTTCGCGCTGGCTGGACGTTCCAGGCCTGGACGCGGCCTTCATCTGCGGCCCCCAGGCGATGACTGAGACCGTACGCGACAGCTTGCAGGCCAACGGCCTGGGCAAGGAGCGCATCCATTTCGAGCTGTTCGCCGCTGCCGGTAACGAAGCACGACGTGAGGCCCGCGAAGCCGCGCGCCAGGTGGACGCGGCGCTCAGCCACATCACCGTGATCAGCGACGGACGCGCGCTCACCTTCGACTTGCCACGCAACACCCAGAACGTGCTGGACGCCGGCAACGCCATCGGCGCCGAGCTGCCCTACTCCTGCAAGGCCGGCGTGTGCTCTACCTGCAAGTGCCGGGTGATCGAAGGCGAAGTGGAAATGGACAGCAACCACGCACTGGAAGACTACGAAGTGGCGGCCGGGTATGTGCTGTCGTGTCAGACCTACCCGGTGAGCGACAAAGTGGTCCTCGATTTCGACCAACTCTGAGACCGAGTCGCCTGCTTCGCGGGCGCACCCGCGAAGAGGCCATCAGCGACACCGCAACACCCGCGTGACCTCAACAAAACAATTACAACACCAAGAGATCGCTTGCCATGACACCCGAACGCATAGAAAGCATCGCCAAACACCCCGACTTCCAGCACCTTGTACGGCGCAAACGCCGCCTCAACGGCAGCCTGACCCTGGCCATGCTGGTGATCTACTACGGCTTCGTCCTGCTGGTCGCGTTTTCGCCCAGCACCCTCGGCCAGTCCCTCAGCGGCGGCGTGACCACCGTGGGCATGCTGGTGGGTGTGCTGATGGTGCTGCTGTCCTTCGCCCTGACCGGCATCTACGTGCACCGCGCCAACAACGTGCTCGACCCGCTCAACGACAAGGTCAAGCAGGAGTGCGCACAATGAACTGGACTGCCATCTCGATGTTCATGGTGTTCGTCTGCTTCACCCTGCTGGTTACCCGCTGGGCTGCCCTGCGCACCCGCTCGGCCAGCGACTTCTATACCGCCGGCGGGGGGCTGACCGGCATGCAGAACGGCCTGGCGATCGCCGGCGACATGATCAGTGCCGCTTCCTTCCTGGGCATCTCGGCCATGATGTTCATGAACGGCTACGACGGCCTGCTGTATGCCCTTGGCGTGCTGGCCGGCTGGCCGATCATCCTGTTCCTCATCGCCGAGCGCCTGCGTAACCTGGGCAAGTACACGTTCGCCGACGTGGTCAGCTACCGCCTGGCACAAACGCCGGTGCGCCTCACATCGGCATTCGGCACATTGGTCGTCGCATTGATGTATCTGGTCGCGCAGATGGTCGGCGCCGGCAAGCTGATCGAGCTGCTGTTCGGCATCAGCTACCTGTACGCGGTCATGCTGGTCGGTGTGTTGATGGTTGCCTACGTCACCTTCGGCGGTATGCTTGCCACCACCTGGGTGCAGATCATCAAGGCAGTCATGCTGCTGTCGGGCACCAGCTTCATGGCCTTCATGGTGCTCAAGCATTTTGGCTTCAGCACCGAAGCCATGTTCGCCAGCGCCGTGGCCGTGCATGCCAAGGGGCAGGCAATCATGGCCCCGGGTGGCTTGCTGTCCAACCCGATTGATGCCATTTCCCTTGGCTTGGGCATGATGTTCGGCACCGCTGGCCTGCCGCATATCCTAATGCGCTTCTTCACCGTCAGCGACGCCAAGGAAGCACGCAAGAGCGTGTTCTATGCCACCGGCTTCATCGGCTACTTCTACCTGCTGCTGATCGTCATTGGCTTTGGCGCCATCGTCATGGTTGGCACCGAGCCGTCCTACCGCGATGCCACCGGCGCCATCATCGGCGGCGGCAACATGGTCGCCGTGCACCTGGCCCAGGCCGTGGGCGGCAACCTGTTCCTTGGTTTCATCTCCGCCGTGGCCTTCGCCACCATCCTGGCCGTGGTGGCTGGCCTGGCGCTGTCTGGCGCGTCGGCCGTGTCCCACGATCTGTACGCTTGCGTGTTCCGTCAAGGCAAGGCCACCGAGCAGGAAGAAATGCGTGTGTCGCGTATCGCCACCCTGCTGATAGGCCTGCTGGCGGTGATCCTTGGGCTGCTGTTCGAGTCGCAGAACATCGCCTTCCTCTCCGGCCTGGTACTGGCAGTGGCTGCCTCGGTGAATTTCCCGGTGCTGCTGCTCTCGATGTTCTGGAAGGGGCTGACCACCCGTGGCGCGGTATGCGGCAGCATGGCTGGCCTGGTTACGGCAGTGCTGCTGGTGGTGCTTGGCCCGGCGGTGTGGGTCAACGTGCTGCACAACGAAAAAGCTTTGTTCCCTTACAGCAACCCGGCGTTGTTCTCCATGAGCCTGGCGTTCCTCAGTGCCTGGGTGTTCTCGGTCACCGACAGCTCTGAGCGTGCCACTGAAGAGCGCGGCCGCTACCTGGCCCAGTTCATCCGCTCCATGACCGGTATCGGCGCCGCCGGCGCCAGCAAGCACTGACTTCAAGGACGAACAATCATGTCGGGTAAAACAACAACAATGAACCGCACGCACTTCATGTCAGCTGCCTGGCTGGCCACCCTCGCATTGCCATTGCCAGCGATGGCAGACTTCATCAGCGACAGCCACGCACGGCTGGAGCTGCGTAACCACTACATCAACCGCGACTTCCGCCAAAGCAATGCCCCGCAGGCCAAGTCCGAGGAATGGGGCCAGGGCTTTACCGCCAAGCTGGAGTCGGGCTTTACCGAAGGCCCGGTCGGTTTTGGCGTCGATGCCATGGGCCAGCTGGGTATCAAGCTCGACTCCAGTCGCGACCGCCGCAACACCGGCTTGCTGCCCTTTGGACCAAACAGCCATGAACCGGTCGATGACTACAGCGAACTGGGCCTGACCGGCAAGCTGCGCGTGTCCAAAAGCACATTGCGCCTGGGCACGCTGCAACCCATCTTGCCGGTGGTGGTCTACAACGACACCCGCCTGCTGGCGTCCACCTTCCAGGGTGGCCTGTTGACCAGCCAGGACCTTGATGGCTTCACCTTCAACGCCGGCCGCCTGACCAAGGCCAACCTGCGCGATTCCTCGGGCCGGGACGACATCGGCTATGGCGCTGCGACCAGCGACCACCTGGACTTCGGCGGTGGCAGCTATGCCATCACCCCGCAAACCAGCGTCAGCTACTACTACGCCAAACTCGAAGACATCTACCGCCAGCAGTTCGTGGGCCTGATCGATACCCGTCCGTTGAGCGAAGGTGTGAGCCTGCGCAGCGACCTGCGCTACTTCGACAGCCGCAACGACGGCGCCGAGCGTGCCGGCAACATCGACAACCGCAACTTCAACGCCATGTTCACGCTCGGCGTGCGGGCGCACAAGTTCACCGCCACCTGGCAGCAGATGTCCGGCGACAGCGCCTTCCCGTTCGTCAACGGCGGCGACCCGTTCACGGTCAACCTGGTCACCTACAACACCTTCACCCGTGCCGGGCTGGACTCATGGCAAGTGCGCTATGACTACGACTTTGTGGCGATGGGCATCCCCGGCCTGAGTTTGATGACCCGCTACACCGACGGCCGCCACGCCGAAACCGCCACCGTCAGCAATGGCCGCGAGCGCGAACGCGACACCGACATCACCTACGTCATCCAGAGCGGCCCGTTCAAAGACGTGAGCCTGCGCTGGCGCAATGTCACTTTCCGTTCCGGCAATGGCCTGACCAATGCCGTGGACGAAAACCGACTGATCATCGGCTACACCCTGGCGCTGTGGTAACAGCGCGCCCCTACATTTGAACAGCATGGAGAACAGCATGTCTGCCGCCCCTACCCTGCAAAGCTTCATTGCCGGCCGTTGGCTGGGCCAGCATGGCGCTCAGGCCCTGCGCAGTGCCCTCGACGGCCACGTGCTTGCCTACAGCCATGAAGAGCGCCCGGACTTCGCCGAAGCCGTGGACTACGCCCGAGCCCGTGGCCTTGCCAGCTTGATGGCCATGGACTTCCAGCAGCGCGCCCAGCGCCTCAAAGCCCTGGCCTTGTACCTGGCCGAACGCAAGGAACAGCTTTACGCCTTGTCGCACCACAGCGGCGCTACCCGTGCCGACAGCTGGATCGACATCGAGGGTGGTAACGCCACGTTGTTCTCGTACGCGGGCATTGGCAGCCGTGAGTTGCCGTCGGGCAACCTGGTTCACGAAGGCCCTGCCATTGCGCTGGGCAAACAAGGCCATTTCGCCGGCAGCCACATCCTGGTGCCGCGTGCAGGCGTTGCGGTGCACATCAACGCGTTCAACTTCCCCATCTGGGGCATGCTGGAAAAATTCGCGCCGACTTTCCTGGCCGGCATGCCTTGTATCGTCAAGCCTGCGACCTCCACCAGCTACCTGACCGAAGCCGTCGTGCGCCTGATGAACGCCTCCGGCTTGCTGCCGGAAGGTAGCCTGCAATTGGTGATCGGCAGCACAGGCGACTTGCTCGACCGCCTGCAGGGTCAGGATGTCGTGACCTTCACCGGCTCCGCCGATACCGCTGCCAAATTGCGCGTCACGCCGAACCTGATACGTAATTCGGTACCTTTCACCGCAGAGGCGGATTCGCTGAACTGTGCCATCCTCGGGCCGGACGTGAGCCCGGACAGCGAAGAGTTCGATCTGTATATCAAGGAGGTGGTGCGTGAAATGACCACCAAGGCCGGGCAGAAATGCACCGCCATCCGCCGGGCCATTGTGCCGGCCAGGCACATCGATGCCGTTGCCACACGCTTGCGCGAGCGCCTGAGCAAAGTCGTGGTTGGCGACCCCTCGCTGGAAGGCGTGCGCATGGGTGCACTGGCCTCCCACGACCAGCAGCACGACGTGGCCGAGCGGGTACGCAGCCTGCTGCAAAGTTGTGACCAGCTGTTCGGCGCCAGCGATGGCTTTGCGCCGCGCGGCGAGGGTGTGGCCGAAGGGACGTTCTTCGCCCCGACCCTGCTGCAAGCCCGCGACCCGCACGCCGAAGGCGGCGCCCACGACATCGAGGCGTTCGGCCCGGTCAGCACGCTGATGGCCTACGATGATCTTGACGAAGCCTTGGCGCTGGCCGCGCGGGGCAAAGGCAGCCTGGTGGCAACCCTGGTCACCGCCGACCGTAGCGTGGCGGCCAAGGCCATTCCGGTGGCGGCTGCCTGGCATGGCCGCCTGCTGGTGCTCGACAGCGAGGCCGCGAAGGAGTCCACCGGTCATGGCTCGCCATTGCCGCAACTCAAGCACGGCGGCCCTGGCCGGGCCGGTGGTGGTGAAGAGCTGGGTGGCCTGCGTGCGGTCAAGCACTACCTGCAGCGTGCCGCTGTCCAGGGTTCGCCGAGCATGCTCACGGCAGTCACCGGCGAATACGTGCGCGGTGGCGAAGTGATCGAAACCGAAGTGCACCCGTTCCGCCGCTACTTCCAGCAGCTGCGCATTGGCGAGTCGCTGCTGACCCACCGCCGCACGGTGACCGAAGCCGACCTGGTCAACTTCGGCTGCCTGTCGGGTGACCACTTCTACATGCATTTCGACGAAATCGCAGCCAAGGAATCGCAGTTTGGCAAGCGCATTGCCCATGGCTACTTCGTGCTGTCGGCGGCAGCCGGCCTGTTCGTGTCGCCGGGTGCCGGGCCGGTGTTGGCCAACTATGGCCTGGATACTCTGCGTTTCATCAACCCGGTGGGCATTGGCGACACCATCCAAGCGCGTTTGACCTGCAAGCGCAAAATCGACCAAGGCAAGACCAGCCCGTTGGGCCAGCCGCAGGGTGTGGTGGCGTGGGATGTCGAAGTCACTAACCAACTGGGGGAGCTGGTGGCCAGCTATGACATCCTGACCTTGGTGTTGAAGCAGCCGGAGTGATGGTTTGACCTCGCCGGCCACTTCACGGGTTCAACCGCGAAGTGGCCGGCAGCTTCAGGTGTGGCATCAACGCATTGCCGCCGGATCCACCGCCGACTGGTTCGGCTTGCTCCCCGAAATTCGCCAGGTCACTTCGGTAATCCCGTAGCGCTCGGCCATGGGCCGGCTGATCTTCCGAATTTTTTCGCGCCCGAACTTGGGAATGATGCCGATGCCCGCATCGCAACTTGCCCAATGCCAGGCCTCGGCATTGTCCAACCGCTCCAGACGAATGATGAAACTGCGCGGCTGGCCATGCAGTTGGTAATCGATGATGTACAGTTGTGGGCTAGGCATCGCAAGGGGCCTCCTCTTCTCCATGGATGACAACCTGATTGATCCGGGCATGGCCAGATAATTCAAAAAAATGTCGAACAATTAGAACCCGTTACCCTAAGGTGGGGATGTTCAGTCACTGGCTGCGGCTGCGCCCGTGGCTATTCTGCCCCCCTTTGCGGCCCGCTTCCGATGCCCGCTGGCGGTCATTGGCAAAATTGCCGCCAGAAGCCTGCCCTCCCTTTTGCCCGGCGCGGGAGGCGCGCTCTCTGTCGTTGGCGAAGTTGCCTGGGTTGGTTTCCTTGGTGCCACCACGTTGGCCGGTTTGCGCTTGATCCTGTGCCATGTCGTTACTCCTTGCGAGGATTTGGCGGGTTGCATGGCCAGTACCATGCCCTAATTCCGAGCCGCCAATTGCACGGTCTGCTCAATCGTTTTGCCCGCAGGTGACGAGCGGCACGAAACTGTTACGGGCAAAATGTTTGCGCGGCAAAGCTGCCGGCCTTGGACCGTCAAGCGTGAACACTCCACTGAACCGCATCCACGTCGATCGGCATTTCATCAATGGCATGGATCATCCCGTTCTCGAGCGCCTCCCGTGGCCCCAATATGCGCGGATAGGCCATCAGATACCGCGGCACATCCAGTACCTCAGCGGCGCCTTTGGTGCGTTCGGCGACGATCTGCGCATACAAGCGCAAATCGTAATCCAGGCTCATGGCGTACTCGGCCATCCTTGAATGGTCCACCGAGCCATGCAAGGTCCAATGAAACGGGTGGAACAGGAACTTGCTGTAACTGCATGCCGTACGCCGCTCCCCGGCCAGAAACAGAATATTACCCATGGACTCCACCGTGCCCAGGTTGTGCGTCTGCACCTGAATCGGTAACGCACGCAGGAAGTTGTACAGGGTAAACCCGTAGCTGCACTCGCCCCCCATGGTGGCGATGTTCAGTTGCAGTACCTCGGCCCCCTGCTGCAACGCCCGTGAACAGGTATTGACCAGGTTGCCGCAGGTTGACGAGTTGATAGGCCCGGTGAAATGGATGATATGTCGTGCCATGTTTGCCTCCAGGGTTGGCAGGTCACTCCTTGGACTTGGCGTGTATGCGGTGGAAACGTCAACCGCCGCAAAGTTCAACCCGGCCTCACCCTGTTGGCGCAACGCCATGCAGAGGCCGTCTGGCCTGGCATTACGACACAGGTTACACGTGGCTGAACAACACCCGTTTGAACGCTTCGGCCGCCAAGTGAACCTGCACCGCCCAGTCATCCGCTGCATCGCTGCCGGCATCGTCGGAAATGTACTTGAGGCAAACAAAAGGTATGTTTTCGTCGCGTGCGATCAAAGCCAGCACATAGGCTTCCATGTCGACCACGTCATAAGGCGCGTCGCCATGGTTGATCTCGAAGTTGTCGCCACTGCCACAGGTTTCCTGCGCCAGCCCGGGGATAGCGGTGCCGTGCTCCAGTACCACCGGTATGTCCGACAGCGGCGTTTCATACCGGGCAAAGCCCAATGGCGTCACATCCATGTCGCGTTGCACGAAGCGGCTACAACACACCACCTCGCCCTTGCCATGGCGCTGGCTGCCCGCCGAGCCCAGGTTCACGATCAGCTTCGGGCGGTGCGCCGCAATGGCTTTGGTCAGGGCGATGGCAGCATTCACCTTGCCAATACCCGTGAACACGGTGCGCACCTCGGTGAATACATCGCCCGCCTCGGCCTCGAGGGCGAAGACGAATAGCGTGTCATCCAGGGAAATGTCAGGGAATTGCTTGATCAGCATCATGGAGCAGATGATTCCGGGTGGCTGCAAAGGGCGCCGCCATTGTCGGCCAACCCTGGCTAATTGCAAACCCCCGGTTCATTGCAGTGCCAGGTCGCCCCGGCACTGCCATCAGGTCACTTACGAGCGGCCGCCCTTACGGCCCGACTCGCTATCGTGGGGCATGTTGCCGCCCGAAGACTGGCCGCCCTTGCGTCCGGCTTCGGAGGCCTTTTCACGATCGTTGGCGAAGTTGCCCGGGTTCTTGCTACCACCCTGGCTGCCTTGTTGATTGCCGGTGCGGCTGTTTTCTTTGTTGGCCATGGTCTTGAAACCTCGTATGACTTGGGTGTGCACGGCACGTTGCCGTACACAGGTTGTGAGTACGGCTCCCTCGGGGGATTCGGTTTATTGCGAAGGGTTCGGACCGGTGGCGTTAAATAAGCGACAACGCCATATTTGGGGCGCCTGTCAGTCGTGCGGCGGGCTATCCAGGCGAGCTTGTCGGCGGCCCAGCCAGCCACCGGTCACTGCCCAGCCCAAGGCAATCAATGCGCCGATGAGCATCGCCAGTTGCGGGTGCTCGCCCATCACGTCCAGTGCCCGCTTGACCCAGCCGCTCAAGGCATCGCCACCCCGGTAGACCACCGTGTCGATGAAGTTCTTGGCCTTGTACTTGTCCTCGGCCGGCAGTACCGTGAACAGCATTTCCCGCCCAGGCCGCACCAGTGCGTATTCGCCAGCTCGGCGCACCACCATGACCCCCACGAACACGGCGAACACCGGGGCCAGCGCCAGCCACACAAAGCCCACAGCCATCACCAGCGGCACCGCTACCAGCAACACCCCCACGCCCAACCGACGCGCCAGGCGGCCCGTGAGGAATACCTGGGTAAGGATGGCCAATGCCTGCACGACGGTGTCGATCAGGCCGAACACCTGGGTTTGCCGGGTGCGATCGGCAAAGGTTTCGCTGACGATGCGTGCCTGCTCGAAATACAAGAAGGTGCTGACGCTGGCCAGCAACACGACGAACAGCGCGATCCCCAGCAGATACGGCGAGCACAGTACGGCGGTGGCACCGGCAAACGGGTTGCCGCCCAAAGGTCGCGATCCCGAGCGTTGGGCTTGTGCCGGTAGAGGTTCGCGTGCTCGCCAGCGTTGCAGGAACAGGGCCGCGCTACTGCTGCCCAGCAACAATACCGCCGCCAGCACCAGCAGCCCGGCATGGCCCAGCGACGCCACCAGCAAGGTGCCTAGCAGGGGGCCACTTAGCCCGCCCAGGCTAGCCCCAGCTGCCAGCAGGCCGAACAAACGCTTGCCCTGGGCGGTGGAAAACAGATCAGCAAGCACGCTCCAGGCCAGGGAGATGGTCAGCAGGTTGAATACCGACAGCCAGATGTAGAAGGCCCGGGCCGCCCACACGTCGTCAGGGGCAACTGCGAACAGGGCGGCGAACAGCAGCAGGTTGCTGGCAAAGAAGCCATAGGTCCACGGCAGGATGAGCCTGCGTTGCACCCTGGACGCCAGCCAGCCGAACAGCGGCAGGCACGCCAGGGTGGCAATGAAGGTGCCGGTGAACAGCCATTGCAGGTTGTCCACCCCACCGGCAATACCCATGGTTTCGCGCACCGGGCGCAGCATGAAGTAACCGGTGAACAGCAGGAAGAACAGCAGCAAGCCGGCGATGACCGCCGGCCCCTCGCCGGGCTTGATGTTCAGCCCTTGATCGAGACGCTGCCGCCACGCTTGCATGGTGTCAGGCAAACTGCTTGATCAGCGCCTGTTGCTGCGCCTGACTAAGCAGGGGTTCATGCCCGGCCTTCAGCTGGTCGAGCTGGCGTTCGGGCCGGCCGGTGGCGGGGATGACCGTGGTCACCGCCGGATGGCTGATGGCGAACTTCAGAAACAGCTGCGCCCAGCTGCCGATGCCTGCTTCTGCGGCCCAGCCGGGCAACGCCTGGTCCTTGACCCGCGCAAACAGGCGGCCATCGTCGAAAGCACGGTTGATCAGCACCGCAACACCTTTGTCCTGGCAAAGCGGCAGCAGTGCGCGGGCGGCGTCGGGGGCGTTGACCGAGTAGTTGATCTGGATGAAGTCCAGCGGCTCGCTGCGCACGATTCGGGCGACTTCGTCCTGGCCACTGTTCAGGTAATGGGTGATGCCGACGTAACGGGCCTTGCCCTGATGCTTCAGCTCACGGGCATAGGGCAGCTGGGTCTGCCACTCACGCAGATTGTGAATTTGCAGCAAGTCGACTTTGTCGGTACGCAGGCTCTTCAGGCTGCCGGCCCACTGTGCTTCGGCCTCGGCCCGGCTGTTGGCAGCGATCTTGGTGGCTATGAAGCACTGCCGATGCCAGCCACCCTCCTCGAGCAACTGGCCGAGTATGCTGTCGGCGCCACCATAATTGGGCGACGTATCGATCACCCGGCCACCGCCTTCGAAAAAGGCCTTGAGCACGATTTTCAGCTGCTCGTACTGAGCCGAACCAGCGTCCACTTCGAAGCTGCCCGAGGTACCGGCACCGATAACCGGCAACGCTTCACCGGTGGACGGCACTTTACGGGTCAGCAGGCCGGCCGGGCTGGCGGCATGCAGCCAAGGGGCCGCCGCCAGCAAGCTCAATGCGGCACTGGCGCGTAGGACATCACGACGTGCGTACATGGAAAGCT
This sequence comes from Pseudomonas sp. OG7, assembly GCF_014192825.1. NCBI lineage: Bacteria > Pseudomonadati > Pseudomonadota > Gammaproteobacteria > Pseudomonadales > Pseudomonadaceae > Pseudomonas > Pseudomonas sp. OG7. The sequence goes on along the minus strand of NZ_JACHYK010000010.1, from coordinate 217,480 downwards.
CCCGTCATGAATCGGAAACTTTCAAGGCTAGTCGCTCTGCTCCGCGCCAGCAGGTGTTTCTGTATCTGGATGTTTAGTGATCAGGCCTGCAGCAGCTGGCGCAGGTCGACCCCCGCGTCACCCATCGGCGGGCACCAGTAATAGCCACCGGTGAGTGGCCGGCTGAAGCGGTACAGGCCATCGATGATGCCGTCCTCCAGTCCGCTCATACGCCGCAGTTGCACCTCGAATGCATCGAAGCTGTGGCCCAGGGCGACAAAGGCCAGGCCGGCACCGCGCTGGTCGGCCCAGGCCACCGAGCGACGCACCATGAACGCCTCGGGTTCGAAGCTTTCCTGGGCGGTGCGCTTGACGTGTGCGGACTCGGGCGCGTCGTCGAGCTCTTCGTTGTCGCTCAGGCGACGGCCGATAATGTTGTCCTGATCGGCCTGGGGCAGCGACTTGAAGTATTCCAGGTCGTGCTTCCACAGCTGGAACGCGGCAAAGCTGGAACCGTCGCTGGCAATGGCCGCTTGCACCGCATCTTCGTCCACCGGGTTTTCGGTGCCGTCTTCGTAGCCTGTCAGGTCATGGCCGCCACGGTGCAGGAAGCCATCAACGCTGTCCGCCAGGCGCAAGGCCGGTGCCAGCACCTGTTCCAGGGCGTGGGCGCGCAGCAGCAGGTCGCCGCGCTCGTTCCCGCGCAACCACAGCCACAGGGCGTGCTGAGTGCTCGGGTTTTCTACGGCGGCATCTAGCAGCGGGAAGGCGCGCAGGCCGGGCACTTCGCGGCCCAGGGCCTTGGCCAGCGGGGCGCCGACACCGAGCAGCAGCTGTTCTCCATCGACCTGCGGCAGCAAGGCATCGAGCACAGCAGGCAACGCCTCGGGTGACTGCAGGGTGAAGAACAGGTGACGGGCGTGGGCCGGCACAGGGTTGGCAAGCAGACCTTGCTGGAACGGCATGACAGGCTAATCCTTGGTAAAAGCGGGAATGCTACTGCGCCTGCAGGCCTACTGCAACGCGGCATGCAGCCTGGCCAGCCGCTGCGCTTGGTAACAAATGGTTACCAATAGCTGGCCCTTTGCAATGAGCTATCAATCCGCGCCTGCCTACACTCCTCGAGATCCTTCGCCCAAGAGACCCCCCATGACAGCCTCGCCCTTGCTCACCGCCGTTCTGCCGCTAGCCTTGGGCATCATCATGCTCGGCCTTGGGCTGTCGTTGACCCTGGCGGACTTCGCTCGCGTTGTGAAATACCCCAAACCGGTGATGGTCGGCCTGGCCTGCCAGATCCTGCTGCTGCCGTTGGTGTGTTTCCTGATCGCCAACGGTTTTGGCCTGGAGTCGGCCCTTGCGGTAGGGATGATGCTGTTGGCGGCCTCGCCAGGCGGCACCACGGCCAACCTGTTCAGCCACCTGGCCCATGGAGATGTGGCGTTGAACATCACACTCACGGCGGTCAATTCGCTGATCGCAATCCTGACCATGCCATTGCTCGTGAACCTGTCGTTAAGCTGGTTCATGGCTTCGGATCAAGCCATTGCGCTGCAGTTTGCCAAAGTGATGCAGGTGTTTGCCATTGTGCTGCTGCCGGTGGCACTGGGCATGCTGATACGCCATTTCGCCCCGGTTTTCGCCGCGCGCATGGAAAAACCGATGAAGCTGGTGGCCGCGCTTTTCCTCGCCTTCACCATCGTCCTGGCCTTGGCCAAGGACTGGCAGACCGTGGTCGAGTATGCGCCGGTGGTGGGCCTGGCGGCGCTGCTGTTCAACCTGTTGAGCCTGGCAGTGGGTTACTGGGTGCCGCGCCTGCTGAATATTCCCAAGCGCCAGGCAATTGCCATTGGCATGGAAATCGGCATCCATAACGGGACCTTGGCCATTGCCTTGGCGCTGAGCCCTTCGCTGCTGAACAACGCGACCATGGCAGTACCGGCGGCACTGTATAGCCTGATCATGTTCTTTACGGCAGCGGGGTTTGGCTGGTGGGTGAGCCGTGGGCATGTGGCGGCGCAGCCCGAAGGCGAAGCGGCGAATTGAGGCCCGTTCAGGTTGTCACTGCTGGCTGCGCTTGCTGCGCAGCTGCTGCTTCAACACCTTCAATGGGGGCGCATAGAAGAAACCGAACGAAACACTTCCCTTGCGCCCCTTCACCGCATGGTGCAACCGATGCGCCCGGTGCAAGCGTTTGAGGTAGCGGTTGACTGGCCGAGGCTTGCGCGGCCAGTGCCGGTGAAAAAATCCGTCATGGGCCACCACATACAGCACCCCGTACCCAGCCACCCCACCGCCCACCCACTGCAAGGGCGCATAACCGCTTTTGCCAAGCGCTACCAGTGCCGTGGCGATCAGGCCAAGGGCCACGAGGTACAGGTCATTGGTTTCGAGCATGCCCAGGTGAGGCTCATGGTGCGAACGGTGCAGCCACCAGCCCCAGCCATGCATGATGTACTTGTGAGCCAGCGTGCCAACGCCCTCCATGGCCACCAGGGTGCCGAACAGTACGGCGAGATTGAACAGCATGGAACGGTCCGGGTGATGGCAAAGAGAGGCGCAAGGTTAACGGCTGCCCAGGTTTTTTTCCATGTGGGCGTGAGCGGCTGCACGCCATTCAAGGATGAAGCCATTGTCATGTTTCGCCCTTGACCTGCTCTGCCACCGGGCGTATGGTCCGCGACGCAATTTTGCCTTCCTAAACAGGAGACCTGCCTTGGACAGTAGCCCCAGTCGCTTGCGACAGGCCCGCGTGGCGCACTAGCCCGGCAGTGTCCTGCACTGTCTGGCCGCCCTGGCAAGACGGTGGTTTCTTGTAACCCCCGCTTTTCCTCCCTTCCTCGTGATCCTGCGCATTGATCTGGTTTTTCAACCACGCCAACTGATGGCGTTCATGCGGGCGTATGCCTGCGCAAGAGGTTTGCTATGGATTGGAAAGTATTTCTGCTGCGCGCCAGCATTGCCTTGCTGTTGGGGGCGTTGATCGGTGCCGAACGGCAATTGCGCCAACGCCTGACCGGGCTGCGCACCAATGCGCTGGTCAGCACCGGTGCCTGCCTGTTCGTGCTGATGACCCAGGCGGTGCCAGGCATGGCACCTGCCGATGCGTCGCGCGTCGCCGCCTATGTGGTGTCGGGCATCGGCTTTCTCGGGGGTGGTGTGATCATGCGTGACGGCTTCAACGTACGAGGCCTGAACACTGCAGCCACCTTGTGGTGTACGGCGGCAGTGGGTGTGCTGTGCAGCCTTGGGCTGCTGTTGGAGGCGGCATTGGGTAGCCTGGTGGTGCTATGTGCCAATATCCTGCTGCGTGACATCGCCCAGCGCCTGGACCGTCAGGACGTGGTGCCGGCCAGCGAGGTGGAGCAGCACTTCGAAGTGCGAATCGTCTGCCGCGCCGAGGACGAAATCCAGGTGCGCAGCCTGATGCTGCATAGCCTGGGCGATCCGCAGCTGCGGCTGCAGTCACTGCAAAGCCAGGATCTGGACAGCCCGGCGCGCCTGGAAGTACGCGCCGAGCTGTTGGGCACCGCGCAGGCACCCGCGCAACTGGAGCGGCTGGTCAGCCGGGTGAGCCTGGAGAAAGGTGTAAGCTCGGTGCGCTGGCAATTACAGCCGCAAGTACTGGCGGCGGATTACTGAAACAGGAGTGATTCATGCGTATCCGCCCTACCCTCGAGCGCGATATTCAACACCTGCCAGACCTAGAGCGTTCGGCGGCCCAGGCGTTTGCCGGCTGGCCGACGCTGGCCTGGCTGGCGCAAGGTGATGTGATGGATTGCGTTGCGCACAGGGCTTTCGTCGACGCGGGCGGTAGCTGGGTGGCCGAGGACGATAATGGGTGCCTTGCCGGTTTTGCTTGTGCCCGCCGTGAAGGGCAGGCGCTGCACCTTTATGAAATATCGGTGCGCCAGGAGGTTCAAGGGCAAGGCGTGGGGCGGCGTTTGCTGCAGCAAGTGGCTGATGCCGCGCGTGACGCGGGCCTGCGCGAGCTCACGTTGACCACCTTTGCCAATGTGCCCTGGAATGCGCCCTTCTATGCACGGTTCGGGTTCGAGGTGCTCGATGAGAGGCTGCTGAGCCCGCGGTTACGGGAAACCCTGGCCAATGAACGTGCACACGGCCTCACTGAGCGTTGTGCAATGCGCCGTTACGTCGATCATTAGACGGGCCCGTCACTCGGCATGTGCAGGCAGGTGTGCCCTGCATTGCGCCAACGCCACATCGCGTTCTTTTAGCTCTTCTTCATACCGCAGCAACTGCCGCGCCTGTTCCGCGCACACGTCGCGCCTGGTTTCCAGATGCTGCGCTTGCACATCCAGCTGCCGGCGCATTTCTTCGCTGGCACCTTGTGCCTGGGCCAGGATCGTCCGCAAGCCCTGGATCTGCGCATCGCGTTGCTCCAGCAACTCGTCCTGCGCCCGGCACGCGCTGGCGGCCTGGCGGTGCTCACCCAACAAACGCTCATTATCGCGGTGCAAGCGGGTCAGCTCGTCCTGCTTCACGATCATGCCTTGTTGCAGTTGACGTACTTCCACCTGCATCTGCTGCAGTTGTGCTTCGTGGCGGCGTTGCTCCTGCTCGCGCTGTTCACGGCTGGCATTGCGGTAATGCTCCAGGGCATCGCGGGCATGTCGGTGTTTGTCCTCCAGTGACTTCACCTGTTCGTCCTTGTCGGCCAGACGCACCTGCAATTCACCTAGCGACTGGTTGAGGCTGGCGCTGCGCAGCTGTTCGGCTTGCAGCGTGCTCTGTGTGGTCAGCCGTTTTTCCGTCTCGTCGGCCAAAGCCGCTGCATCGATCTTATGTTGCTGAAGCGCCGCCGCCAGGGCCTGCTGGGCGATGTCGAGCTGAGCCTCAAGCGCTTCTCGCTGTTGAGTGAAGGTGCTTTCGGCCTGCTCGATCTTCAGGTCGGCCTCATCTTGTAGCTGAGTGGCCAATTGCCCGACCAAGCGGCTTAGCACATCGCTCAGCGCCGCGCCCCCTTCGGAGGCCACGGGTTGCTGGCCGTTCAATTCCTTGAGGTAGCGGTGAATCGTGGTTTTCGATCCGGTATTGCCCAGCTCGATACGTATGGCATCGATGCTGGGGTTCTCGCCGCGGGCAATCAACGCCTGACGTGCCTGCTGAACCACCACCTTGTTGATACCGCCCCGGGCCATGCCTGCTCCTACGATTTTGTACTGTGTTATGTAACATGTAATTACGTACTGATTATGGCGATAACAACGCGCTCCTGCAAACGTTTCCTCAGGAAGAATAATCACGGCTTATCGCATGTGACCGACAAAAATCCGCTCGAAGCATGCGTTCAGCCGTACGGCAAACAGCAAAACGCCCCGTCCGGCTCAAGGCCGGCGGGGCGTTACGGGCTTCAAAGTGGCGGGTGTATCAATGCATGCGCTCAACCTGCGCGGGCGTGCGACGCATCAACACCTTGCCGTTTCGCACCGACACCAGCGCGTGCCCTTGGCTACGCACCATCTCGTAATCATCAGGCGCCGACAGCAGTAACAGGTTGGCCGGCCGCCCCACCCCAATTCCGTAGCGTTCGCCCAGGTTCAGGGTGCGGGCGCTGTTGTCGGTGATCAGGTCCAGGCAGCGCTGCAGGTCTTCGTAGCCGAGCATGTGGCAGATGTGCAGCCCCGCTTCGAGAATGCGAAGGATGTTGCCATTACCCAGCGGGTACCAAGGGTCGACGATGGAATCCTGGCCAAAGCACACGTTCATGCCGGCGCGGTCGATCTCGGCCACGCGAGTGACGCCGCGGCGTTTCGGGTAGTTGTCGAAGCGCCCTTGCAGGTGAATGCTCTCGGTCGGGCACGACACGAAGTTGATGCCCGACAGTTTCAGCAGGCGGAACAGCTTGTAGCAGTAGGCATTGTCATACGAACCCATGGCCACGGTATGGCTGGCGGTTACCCGGGCGCCCATACCGCGCACCCTGGCTTCTTCGGCCAGCACTTCAAGGAAGCGCGATTGCGGGTCGTCGGTCTCGTCGCAGTGCACGTCCACCAGGCAGCCGGTACGTTCGGCCAGGTCCATCAGGAACTTCACCGACGAAACGCCCTGCTCACGGGTGTTCTCGAAATGCGGAATACCGCCCACCACATCGGCACCGATGGCCACCGCTTCGGTCATCAGCGCCCGCCCGTTGGCGTACGACTCGATACCCTCCTGCGGGAAGGCGACGATCTGCAGGTCGACCCGTGCGCGCACTTCGTCTCGCACCTCGACCATGGCCTTGAGCGCAGTGAGTTTCGGGTCGGTCACATCGACATGCGTGCGTACATGCTGGATACCGTGGTCCACCAGCATGCCGATGGTCTTTTTCGCGCGGGTCTTGATGTCATCGTGTGTGGTGATTTCCTTACGCTCGGCCCAACGCTCAATGCCTTCGAACAGGGTGCCGCTCATGTTCCACTTCGGCTCGCCCGCGGTCAGCGTGGCGTCCAGGTGAATGTGCGGCTCGACAAAAGGCGCCACCACCAGGTTTTGCCCGGCGTCCAGATCATCACCCGCGCACAGTGCCACTCCATCGGCCTGAGGCACAATGGCGCCGATGTACTCGCCGCTGAGTTCGATCCGGAACAGGCCAGGTTTGCCGCGCAGCCGTGCGTTGACAATGTTCATGGTGTTTCTCCTTGTCGAGGGCTTCGCTCAAAGGTGCAGATTAGCCTCCGTTTAACCCCATCTGCCAGAAGTCTGCCTCCAGGCTGGAAGCTTGCCCGAAAATCCCCACCAACTCTGCAAAGCGCTGCTCGGTCATGCTCCGCGCCGCCAGCTCATCCAGATGCTTGCGCGCTGCCGCCGCCACGCCTTGATAGCCTTCCCCGGCATATTCACCAATCCACTCGCGGTACGGGTGCTTGCTCAAATCGCCGATCCGTTCCGCCAGGGTCCGGCCGATTTCGGCATAGCCGATCACGCAAGGCGCCAGTGCCACATGCAGTTCCAGCAGATCGCCGGCGGCACCGCAATCCAGTACATAGCGGGTATAGGCCACCGTGGCCTGGTGCTCGGGCGCAGCTTCGATATCGGCCTGGGTCAGCCCCCAGCGCGCGCACAGGCGCAGGTGCAGTTCAGTTTCATCCAGGATCGCCGCCAGCCCGGCCTGCGCAGCGCGGATGTCGGCCGGGCGGCGGCTCTTGTAAGCCGCCAGCGCCCAGGCACGGGCAAACTGGATAAGGAACAGGTAATCCTGCACCAGGTAAGTCCGGAATGCTTCTTCGCTCAACGTGCCCTCGCCCATCTGCCGCACGAAGTCATGGTCGACATAGCTGTTCCACTGTAGCGAGGCAGCAGCCTTGAGGCGCTCGAAGACGTCCATGCTCATTTGCCCTCCGGGTAAACGGCATCGAAGAAGGCCAGTTCTAGCGCTACGGTGCGCTGGTAGAAGTCAGTGGCCAGTGCAGCTTCCTGCGGGCCGACGCGGTCCAGTTCGGATTGCAGGAAGGCAACGAAGGCCTGGAAGGCCGGGTTATCGTGCAAGGTGATCCACTCGGCATGGACGAAATTGTTCGGCATGGGTTTGGGCGCCTTCAGCGCCCAGTCCAGGTACAGGCCTTCGGCAACGTTGAGCACTGCCAGCGCCGCCGCATAAGAACGGGTTGCCGCCGCTTCACGCATGATCGCCTTGAAACCTGCGGTTGGCACAGTGTCGGTCGGTTCAGTGCGTTGCGCCGGGCTTACATCCAGAGCGTCGAAAGCGCGCAGGAAGTAGGTGTTCTCGTCGCTGGAAATCATCCCGGCGAAGCGGCCGAAGCGCAGGCGCGCCTCGAACGTGTCAGCGGTGGCGATGGCCGCGCCCAGCAAGGTGAGGAAGCTGTCGAGGAAACGGTGGTCCTGCACCAGGTAGTCGACCATGATCGGGTCTGGCAGGCTGCCGTCGCACAATTGGGTCACGAAACGGTGGCCCACGGCCGCCGACCAGGTCGGCTCGCTTTGGCGGCGCAGGGACTGGCTGAAACGTTCGGTCATGTTGCTGTCCTTGATGGGGGTGACAGCGAGACCTTGGCAGTGAGCATGGACGGGCCTCGCAGTGAGGCCGGCAAAAAGGCAGGTTACGAATCCCATCCCTTCGCCGGCATGATCCGGATCAGGTTCGAAGGGTCACCGCGCTGCAACGCTCAGCGGTTTCTCAGCCCGTTGCCGGGCTCCCCTTGGTGGCGCTCAGGTATACCCCAGTGAGCCAGTGCTGTCACTACCCATCCCCCAAAGACTGGGCACTGGGTGACCCGCTAGTGGGGACATATCCCCATTTTTGACGCTCTGTTATCTAGCGCACATCAGGCGCTACAACGATTTGTTTAATAGAGCATTACCGAAATATCGGTTGGCACAGCCGTTGCTCAGGGCTTTTTACCGGGCAAAACGCCATTGATGGCTTTAAGCCATAAAGCCGCGAGCGAGGCATAAGGCAATGAAAACATCTGCCGTGATCCACCCTGCTAGGCATGCATTCCAGCTGTCCACCGTCACCGCGCTGATGCTCAGCCTCGGGCTGATCACGGTTACAGCGGCCCCCCTCGACGATAACGGCCTGCCGCCGCCAACCGATCCTTCCGCCTACACCGACCAACCGGCTGATCCGACCCCGGCCCTGCTGAACCTCAATACATTGCCCGAAGCCAACCAAGGTTCGCTGGAGCTGACCAATGGGATGTATGGCGACCGCAACACGGTGCGCACCGACAACGTACTACCGCCTGCCCTGCAAACCTCTGACAGGTACCCTACCAACGGCAAGCCCAGCCCGCTGTTCGGTGCGCAGCCGTTCACCCAACAATTGCTGCTGTTCGAAGAGTTCGGCACAGAAAAACTCGACCCCACCCTGCCACCGCCCAGCCTGACCTTCCCGGTTCCCACCCTGGGGGCCGCCCCGGCGCAGGACCCCAACGTCGTTGCCCGCAGCGGCCCCAGTGGCACCGCGCTGGAAGCTTTCCTCAAGCAACCCGGGCTTTACCCGTTCCCGACCCAGTACGCCAACGTGCTGGACCGCAACCCATGGAAGGCGCAGATCGAGATGTTCCTGAACCGCAAGCCGGTCGGCTCCCCGGCTGAAGGCCGTCCACCAGGCAAAGGCTGGTCACACCAGCGCTGGAACGAGTTTTACCCGCAGACTGCATTCAAGACCGCGCAAGCCGGTGCACGCATCAACCAGGGCCTGCGCGACCGCAAGCAGTTGCACAACTATGCGGTCGGTGAATTCGGCCCGGGCGGGCTGTACTACCAGACCTCCGACATCCCGAATACGCTGGGCACGACCAAGGGCATCGACACCCGCTTCCACCCGAACATGCCGCTGCAGAACCACAAGTCGCTGTGGACGTTCGATGGCACGTTCCCGGTCAAGCTGCTGATGGTGCGCTATGGCCAGCCGGTGCTGATGCGCCATTACAACGCCCTGCCGATCGACCCTTCGGCCAACGGCGGTTTTGGCCTGCATACCATCTCGACCCACGAGCACAACGGCCACTCCCCCGCCGAAAGCGACGGCTATGCCAACGCCTACTTCTTCCCCGGCCAGTACTACGACTACCGTTGGCCGGTGCAGCTGGCCGGCTACGACACCATCAACACCCGCGCACAAGACCCGCGTGCCGCGTTCCCTTGCTCACCGGGTGAAACCTTGTTCGTCAATGACGGCTCGCCCGGGCTGAAAACCTGCCAGAACGGCAGCATCAAGATTCGTGGCGACTGGCGCGAAACCATGAGTACCCACTGGTTCCACGACCACATGATGGATTTCACGGCGCAGAACGTCTACAAGGGCAACGCCGTGATGATGAACTACTACAGCGCCCTGGACCGCGGCAACGAGGCCTTGCAGGATGGCGTGAACCTGCGCTTCCCCAGCGGTTCGGGCATGCCTTGGGGCAACCGCGACTACGACGTCAACCTGGTGATGGCCGACAAGGCCTGGGATGCAAACGGCCAGCTGTGGTTCAACCCGTTCAACACCGATGGCTTCCTTGGCGACCAGATGCTGGTCAACTGGCAGTACCAGCCCAAGCTCAAGGTGCGCGCGCGCAGTTATCGCTTCCGTCTGCTCAATGGCTCGGTATCCCGCTACTTCAAATTCGCAGTCGTGCGTGAAATCGCCGGGACCAGCGGCGAATTCAAGGGGCCATCCGGCTCCAACGTGTCGTATGCGCGGGTGCCGTTCCACATGATCGCCAACGACGGCAACATCATGGAGCACGCCGTGCCATTCGACGGCACCATGGACCTCAACGGTGACGGCAACCTGCAGGACAACAACGGTATCCTGCCGCTGCAAGGTATTGCCGAGCGCTACGACATCATCATCAACTTCGCCAAGAACGGCATCAAGGTGGGCGACAAGCTGTACTTCGTCAACCTGGAGGAACACCGCACCGGCAAGGGCCCGGAAGGTGCCATCTCGCTGGCCGACGTGCTGTCGGAGAAGTACAAGGCAGTGATCAAACAGACCAGCAAGGGCCCGCTGTGGGAGAACGGCGACCCGCTGGTCGGCAAGTTCCTGCAGTTGATCGTGCAGCCGTACAGCGGCCAGGACGTGAGCATGGACCCGGTGGCCTACGAACCGGCCAAACCCGGCAAGGCCGCAGGCCTGAAAATGCTCCCGCTGCCCATTGACCGCAATTCGGCCGCCGACCAGGCCAAGATCAAGGATGCCCGCCACCGCGAGTTCATCTTTGGCCGCTCTGACGGTACCGATACCAAACCCTGGACTATCAAGACTGACGGGGGCTTCGGTTACAGCATGGACCCACGGCGCATCAGTGCTGCACCACAACTGGCCCAACAGTCCACCGACGGGGGCTTCAGCGGCGACGGCACCCTGGAAGTGTGGAAAATCGTCAACGGCGGCAATGGCTGGAGCCACCCGGTGCATGTGCACTTCGAGGAAGGTGTGATTCTTAGCCGCGACGGCAAGGCGCCGCCAGAATGGGAGAAATGGGCGCGCAAGGACGTCTACCGCATCGGGCCGGATGCCGATTCGTCGGAAGAAGTGGAAATGGCTATCCGCTTCCGCGAGTTCGCCGGTACCTACATGGAGCACTGCCACAACACCCAGCATGAAGACTCTTCGATGCTGCTGCGCTGGGACATTGAACACCCAGGCCAGTTCCAGGTAATGCCGACCCCGCTGCCAGGCTGGGATGGCGTGCAATACATGGCGTCGGTGGGCCTGCCGACCTTCCGCACCAAAGGCAAGGACGACAACGATGATGCTGCCAACAAGCCACCGGTCGCGGCCAACGACAGTGCGGCAACCACTGCTGGCAAGCCGATCACCCTGAGCGTGCTGGCCAACGACACCGACCCGGAAGGTAATCTGCCATTGAATGTCGTCGGCCTCAGCCAGCCCGACTCCGGCCAGGGTAGCGTCAGCACCAATGGCACCACGGTGACCTACACCCCGCCGGCCACGGTCGCCACGCCGTTTACCGCCAGCTTCAACTACACGGCGCGGGATGCCAAAGGGGCCGAGTCGGTGAACCCGGCCACGGTCAGCATCGCGGTCAGCCCGGCTGCAGCGGTCGACCAGATCCAGGTCACCAGTGCCACGGTGCAGGTGCGCAGCGGCAACCGCTTCACCTGGGATGTGCAAGGGACGACCACAGTGGCCACGGGCAACAGCATCAGCGTGACTGCGGCGACCACTGGTGGCCCGGTAAGCCTGGGTAACGCCACGCTGACCGCCACGACCACTGGTGCGCGCTGGCGCGTGTCGGTGACCACCACCGGCTTCGGCCCGGCCACACCGGCGACGGTTACCGCGAAGTCGGCGCTGGGGCAGACCGTGACGGCGCCAGTCAGGTATCAGTGAGTGCAAGGCGGGGGCCGCTTTGCGGCCCCCACTGCCAACCGATGAGGACCGCATCATGTCCGGCTCATGGCGTTTCCTGCTGGTGCTCGCGCTGTTCGCCGCCAGCATCCCGTTCTGGCCGTTGCTGCCGCAACAACCGGTGGCCAAAGACGCTGAAAGCCCTTGGGGTGCCGACTACTTCCCCAACATCCCCCTGCTCACCCAGGACGGGGAGCAAGTGCATTTCTTCGACGACCTGATCAAAGACAAGGTTGTCGCCATCAACTTCATTTTCACCGGCTGTTCCGACTCCTGCCCGGTTGAAACCGCACGCCTGCGCCAGGTGCAGAAGATTCTTGGCGACCGCGTCGGCAACGACATTTTCCTGTACTCCATCAGCATCGACCCTTACAACGACACGCCAGCCACCCTCAAACGCTACGCTGAAAAGTTCGGCATCGGCCCCGGCTGGACGCTGCTCACCGGTGAACCTGACGACATCGAACGGTTGCGCCGTAGCCTGGGGCTGTGGATTGACGGCCTGGAAAACGGCCGTTCCAAGGACCACAACCTGAGCCTGATCATCGGCAACCAGGCCACCGGCCGCTGGATGAAGGCTTCGCCCTTCGAAAGCCCGTACATCCTCGCCGATCGCCTGGGCAACAGCCTGCACAACTGGAAGCAGGCCAGCGCCAAGAACAATGACTACGCTCAAGCGCCCGAAGTACGTCCGCCAAGCAGTGGCGAGCAGATCTTCCGCACCCGTTGTTCATCCTGCCACACGCTGGGTAACACCGAGCCGGGGCAACCGGGTATAGGCCCCGACCTGCTGGGTGTGACCCGCCAGCGTGATGCCAACTGGCTGACCCGCTGGTTGAAAGAACCCGACCGCATGCTGGCAGAGAAAGACCCCCTGGCCATGCTGCTGTACGAGCAGTACAACCGCCTGGCGATGCCCAACATGCGGTTGGGTGATGCCGAAGTCAGCGCCTTGATGAGCTACATCGAAGAGGAAACCGCACGCCTGCAGGCGCCCTTGGCGGATACGGGGAACCCTTAAAGGCAATTAGCTATCAGTCATCAGTCTGTCATCTTATTGTCGTATTTTTCGAGCATCACCCAGGGTCGGGAACCATCAGCAGTGATTCGCCGTTCGCTTTCGTCCACCAGCCTTTTACGGCTGCTGATCCTGATGCTGTGCGCAGCCACCCTGGCCTTTCTTTGGGGGCTGCACATCCCCTCCGTAACCGCCGCCCACCCGGCGTGCGGCCTTGGCCTGCCTACACCCTCGGCATTGCCCCATTGTCGGCAGTTCTGGCTGAACCTGAGCATGACCCTGCTGATCCTCGGCAGTTTGCTGTGCACCTTGCGTCTGCTGCGCAAGCACCAGGAGGCTTTCAATGCTCTGGAGCAGGCCCAACAGGTCAACCAGCAACTTATCGGGCGCCTTGAGGAGGAACACCGGCGCAGCAGCCATGCCGCCGCCACCGACCACCTCAGCGGGTTGCACAACCGCCGCCAGTTCGTCGAGGTGGCGGGTCAGGCGCTTACCCGGCAACGGGGCAAGCGCCGGCTGATGGCGATCCTGTTCATCGACATGGACCGCTTCAAGTCGATCAACGACTCGCTCGGGCACAAGATTGGCGACCTGCTGCTGCAGGCTGTGGCCGGGCGTATCCAGCGCCTTCTGGAGCCCGGCGACGAGGCTTCGCGCTTTGGCGGCGACGAATTCGTGGTGCTGCTGGCAGGCGAACGCAGCGAGGAACAGATCAATACCTGGGTTCGCGAACTGGTTCAGCGGTTGTCGGCCACCTATGACCTGGATGGCCAGGAGGTCAACACCAGCCCCAGCGTGGGCGTAAGCATCTGCCCCCGCGATGGCCAGGACATCGACAGCCTGGTCCGCAGTGCCGACGCGGCGATGTATTCGGCCAAACAGGCCGGGCGCGCGCAATATCGCTTCTTCGACCCCTCGCTGAACCTGGCCGACATTCAGGCCTTCACCCTTGAACAGGCCTTCGGCAGTGCCTTGGCCGAGCGCCAGTTCGTGCTGCACTACCAGCCACAGATTCGCCTCGACACCCAGCAAGTGCTGGGCTACGAAGCGCTGGTGCGCTGGGATCACCCCGAGTTCGGCCTGCTGTACCCGGACCGCTTCATCGACCTGGCCGAACGCAGTGGTTTCATTGTCGAGCTGGGTTGGGAGGTGTTGCGCCTGGCCTGCGAGGCCCTGTCGGAGTGGGACGCCCAAGGCCGACAGACACGGCTGGCTGTCAATGTCTCCGCCCTGCAACTGCGCCAGGGCGACTTCGCTACGCGGTTGCTGAACGAACTGCAGCAGTATGCGATTGCGCCGCAGCGGCTGGAGCTGGAAATCACTGAAACCACCATCCTCGACCCGGAAAGTACCGCTGTGGCGCACCTGCACACCCTGCGCAGCGCGGGCCTGGGCATCAGCCTGGACGATTTCGGCCGCGGCTACGCTGGCTTCGCCCACCTGCATTCGCTGCCGCTGAGCAAGCTGAAAATCGACCGCTCGCTGATCGCCCCCTTGTCCAACAGCCATGACGACAGCCCGATCGTGTCCTCCACCATCATCCTGGCCAAACGCCTGGGCCTGGAAGTGGTGGCCGAAGGTGTGGAAACCCGTGAGCAAGTGGTGTGCCTGAAACTGGCGGGCTGCGATATAGCCCAGGGCTATCACTTCAGCCGGCCGCTGTCGCCGGCGCAGTTGCGCGACTACCCACACTTCAACGGCATTGAGCCCTCGCACGATACGATGGTGCTGGTGCCGGCCCTGCAGGATGGCGTTGCCCCGGTGCCGCATTAGGTGCTTGTCTTGCGATTTCGGTTTATCGTGTGCCCATCACCCACCGACAGCCGCACCATGACCGATATCGAGCGCTACCTTCGCGCCGCCACCCGTGACAACACCCGGCGCAGCTACCAGGCCGCCATCGAGCACTTCGAAAGCCACTGGGGCGGCTTTCTCCCGGCCACCGCCGAGAGTATCGCCCGCTACCTGGTCGAGCATGCCGAACACCACGCCGTCAATACCCTGCGCCAGCGCCTGGCCGCGCTCAGTCAATGGCACGTCGCCCAAGGTTTCCCCGACCCGACCAAGGCACCGCTGGTACGCCAGGTTCTACGCGGCATCCGCACCCTGCACCCGACGCCGCCCAGGCAGGCCGCCCCGCTGTTGCTGCAACACCTGCAAACCGCCGTGGCGTGTTTTGAAGAGGAGGCTCGCCAGGCCCACGAACACCACGACCTGGCCGCCCTGCGCCGGGCACGCCGCGACACTGCGTTGCTGTTGCTGGGCTTCTGGCGAGGTTTTCGCGGTGATGAACTGGCACGCTTGCGCATCGAACATATCCAGGCCGAAGCCGGTGTCGGCATCACGCTGTTCCTGCCGCGCAGCAAGGGCGACCGCGAAGCCTTGGGCGTGCAGCACCGGACCCCTGCCCTCAAGGCCCTGTGCCCGGTAACGGCCTACCTGCAATGGCTGGAAGTTGCCGGCATTGCCCACGGGCCGGTGTTTCGCAAGCTTGACCGCTGGGGCAACCTCGGTGAAAGCGCGCTCAACAGCAACAGCCTGGTCGGCCTGCTGCGGCGCATGCTGGAACGTGCCGGGGTACCGGCGGCGCTGTATACCGGCCACTCGCTACGGCGTGGCTTTGCCACCTGGGCCACAGCCAATGGTTGGGAACTGAAATCACTGATGAGCTACGTGGGCTGGAAAGATGCCAAGTCGGCGCTGCGCTACATCGACTCGGCGCAGCGTTTTGGCGAACTGGCCGTGTTACCGGCCAGCCAAGCCCAAGCGCTTATTCCTTGAAGCTGTGCCGGGCGACACCGCCAATTGTCGGGTGGATGGCATACAGGTCGCCAGCATCCGGGTAATGGAGCAGGTCTTCAGGGCTCATGTCGAAACGCGCGGTGCTGATGAACAAGGTATTCATGCCGGGCCCGCCAAAGCAGCAACTGGTGGGGCACGGTACCGGCATCAGTACCTGATCGGTCAGGTGGCCGTGGCGGTCGTAGCGCAGCAGGCAGCTGCCATGGTACTGGCACACCCACAGCCCGCCTTCGCGGTCCAGCGCCAGGCCATCTGGCCGCCCCAGTTCGGCAGGGGTTTCGGCAAACAGCGTAACAGTGCCCAGCCGGCCCTCCATGAGGTACTCGGCACGGTAGATGGCGCGCGCCGCCGAATCGACGAAGTACATCGTCTGGCCGTCTTGCGACCAGGCAACCCCAGTGGGCAAGGCCATGTCATCGTGGATGACCTCGTCGCTCAACTGCCCGTCAAAACGGAACAGCGCCCCGGTATTGCCGCTAAGGGCATCGTCCATCAACCCGGTAACGAAGCGCCCTTGCGGGTCACAGGCGCCGTCGTTGAATCGGTAAGTGGAGCGCGGATGGACCGATGCCGAATGCTGGCATACCTTGCGCGCCGGCACATCGAAAATGGCTACGCTGGCATCTTCGGTGAAAATCAGGTTGCCCCGGTCGGTCAGCGCAAGGGCGCCAATGCGCGCGGCTGACGCGTAAAGGTTCTCGACTTCGCCGTCTGGCGTCAGGCAGTTGATGCGCCCGCCAGAAATATCGATGAAGTACAATGCGCCGTTACGCTCATCCCAGACCAGACTTTCGCCCAGGTCGGCGCGGGTATTGGCGACCTTGACTGGTACGCAGCTGCATTCCTTGATGCGGGGCGATCGTCCGGCCAGCCCCATTCCATAGGCCAAGACCAGGCCCTGTGCGGCATCGGTGACGGCCGCAACTTCGTTGTGGAAAGGCTCTGTAACGGGCATTTCTGGCTACCTTCGATTTTCCTTTTTACGATAACAACAAAAAAATCAATGACTTAATATTAAAAGCATGCAACTTTGATATCTCATGGATATCACCACCGAGTCGCCGCACTGAAGGAATGCTTGATTGATCGAAACACGTTTGCTCAGGCAGTTCATCGCCGTGGCAGAAGAGCTTCACTTTCACAAGGCTGCCGAGCGCCTGCACATGGCACAGCCGCCGCTGAGCCAGGCGATCAGCCGCCTGGAAGAAAAGCTCGGTTTCAGCTTGTTCTTGCGCAATACGCGCGGGGTGCGTCTGACCCCGGCCGGCACAGCCTTTCGCGATACGGCTTACCGCGTGCTTGCCGAGCTGGAACAGGGTATCGAGTACGCCCGTAATGTCTCTGCGGGTGTCAGCGGGAAACTGACCATCACGGCCATTTCCATCGCCTATTACGACTCGTTGCTCACCAGCTTGCGGCGCTATCGCGAGACTTACCCGAACGTGCAGCTGACCCTGCGCGAGATGCCATCGGCGACGCAGGCCAAGGCGCTGCTGGCCGGCGAGGCGGATATCGGCTTCATGCGCAGGTTACCGCTGCCGGTGGGTACGCTGGAGTCACGGCTGCTGCTTGACGAGCAGATTGTCATGGCGCTGCCCGCCGGCCACGTGAAAGCGCAGCAAGGCGACGTCGACCTGCGCGAGTTTGCCAATGAGGATTTTGTGTTTACCCCGCAAGCGTTGGGCGGCGGCTACCATGCCCAGCTGGTCGCCCTGTGCGAGTCGGCCGGCTTCTACCCTCGGGTGGTGCAGGAAGCCGCACAGATTCATACCCTGCTGGGGCTGGTCGCCTGTGGTTTCGGTGTGGCCCTGGTGCCGTCCTCATTCGCCCAATCGACCCCACGCGAGCGCGTACAGTTCTGTGCGATCCGCCCGATAGACGAGCAAGCCACCCCAGGCATTGGCCTGTACATGAAATGGAACGCCCAGAATGCCTCGCCTGCGCTGGCCAACTTCATCGCCCTGTTCGAAGACGCAAAAACGCTTTGATCAGGCGCGCGCTGCGCAGCGCCATAACCGGCCCACGTCACAAGCCCGAGCCTGCAGCAGTTCTGCCGCGTTGGCACATGCTTGTTCCAGGCTCATCGGCCCGCTGGCCAACGCAAATGCAGCATCGACCCCATGGGCATACAACTGCTGGTAGCCCTCACCCAGTGTCCCGGCCAGCACCACCACCGGCACACCGTGGCGCCTGGCGACCCGGGCAACCCCCATCGGCGTCTTGCCGCGCAGTGTCTGGGCATCGAAACGCCCCTCACCCGTCACCACCAGGTCCGCGCCCTGCACCAAGGCGTCAAGCCCGGCCAGTTCGGCCACCACCTCTACCCCCGGGCGGAACTGTGCCCCCATGAACGCACGGGCGGCGAAGCCCATACCACCGGCAGCGCCGCACCCAGGGTAGTCGCGCACATCGTCGCCCAGCAGCTGTACGCAGTGGTCGGCAAAATGGCCCAGCGCCTGGTCCAACGCCTGCACCTGCTGCGGGTTAGCGCCCTTCTGCGGGCCGAAAATCGCCGATGCACCGTTGGCGCCGCACAGCGGGTTGTCGACGTCCGCCGCGACTTCGAATTGCACCTCCGCCAGGCGCGGGTCCAGGTGACTGGCGTCGATCCGCGCCAGCTTCGCCAGTGCCAGGCCACCTTCTTCCAGCGCTTGCCCGTCGGCATCCAGCAGGCGCAGGCCCAGCGCGCGCAGCATGCCGCTGCCCGCATCGTTGGTGGCGCTGCCACCGATGGCCAGCACCACCCGCTGTGCGCCGGCGGCCAAGGCGGCGGCAATCAGCTCGCCGGTGCCCCAGGTACTGCTGCGGCACGCATCACGCTGGTCGGTAGGCACCAGCTGCAAGCCACTGGCCTGGGCCATTTCGATAATGGCCGTACGGCTTTGCGGCAGCCACCCCCAACCGGCTTCGACGCTGTGCCCCAACGGCCCACGCACCGCTTGCCGGCGCAGTTCGCCGTGGCTGGCGGCCAGGATCGCCTCCATGGTGCCTTCGCCGCCGTCGGCCATCGGGCACTCGACCAAGGCTGCGTCCGGCCACGCCTGCCTCAGGCCAGCAGCGATGGCGCGGGCGACACCGGCAGCATCGAGGCTGTCCTTGAACGAGTCGGGGGCAATGACGATCTTCATGGGGATTCTCCTGTCCTGATGAGCGGCATGCTGACAGGTGCCCGCCAGGCTGGCCTCGGTCAAATGCACAATACGCCGGGCGGGTTGTTTGGGCAGATGCCTTCGTGGCGGTGCCTGCAGGCGCCGCGTCAATCAGCAGGCAACAGCTGCAACCCCAGGTACAAGCTAAGCATCCCCTCCATGCGCAGCGGGTCGACCTCACCCAGTTCGGCAATCCGTTCCAGGCGATAGCGCAGGCTGTTGCGGTGGATGCCCAAGGCATCGGCACAGGCCTGGCTTTGGCCGTCATGGGCACACCACGCGCGCAGGGTGCTGAGCAACTGCCCACTGTTGTCCTTGGCGCGAATGCGCTGCAACGGCTCCAGCAGTTCATCCAGCGCGTCATCGTTGCGATGCCGCCACAGCAGTGCCGGTAGCCGGTAGCGTTGCAGGCTGAGCAAACGCTCGGCGGGCAGTACCTCGCGCCCATAGGCCAGCAAGTCTCGCACCCGGCGATAACCTCGGCGCAGTTGCTCCAGGCTTTGCGCGGTACTGCCCAAAGCCAGGCGCTCCACGCCCCAACCGTGGCGTTGCAGGCGTTCGAGCAGGCGTGGCTCATCCAGCGTCACACCTGCGGGCCGACACCACAACAACGACTGCCGCGCCGGGCTGACACACCAGCTGTCCGGGTAGCGGCTGAGCAACCACGCAGCAAGTGCCTCGGCGGGTGGCCCCGAGGTCAGCTCGAACAGGCAAGGCACCCTTGGCAACTGCGGCTTCAGGCCCAGTTGCCGGGCTTCGTCGAGCAAGCGTGGCGAGTCGCCGCTGCCGCCTAGCAACAGCGCCAGCAGGTCATCACAACGCTGCCGTCGCCATTGCTGGTCGTCTTGCAAATGGCGCTGGGCCAGCAGCATCTCGGCGGTCATGCGTACCAGCTCGCCATAGGTGCGCACCTGTTGCGGGTCACCCGTCAGGCCCAGTACGCCCATCAGCCGGCCATCGAGCATCAGCGGCAGGTTCACCCCGGGCTGCACGCCCTTGAGGCATTTGGCCGCTTCAGTATCCAGTTCGACGATCCGGCCATTGGCCAGGACCAGTTGCGCGCCTTCATGTCGGGTGTTGATACGCTCCGGCTCACCACTGCCCAGGATCAACCCCTGGCTGTCCATGACATTGACGTTGCACGGCAGAATGGCCATCGCCCGGTCAACGATATCCTGAGCCAGGTCATGGTCGAGTTCGAACATTGCGGGGTCCTTTAGGAGTCAGGCTTTTGGGCTCGGGCACAGCAGCCTGGGCCGGGTACTGTGCAAAAGCACAAAGACAGGCCGGCCACAGTCCCCGAGACTCGTCAGGGCGAGCGCCGACACAGGCGACGCGGCGACAACCATAACAACAGAGAACCCGATCATGGCACACAGCCCCGCCCCTGACCAAGGCACGGACACCACCCGCAACGCGCTGTACCGGCGCATCACCCTGCGGCTGATTCCGTTCATTTTCATCTGCTACCTGTTCAACTACCTGGACCGCGTCAACGTCGGCTTTGCCAAACTGCAGATGCTCGACGCCCTGAAGTTCAGCGAAACGGTGTACGGCCTCGGCGCCGGCATCTTCTTCATCGGTTACGTACTGTGCGGTTTGCCAAGCAACCTGGCGCTCAACCGGTTTGGCCCTCGGCGCTGGATTGCACTGATGATGATCGCCTGGGGCAGCCTCTCCACCTGCCTGCTGTTCGTCACCACCCCCACCGAGTTCTACACCTTGCGCCTGCTCACCGGCGCCGCCGAAGCCGGCTTCTTCCCGGGTGTGGTGCTGTACCTTTCGCGCTGGTTCCCGGCGGCCCGTCGCGGGCGCATCATGGCCCTGTTCATGTCGGCGATCCCGGTGTCGGGCTTGCTCGGTGGGCCGTTCTCCGGCTGGATCCTGCAGCACTTCGCCGCCGGCCAACACGGCTTGGCCGGCTGGCAGTGGATGTTCCTGATCCAGGGCCTGCCAACCGTTGCCCTGGGCATACTGGCGGTGTTTCTGCTCAGTGACGGCTACCAGAAAGCACCCTGGCTGAGTACGGCGGAGCGCCAGCTGGTTGCAACCGACCTGGAAGCCGATGCTGCCAGCAAACCGAACACTACCGGCGACAGCGTACTGGCCGTTTTGACCAACCCGCTGATCTGGACCTTCGGCTTCGTCTACTTCTGCATCCAGAGCGGTGTGTACGCGATCAACTTCTGGCTGCCATCGATCATCAAGAACATGGGCTTCGACAACCCGCTGCTGATCGGCTGGCTCAGCGCCATTCCGTACCTGCTTGCGGGTGTGTTCATGATCCTGTGCGGGCGCTCGGCCGACCTGCGCAACGAGCGCCGCTGGCACCTTGTGGTGCCGATGCTGATGGGGGCTATCGGCCTGCTGATCGCGGTGAACTTCGCGGGTAACCCGACCATTGCCATTCTTGGCCTGTCGATTGCCACCATGGGCGCGCTCACCGGCCTGCCGATGTTCTGGCCAATGCCTACCGCGCTGCTCAGTGCCGGTGCCGCTGTGGCCGGTTTGGCCATCATCAACTCGGTGGGCCAGATGGCGGGGTTCCTCAGCCCGTACCTGGTGGGGTTCATCAAGGACCAGACCGGTTCAACCGATGCCGCACTGTATTCGCTGGCGGCGCTGATCGTGCTGGGTAGCCTGGTAGCCTTGCGGGTAACGCGGGCAGGTGCGCTGAGTACTGCAAAGGCCAGTTGAACCCATTCGCGGGCTCACCCGCTCCCACAGGACCGCCACAGTGTTCGAGCTCGTGGTAATCCTGTGGGAGCGGGCAAGCCCGCGAAGAGGCCAGCCCAGGCCACACACAATCCACACCCTCCACCGATCGTCAGCTCAACGCATCCCCTCCCCACCTCAGGCGTCAAATGGTTCCAAAGGCCCCTTTGGAGAACCCCCATGACCCAGCACGCCGTGGCCCGCCTTAGCCAGCTCGACGAACACCGTCCTCTGCGTGTTCAGGCCGGTAGCGAAGAACTTGTCCTCATCCGCCAGGGCGACCAGGTTCGTGCCTACCAAGGCAACTGCCCCCACGAAGGTGCGCCACTCAATGAAGGCGTGGTTTGCAGCGGCTTGCTGGTCTGCCCTTGGCACAAAGCCGCCTTCGCCGTGGACGATGGCGTGGTCTGCGAGCCCCCGGCGCTGGCCGACCTGCGCCGCTACAAAACCTGGGTCAAGGGCGATGAAGTCTGGGTCGATGACCAGCCCCTGCCAGCCATCGAGCCGCCACGGCACAGCGATGCCCGCTGCTTCGTCGTGGTGGGTGCTGGCGCCGCTGGCAGCGCTGCAGTCGCTACGTTGCTGGCCCACGGCTTCGCCGGCCGGCTGGTGTGGGTCGATCAGGAACGCCAGCCCGCCTACGACCGCACGGCCCTGAGCAAATTCGTGATTGCCGGGCAGATGCCGCCCGATGAAGTCCCCGCCCTGCTTGATGCCGACGCCTTGCGCAAGGGCCAGTTGGAGCGCAAACACGGCAAGGTGCGCACACTCAACAGCCAGAAACGCCAGCTTACGCTCGCCGACGGCCAACAGATCGATTACGACGCCTGCCTGCTGGCCACCGGCGGGAAAGCACTGCGCCCGGACATCCCCGGCGCCGACCTGCCCGGGGTGTTCACCCTGCGCTCACGGGAGGATGCCGCCCAGTTGCTCGATGCAGCCGAACCCGGCCAACCGGTGGTCATCATCGGTGACGGTTTCATCGGCCTCGAAGCCGCCTCGGCATTGCGCAAGTACGGCCTACAGGTGCACGTGGTCACCCGCCACGAAGTCCCCCTGGCCCGGCAGCTGGGTGAACGCATAGGCCGCAGCATCCGTGAGCTGCATGAGCGCAAGGGTGTCACCTTCCACGGCCCTACTGAAGTTCAGCGCATCGAGGGCCAGGACAAAGTCGAAGCCGTGCAACTGGCCAATGGAGAACGGCTTCAAACACCCTTGGTGCTGCTCGGCACGGGGGTAAAGCCGGCCACTGCCTTCCTCCAAGGCGTGCCGCTGACCGAGGACAAGTCTGTGAGGGTCGACGCAGAAATGCGCGCTGCCGATGGCCTGTGGGCGGCGGGAGATATCGCCACCTTCCCGCTCACCGGTCGACCTGTGCGCATCGAGCACTGGCGCCTGGCCCAGCAACACGGGGTAATCGCTGCAGCCAACATGCTTGGCGAGCAGCGCCGCTATGCCGATGTGCCGTTCTTCTGGACTTACCAGCACGGCCGCACTTATGAAGTGCTTGGCCACGCCCGGGACTGGAACCGGGTCGAGTTCGTCGGTGAGCCGGAAAAAGGCGATTTCATTGCGCTGCAGTGTATGGATGATCGGGTTGAGGCCGTGGTCGCCAAGGGTTATTCCGATGCCATGGCAACGCTGTCGCAACGCATGAAACGCCCCTTGAGCCTGCAAGAGGCGTTGGCGCTAATTGGCTGAGGTCCGCCTTTCAATGCGCCCCGGTTGTGTGTAAAACAGCTGGATCAGCCGACTGATAAGGACCCAAGCGCATGATCTACCGCCCCCTCGGCCACAGTGGCCTGCAGGTTTCCGCCCTTACCCTGGGCAGCATGATGTTCGGCGAGCAGACCAGTACCGAGGACGCCCTGCGCATCATCGACAAGGCCTGGGACCAAGGCATCAACTTCATCGACACTGCCGACGTGTACAACGCCGGGCGCTCGGAAGAAATCGTCGGTGAAGCGGTGGCACGCCATCGCCAGGACTGGATCGTCGCCAGCAAGGTCGGCTTCGGCCCGGCCGATGGCTTGCCCAACCGCAGCGGGCTGTCGCGCAAACACATCTTCAATGCCCTGGAGGCCACCCTCACCCGCATGGGCATGGACTATCTGGACATCTACTACCTGCACCGCGAAGACCACAAGGTGCCGCTGGAAGAGACCGTGCAGGCCATCGGCGACCTGCTGCGCCAGGGCAAGATCCGCTACTGGGGCGTGTCCAACTTCCGTGGCTGGCGCATTGCCGAGGTCTGCCACATTGCCGAGCGCCTCGGGGTGCCCAAGCCGGTGGTGAGCCAGCCGCTGTACAACATCGTCAACCGTCAGGCCGAGCCGGAGCAGCTTACCGCTGCTGCCGCCCATGGCCTGGGCGTCGTGCCGTTCAGCCCGTTGGCGCGTGGTGTACTCAGTGGCAAGTATGCGCCGGGGGCCGTGCCGGATGCCGGCAGCCGCGCAGGGCGCCAGGACAAGCGCATCATGGAAGTGGAGTGGCGCCAGGAGTCGCTGGCCATCGCCCGGCAGATCCAGGCTTACGTCGAGGCCAAGGGCGTGGGAATCGTTGAGTTCGCCATTGCCTGGGTGCTGAATAACCAGCTGGTGAGCTCGGCGATTGTCGGGCCGCGTACCGAAGAACAGTGGGACACCTATGGCGGTGCATTGGCGGTGAAGGTCACGGCGGAGGATGAGGCGTTCATCGACTCACTGGTGACGCCGGGGCATGCATCCACGCCGGGGTTCAATGATGTGGCGCATTACGTGAGCGGGCGGCGTGCACGGTCTTGACAACACGGCTGGTTGCTTGAGGCTGGTAAGCGAGTGTCGGCGTAATCATCACTGACTCAGGTGCCTACAAATGCTCTCACAGCTTCATTGTTACGCGCTAGAATATCAGCTGCAATACGTTCCCCCCATGCTTTGGTTACATTGGCACCGTACCCCAACTGCCAGAGCATGCTCAGCGCCATTTTTTGTTTGATGTCTACACCATCACTCCCTAGTTCTTTTATAACCTGATGCTGCACAAGCTCGTAAACAACCTTCGCTCTCTTTTCTGACGTCATTTCCTTAATTCCAAGGGTTTCGGAAAAAGCATCCCAGTGTTTTTTGTCTGCACCGCCATCCCAAGGTTGTTCAGCAGATAGCGCCGGCGTTTTCGTTTTGACACGACGGGTCGAACTGCGTGGCTCTACCCGCGAAGTGGTTGCCAGCAAAGTCGGGTCATCGATAGACTCTACTGCGACGTGGCGAGGCAGCCGACGGGCACCAGAACGCAAATTCTGATCGCGTCGGTAGGCTGAAACCTTGGCATACGAATGACCGCTGGGGTCGACATGGTTTATGGGGTCACCCGAGCAATATCCATAACTATTTAACCCGCCTTTACCAAATGGGCTGAAACTATCCGGAGTCGTGAAGCGCATGAGAGCGCAGCAGTAAAGACGAACGCCATTGCCTAAAAGATAGCCTTGAATGAGTGGCTCAAGCGCCTGCCCGTTAAATGCCAGTAATATCGCTGCGCTTTCGCTATTTGAATGACCATAAGCACTATAAGCTCGCACTCCAGTGATGCTGGTTGACTCATGGAGGCGGTATTCATGAGGCGGCGTTGTTACCTCGGCTGATTTTTTCATAGTTTATTCCTCATAAAAATACACTATTTAACGGTTTGGCTGCTTCATGATAAGTGATGACTGCCCCCCCCGGTAACTGTCAGAAATGCCAGTTCGCTTAAGTTTTCGTTCATACATGTTCATTGGGGAGCCCTGCGCCGGGCTCCCGGTCCCCCCTTTCCCCAATCACCCCGGTATCGTGCGCACCATTGGTTTTCCACCTCTGGAGCTGCAATGAAACTCTTGCAACCGCTGCAAATCGGCCCCCTAACCCTGCCCAACCGTGTCTTCATGGCGCCCCTCACCCGCCTGCGCAGCCTGGAGCCGGGCGATGTACCCACCACGCTGATGGGCGAGTACTACCGTCAGCGCGCCAGTGCGGGCCTGATCATCACTGAAGCCACGCAGATCTCCTTCCAGGCCAAGGGCTATTCTGGCTCGCCCGGCATTCATAGCGCCGAACAGATCGCTGCCTGGAAGCACATCAACGAAGGCATTCATGCCGATGGCGGCCACAGCGCCGTGCAGGTCTGGCACACCGGGCGGGTGTCACACACTTCTCTGCAACCTGGCGGCGAAGCGCCAGTGGCCCCTTCGGCACTTCCGGCAGGTGCGCGCACTACCCTGCGTGACGAGCAAGGCGACCTGATACGCGTAGAAACATCCGCGCCGCGGGCGCTCAGCGAAGCGGAAATTGCCGGTATTGTCGCCGACTTCGGCCTGGCCGCGATCAACGCCCGTGAAGCCGGGTTCGACTTCATCGAGCTGCATGCGGCCCATGGTTACCTGCTGCACCAGTTCCTTACCCCAAGTGCCAACCAGCGCGAAGACCGTTACGGCGGCAGCGTCGAAAACCGCGCACGTATTGTGCTGGAGGCGGTGGACGCGGCCGTTGCCAACTGGAGCGCCGAGCGCGTCGGCATCCGCGTGTTCCCGTTGGGTGGTTTCAATGGCGTGGACAATGGCGAAGACCAGGAAGCCGCCGGCCTGTATCTGATCCGCGAGCTGGCCAAGCGCAACCTCGCCTACCTGCACCTCTCCGAGCCTGACTGGGCCGGTGGCAAGCCATTGCGTGACGAATTCCGCCAGGCAATCCGCGCGGCTTACCCGGGCGTAATCATCGCGGCCGGTGCTTACACCGCCGAGAAAGGCGAAGATCTGATCGGGCGTGGCCTGATCGATGCCGTGGCGTTCGGGCGCAGTTACATCGCCAACCCGGACCTGGTCGAGCGGCTGCGGCTCCAGGCGCCGTTGAACGAGCACCGGGCGCAGTTCGACTATGCCAATGGGCCTGAAGGGTATACGGATTATCCGTTCCTGAAGCAGGCTTGATACAGAAACGGGAGCCCATATGGGCTAGTGCCAGTCCGGTAAGGTTTTTGGCTTGCACGTGTTCGGCTTTGGTGGTTTTTCGCCTGTGACATCGAGCGCCGCGCGGGCGGCGCTCGATGTCAGCAGCCCCACATGACTCAAGGCAGGCGCATGCAGGCCCAAAAGCCCCATTGCAGCCTAAGCGGCTTAACTGACTGGCATTAGCCCATAAGGGCTCCCGTTTTTTGTTGCCAATGCCGGCCTCCTCTCGGGCAAGCGCGCGAAGAGGCCGGTAGCTTTAACCGAGTTCCGCCAGCGCCTGCGCCGCATAGGCATGCGACCGCTGCCGCGCCAGCGGGTCATGGATGCGGCAATCGATCATCAGCTCATCCGCCCCGGTCTGCTCGATCAGCGAGCGCAGCCCTTCCCTCACTCGCTCAGGCCCACCCGCCACGGTGCAGGCCATCACCTGCTCCAGCACTGCACGCTCGTGCTCAGGCAGGCGTTGCACATAACCCTCCTGCGGCTTAGGCAACAGACCATAACGCCCCACATGCAGGTCCAGCATCCACTTGCGATGGGAGCTGGCCAGGTAATCTGCCTCGGCATCACTGGCGGCGGCGAAGAGATTCATGCCCACCATCACATAAGGTTTGGCCAACTGCGCCGAGGGCTGGAAGTTGGCCCGGTAATGGGCAATCGCCTGCAGCAGGTAACGCGGCGCAAAGTGCGAAGCGAAGGCGTACGGCAGGCCCAGCTTCGCCGCCAGGTCGGCGCCGAACAGGCTGGAGCCAAGGATCCACACCGGCACCTCGTGGCTGCCTGGCACGCCACGCACCCGGCGCTTGCCGTTGTCGGCCAGGTAGTCGCGCAGTTCGGCGATGTCCTGGCTGAAGTCACGTTCTGGCGCGGCACCGCGCAAGGCACGTACGGTCGGCCCGGAAGTGCCTGGCGCACGGCCCAGGCCCAAGTCGATACGGCCCGGGTGCAAGGTATCGAGGGTGCCGAACTGCTCGGCTATCAGCAACGGCGCATGGTTGGGCAGCATGATGCCACCCGCGCCAACACGGATCTGCCGGGTGGCGTTGGCGATTTCGTTGATCACCAGCGAAGTGGCCGCCGAACCGATGCCTGGCATGTCATGGTGCTCGGCAATCCAGTAGCGGCTGTAGTGCTGTTGCTCGACATGCCGCGCCAGCTGGCGGGACTCTTCGATCGCGTCGGCGAAGGTCTTGCCTTCGCCGATCATGACCAGATCCAGTACGGACAGTGCAGTCATGGGGTCTCCAGGGGGATTATCAGTGGCTGCCAGTTTCCCTGCTGCGCCGCTAGCGATAAACCCAGGTTCAGGCCCGGTATAGGGGCCTGGCATTCCCCAATCAGTACTCCCAAGGCACGCCCGGTTCCCAACTGGCTACCAGCAAGTCGATGAACCCACGCACCCGTGGGGACAAGTGGCGTTTGCTCGGGTACACGATTCGAATAGGGTCTGCCGGCGGCCGATACGCCTGCAGCACTTCTACCAACGTGCCGGCGCGCAAGTCGTCACCGGTGATGTAGGTGGGCAGGTGAATCAGCCCGAAGCCTGCGCGGGCGCCGTCGAGCATGGCTTCGGAACTGTCGATGTTCAAACGGCCGGGGTCTTCGCACAGGTGCAGCCCCGCTTCGGTGTGAAAACGCCAGGGCATGGCCTTTTCACCTGCCAGGAACGCGATCTTGTCATGACCATAGAGGTCCGCTGGCACCCGGGGTACCCCGCGTGCTTCCAGGTAACACGGTGCGGCGCAGGTAACAAACTGCTGCCAAGCCACCGTGCGGGTCAACAACTGTGAGTCTTCCTTGGGTGCGCCAATACGCACCGCAACGTCTACGCCCTCCTCGACCAGGTCGACGAAGCGGTCGGTGAAACGGATGTCTGCGCGCAGTTCCGGCCACTGCTTGAGATAGCGATCCAGGATCGGAAGCACGTGACGTTGGCCGAACGAGAGCGGCGCGGTCAGGCGCAGGGTGCCTGTGGGCTTTCCGCGGCGCTGGGCCATGGTGCTTTCCACCTCATCCAGGTCATCCAGAATCTGCCGCCAGCGCTCAAAGGCCACCAAGCCTTCGTCGGTCAAGCTCAGCTTGCGCGTGGTGCGGTTAAGCAGGCGCACAGCCATGCGCGCTTCCAGGCGGGCGATGCTTTTGCCCACCGCCGAACGCGTCAGGCCAAGGCTGGCGGCGGCAGCGGTGAAGCTGCCAGCCTTGGCGGCACTGACAAAGGCGGCAATGTCGCCGAAGCGGTTGGGTTCCATGAGCGGGTTCCTGGAGACATCGAACCGGCATAAATGGGGCCGAAGCCAGCTAATGCAAGGCCACAGGCTGGCTAGGGCGTGTTCGGGGCTGGCCTCATGTACGCGTCTGTCCAGGCGGCCAACGGCAGTGGTGGCTGCTGGTCGACAATACGCCGCCAGATCAAACGCAGGTCATTACCGTTGAACATCGAGCCAGGCCCGCTGCCTTGCCACCGCGAAGGTACGTCGGCAACCCAGTGTCCCTGGCGGTCACGGTGGGCCATGCTGAAACGGAAGGTGTAGTTGCCAGGGATGCCCATGCGCAAGTCGGTCACCACCAGCGCGTCGCCCACCTGGTCGTAGCGCAGCCAGTCATCGGTAAACCAGCGCAAACGCTGGTGCAAAGGGCTTCCTGCCAGTGCTTTCGCCAGCTGCAGATTACGCGGCAAACGCTGCATTTCAGGCGCTTGCCGGTCGAACCCGCTGCTGATGCCCTCGTAGTAATCACCCTCCGGGGTCTTGGCCAGTACTCGCCAGACCAGACTATTGAAAGCGATCGGCACGGCGCGCACTTCACTGGCGACAATGCCTTGCTGATCCAGCGCCGCCTGGAAGCGCTGCTCCGCCGCCATACGCCCGGCGAGGCCGAAACCCAGGTAAGCGGTACTGAACACCAGCGCCAGGGTCAGCAGACGTGTCGCCTTTGCGGTCACCCCCTTGAAGATGGCGTAGATAACCGCCGCCAGCAGCGGCAAGGTGTAGACCGGGTCGATGATGAACACCGCCGCCCAGCTTTGCGGGGTGACTTGCAGTGGCCAGAACAACTGCGTGCCATAAACCGTGAAGGCATCCAGCAACGGGTGAGTAACCAGTACCAGCCAGAACGCCACGAACAACCTGGACAAGGTGTAAGCCTTGCCAGGCCAGCATTTGTGGACCAGCCAGGCCAGTAGCAAGGCCAGCCCGGTAAGCACGAACAGCGAGTGGGAGAACCCGCGATGGTAGGTCATCTGCGACACCGGGTCGGCGTAGCGGATGATCACGTCCAGGTCGGGCAGCGTGCCCAGCGCAGCGCCATACAGCAACGCGCGCCGCCCCTGGATGCGGCCAAGCACGGTACCCTGCAGGGCCGCGCCGAGTACGGCTTGGGTGATGGAATCCAAGGGGCGCGCTCCTGAAAGGGATATTTGCGCAAGCTACCTTCATACGACCTCGGTGCGCAATTCCCTTGGCTGGCTCAGAACAGCTGCCAGGTGTACACCAACGTCAGGCGGTTTTCGTCGATGTCACTGCGGTAATTGGAGCGTGCCATGGCGTTCCTCACCCGAATCCCCAGCCCCTTCAGCACGCCGCTCTGCACGGCATAGCCAATGTCCAGGTCACGTTCGCGATCCCGCCCTTCGTAACCCAGCCCGGTATCGACATTGTTACCGGTTATGTACCGCACGGTGGCCGTCAGGCCGGGTACGCCCAGGGCGGCGAAGTTGTAGTCGTAGCGTACCTGGTACGAGCGCTCATCGGTGTAGGCAAACTCATACGTCGGCACCTCGTTACCCAACGGCGAAATGTTGGCGAATACCCGAGGGAACGGGCTATCGCCATAGATGCCCTGGTAGCCAGCATGGAAGCTGTGCCCGCCATGCCGGGCGGTGAACATCGAGAAGAACGCCTGGTTGTCGATATTGCCCAGCAGCGCATCGCCATCCTCACGCGCGGTGAAATAGCCCAGGTTTGCGCTAAGCACCCAGTCCCCTACTGGCTTGCTGTGCTTCAGGCCGATAAACCCTTGTTCATAGATGTCTTCCAACTGTCCGTACCATAGGCTGACGCTGCTCTGGTTGGCGTTGAACGCATAGTCCCCGCCCACATAGTTGAAGGCATCGCTTTCAGCCTGGCGCATCGGCACATGGCCGAGCATGGCGTTCATCTTGCCGTCGCCGCCTTCATTACGCAGGTGTGTGCTTTTCAGGTGGCCGGCCTGCAAGGTCAGCCCGTCGATTTCCGACGAACTCAAACTGGCGCCCTGGTATGTCGGCGGCAACAGGCGGATATCACTGAACGTCAGTACCGGCAGGTTGGGTTGCAGTTCACCGACGCGCAGTTCGGTCTTCGACAGGCGGGCCTTGAAGGTGGGCGCCAGGCGGCTGTACTCGTCGGCGGCACGGCCATCGCCATGCACCGGCAGCAGGCCGGTATTGGCCCGGTCGGGGCTGCTGTCGAGCTTGATACCCAGCAGGCCCAGCGCGTCCACGCCAAAACCGACGGTACCGGGGGTGTAGCCCGACTTGAAGTCGAGGATGAAGCCCTGGGCCCACTCCTCGGCCTTGGACTGCTTGTTGGCCCCGACGATGTCAGAGAAATCGCGGCTGAAATAGTAGTTGCGGGCACTCAGGGTGGCCTTCGAATCCTCGAAGAAGCCGCCTTCGGCAGCCAGCAGCGGTTGGCTGAGCAAAGTCAGGCCCAGGGCGACACGAGGGGTGTGATTCATTCCGAAGCTCTCTTGATCTTGTTTTTATGGGTAAAGCGTTGGGAACACGGCAGTTCATGGGGTACGGCGCAGCACCTCCCGGGCACGTGGCCGATGCAACCTGAGCAGCGCATGGGCCAGCAGGCCGAACAGCAGCCCCCAGAACGCCGCCGACAGCCCCAGGAACGCCACCCCCGAAGCGGTGACCAGGAAGGTGAACAGCCCGGCGTCGCGCTCGGCCGGCTCTGCCAGGCTACGGGCCAGGGCCTCGCTGATGGCGCTATACAGGGCCAAGCCGGCCAGGGCAGCGATCAGTGCGGCTGGAAAGGCGGCGAACAGCGACATCAACGTGGCGCCGGCAATGCCCAGCAGCAGGTACAGCGCACTGCCAGCCACCGCCGCTACATAACGCCGCCGAGGGTTTTCATGGGCTTCATGGCCGGTGCACAGGCTGGCGGTAACCGCCGCCAGGTTCAGCCCGTGACAGCCGAACGGCGCCAGCAGCGCTCCAGCCAGGGCACTGGCGCTGATCAACGGGCTGGCGGGTGTGGCGTAGCCGGCGTTGCGCAGTACCGCCATGCCTGGCATGAACTGCCCGGTGAGCGCCACCAGCACCATTGGCAAGGCCAGGCTGAATACCGCCGAAAGGCTGAACTGCGGCGTGACCCACTGTGGCGAAGCCAGCTCCAGCACCAGTGCATCGCTGCGAAACGCCCCGCTGCCAACGGTCACCAGGGTGCCCACGCACAGCACCGCCGCCACTGCATAGCGTGGCTGTAGCCGGCGCATCAGCACGTAGGTAACGAACATCGTCAGCACCAGCAGCGGCTGCACTGGCAGGGCGCGGAACACTTCGATGCCGAAGCTGAACAGAATGCCCGCCTGCATGCCGGCAGCGATGGAGCCGGGCAGGCGGGCGATAATGCGGTCGAAGGCCCCGCTGATGCCGATCATCAGCAGCACCAGATTGGCCACCAGGTAAGCCCCCACGGCCTGCTCCAGGCCGAGCTGCGGCAAGGCGGTGACCAGCAGCGCGGAACCTGGAATCGACCAGGCGATCACCACAGGTACCCGGTAGCGCAGGCTGAGCAGTGCGCCGAGCACGGCACTGCCCATGGACACGGCCCAGACCCAGGATGACAACTGTTGGTGGGACAGGCCGGCGGCTTCGGCGGCGTGGAAGATGATGACCAACGGGCCTGCGTAGGAGATCAGCGTGGCGATGCAGCCGGCGACGATGGCGGACAGCGAGCTGTCCTTGATCAGGGTTTTCATGGGACCTCTGGCAAGGCATCGGCCGGGCGCGGTGCCCGGCGCTTGTTCTTCGGGTTATGCCTGCGCCGCAAGGGCCTGAGCTTGCCGACGGCCACTGGCCAGGTGCACAGCCATGGCCAGCGCAGCGATTGCGCCAGGGATGGCGAAGGCGATGAAGTTGAGTTGCAGCGGCAGGTTGATGCCCATCAGCGCGCCGCCCAGCAGCGGGCCGACGATGGCGCCGTTACGCCCAATGCCCGAGGCCCAGCCCAGGCCGGTGGAGCGCACCGACAGCCCATACATTTGCGCAGCGCCGGCATACAGCAGGATCTGCGTGCCGATGGTGGTGGCGCCAGCAATGAAGATCAGCAGGTAAAGCACCGGCATCGGGCTGTTCACCCCCAGCAGGCTGATCGACAGCGCAGCGGCAATGAAGAATGCCACCTTCACCTTGACCAGGTTGTAGCGGTCGCCCAGCCAGCCGCCCAGAATTGCCCCGGCCATGCCGCCAAAGTTCAGCGCCAGCAGGAACGACAGGCTCGAACCCAGGCTGTAGCCCGCGTTGGCCATCAGTTTCGGCAGCCAGGAACTGAGTGCATAGACCATCAACAGGCAGCAGAAGAACGCCAGCCACAGCGCCAGTGTGCGTATGGCCAGGCCATTGCGGAACAGCTCCAGTACCGATGCCCCGCTGCCTTTGCGGTCAGCGGCCTGCAACACTTCATCCGCCTGTACATCGCATTCTGGGTCCAGCCGTTTCAACAGTTTGCGAGCTTCTTCGGTACGGCCCTGGCGCACCAGGAAACCGATCGATTCAGGCAGGTAGTAGAGAATCACCGGCAACAGCAGCAATGGTACGGCAGCGGCGAAGAACATCGACTCCCAACCAAAGCGCGGCAGCATGAAGATGCCCACGCCTGCCGACAGCATGCCGCCCAGCGAGTAGCCACTGAACATGATCGCCACCAGCGTGCTGCGCAGGCGCTTGGGCGCATATTCGTTCATCAGTGCCACGGCGTTGGGCATCAGGCCGCCGCAGCCCAGGCCAGCGATGAAACGGTAGATGCCGAACTCGCTCGGGCTGCTGGCAAAGCCATTGAGAATGGTTGCCCCCGAGAACAAGGCGAAACAGATGGCAATGCCCTTCTTGCGCCCGATACGGTCGGCCAGGCTGCCGAATGCCAAGGCGCCGAACATCATGCCGAACAGCGCGTAGCTGCCCAGCGCACCGGCCTGCAACGGGGTAAGCCCCCACTCTTTCATGATGACCGGCAGTACCACGCCGTAGATGAACAGGTCATAGCCGTCGAAGATCAGCAGCAGGCCACACCAGGCCATGACCATCCAGTGGAACGGGGTAAAGCGCGCGTTATCGATGATCGGGTGTACGTCAAGGGTTCGCATGGCATCTGTCGCTCTTGTTTTTGTTGTGAGGGAAAGCTGTTGCCTTGAGGTTGCTGCTCAGCCGAGGTCGCCGCCTCCTACCGGCAAGGTCACGCCGGTGATGTATGAGGCTTCGTCAGAGGCAAGGAACAGAATCGCGCCCACTTGCTCGTCGATGCTGCCGTAGCGGTGCATCAGGCTGCTGTCGAGGGTCTGGTCGACGATCTGCTGGTACCAGTGTTTTTCCTGTTCGCTTTGTTCGGCGCTGTTGCGTGGCACGCGACGGGGTGGCGCTTCGGTGCCGCCGGGTGCGGTGGCGTTGACGCGGATGCCACGGCCAGCGGTTTCAAAGGCCAGGCACGCGGTGAGCGCGTTGACGCCGCCCTTGGCCGCGCCATAAGGCACCCGGTTAACGCCACGGGTGGCGATGGACGAGACGTTGACGATGGCGCCGCTACCGCGTTCGAGCATGTAAGGCAGCGCGGCATGGCAGCACCACAGGGTGGGGAACAGCGAGCGGCGCACCTCGGCCTCGATCTGCTCCACCTCGTAGTGTTCGAAAGGCTTGGCCCAGATGGTGCCGCCGACGTTGTTGACCAGGATGTCGAGGCGGCCGAAGGTTTCCACTGCACTGGCCATGACACGGGCGCAGTCGGCGTGTTGTTCGAGGTCGGCGGTGAGTGTGAGCATGCCCTCGCCTGCCAGCTCGTGGACCAGTTCGGAACGGTCTACCGCCACCACTTGCGCGCCTTCGGCCTTCAGCCGCCAGCACACGCCACGGCCGATGCCTTGAGCGGCACCGGTGACCAGGGCGACCTTGCCTTGGAATCGGTTGTTCATGTGTTTCTCCTGCTTGATCCGTCAGGCCGCTGCCGCGAACTTCTCGTAGTAGAAGTTGGCCGGGGTAATGCCCTGTTCGCGTACGTACTGGCTGACCGCTTCCACCATGGGTGGCGGCCCGCACAGGTACAGGTCCACATCGCCATCGTTCAGGTGGCGCGGCTCGATGTGCTGGGTCACATAGCCCTTCTGCGGGTACTGGCTGTCCGGGTTGGCTACGCAGGCGCTGAAGGTGAAGTTGGGGATACGCGCTGCAAAGTCTTGCAGACGATCCAGTTCAACCAGGTCGAAATCGTTGGTCACGCCATAGATCAGATGCAGCGGGTGTTCACTGCCCTGCTCGGCGATCTTTTCCAGCATCGCGGTGAACGGGGCCAGACCAGTGCCGCCAGCCAGCAGCAACAGCGGGCGCTGGATAGGCCGCAGGTAGAAGCTGCCCAACGGCCCCGCCAGGCTCATGCTGTCGCCGGCCTTGGCCAGGTTGGTCAGGAAGCTGCTCATCAAACCGCCCGGCACGTTGCGGATCAGGAAGCTGACTTCGCCGTCCTTCTGCAACGAACTGAACGAATAGGCACGGCTCTGCTCGCTGCCCGGCACCTTGAGGTTGACGTACTGCCCCGGCAGGAAGGCCAGGCGGCTGAGGGCCTCGCCCTTGATCGACAGGGCAATGGTGCTGGCCGACAGCTGACGTACATCGCTGATGGCCGCCTCGAAGCTGGCCTGTTCGGTCTTGCACAACTGCGACGAGGCCGGAATGCGGATGACGCAGTCGCTTTCAGCGCGCATTTGGCAGGTCAGTACGTAGCCTTGGGCAATTTCGTCTTCGTTCAGGGCGTCTTCGATGAAGTTGTCGCCCAAGTCGTAGCGGCCAGATTCGGCCTTGCACTTGCAGGTGCCGCAGGCGCCGTCGCGGCAGTCCAGCGGGATGTTGATGCCTTGGCGGTAGGCAGCGTCGGCCACGGTTTCATGGCCGGTGGCTTCAATGAAACGGGTAACCCCGTCTTCGAAATTCAGTGCGATCTGGTAGCTCATGTTGCACCTCGCGGGCGAGCCGGCCCACGGCGCGTCGCAGGACGCACCGGGCAATGCTCGCAAAACCCTGTATCAGATGTGGTAGATGTCGATGACCTGGCGCACGTAGTCGTTCTTCAGCACCACTTTCTTGGCCTTGATCAGCGGCTGCTCGCCGCGCAGGTCGAGGGTGTAGAAGCTGGTACCGAAGTAACTGTCGGTGGTCTTGTAGCGGAAGCTCAGGGTGTGCCAGTTGAAACGCACCTGACAGCTGCCCTCGCACTGCGAGACGATCTCGATGTTGCTGATGTTGTGCGAGGTGCGGGTATCCGGCACGGTCGCACTGGAGCGCTCAGTCTTGATACGGAACACGCGGTCTTCCAGGCCGCCACGGTTGCCGTACCAGATCAGCGAGATTTCGCTTTGCGGATCGATGGTGAGGGTGTCATCGTCATCCCAGCTCGGCATCCAGAAGCTGGCGTCGCTGGCGTACAGCTCCAGCCACTGGTCCCACTGGGCGTCGTCCAGGTAGCGCGCTTCGCGGTAGAGGAAGTCGCGCACGGTTTCATACAGGCTCATTGCACGGCCTCCACAGGGATCAGCTGCTGTTCGTCCTTCAGGGCCTGGATCATGGTGTCCTGCCAATACTTGTGCTGCAGCACGAACAGGCCTTCGTCCTCGGTGCGCACGCCAGACAGCAGCGGATGGAGCTCGATCTCTTTAGCGGCTTCATCGGCGCCTTCGACCCAGTGCTTCGCGCCACGGGACATGTCGTTCCAGCCAGTGCCGCCGCCGTAGCCGGTCTGGCAGGAACGGAACTCTTCCAGGTCGTCCGGGGTGGCCATGCCGCTGACGTTGAAGAAGTCTTCGTACTGGCGAATGCGCTTGGCGCGGGCATCGGCGCTCTCGCCTTTGGGCGCGATGCAGTAGATGGTGATTTCGGTCTTGTTCACCGAAATCGGCCGCGCAACGCGGATCTGCGAGCTGAACTGGTCCATCAGGTACACGTTCGGGTACAGGCACAGGTTGCGCGAGTTCTCGATCATCCAGTCGGCACGGGCCTGGCCGAAGTCGGCAGCCAGCTGGTCCCGGCGCTCGTAGGCCGGGCGGTCTTCCGGGTTGGCCCAGCGGGTCCACAGCAGCAGGTGGCCATGGTCGAAGGAATAGAAGCCCCCGCCTTGCTTGGCCCAGGCGCCGGCGCTCATGGTCTTGATCTCGTCACCGGCTTCACGCTGCTTGCGCTGGTTCTGGGTAGCGGCGTAGTTCCAGTGCACGGAGCTGACGTGGTAGCCATCGGCGCCGTTTTCGGCGGTGAGCTTCCAGTTGCCTTCGTAGATGTACGAGCTGGCACCGCGCAGCACTTCCAGGCCTTCTGGCGACTGGTCGACGATCATGTCGATGATCTTGGCCGATTCACCCAAATGTTCTACCAGCGGTTTTACATCGGCATTCAGGCTGCCGAACAAAAAGCCCCGGTACGACTCGAAGCGCGCCACCTTGGTCAAGTCGTGGGAGCCGTCGCAGTTGAAGCTGTCGGGGTAGCCGGCGTTGCTAGGGTCTTTCACCTTCAGCAGTTTGCCGCTGTTATTGAACGTCCAGCCGTGGAACGGGCAGGTGTAGCTGGAGCGGTTGCCGCGCTTGTGCCGGCACAACATGGCGCCGCGGTGGCTGCAGGCGTTGAGGAAGGCATTGAGCTCACCGTCCTTGTTGCGCGCGATGAAAATCGGCTGGCGCCCCATGGTCAGGGTGAGGAAGTCGTTCTTTTCGGGGATCTGGCTTTCATGGGCCAGGTAGATCCAGTTGCCCTCGAAGATGTGTTTCATCTCCAGGTCGAACAGGCGTGGGTCGGTGAACATCTCGCGCTTGCAGCGGTAGATGCCCTTTTCACGGTCGTCCTCGAGCATGGCATTGAGGTAGTCGAATCCCAGGGACATGGCCAGGGTCTCCCTTGTTATTGTTTAGACCTGGTCAGGTTAGGGAGACGACTGGCGGGGGACTATCCGGATTGTGCAGAGTGCTATCCAGCGGTATGCGGCCTTCTTACTGCGGGAACAATTCGTTTGGGATCATGAAGCCAACTGACTCGTGGAAAGTGGGTTTCGGCTGCTTGCATTTTATCGTTGAGCGGAGCGAGCAGGTTGAGCGCCTCCATCAAATCGCTTTGAGACCCTATTGGGGTTGCAGCTGAATGAACGCTCAAACCGGCAGCCCGCTTCAAATTTTCGCCATAATTGCTAGACACCTTGAGTGTCGTTCCTTGCACCAGTAATTTTTCCGGATCAGTCCAGACAGGAGCGTTAATAATCGGCTCAATTTGAGAGCCGTAACCACGGCCTAATGCATTCACTGTAGCTACCGTGCTCGGGCTCACCACACGGCGCTCAAGAGTGCTGGTCTTGAAATCTGGATTGAAGCTATATCCGCCTTTAGCGTTTCCTGCCTTGAGCCTGATACTCGGCAGCCGAATGTGACCGGTTGGGTCAGTATTATTAACAGGATCCCCGCCACAGTAGGCGTAGCAATTTAATCCTCCAGCACCCATTGGGCTCAAACTGTCAGGGCTGTGGAATCTCATCAAAACCGGATTGAACGCACGGTATCCATTCCCCAGCAGGTAGTATCCTGTGGCAGATTCTTTTCTCTGCCCGCTGAAGCGCAGCACTCGCGCGAATTGATCACATCCATCGTGCCCATAAACGGTGTACTGCAATGAAGTCGGCATGATTGCCACCCTTTACCCGAGATAAACCCAAGGGTGGCTTGCGCATGAAATGCAAACAACTGGCAGAAATATCAGGTGCCCAAGCTGGCGCGTGTCATCCCCGCCGCTTGAACGTCTGCGAAGGCAGCTCACCAAACTGCTGCCGGTACACCTCAGAGAACCGGCCTAGATGCAGGAAGCCATAATCCAGAGCAAGCTCTGTCACGCTGCGCACACCACAAGTCGGGTCCTTCAGGCACGCATGCACCCGCTCCAGCTTGCGCTGGCGCACGTAATGCTTGGGCGTGGTGCCCAAATGCTGGTCAAACAGCGCATACAACGAACGCAAACTCATACAGGCCTGCTCCGCCAGCACCTCGGCCGACAGCTCCAGTTTCAGATTGCGCTCGATGTAGTCGAGAATGCGCTCAAGACCAGCTTGCGGCGCACTCAGGCTTTCCCGGCGGATATTGGTGCTCATCAGGGTCAACAGCTTGCTGGCGACAATCTGGCTGTAGTGCCCCTGCACGCGCGGCAGCGAATCACTCACTTCCGCCTCGTGGCAAACCATGGCCAGCAGGTTCACGAACCCGTCCAGTTCATCCAGCCGGTAATGGTTGCGCAAGAACCGAACACCGCCTTCTGGCCGATGCCAACGCTGTTCGTCGCAGATCGAATCCAGTAGCCGGGTGGGCACCTTGAGGATGAACTTCTCGCAGTCTTCCGAATAGGTCAGGTCAACCGGGTCGTCGGGGTTGATCAGCAACAGCTCGCCCGGCACGAGGTGATGCTCGCGCTTGTGCCCGCGCCACAGGCAGTTGCCGTTGAGCAGCACTTGCAGGTGGTAGATGGTTTCCAGCGCTGGCGAGGTAACGCGCACGCTGCCGCCGTAGCTGATGCGGCACAGGTCGAGTTCGGCGAACTTGCGGTGGCTGAGGCTGGCTTGAGGGTGGGTGGTGCGCGACAGACCGATGCAATGCTGGCCTACGTGCTGGTTCACATAATCGGACACAGCATAAGGGTCGGCGTGATGAAACACGCTACTGCGCTCGCTCAGCAGGCGGCTTTCCATAGGCAAGGCACTCGGTATCGTTATTGTTCTGGTCGCCGCCTCCTACCGCCTTGTGGGCAGTGGTCGCGGTCGTCACGGTCATTCTATCGGGCCGGTTGCGGGTCGCGGGGGCAGGCGACAACCGGCGGATAGCCACACTACAGCAAAAAGGTGGGGGTTGGGCAATGTGGAGAAGGGATTGGATGGGCGGATAGCGGACATGCCGAGTGAAACCAGTGTTCGTTTATCGAACGGTAATTACAACATCCTGAGCATGGAATACCACATAGCAATGGCACACCAAGATAATTGTGTAACTAGCAAAAATATCAGTATGATTTGACGATCTTTTACTGCACCGGCAGAAAATTCATCAACAGCAGGCTTTGCGCGTAATTCAGGCCAATCCGCCGATAACGCTCATCCAGCAACTCCGCCAGCAGATCCAGCCGCGCAACGATTTTGCCAAACTCCACG
Organism: Pseudomonas sp. OG7; assembly: GCF_014192825.1. Classification (NCBI taxonomy): domain Bacteria; kingdom Pseudomonadati; phylum Pseudomonadota; class Gammaproteobacteria; order Pseudomonadales; family Pseudomonadaceae; genus Pseudomonas; species Pseudomonas sp. OG7. The sequence continues at coordinate 177,609 of NZ_JACHYK010000010.1, read as the reverse complement.
GCAAAACTCAGGTTACTGCCCTCTTCGGAGATCTCGTTGGAGAACAGCAGCAGCACCCCATTCGCGTCCTGCCGCTGGCTGAGCATCCAGGTCGCCTTCTCGATATTGCGCGCCGCGTTGTTGACGAACAGCGGGTCGATGGTATCGGTCATGTAGAAATCGGTACGCCCACCATGCGCGGTAATCAGCATGCTGCCGATGGCGTAAATGAAGGCGCCAACACGATCACCGCGAAACTCCGGGCTCAGGGCGTAGCTCAATGCCGCCAGGTCGCGGCGGTTGCCCAGTTGCGGCAATGGCTGGCGTTGCTCGATGGCGATGCGGATCTGTCGCTCGGCGGTGGCGGCGTCGATGTAGCCAGACATCTTCCACTGGTTGGGATTGCGCTGGTACAGCTTGTTCATCAGCAGGTACAGGCTTTGCAGGTTGTCACGCATGGACAGCGTGGCCATGCGGTCGACGCTGGTCTGGAACAGCTCGCTGGGCTTGCCGTTGCCGAACTGATTAACGATGTCACGGCCTTGCTCCTGGGTGCAGGCGCACAGGCATGTGAGGGCGCCTGCCAGCAACAGGCGGGAGAAGAAACTTGGGTAGCTTGCAACCATCGGCACCGGGTCGATATTCGGCGGCTGCCTTGGGGGTCAAGGCAGCCTGGCCAAGCATAGAGCCTCGAAAACGGAAAAAGTGCAGTGGTTGGGGATTTGCGGGCGACGCTTCAACTACATGGCGTGGCGCAACATCTCCACGACCTGCGCATGCAACGCCGGGTCACCACACGCCACCACGCAACCACCATGCTGCGCCGAGCTACCATCCCAAGCCGTAATCACCCCACCTGCTCCCTCGATGATCGGCATCAATGCCTGCACGTCATACGGCTGCAGGCTGGCCTCTACGATCACATCGACAAAGCCCGAAGCCAGCATGCAGTAGGCATAGCAATCACCGCCATAACGCATCAACCGCGCCCGGCCGGCAACGCCCTCGAACGCAGCCTTGCGCTCGGCGGTATCGAACATGTCGGGGGTGGTGCACATCAGTGTGGCCGAGGCCAGGTCGGTGCAGGCACGGGTTTGCAGCGGCGTACCGCTGCGCCACGCACCTTCAGGGGTGCCGACAAAGCGTTCGCCAGTGAACGGCTGGTTCATCACGCCAACCACTGGGCGCGTGCCGTCGTTCAGGGCAATCAACGTTCCCCACAGCGGCAGGCCGGTGATGAAGGCACGAGTGCCGTCGATTGGGTCGAGCACCCAGGTCAACGGGCTGCTGCCGACGGCGACACCCGCTTCCTCACCCAGAATACCGTGGTCGGGGTAACGGGCCTGGATCAGCTCACGCATGGCGTCTTCCGCCGCCTTGTCGGCTACGGTGACAGGGTCGTACAAACGCCCGCCCTTGTCCTCGACAGCCAGGCTGGCACGGAAATAAGGCTGGATCGCCACAGCGGCAGCATCGGCCAACTGCTCGGCAAAGGTGCGCAATTCACCGATCTGTTCAGCACTCAGGGACATGGGACGGCCTCAGGACAATGATTAGGGGCAGCATCATACCTGATCGCCAGCCTGCTGCTCATGCAGCCTGAAGCGAACTAGACTGAACAAGACCAGAGCACCGGGGGGCTGCCACACGTGGAGGTGTGAGATGAGCCAGTTCAAGCGTTTGTTCGTCATGCTCGGCCCGCAAATGCGCCATACGCCCGCGCTGCAACGCGCAGCGGCGCTGGCGGAGTCCAGCGGCGCACTGCTGGATATCAACGTTTTCGTCGATGATGTCGACACCTTTGGCTTGATGAGCGATGGTCGCGAACGTGAGCGGCTGCTCAGCGACAACCGCCAGTGGCTGGCGGACGAGGCCGAACAGTTGGGCGATGCAGGCCTGGACGTGTCCACCGAGCTGTTATTGACCCGCGACCCGCTGGGCAGTGTGCTGGAGCGGGTCGAGCGGCTGGGTTGCGACCTGCTGGTCAAGGACGTGCAGCACGAACCGATTCTCAAACGCCTGCTGGTCACGCCCCTGGACTGGCAACTGCTCAAGGACAGCCCGGTCGCCGTGCACCTGGTGAGCGACATCCGCCTGCCCCTGCCCCGGCAGATTGCCGCAGCGGTGGACCTGAACAGCCACGGCGCAGGTGAACACCTGGATGAACAGGTCATACAGACTGCCCATGCCTTGGCGCTGCAATGCAACGGCGAGCTCCATCTGCTGCATGTGTGCGATGCAGCCAAGACCCATATCGCCGACTTTGGTGCGGGTACGGTAACCATGCCTGGCTTCGACAGCAGCGTGCGTACCGCGCAGCGGGCAGCGTTCAACCGCCTGGGTGACCATCATCAGATTCCGCTGGAGCGCAGGCACTTCCTGGAAGGAGCAGCGATCAGGGCGATTGCCCAGTTTGTCGGCCACAGCCGGGCCGATGTGATTGTCATGGGCAGCCACCGGCATGACGCGATGCAGACGTTCCTGGGCGGGACCACGGCCCATGTACTGGAGCATCCGTTGTGTAATGTGCTGGCGATCAAGGCCGTTCACTGAGTTCTGGCATATCTGAACCGGCCGCTTCCCGGGATAACCCGCTACCTTAGGGATATTAAAGGTGGGAGCGGTTTACCTGCGTAGAGACCGGCGTGTATTTCACCGGTTGGTATTTGGTACACCAGTGCCACACAAAAAGAATGCATTTGATAATGATTCGTAGTAATTTCGCGGCGCTTCCCTACCCTTTCCCTCAGCGCCCCACCCAGGATCGTACCGTCGATGCGTCGCACGTTCGTTTCGCTTTGTGTGCTTCATGCTGTCTCCCCGCTGGCCTTTGCCGAGCCCGAACCGCTCAGCGACCCTGCCCAGATTGAACTCCAGGCTTTGAACATCACCAGCAACGCCGACAGCGAACGCGCCGACGGCCCGGTCTTTGGCTACAAGGCCACCCGCTCGGCCAGCGCCACCCGCACCGACACGGCGCTGCACGAAACGCCGCAGTCGGTCAGCGTGGTGCCCAAGGATGTGCTGACCGATACGGCCAGCACCCGCCTGCAAGACGCCCTGGACTATGCCGGTGGCGTGGGCCGCGCCAACAACTTTGGCGGGCAGGGCCTGACCACGGTCACTGTCCGTGGTTTCACCACTGGCGAGTACTACCGCAACGGCTTCCCGATGAACCGCGGTTACCCGAATGCGCCTGATGCCAACAGCGTCGAGCGTCTGGAAGTGATCCGTGGCCCGGCCAGCACCCTGTACGGCCGTGGCGACCCCGGCGGCACCTTCAATGTGGTTACCAAGCAGCCGCAGGCTGAACAGCAGGTAACCCTGGGCAGCCAGCTCGACGATCAGGGCATGCACCGCGCCACCCTCGACGCCACCGGTGCCTTGAACCAGGACGGCAGCCTGGCCTATCGCCTGAATGTGTTGGGCGAAGGTGGCGACAGCTTCCGCGACAACGTCGAAAGCGAACGCTACGACGTCGCGCCGGTGCTTAGCTGGCAGGTGAACGATGCGACCAAAATCGTCTTTGAAGGCGACTTCATGCGTAACAACCACCCGCTTGACCGCGGCCTGACGCATTACACCAACCAGGCTGGCAGCGCCTCGCGCGATACCAACATCTGGGGCAAAGGCAGCGACAACATGCTGCACAACGATAACAACATGGCGCAGTTGCGTTTCGAGCATGCGCTCAATGATGACTGGACCCTGGGCGGCGGCATGCAGTGGCTGGACGGTACCCTCAAGGGCAACGCCATCGAGGCCAACCGCTTGCAGGCCGATGGCCGGACCCTGGGGCGTAACTTCAACTACCGCAAGCTGGAATGGCGGGACCGCGACTACCAGCTCAACCTGACCGGGCATTTTGACACCGGTGGTTTCAGCCATACGTTGCTTACAGGTGTCGAGTACGAAGACTACGACTACAACTCGATCATCCAGCGTTCGGCTACCACTCCAACGTCCTATCCAATCGACCTTTTCGATCCGGTGTATGACCAGTCGCGCCCAGCCTTATTGAGTACACCCACCACCCATGACAAGGAAAACCTAAAAACCTGGGCATTTTTCGTTCAGGACCAGGTTGCCCTGACCGAGCGCCTTAAAGCTTTGGCAGGTGTGCGCTTCGAACGCTTTGAACATGACTATGTCAACAAGCTCAACAGTGCGGGTGACTTCGATAAAGGCGAGAACGGTGTAACCCCGCGGTTCGGCCTGCTGTTTGACCTGACCGATACCGTCGCGGTCTATGCCAACACCGCACGCTCATTCAAGCCCAATAGTGGCGCGCCTGCCGGTGCAACAGGGCGTGGTTTCGACCCCGAGAAAGGCAAGTCCTACGAACTGGGTGTGAAATGGGAGGCACTTGATCGCCAGTTGAGCGTTGACGCGGCGATCTACCACATCGTCAAGGAAAACGTGCTGGCCAACGATCCCAGCGACCCTACCGGCACCTACAAAATCGCAGCCGGCGAAGTGCGCAGCCGTGGCCTGGACATCAACGTTGCCGGCAACATCACGCCTGAGTGGCGGGTGATTGGTGGCTATTCGTACGTGGATGCCCAAGTCACCAAGGACACCAGCCTGCCGACCGGCACGCGCCTGGCAAACATCCCGCGCAACAGCTTCAGCCTGCTCAACACGTATGAATTCCAGGATGGCGTGGCCAAGGGGTTGGGCCTGGGCGTTGGCGTAAAGTATGTGGATGACCGTCAAGGCCAGACCGCCGCGACGACCTACACCATGGAGCAATACACCGTGGTCGACTTGCTGAGCTTCTACCAGGTCAACGAACACGTCCGTCTGAACCTGGATGTGAAGAACGTGTTCAACAAAGGCTATGACGAAGGGGCGTTCAACAGCTATGTGTACCCGGGGGCGCCTCGGACAGTGCAGGCTGGGGTTTCGTATACCTTCTGACGGGTGTGGGGCCGCCTGGCGGCCCCAAACTGCTAGAAACCCTTGCTGTAGAACAGCGAGTACGACTCGATCCCGTCGTTTGGCTGCTTGATGCCCGCGTTGGAGTAATGCATCGCGCGGATGCCCACCTTCTGTTCCCCCGGCAACTTCAAGCCAAAACCGATGCGGTCTTCGAAGTTGACTGAGGAACCCAGACGCTGATCGCCCACGTCGGTCTTGGAGAACGCCGCCAGGCCAATGCCGGCCTCGATGTACGGCGTGTAGGTGAAACCGCTGAATTCATAGGTGAACACCGGGCTGAACGACAGCGAATGTGCGCCACTGGCGTCCCCGCCCTCCCAGTAGGTGTACGCAGCGTCCCAGTATCCGCTCAGATACCCGGTGCTGCTTTCCAGCCATTTCTTGTCCCAGTCGAACGACATGCCAATACGGTAGGTCATGTCGCCTTGGCCGGTGGCGCCAACGGCACCGGACACCTGCGCGGCCTGGGCCAGGTTGGCCCCTGCAAAGGCCAGCACTGCAGCGGCCAGCGATGCTGCTAGACGGGTTTTCATCAACGACTCTCCTGATGGTCTACACGGCAAGCGGGGGCTTGAGCCCCTCGATCTTATGCGGTGCCCGGCCCTTCCAGGCCGGTCACACGAAGTAATATTTTTTTTATTATTGTCCAAATAATCAGAAAGTTGAAAGTGAATTGCCACTATTGGCTAATTCGCTTCTTCAAGATGTGCCTCGCCGTGCGCAGGGCTGCAGTTGTATTCCGCCTCAGGGGTTCGAGCACATCCGGGATCAATACATACCCCCGCTCGTCCACCATCTCCAGTTGAAGGCTCAGGCTCATGGCGATATGCTCCGACCCGGCAGGAGTACACATGTACTCCTGCCCGTTATCCCTTAACGCCAGTTAAGGCTCACGGTCGTAGGGGCCTTGCCGTTAACAGTCACCATTTGCTGCACCGTCTGCCCTTGAGCGTTACCGGTGACTTTGTATTTGCCAGGCGGCAACTGCACATACAGCAGCGGCCCGGCATCCATGACGCTGAGCACGGGCTGCCCCTGGGCGTTCTGGATATCGATATTGGCCCCGCTCTGGAACTTGCCTTCCGGCCCCGTGGAAAGCTCTACGTGCAAGTCGTAACCTGGGGTTTTGCGCAGGGCGTTGGCCTCATCCTGGCCGATACCTCCCTGCAGAAAGCGCACGCCGTTCTGTTCCTGTGGTTGTAACTGAACGGCCTGCATATCGATGGGGGCATTGAGGTTGGCGGCGGCTGCCAAGGTCCATGGCATGGCAAAAGCGACCAGCAGTGCCGCACCGAGGGCATAGTGATGGTTACGCATGGTACGACCCTCCTTCAGAGGATGGCTTACCTAGTATCTGATCCTTCAGGCGTATCGGTGTTCGTGCCGATGTGTGGTTACCCTCGTGATATTCGGCACTAACGCATGAAGCGAACGTAAATTTATATAAATATCAGGATGTTGTACGCGCTTCTTCAAGAAGTTTTACAAACATGCTCAAGCTGCGCGATACCGTGCCCCGCCGCCACACCAGCCAGGTTTTCAGGTAGCGGAAATCCTCCGACATCGGCCACGCACTGACGGTGCTGCACCCGGGCATATTGTCGAGCATGCTGCGCGGCATCATGGCCAGGCCTGCGCCAGCGCTGACGCAGGCCAGCATGCCGTGGTAAGACTCCATCTCGTGGATCTTGCCCGGCACCGCCTGGTCCTGCACGAACCAGTTTTCAAAGTGATGGCGGTAGGAGCAGTTGGCACGGAAGGCGTAGATGCTCTCCCCGTTCACGTCCTGTGCACGGGTAACCGGGGCATGGTTGAGCGGCGCGATCACCATCATCTCTTCCTCGAACACAGGCATGCCCTCCAGTGTCGGGTGCAGCACCGGGCCATCGACGAACGCCGCCACCAGGCGACCAGACAACACGCCTTCCAGCATCGTGCCCGAAGGGCCGGTAGACAGGTCCAGGTCGACCTTGGGATAGCGCTGGTTGTAGGCCGCCAGCAGCGCCGGGATGCGCACGGCCGCGGTGCTTTCCAGTGAGCCCAGGGCGAAGGTGCCCTGCGGGTCTTCACCGGCCACGGTCAAACGCGCCTCGTGAACCAGGTCGAGAATGCGCCGGGTGTATTCGAGAAAATTCCAACCGGCAGGCGACAGGCGCAGGCGGCTCTTTTCGCGAATGAACAGTTCAACGCCGAGGTCTTCCTCCAGCTGCTTGATGCGTGTGGTCAGGTTCGACGGCACCCGGTGGATGTGCTGCGCGGCGGCACTGATGCTGCCCTGCTCTGCCACGGCCTTGAACATCTCCAGTTGCACCAGGTCCACAGTCTTTCTCCAAACGTGAATGTTTCACTCATTATTATTCAGTTTTCATTAAAGCCATAGCCCACTAGTCTGGCGTCACTGATTAACAACAAAGAGAGTGTCCGCCATGAGCGCGATCAGCAGCCTGACCCACGCCATCTCCCTCGACCCGTACAGCGGCGAGCAGATCGGCGCCTACCCGTTCGACACCGACACCGCACTGGAAGCGGCGCTGCAACGTGCCAAGGTTGGCTACCGCCAGTGGCGCCAAGTGTCGCTGGGTCAGCGCAGCGAGTACCTGCTCGCCCTGGCCAGCACCCTCGAAGCCAAAGCCGAAGCCTTCGCCCAGATGATCAGCCGCGAAATCGGCAAGCCAGTCGCCCAGGCCCGTGGCGAAGTCAGCAAGTGCGTTGGCCTGTGCCGTTGGTACGCCGAGCACGGCCCGGCCATGCTCGCGCCGGAGCCTACCCAGGTTGAAAAAGCCCGTATCGAATACCGTCCGCTTGGCCCGATCCTGGCCGTGATGCCTTGGAACTTCCCGGTCTGGCAGGTATTGCGCGGCGCCGTGCCGGCGATCCTGGCGGGTAACACGTATGTACTCAAGCATGCGCCGAACGTGATGGGCAGCGCCTACCTGCTGGGCGAGCTGTTCAAGGATGCCGGGCTGCCAGAGGGCGTGTTCGAGGTACTGAACGTGACCCCGGATGGCGTCACCCGTGCCATCAACGACACGCGCATTGCCGCCGTGACCCTGACCGGCAGCGTACGTGCCGGCATGGCGATCGGTGCCCAGGCCGGTGCCGCGCTGAAGAAGTGCGTGCTGGAGCTGGGTGGTTCCGACCCGTTCATCGTGTTGGCCGACGCCGACCTGGATGCCGCCGTCAAGGCTGCGGTCATCGGCCGCTACCAGAACACCGGCCAGGTCTGCGCCGCGGCCAAGCGTCTGATCGTCGAAGAAAGCATCGTTGACGAATTCACCCGCAAGTTCGTTGAAGCCACCCGTGAACTGAAAGTGGGCAACCCACTGGACGACGACACCTACATTGGCCCGATGGCCCGTTACGACCTGCGCGATGAGCTGGACGGCCAGGTGCAAGCGACCCTCGCCGAAGGCGCCACCCTGCTGCTGGGCGGCAACAAAGTCGAGGGCGTGGCCAACTTCTACGCGCCGACCGTGTTCGCCAACGTCACGCCGGGCATGACGGCGTTCAAGCAGGAGCTGTTCGGGCCGGTGGCCGCGATCATCACTGCCCGTGATGCCGACCATGCGGTGGAGCTGGCAAACGATAGCGAGTTCGGCCTGGCCGCGACCATCTACACCGCCGACTATGCGCTGGCTGAGCGCATGACCGCAGCACTGGATACCGGTGGCGTGTTCATCAACGGTTACTGCGCTTCGGACCCCCGCGTGGCGTTTGGCGGTGTGAAGAAGAGCGGTTTCGGGCGTGAGCTTTCGCACTTTGGTGTGCGTGAGTTCACCAATGCCCAGACGGTGTGGCTGGACCGTAACTGATTGTGTAAATGGGGGCCGCTTTGCGGCCCCCAACAATCTCAATCGCGAACCTGGTCCTTGACCCAGTCCAGCATCCCTCCCGGCACGATCAACTCATGCCGCGCCCGCGAACAGGCGGTGTACAACCCCGCCAGCATCCGCGCCCGCTCATTGCGGTTACCCGCCACCTGAGGCGCCACCATCAGCTCCGGCGACACCATCACCCGGGCGAATTCCATGTTCTTCACGTCCCTTACCCGCCCCAGGAACAACTTGGGTGCCTTGTCCCAACGGTAACGGCTCTTGGCCTTGGCAAAGTGCTCAGGCGTGTAGCCCTTGCGCAGCATGTTGGCCACGGCAACGAAGGCCTTGTCATCGCCCTTGTCCTGCTCCAACGCCTGCCAGCTGGCATAGCGGAACAGCATCGGGTGCCGGGGCCGCGTGCCGTAACGGTACAACTCGATGCAGTCTTCGACGAACAATTCGAAGTCCTTGCGCGCGCTTTTGAGCAGCACGAACGGCACGCCCTGGTGTGTCAGACGCTGGAACCAGCCAAACAGGCCCCATTCGTCATCGACGATCAGCGCCGTGGGCTGTTCCGGCACCGTCACGGCATCGAAGAAGCTGACCCGGGTGTAGTGCTCGGCGCTGCCACTGAAAGCGGCCTGAATCGAGGCCGGGTGCGCCTGAATCAGCGGGTTCAGCACGTTGTCCATCGCCGGCCCGGCACGCAGCGAATGGTCGATGCAGCGCTGGCGAATAAAACCGCCATGGTGCGGACTCAGACCGTTGAGGTTCTGCAGCTCGTCCCCCAGGGCAATGATCGACTGCGGGCTGCGATCAAGCACGGCAAGCATCGGTGCGGACAGCTCGTGGGATTCGTCGACGATGACGTGGGTATAACGGCTGTCGATCACATAGTCGGTCAGTGACAGCAGCTTTACCCGGTGGTAGTCGCGCACCGGTAGCTGGATTTCTCGTGCCGACGGGCGAATCAGTTCCTGCCAGTACGACCTCGCCTTTTCCAGCAGCACCTCTTGGTCCAGCGGCGAGGTGCCCGGCCCGGCCCATGGCAAATGGTGCAATTGCAGCTGGGTGTCGGCGCTGTGGCAGAACGTGCGCACGGCGCGCACGCACAAGGCAACCACATCGCGTGCAGCAACTGGGCCGATGTCGGGAATGGCCAGCCAGCGCACCACCTGTGCGTCCTGCGGGCGCCACGACAGCTTGGTACGGTACGGGTCGCGCAAACGCCAGCCATTGCTGGTGAGGTCGCGGTTCAGCAGCTCGTCTGCCAGCTGGCCGAAGGTCATCGCGGTGTAGGCGGCAGCGTCCTTCACCCGCGCCTGCAGGGCGCGCAACTGGCCCTCGGTCAGTGCCAGCAGCAACGTGCGCTGTGGCTCCAGCAGCCGGGCGAACTGGTGAATCAGGAAGGTTTTGCCGGTGCCGGCGAAGCCTTGCACGGCCACCGACTCGTCTATGCCACTGAGAAACTCGCGCAGCAGGCGGTTTTGCTGATCGCTGAGCATCAGGTCACTGGCCAGGGACGGCAAGTACACCGGGTGCAGCGGTGTGGCCCGCTGGCGGTAGGTGTCGGCGAACTGGAAGCTCCACTGGCCTTCGGCATCCAGCAGCTCGTCTGCGGTGTACTCCACCTCGGCCGACAACAGGGCAATGCCGTTTTCACCCAGCATGCCAAGGCCCATGGCAAAAGCTTCGCGATCGAAGTGCTGCGCCACCTGGCCCTGGAAACGCCCGGGCGCGACGCTTTCGACTTCGTTGGCGATGCGCACGATTCCGGCGAAACGGCGCTCTTGCGCGTCGGCCGATGCGGTGCCGGGCTGGCGTGGGAGGTTTTGCACGAACAGCACTGCGGCAGCGTCGAGCACGCTGGCAGTGGTGAAAAAGTCAGTGTTGGGTTCGCTGGCGAGGCGATCGGCCTGGTCGCTGGGCAAAGGCAGGTAAAACATCGGCACCTCGGGTGGAAACAGGGCGGCACGATAGCAACTTTCGGTAGGGAATGCTGGGTTTAACCCCTGCGCCGCTTCAACGTCTCGCTGGGAAACTCCTTGAACAACTGTTTGTAACTCTCTGAAAACCTTCCCAAATGCCAAAATGACCAGCGCATCGCTACTTCGGCGACCGTTACGCCACCACCGCGCAACAAGTCGCGCCGCGCACCGTTCAGCCTGCGCAACCGCAGCCACTGCGCCGGCGGCATGCCGGTAAATGCCTTGAACGCCTGCTGCAACTGACGCAGGGAAACCCCGGCAACCCCCGCCAACTCCATCAGGTTTAGCGTCTCTTCCGGGCAGTCGGCCGCCCATTCGCTGACCCGGCGCATGATCGCGCGCTCTTCGTCACGGCGCCCCAACGCCACACCCTGCAAGCGCTGACAGGCATTGTCGAGAATGAACAGGCAGTCCTCCAGCAATTGCTCGGCCAAGGCCTGCCCCTGCAGCCGGCAATCCGCGTCGCCCAGGCGCGTCAGCGTGGCGCTCAGCCAGCTACCGAACAAGGCATTCTGCCCGCTGCCCAATGGCACCATGAATAAACCTTCGAGGCGCTGCGGGTCCAGCCCATGGCGGGCCAGAAAGGCCTGATCGAACACCACCGCCACCTCCTGGTAGTTCTCCGGCGTGATCCAGATATTGCGGCTTTGCTCGTTCAGCAGGTACAGGCTGTTCTCGCTACGGTCGAAGCAGAACGCCAGCGAACCGCTCGGCGCGCGGAAAAACTGCTCCACCCGGGTATTCAGCCGCTCTTCGTACACCTCCACGCCATCGAGCCCCAGGCAACGCAGTTCACCGCTGAAATGCCCGGGTGACATCTGCCGATACTGTTGCTGCCAGCCAGGGGTGGCGCGCACTTGCTCGGTAACGTCGGTGGTATGAAAAGCCTGGACCTGCAACGCATTGGCGGTTGTCACGCATTGTCCTGTATGCACTCTTTTGGTGCATTCGTTACTGAAGAAAGTGGATAGATTGCCCCGGGGAGCTGCGACCAAGATAGTCTCCAGCGCGTCACCTGGGAAGCGTGATGCCCCGGAAACCCTGCGACGGCTTTCTCGGGCTTCCGCGTTCCCACACTAAAACCCAACCAAGAGGTCTGTATGAACGCCCCCTTCGATCAGCTGTACACCTGGCTGAAAGAACACCGCATCACCGAAGTCGAATGCGTGATCAGCGACTTGACCGGCATTGCCCGTGGCAAGATCGCGCCCACCGCCAAGTTCCTCCATGAACGTGGCATGCGCCTGCCAGAAAGCGTGCTGCTGCAGACGGTCACCGGCGACTACGTTGACGATGACATCTACTACAACCTGCTCGACGCCGCCGACATCGACATGGTCTGCCGCCCCGACCCAAGCGCTGTGTACCAGATCCCGTGGGCGATCGAGCCGACTGCGATCGTGATCCACGACACCTTCGACAAACAAGGCAACCCCATTGAGCTGTCGCCGCGCAACGTGCTGAAGAAGGTGCTCAAGCTGTACGCCGACAAAGGCTGGCAGCCGATCGTCGCGCCGGAAATGGAGTTTTACCTGACCAAGCGCTGCGAAGACCCGGACTTGCCACTGCAGGTCCCGCTGGGGCGCTCTGGCCGTGCCGAAAGCGGCCGTCAGTCGTTCTCGATCGATGCCGCCAACGAATTCGACCCGCTGTTCGAAGACGTCTACGACTGGTGCGAGATCCAGGGCCTGGACCTGGATACGCTGATTCACGAAGACGGCCCGGCGCAGATGGAGATCAACTTCCGCCACGGAGACGCGCTGGACCTGGCCGACCAGATCACCGTGTTCAAGCGCACCATGCGTGAGGCAGCCCTCAAGCACAACGTCGCCGCTACCTTCATGGCCAAGCCGATCACCGACGAGCCGGGCAGCGCCATGCACCTGCACCAAAGCGTGGTGGACATCGCCACCGGCAAGCCGATTTTCGCCAATGAAGACGGCAGCATGAGCCCGCTGTTCCTGCACCACATCGGCGGCTTGCAGAAGTACATCCCCAAGCTGCTGCCGATGTTCGCGCCCAACGTCAACTCGTTCCGCCGCTTCCTGCCGGACACCTCGGCACCGGTCAACGTCGAGTGGGGCGAAGAAAACCGCACCGCGGGCTTGCGTGTGCCCACGTCCAGCCCCGAGGCGATGCGCGTGGAAAACCGCCTGCCGGGTGCGGATGCCAACCCGTACCTGGCGATTGCCGCCAGCCTGCTGTGCGGCTATCTGGGCATGGTCGAGCAAATCGACCCCAGCGCGCCGGTACAAGGCCGTGCCTACGAACGGCGCAACCTGCGCTTGCCGATCACCATCGAGGATGCGCTGCAGCACATGGAAGACTGCGAAACCGTGCAGCAGTACCTGGGCAAGCAGTTCGTCCAGGGCTACGTGGCGGTCAAGCGGGCCGAGCACGAGAACTACAAGCGCGTGATCAGCTCGTGGGAGCGCGAGTTCCTGATGCTCAGCGTTTGACCCACACAGGGGGGGCTTGAAGCCCCCTGCACCGAATTCGAAGAACAAGACCAACGAGGTGTCCCCATGCGTCATCTGCAAGCCCTGATACCCGCTGCATTCACCCTGCTGTTCGCCACCACCACCCACGCCACCCCTTCGGTCAGCGTGTACAACTGGACCGACTACATTGGTGACACCACCCTGGCCGACTTCCAGGCCAGCAGCGGGATCAAGGTGGTGTATGACGTGTTCGACTCCAACGAAACCCTCGAAGGCAAACTGCTGGCCGGGCGCACCGGTTATGACGTGGTGGTGCCGTCGAACCACTTCCTCGCCCGCCAGGCCCAGGCCGGTGCCTTCTTGCCGCTGGACCGCAGCAAACTGCCGAACTGGCAGCACCTGGACCCCAAGCTGCTCAAACAGCTTGAACAGAACGACCCAGGTAACCAGTACGCGGTGCCTTACCTGTGGGGTACCAATGGCATCGGCTACAACGTCGACAAGGTCAAGGCGGCTCTAGGCGTGGACCATATCGACTCGTGGGCGGTGCTGTTCGAGCCGGAAAACCTGAAAAAGCTCAAACAGTGCGGCGTGGCCTTCATGGACTCGCCCGATGAACTGTTCCCGGCTGTCCTCAACTACCTGGGCATGGACCCGCGCAGCGAAAAACCGGCCGACTACGCCAAGGCCGAAGCCCGCCTGCTGGAGCTGCGCCCCTACATCACGTACTTCCATTCCTCCAAATACGTCTCCGACCTGGCCAATGGCGATGTCTGCGTGGCCTTCGGCTACTCCGGCGACGTGTTCCAGGCCGCCAACCGTGCCGTGGAAGCGAAGAACGGCGTGAAAGTGGCCTACAGCATTCCCAAGGAAGGCAGCAACCTGTGGTTCGACCTGCTGGCCATCCCCAAGGACGCCAGCAACCCCGAGCAGGCCCTGGCATTCATCAACTACCTGCTCGACCCCAAAGTGATCGCCAAGGTCAGCGCAACCGTCGGCTATGCCAATGCCAACCCGGACGCCAAGGCCTACATGGATGCATCGCTGGTCGGCAATCCCGAAATCTACCCACCCCAGGACGTGCTGGACAAACTGTACATCTCCAGCACCCCGAGCCCGAAGATCATGCGCGTCATGACCCGCTCCTGGAGCAAGATCAAGTCCAACCGCTGAGTCGAGAACGCCCATGTCTTTCACTACTCAACACGCCGCTTCGTACTACGCCGCCACGGCGCGCGATGCGGCCCCCTACCCCAGCCTGGACGGCGAACTGACGGCTGACGTATGCGTGGTCGGCGGCGGGCTGACCGGGGTCAATACCGCCCTGGAGCTCGCCGAGCGTGGCCTTTCGGTGGTGCTGCTGGAAGGCCGGCGCATCGGCTGGGGCGCCAGTGGGCGCAATGGCGGCCAGCTGATTCGCGGTATTGGCCACGATGTCAGCGGTTTCGCCCGGCATGTTGGCCAGGACGGCGTGCGTTACCTGAAGCAGGCCGGCATCGATTCGGTGGCGCTGGTGGCCGAGCGTATCGCCCGCTACGGTATTGCCTGCGACCTGCGTTGGGGTTTCTGCGAGCTGGCCAATACACCTGCCCAGTTCGCTGCCTTCAAGGATGAACAGGACGACCTCGCGGCGCTGGGCTATCGCCATGCAACACGCCTGGTCGGTGCGGGGCAGTTGAACGAGATTGTCGCCAGCGACCAGTACGCCGGCGGCCTGGTCGACATGGGCTCGGGCCACTTGCACCCCCTCGACTTGGTCCAGGGCGAAGCCCGTGCCGCGCACGGCCTGGGTGTGCGCATTTTCGAGCAGAGCCCGGTATTGCGCATCGAACACGGACCTTGCGTCACCCTGCACACGGCTCGCGGCAAGGTGCGGGCCAGTAGCCTGGTACTCGGCTGTAACGCCCACCTCGACGAGCTGGAGCCGCGACTGAGCGGCAAGGTGCTGCCAGCCGGCAGTTACGTGGTGGCCACCGAACCATTGCCCGAAGCACTGGCCAGCAGCCTGATTCCGCAGAACATGGCACTGTGCGACCAGAAGGTCGGCCTGGACTACTACCGCCTCACCGCCGACCGCCGCCTGCTGTTTGGCGGCGCCTGCCACTACTCCGGGCGCGACCCCAAGGACATCGCGGCCTATATGCGGCCCAAGGTGCTGAAAGTGTTCCCCCAGCTGGCCAATGTGCGCATCGATTTTCAGTGGGGCGGCATGATCGGCATCACCGCCAACCGCTTCCCCCAGGTTGGGCGCCTGAGCCACCACCAGAACGTATACTACGCCCAAGGCTACTCCGGGCATGGGCTGAACGTGACGCACTGGACGGCGAAACTGCTGGCCGAAAGTATCGCCCTCGGCCATAGCCATGGCCTGGATGTGTTCAGCGCCGTGCCACACCTGACCTTCCCCGGCGGCAAGGCACTGCGCTCGCCGCTACTGGCACTGGGCATGTTGTGGTACCGGTTGCGCGAAGCGTTGGGGTGAGTCCAGCACATGAATTGCGGCGCCAGACAGACCAGGCACCGCAATTCATTGTCCAGATTGAACGCCCCCACTGGCCAACTGCCGCGCACCTGCTAGCGTTGTTCTGGCCGACCTCTCATGGATGCACCTCCATCATGAAATCACTGCCTCGCATTACCCTGTTGTGCGCCGCGCTGCTTGCCGTGGCCGCCTGCTCCAGCAAAAGCGTGGACCCCAAGGACTATTCCGGCTTCCTCAAGGATTACAGCCGCCTGCAGGAAGCCAAGAGCCCTTCGGGTGACCCGGTGATGCGCTGGATCGACCCCAACGTTAACGTCAACCAGTACAGCCAGGTGTTCATCGAGCCCAGCCAGTTCTACCCCAAGCCACAGCCAACGGCGGTGATTTCGCAGCAGACGCTGCAAGAAATCACGCGTTACTTCAATGAAGCCTTGCGCCGTGAAATGGGCAGCGTGATACCGCTGGCCAAGGGGCCAGGCCCGGGAGTGATCGTGGTGCGCCCCGCCATTACAGCGGTGTCGACCAGCAACGAAGGCCTGAAGCCTTACGAAGTCATCCCTATCGCACTGATTTCGGCGGGCGTGAACACGGCCATGGGTGGCCGTGATCAGGAAGTGGATGTCGGCGTGGAGGCAGCGTTCCTTGATGGTGCCAGCCAGAAGGTGCTGGCCCAGGTGCTGCGCAAAGGCACGGGGCAGGAACTGGAGAACGATACCCAGAAGCTGACCTTGAATGACGTAAAGCCAGTGCTGGATGGTTGGGCGAAGGACATGCGTGCCAGCTTTTTAGCAGCGAAGCAGAAGGCTCGTTAAGTTTAGGGCCGCTTTGCGGCCCTAAACCTGATCTAGCCTGTTAGCACTCTACGAATGCAACCGCCAAACCGCCGCGCGAAGTTTCCTTGTAATTGGCATGCATATCCGCCCCGGTATCCCGCATGGTGCGGATCACCCGGTCAAGCGAGATGAAGTGCTCGCCATCCCCACGCAACGCCATCTGTACGGCGTTGATCGCCTTTACCGCAGCAATCGCATTGCGCTCGATGCACGGCACCTGCACCAGGCCACCGACCGGATCGCAGGTCAGCCCGAGGTTGTGCTCCAGCGCAATTTCGGCGGCGTTCTCAAGTTGTGGCGGGGTCGCACCCAGCACCTGGGCCAGGCCGGCAGCGGCCATCGAACACGCTGAGCCCACCTCGCCCTGGCAACCGACCTCGGCGCCGGAGATCGACGCGTTTTTCTTGCACAGAATACCAACTGCTGCGGCGCCGAGCAGGAAGTCCACCACATCCGCGTCATTGGCACTGGGGTTGAACTTCATATAATAGTGCATCACCGCCGGGATAATGCCCGCCGCACCGTTGGTTGGTGCAGTGACCATGCGCCCACCGGCCGCATTCTCTTCATTGACCGCCAGGGCGAACAGGTTCACCCACTCCATGGCGCTGAGGGTCGAGCCAATCACGTTGGGCTTGCCCAGTTCCTGCAAGCTACGATGCAAACGCGCGGCGCGGCGCTTGACATGCAGCCCACCCGGCAGAATGCCTTCGTTGCGCAGGCCGTTCTGAACACACTCCTGCATGGCCGCCCAGATACGCAGCAAGCCTTCACGCACTTCGGCTTCCGGGCGCCAGGCACGTTCGTTGGCCATCATCAGTTGCGCAACGCTCAAACCGTGGGTTTTACACAAGGTCAGCAGCTGGGCCGCACTGTCGAACTCATACGGCAAGATCACTGCGTTGCTTTCGGCGGCAGGGGCATCGATTTCGGCCTGCTCGACGATAAACCCACCGCCCACTGAATAGTAGGTCTGGCACAGCAGGCTGCCCTGCCCGTCCAGCGCCTCCAGGCTCATGGCATTGGGGTGATAAGGCAGGTTTTCGTCGAGCAGCAACATGTCACGGCCATACTCGAAGTCCAGCGGGTGGCTGCCATCCAATATCAGGCAACGCTCCTGCAGCACCTGGCTGATACGCGAATCGATGGTGGCCGGGTCGATCCGGTCTGGCCATTGGCCCATCAGGCCCAGCAGGCAGGCGCGGTCGGTGGCATGGCCAACCCCGGTAGCCGACAGCGAGCCATACAACCGCACTTCAACGCGCGTCACCCGCGTCAGCACCCCCTGCTCACGCAGGGCCTGGGCGAACGTCGCTGCTGCCCGCATCGGGCCGACGGTGTGAGAGCTGGACGGCCCGATGCCGATTTTGAAAAGGTCGAAAACACTGATAGCCATGCTAATGCCTGACCGTACCCTGAGATGAATCCACGGCACGGTTATCTGAAGAAATTGAGCGGTATTGCGATTTTGCGCGATACTGACGCGCTCATTCACGAATGACCAACGAATCTTTCTAAGCAAGGCTTTAGTGGTACTAAACGATGCGACGACAACTCAATGGTCAGGTGTTCGTCTGGCTGCATGTATTCGCCTGCGCAGCCCGGCACCTGTCCTTCACCCGCTGCGCCGAAGAGCTGCACATCACCCCAGGTGCTGTCAGCCAGCAGATGCGCCAGCTGGAAGAACGCCTGGGTTACCGGCTGTTCCTGCGTCGGGCACGCGGTGTGGAGCTGAGCGCCGAAGGGCAACGCCTGGCCCAGACAGTGGCAGAAGCCTACGGCAGCATCGAGGCCGAATTGTTGCGCCTGGATGCCGGAGAAATCCGCGGCACCTTGCGGGTGCGCTCGATCCCGTCTTTTTTGGCCAAATGGCTTACCCCGCGCCTGCCGCGCTTTCAGCAGCGTTACCCGGACATCGAGCTGCGCCTGGTGGCCGAGGACAGTGCCCAGGCATTGACCCCAGGCGATTTCGACCTGGCTATCGACCTGAACGATGGCAGCTACCCTGGCATGCTCTCGACACCGCTGCTGGACGAGCAGATCTTTCCGGTGTGCTCACCTACCCTGCTACGCGGGCGCCCGCCGCTGCATGGGCCGGCAGACCTGGCGCACTACCCACTGCTGCACGACATCACGGCGTGGCGTGGCAGTTCGGAGTATGCGGAGTGGGAGTTCTACCTGGAGGGTATTGGCGCCGCTGGCCTGGATGTGCGGCGTGGGCACACTTTCAACCGCAACCACCTGACCATCGAAGCGGCCATCGCCGGTATCGGCGTAGCGATCGCCCGTCGCACACTGTTGAATGACGAGCTGGAGCGCGGCGCATTGATCGTGCCGTTCGGCGTTCCGATCGCCAACCACAAACGCTACGTGGTGCATTACCCGCCAGGCGGGCTGAACCAGCCTGGGGCGCGGGCGGTGCATGACTGGCTGGTGGAGGAAGCGCGAGGATTCCGGGAATTGCACCCGCTAAACAAGGAATAGCCAGCCTGTACGCTCCTACAAGGGTCTCGCCAGCTTTATGACTAGTAAGCCTGCTTGCCGGTAAAGGCGTTCAGGGTACGCACCAGAATCACGAAGTCCAGCCACAGCGACCAGTTGTTGATGTACTCGATGTCCGAGTCCACCCGCTGGATCATCTGCTCGATATCCTTGGTCTCTCCCCTGAAGCCACGTACTTGGGCCAAGCCGGTCATGCCTGGTTTGATGTTGTGGCGGGCGAAGTAATCAACGATGTCCTGCGAATACAAGGTGTCATGCTGCAACGCATGCGGTCGCGGCCCGACCAGCGACATTTCCCCGGTCAGTACATTGAACAACTGCGGCAATTCATCCAGGCTGGTGCGTCGAATGAAGGCGCCAATCTTGGTGAGCCGCGGGTCATCCTTCTGTGCCTGCTTGACCACACCACCTTCGGGCTGGTGGACATGCATGCTCCTGAATTTCCAGATCCGGAACGATTCCCCGGTCCAGCCCGTGCGTTCCTGGCGGAAGAACACCGGCCCGGGGCTGGTGAGTTTGATGGCCAGTGCAACCGTCAGCAACACAGGCGAAGCGCACAGTAGAATCACCGCTGCCAGCACCCTGTCCTCAAGGTTTTTCAGGAAAAGGCTCATGCCCGTCAGGGGCGTTTCCGACAAGGTCAGCACAGGAATCCCGGCAATTTCCCGCACACTGTGGTTGATCAGGCGCAACGAAAAGATATCCGGCACCCAGTTCACCGCGATGCACTTGTCGAGCAACTTGAAGTACACATCGTTGATGACCTCGGAGCCACCGAGCGGCGTGACCAGGTAAACGGTGCGTATGCCATGCTGGGCGACGATTTCATCCAGGTCTGCAATGTGCCCCAGCACAGGCAGGCGCTGCTTGCCCTCGCCGTTGTCACGCCCCTGGCCGTCGCCCTTGTCGAGCAGTACGCACCCCAATACCCGTTCACCAAACCAGGGGTTGTTGCTGATTTTCTGATAAAGAAAATTCGCCAGGTCGCCGTCGCCGATAATCAGCGCGTTATCCAGGCGTGCATGGGCGGTAAAACGCTTTTGCAGTTCACGAACGGCAAAGTGCAGGAATAACTGCGCGATGTAGCCAATGATGAACAACTGCACCACCAACAAACGCGAGTACGTTTCACTCTGCTTGGTCAGGAAGGCCATGACCACGAGAAAACAGAACGTTGCCGACCAGGCCTTGAACAGGCGGAAGGCTTTGATCGAAAGCCCGACATTGGTGCGGTAGATCGCATAATGGTCGTAAATGACGGCCAGTGCGCCAATCAGCAACAGCAGCATGATTACATAATCGGAGGTAATGTAACCAAACTGGTCGTAGATGAGATACCAGGCAATACCGGTGACTGCAATGCCATCGAGCCCTGCCTGAATGGCGTTACTTACGCTGCTTCTTCTTTGGAGTAAGGAACGACTGCTTCTGGGTTCGAAAACCATTTCAGACCTCATCTGTGTCAGCGTAGCCAGTGCCTTCCATCAAGCATCAAGTCTTGAAAACAGCGTGTACAACGCCAGATAAGCAGCCCCCAAGCCACTGCTCTCACTGTAGCAGCCACCCGCCATCAGCGCGGATTTTGGCCGATTCATACAGTGCCCCTGGCCGAATCGGCTGCCTTGCGGTAAAGCAGCGTGCGCAGCAAGAATAGCGGGTTGCCCACTACATAACGCATGAACAGACGTTTTGGCTCGCGCAACAGCCGGTAGGCCCACTCTCCCCCCAGCCGCCTTAGCCAAGGCGGTGCCCGGCTGACCTTGCCGCCGAGAAAGTCCAGAATTGCCCCACCACACACGATCAGGCACGGCCCGCCAACGGCTGCCAGCCTGGCCGCCACCGCCTCCTGTTTGGGCATGCCCATGCCCAGAACGATCAGCTCGGGTTGTTGCTCACGGGCCAGCTGCAGGTAGGTTTCGAGGCTGGCGAAGCCGTCATGTACCGACACGGGTACTACACCAAAATCGGTTTCACACCGCTGCACAGCCTGATTCAGGTAGGGTTGTCGGGTGCCCCAGAATGCGACCTTGCGCCCACGGTATGCGGCCATGAGCCTGGGAATGAAGTCAGTCCCGTTCATGTTAAGCCCGGGTGCCAGGCCCAGACGCCGATACAGGATGGCCATGCCGGAGCCGTCGCGCAGCAACACGTCGGCTGCCGACAGTGCCTGGCAGTAGGCGCCGTCACGGACCACCAGGTTCATCGCATGGGCATTGACGAAGCCCAGCACGGTCGCGGCTTGCGGGGCTGCCAGCCTGTCGAGCAGGCGCTGTGCCGCGCCGCTGTCGGGCACCACCTCGAGCGCATCGATTATGCGTTGCCAGCGATTCTGCCATTGCCACAGTGCCATCAGTCATCATCCCGTTTTGAGCGCACCCACTCAACCTGGCGCTTGATCAGGAACCCTAGGTACAAAGGGATTTTCTTTGCCGCGTAGAACGGTGCGTAAAGCAAGACGGAAAACGGGATCAGCTCACGGCAGAAGCGCGCCCAAGCCAGCAAAACCGCAAGGCTGAGCATGGCCAAGGCTATCAGGGCGATCCACGCTGGCGCGGCAACATCGAACAGCAAGTACGCCAGCCAGGCCACCAGATTGAGCCCCAGCAGGGTCAGTACCAACAACGCCAAAGGCGGTACCAGCAAGTCGAGGGTCATCGCCAGCAGGCTACCATTGCCTTGGGTCACGGCGGCCAACGCACGCTTGGGCGCATCGGCCAGCATCAAGCCCAGGTGGCCATGCTCCCAGCGGGTGCGCTGGCTGTTCAGGCCTTGCTGGCTGGCAGGAAACTGACTGGTGACCAATGCCTCAGGGCAGAACACGGGAGGCTTGCCCTGCTGACACAGGTCCAGGCCCAGTTTCACGTCCTCTACCAGGTGCCCATTGGCAAGGTTGATCAAGGTCAGGTCGTGCCAACCGAATGCCATGCCCGCCCCCATCAGTTGACAGGGCAAGCCCAGCCGCGCCCAGCCACGCGGGCGCACCAGGTTTTTCACCCGCCAGGCAAACTCGGCGACTTGCACTTTCAGCCCGGTACCCACGGGCGCACGCATCAGGTACAGCGCCTGTACCGGCCGCCGGGTCTGGTGATAACGACGCGCCAGGCAGTCAATTGCCCCCTCACCCACCTGGCAATCGGCATCCACCACAATCACCACCTCGGGTGGCTGTTCGGCCAGGTGACGCACGCCGAAGTCCAGCGCATAGCCTTTGCCACGCAACACCGCGTCGAAGCGTTCCACCACCTCGGCGCCGGCGTCGCGGGCCAGCTGCGCCGTATCATCGGTGCAGTTGTCTGCCACCACCAGCAAGCGGTCACCGTCAAGCAATTGCGGGGCAATGCTCGCCAGCGTTGCACGAATGATCGCAGCCTCATCGTGGGCAGGTACCAGCACCGCCACCCGGGGGCGCAGACTATGGCCCAGGTACTGCGAGCGTGGTGGCAGACACGCCAGCAGCATCTGTACAAAAAAAATCGACACAGGCACAAGGACGATGAACGTCAGCAGGCCCAGCGACCAACTCAATACACTTATCATGCGGATGCCTTGAAGTAAGCGGCCAGCCGGGCCGCTTCGGTGTCGATATCATGCCGCTGCAGCACACGCTGGTAGGCTGCCTCGCCCATGCGCTGCAATACGTCGGCCGGTTGGCACAGGCAATCCGCCATGGCTTCAGCCAGCTCGTCGACGGCGCCAGCGGGGAAAAGCCAGCCGTTCTCACCCGGGCGCACCAGCTCGGGGATGCCCGCCACATAGGTAGTCAGCACGGGCCGGCGCAAGGCCATGGCCTCCATGATCACCACCGGCAGGCCTTCGGCGAAGCTGGGCAATACCAGCGCACGGGCGGCGAGGATTTCTTCGCGCACCTGTGCACTGCTGATCCAGCCAGTGATGCGCACGTGCTGCTGCAGGCCATGCCGGGCAATCAGGGCCTCGATCTGCTGGCGCATTTCACCGTCACCCGCCAACACCAGTTCGAAGTCAATCGACTGTGCAGCAAGCTGACGCGCCGCCTCAAGCAACAGCAGCTGGCCTTTCTGCTCACACAGGCGCCCCACGCAAACAAACCGTGCTACTGACGGTACATCGACCGGCGCCACCTCATGGAAACCCCGCTCCAGGCCGCAATGCACCACCTTTACCTTGGGCCAATGCTCGTGCGCCACCCAGCGGAACAGCTGGCTGCGCCCGTAGGAACTGACCGCTGCGACAAAGGCGGCTCGCCGCACCTTTTCGCCCATGTGCAGGAACTGCGGTTTGTCGAACTCTTCCGGTCCATGCACGGTAAAACTGTAGGCCGGTCCGCCCAGTTGGTTGGTCAGCATGACCACCTCGGTGGAGTTGGTGCCGAAATGGGCATGCACGTGTTTCGCCTCACTGGCCTGTAGCCACTGCAGCACCAGGCAAGCTTCGGCCAGGTAGACCAAGTGGTAGGGCCAGGCGCGGTCGGCGCGCAGGCCAAGGCGCATGGCCAGCCACAGGGCCTGGAAGAACCGCCCGGGTTGTGCTCGCAGCACCTGTAACGTGGGCCTCAGCAAGCCCTTTACACCAGCCCGCAGCACATAGCGGGTCTTGTCGCGCTCGGCCGTATCCTCGGCATCCTGCAACTCGGCGTCCCATCCCCGCAGGGCGATGCGTTGCACCTCTACGCCCTGACGCTCCAGCGCCAGGATCTCGCGGCGGATGAAACTGTGGCTGACCTTCGGGTACTGATTGATGAAGTAAGCAATGCGCATACGAATCCAGATCCCAACCCGCTTGATGACCGGCCTGCCCTGGCAACCTTCACTTCAGGCTGTCGACTACCGGTGGTCTGTCTACTGCCGATGCACTCAAAGCAAATGCATCCCCCTGTTTTCCTTGTAGTCCAAGGTTGTGACCGCTGCCCGGCAATGCGGCCTGCAGGCGAATAAAAACATCGTCGAGCAGCGCCTGGCGGCGGCGGTACATCGCGCGCTTTTTGGCCGGGATGTCCTGCTCGGCCCGTTGTGCCGGTGCCAAGGGGATAGTGAAGAAGTCGTCGCGGTTCGACGCCGTAGCGCCATTTTCCTGCCAGATGACGTCGTAATTGGCCGCCAGATCCTGGGCCTTGTCGCTGCCAAAGTACGGGTGGCGATGGTGCCGGCAGGCATCGCTGACGGCATACAGGTGCGCAACGCCCAGCATGCGTGCCAGGCACTTCAACGCTTCGAGCAGCAGGCTGCGCGGGCGCAGCCCCTCGAAGTCCTTGGTCAGGTCACGGTAGATGGCCAGCGAGGTGTCACTGTCGATGCCCTTGTGAATGCCTTGGACGGCACCGATGAACATCGACAGCCCCCCCTGATCACGGCACAGGCTAAACGCCAACGACGCCACGCGCAGGTCGCCCTGGAACAGGTTCAGTACCAGTTCACCTTCGCGCTTGAACCAGATCGGCCGGTCCAGCACCAGGCGGCAGCCCGGCGAATAACTGGCCAGCTCGCACAGCGTCAGGCTTTCGTCCCGCCCCAGTAGCAACAGCGCCGGAAACTGCCCGGCCAGCACTTCAAAGTGCGAAGCCACCACCTCCAGGCGCTGCGGGGCCTCCCAGCATTTGCTGAGGTAAGGCCACTGCACCACGCCGATGCAATCCACACCCAGCCGCTGCAGCCCCTGCTGGCCCAGCGCCGCCGTCATGCGCTGCATGAAGGCATTCAGCTCAGGCCATTGCCTGACAATCTCTCGGGTCAACTTGTACTTGTTGTTCAATGCCCGCAACGAGTAGCCCGGTTGCAGGGTAAACACGCTTTTGACGAGGGCGCCGAGCATCATGGGGTTTCTCACTTGTACTCGATCAAAGCCGATTTGCCGGCCGCGAAGCGGTGGCGCATGAATTTCAGCTGGCCGAGCATTTCCGGGAACTTGCCCAGCACCAGGAACACCGCCTGCAGCCAGTTCTCGCGCGCCGATTTGGCACCACGACGGGCCAGGCGCACAGCCTGAAGCGGATAAACCAATAGCAGTAACAGGCCCCAGCCACCCAGCAGCAGGCAAGCCAGCACAATCACAACAGGAATGCCCAAACCCCACAGCCAGGCCCGGCGTGACTCGCGTATCCAGTGCTGCTCTGGCGGCTGCCCATGCAGGTAAGCCCCCTCGGCATAGGCATGGCCGGCCCGCAGGCTGCGCCGCCACCATTGGCTGAAGCGGGTCATGGCCGCGTCGTGCAGGGTCATCTCGGCGTCCAGGCGCCAGACTTTCCAGCCATTGCCTCGCAAGCGCACGCACAGCTCGGGCTCCTCGCCAGCGATCAGGTCAGCGCGGAAGCCGCCAGCGCCAGCGAAGGCGTCTGCGCGCATCAACGCATCGCCGCCACAAGCCTTGGCTTCACCGATGGGGGTGTCCCATTCCAGATCGCACAACAGGTTGTACACCGATCGTTCCGGGAAGCGCTCACGGCGGCGGCCGCACACCACTGCCACCTCGGGATGGTGGTCGAGAAATGCCTGCGCCGTAGCCAGCCAGCGGGCATCCACCTCGCAGTCACCATCGACGAACTGCACCAGCTGCATCGACGGCAACAGCCGCTGCAAGGCGCTAAAGCCTTCGTTGCGGGCGCGCGCGGCAGTGAACGGAACACGCATGTCCAACGCCAGAACCTCCACCCCCAGGCTGCGGGCCAGCTGCGGCGAACCGTCGGTGGAGCCCGAGTCGACGTACATGACCTTGCCCACACCCTGCATCAGCGAACGCAGGCAACGCTCCAGGCGTGTGCCTTCATTGCGGCCGATGACCACCACACCGATTACCGTTGCCATAAGCCTCACTCAACGGGCGCGGTGCTAGCCGGCTGCCTGGTCTTGATGGTGGCCGGCACCCCTACCGCCAACGAGTTGTCCGGCACATCCACCAGTACCACGGCATTGGCGCCGATGATCACGTTGTTGCCTATACGAATACTCCCCAGCACCTTGGCGCCGGTGCCGACATCGACGTTGTTGCCGAACACCGGGGCAATCGGCTCGTCGACATTTTTCAAGCCCACCACCACGCCGTTGCGGATGCGGCAATCATCGCCAAAGCGGGCATAGCCGCTGACAACGATGCCGCCAAAATGGTCGATGACGAAGTTGCGGCCAATCACCACTTCGCACGGCAGTTCGATGCCGGTGATGATTTGCACGAATTTGAACAGCACCTTGTAGATCAACGAGCACAGCTTGCGCAGCAGCGCCGGGCGCACGGTATAGCGCCAGCGGCCAAAGCGATACACCAGCAGTACCCAGAACCCCTGGGCGCCCCAGTCACCGCCGTGGGCCCGCAGGTCAGCACGAATATTCTCGAACATGGCTCCACCTACCTTGTCGCCTGGCTGGCGTACCGGGTCTTGAACAACAATGACCAGGTTGCCTGGCAATGACGCCAGCAGGCCTGTATCGCGCCCCAGCCGCGTCGTTTCAACAGCGCCTTGAGTGCCAGCACCAGGTCACCCAAGGTGACCAGCAGCATGTGCAGGGCTAGCCCCGCCAGCCCGTGGTGCTTGCGGAAGTACAGCAACTCGCTTTCGATCTGGTACGCCGAGATCTGCCGGCTTGCCGCCTCCAGCTCGGCCACCGATTTGGAGCTTTCACCCCCGATGTGCACCACGGTTGTATGCGGATAGAACACCACTTTCCAGCCCGCCTCCTTCACCCGCTTGCAGTGGTCCACCTCTTCGTAATAAAGGAAGTAGCGAGGGTCGAACAGGCCTACCTTGTCCAGCACTTCGCGGCGTACCAGGTAGAAGCAGCCGGGCAACCAGTCACACTCGCGAACCGATGCGTGGTCCCAGTTCATTTCGTCGACCATTTTCAGCCCGGGGAAAAACCGCCCCAACCCGGTACGCGCGACAAAAACGTTGAGCGGTGTGGGGAAGTAGCGGCAACTGGGCTGCAGGTCACCGTCTCGGCCCTCAAGGCGCACCCCCAGCACACCGCACTCCGGGTGGGCCTCCATGTAGTCGAGGGTTTTCTGCAAGGAGTCGGCGGCGACAAAGGCATCGGTATTGAGTAGCAAGGCGTACTTGCCCTTCAGGTGTGCCAGCAGCTGGTTGTTGGCCCGGCCGAAGCCCACATTCTGTTTGTTGCTCAACAGCAGTGCTTCGGGACACACCTGGGCCATGCGCTGCACCGAGTCATCGCGTGATGCATTGTCCACCACCAGGTAGCTGGCCAGCCGCTCGCCGTCGGCGCGGCGCAGGGCGTCGAACATCGGCTGTAGCAGCCCGGCGGTATTGAAGTTGACCACCATGACATCCACAGGTTTGCTAGCCATTTTTGCTGTCCCCGAAGAAATACTGACGCCTTTGCGCCATCAACAGCGGCTCCACTTCCGGGTCGTAGGCGCCATTGCGCTGCTTGACCAGGTCGATCCACGGGTACGCTTCGCAACGCGCCTCGACCCGTTTGATCAGCTGTTCGGTGGTACAGATGAATTCAGCCGGGTTGCCACCGTAGACTGTGCCAGGCGGTACATCCTTGGTCACTACCGCGCCGGCAGCCACGATCGATTCCGGCCCGATGGTCACACGGGGCATGATGATCGCACCGTGGCCGATGAAGCAGTTGTCCTTGATATCGATGAACCCGACTGAATCCAGGTGCTTGCCGAAGCGATGCTCGATCAGCAATACCACCCCGTCATGACCGATCAGCGTGCAGTCGGAAAGGCCCACACTGTTGCCAATGCGCACCAGCGACGGGTCGAGGAACTTGCAGCCTGTATTGACAAAGAAGTTGGTGCCGACCGAGTGAAAGTTGCCCCAACGGGTGAGGTAGGCGCCCCATTCAAGCCCTGAAGGCCTGCAGAACCGCCTGTAGAACGTGCCGCCCCGCCCGGTTGCATGTGCATAATGCGCCACTGCCTTGCGTATCCATCCCTTCATACTGCCTGGCCTCGCAATCAAATCCGTCTGGAATGTTCCTGAGGCGTTCCGGTCTCGTTCTTCTGGTTGCTGACCGCAGCGCACTCAACCCATGTACAACAAGCGTCACGCCACGGCGCCCCTGGCCGCCGTCATCTTGGCATTGAGGTGGTCGGCCAGCCGCACGGCAAACTGCAGCAGCGGCATGGTCGGGTTGGAGGCGCCGCCCTTGGCGAAAATACTGCTGCCGGCGATGTACAGGTTTTCGGTACCAAACACCTTGCAGTTGGTATCGACCACGCCGTACTGCGGCGAGGCGGCCATGCGCGTGGTGCCCATGTGATGGGCATGCGGGGCCATCTTCAGCGGGATCGACGTGTCGTAGACAAAGTCGTTGAGCTTGACGAAGCCCAGGTCCATGTTGGCGAACTGCTTGGCCAGCTCGCTGCCAATGCACTTGATGGTGTGCCGGTCATCGGCAGTCAGTGCCCAGTTGACATTGACCTTGGCAACGCCCAGTGCGTCCTTCTCGTCCAGCAGCGAAATACGGCTGTGCAGGTTCGGGAATTGCTCGATCATCGTACTGATCACGCCATCACCGGGGCAGCTGAACTTGGCAACGAACGCTACCTTGCTGGCGAAGCCCCAATCACAGGCCAGGTTTTCGAGAAAATGTTTGACCTCGGCGGTACGACCATAAGTTTGCACATCGGCCAGCAAGGCGGCGGTGACGTTGCCTTTGCCGGCCTTGTACTCATCGACGAAGGCATCGGTGGTGTAGTACTGGCGTGGCTCCGGGTCCTGCCCGGACTTGAGGATGAAGGTCCCCAGGTCGATGTTCAGGTGTTCCATGAAGCACCCGCCAACCAGCCCGTCCTTGTTCACCACGCCCGCGCCCACCAAGGTCTCACTGTTGAGCAATTGCCGGGCATTCTCGATGGCACCGGTGGCCAGAATGAAGTTGCCTGCCACCAGGCGCTGCCGATTGCGTTCGTAGTCGGACAGGATCACGGCGGCCAGGTGCCCGGACGCCTTGTCGAACTCCAGGTCCACGCAGTTGCAATTGATGAACACGTCCAGGCCTTTGGTCTGTTCGAGGGCCGTGGCGTATTTCTGCGCAAAGCGCGTGGGTGTGCTCAGCAGGAAACGATCGGGTTCGAAATCGCCGCCTTTGAGGCCGGTATTCATCGCACGAAAATCCGACCCGGCCGGCAGGTCTACGATCTCCATGGCTGCAGGCAGGTAACCCTCGATCTCCGAATAGGCGATGGGCCAGCCAGGCAGGTCGCCTGGCGGGGAGATAGAAAAGTCGGAGGGCGTGAAGGGGCGACAACGGCCGGCCCAATGGTTGGAAGTGCCGCCCAGGTAACGCAGGCGGGTTTCCTCGGCGTACAGTTCAAGGCCCGTGGACGCGCAAGCATACAAGCCTTGCGAGTGCGGCGCATACTCACGCCCGCCGCCCTCGGCGAGCAACACGCTCCAGCCCGCAGCGGCCAAGCGCAGGCCCAGGGTAATACCTGCCGGGCCGGCGCCAATGATGCAAAAATCGTAATGATCGCGCAGCGCCTTCTGCTGCTGATAGTCCTTGATCATGCTGGCTCGTTCCGGAAGTAACGGGACGGCAATACCCAGCCGTTGATCACCACGAACCCGGGCTTTTCGACAGGTTTGCCAGCAACGGGGGCAAAAGCGCCGAATACAGCGCCACCGACGCCCAGCAAGACACAACTCTGGAGAAAGCCCCTACGCCCCAGCTGCGCACTACAAAAAGTAAGCTTCCCCATGATCCCGTGACCTGTACCCGTTGAATTTACACCCAGCACGCTGCATCACAGCCAGTTGAAAAAGGCCGTCAACAGCGCCCCGCACAGCGCCCCGACCAGTAGCATCGGTAGCACCACCAGCTCACGTTTAAGGCTGAAGATACCTAGCTTGCAATTCACGTACACAACCAGCACCAGCGTGGGCACGGTATGCAGGGCAACACCCCAGATGGCCCATTCCACACCGCCAATCGCCAACAGCAGCGGTAGCAGCCCCCACAGCGAGACCAGGCGGATGATGTTGTCCATGGCTTGATACTTGGTCAGGCCCAAGGCGATCCACACCTGATGAGCCAAGGTATAGCGCAATACGATGAACGACAGCGAAAGAATCGCCAGCATCGAGCCTGCCTCACTGTATCGCTCGTCGTACATCCAGCCGATCAGCAGAGGGCTGGCGGTCAGGAAGCCACCGCAGATGAACAGCACCAGCAGGTCGACCAGCAGGCGGAAACGGTGATACAGCGCTTTCAGCCGCGCCTTGTCGTCGGCGCGGGCCGCTTCGCTGAAAGCAGGAAGCGCCACGGCGCCCACAATCTTCATCAGTGCGGTCTGCACCGCGCCCAGGATCAGCACGGCAATCGAATACACCCCCAGCTGCGCCGCCGACATGCTGGCACCGAACAGGATGCGGTCGCCGTACATGGCCAGCACGCCCACCATCGACGACAGCAGGATCCAGCGGCCAAACACGATCAGTTCGGTAAGCGCCGTACGGTCCCAGCGCAGGTGGTTGCGCGGCCCCTCCAACGCCGTGTGGCCCAGCACAGTCCAGGCCACGGCAGACACCAGGCCGGCAATGACCAAGGCCCAGATGGAATGGGTCAGCAAGCCCAGCACCAGCATCACCACCAGGCCGGCCGCTTGTGACGCCAGGTCCACCAGTACCACACGCTTCTGTTGGAAAGTGCGTACCGCCACATCTATCTTGGTGGACTGGAACCCCCAGATGACCGCCGACAGCCCGGTAACCGCCAGCACCATCGGCAATATGGGCGCGGCATAGGTGGAGTCTGCCGGCCACAGTTCTTCGAACTGCGCCACCCAGGCACACAAAGCCAGCAACAGGGTCAGGCCGAACAGCACGAAGCCGCGGATGATCTGCACGGTCCAAGCGGTATTGAGAAAATCCGGGTCGTCACCCCGTTGGCTCTGGATGATGTTCTGGCGCAGGCCGACATCGGACAGCAGGTGCAGCAGTACCGAAACGGTGGTGGCAATGACCATCACCCCGAACATTTCCGGCAGCAGCAAGCGGGCCATGATCAGGTTGCCGCCAAGGCGCATGACCTGTGACGCCACCTGCGACACCAGGTTCCAGGACCCGGCCCTCATGGCCCGCTGGCGCAGGCTTGCGGTGGCTGACACATCAATCGACGGCATGACTTCAATCTCTGACTGATTGGCTAAAAGTCACTATAGTTTCAATTAGCCACGATGCTAGCCGTTGCCCACCGAGGGAAAGGTGTACATAGCCGATGCCTGAACATTTTCGTGCGTTGATCGTCATCCTGTTTTTGGCGAGCGTGGTCTTCCTGCTTGCGCGGCGCCCTGCCACCGAGCTGATTCCGCTCGCTGACTTCAAGCGCCGGCGCAACTTGTGGTTCCTGCTGACTGTGCTGGCTTTCGTCTCGCACAGCTTCTGGCTGTATCTGGGTGCGGGCGCGGTCATCCTGCTGATTGCCGGGCGCCGCGAACACAACCCCATGGCACTGTTCTACATGCTGCTGTTCCTCATCCCGCCTGCGTCGGTGCAGGTGCCCGGATTTGGCGTGGTCAACTACCTGGTCGACCTGAACCATATCCGCTTGCTTACCCTGTGTGTGCTGCTGCCCGCCGCGCTGCAGCTAAGCCGCCAGGCAGGCACCCTGCGCTTTGGCCGCACCTGGGCCGACAAGCTGCTGGCGGCCGGCCTGGTGCTGATGAGTGTGCTGTACTTGCGCGAAACCACCCCCACCGACACCCTGCGCCAGGCGCTGTACTTGTATGTCGACGTCTTCCTGCCGTATTACGTGGCCAGCCGCGGCCTGCGCCAGATAAGCGACTTCAAGGATGCCATGCTGGCCTTTGTGCTCACCGCCTTCGTCATGGCACTGATCGCCGTGGCCGAATATGTACGCCACTGGCTGCTGTACAGCGCCCTGGTCGATGCCATGGGCGTGCCTTGGAGCATGTCGGGTTACCTCAGCCGCGGCGGCGCGCTGCGGGCTAGCGTCACCACCGGCCAGGCAATTGCCCTGGGCTATGTGATGAGCGTGGCCATCGGCCTGTTCCTGTTCGTCCAGGGCTATGTGCAACGCCCGCTGCACAAAGCCCTGGGCGCCCTGCTACTGGCCGCCGGGCTGTTCGCACCGTTGTCACGCGGCCCGTGGATCGGCGTCGTGGTCATCGTGGTGGTGTTCATTGCCCTGGGCAAAGGAGCCGTCAAGCGCCTGGCGCTACTGGGGGCAGCCGGCATGCTGGCCCTGCCCTTGCTCACGATCGTGCCCGGCGGTGAAAAGGTACTGGACCTGCTGCCCTTCATTGGCAACCTGGAAAAAGAGAACATCACCTACCGCGAGCGGCTGATGGACAACGCCTGGATCGTCATCCAGCGCAACCCGCTGTTCGGCTCATTCGACTTCCGCAACACACCTGAAATGCAGTCGATGATCCAGGGCGAAGGCATCATCGACATCGTCAACACCTACATCAACCTGGCGCTGCGGGTCGGGCTGGTGGGGCTCGGGCTGTTTGTGGCGTTCTTTGCCGTGGTGCTGCACGGGATCCGCAGGGCCATGCTCAGCTTCGCTGACAAGGATGATGAACGACGACAACTCGGCCGGGTGTTGCTGGCGACACTGATGGGCATTCTGGTGATCATCTTCACCGTCAGCAGCATCACCTTCATCCCGGTGGTCTACTGGTCCATCGCGGGGCTGGGTGTGGCCTACATCCAGATGGTTCGCCGGCTGCACGACAGCCAGGCCATGGAACTGGCCGAACCCGGCCTACAACCCAGGTAATGTACATGAACGTGCTATCCCTGCGTCCTTTCGTACGACTTTGGGCCATTGCCGGCCTGGCCTTGCTGCCCTTGGCCGGCTGGGGCTCCGGCTGGCAGGTCAGTGTCGATGAACAGAATGGGCTGCCCACCGTGACACACGGCGGTGGCCCGGTGATGAAGGCCAAGTTCGACTTCTGGGCTGCCAACTGGAGCTGGACCGGCTTCTATACCGACTTCAAGGTCAATGGCCCCTATCAGTACACACTGCGGGGCAAGAACAAAGAGCTGGACTTCGACCTGGCGGCTGATATCCGCAAAGCGCAAGCACAAACCCTGAGCTGGGCCTTCGACCTGAACGCCCATAGCCGCCAGACCGGGGTGATGGGTGGCGGCATGGTGTTCCAGTTCGACCCGGCGCAAATCGCCGGCGATATGGGTGCGCCACAACTGCTGGCCGACAATCGCGGTTGGTCCTGGGGCAAGGCTGACCAAGGCCGGCGCATCGAAATGCGCTTCGACCCGCCACTGGCCAAGGTGTATTTCGAGCGTGGCAACCCGTCCGAATTGCGTGCGTTCCTGTACAAAGACCCGATCAACGCCGGCAAGCAACAACTCAAGGCTGTACTCAACGTGACCGGCGACATCGAGCTGGGGCCCACGCCCACTGAGCGCTTCGGCCTGGCCGATCCCGCCAGCTGGCCCGATGATCAGCTCGACTGGCGCACTTCACCGGTGGACCTGTCGTTCCTCAACGCGGCGGAAAAGCCCGCCGGCAAACGTGGGTTCGTCAAGGCGGTCGGTGAACAGCTGATGTTCGAAGACAACACCCCCGTGCGTTTCTGGGGCACCAACCTGTCTGCCTATTCGCTGTTCAAAAGCCCAGACGACGAAATTCGCCAACAGGCCAAGCGCCTGTCCGCACTGGGGTTCAACCTGGTGCGCCTGCACCACCACGACTCGCCCTGGGTCAGCCCGAACGTGTTCGGCGACGGTACCCTGGTGCGCGACACCCAGCAGCTCAGTGCCGAGTCCCTGCGCAAGCTCGACCTGTGGATCAAGGCGCTCAAGGACGAAGGCATCTACATCTGGCTGGACATGCACGTACAGCGCGCACTTACCGCCAACGACAACATAGACGATTTCGATGAGCTGCCCAAGAAGGATGACCGCGTCGACCTGAAGGGCTATGCCTATGTGAACAACAGTATTCAGGCGGCGATGAAGCGCTTTGCCGAGCAGTACCTGACCCATGTGAACGAGTACACGGGCCTTGCTTACAAGGACGACCCGGCCATCGCCGCCGTGCTGATCACCAACGAGAACGACCTTACCCAGCATTACGGCAACGCCCTGATGCCGAACAAGGATGTACCGCGCCACAGTGAGCGCTACATGGCAGCGGCCAAAGCCTTCGCCAGGCAGTACAACCTGCCCGTCGACCAAACCTGGCGTGCGTGGGAGCACGGCCCGTCGAAGCTGCTCCTCAACGACCTGGAACAGCGCTTCAACGTCGACATGATCACTCACCTGCGCAGCGTGGGGGTAAAGGTGCCGATCGCCACCACCAGCACCTGGGGCGGCAATGGCCTGAGCGCATTGCCGGCCCTGACCGCAGGCGACGTCGTCGATGCCCACAGCTACGGCGCCATCGGCCAACTGGAGAAGAACCCGTTGACCAGCGACGGCATGATCGACTGGATCGCCGCCGCCCAGGTCGTGGGCAAACCGCTGACCGTCACCGAATGGAACGCCGAGCCTTTCCCACTGCCCGACCGCCACTCGCTGCCGCTGTACGTGGCCGGCACTGCCAGCCACCAGGGCTGGGACGCACTGATGCAATATGCCTACAGCCAGCAGGCCTTCAACCCGGGCTGGCGCACGGCGGACAACTGGCACGCCTACAACGACCCCGCGATGATCGCCACGCTGCCCGCTGCTGCCCTGCTCTATCGCCGTGCCGATGTGAAGCCTGCAACCACCCATTACGTTTTCGCACCGACGCCCACCACCCTTTACAACCAAGAGATCACCCCACGAAATTCGCCTTTGTTGCGCACAGCCATGGAGAAGGGCCAACTGCAGATTGCCCTGCCGCAAACACCGGAGTTGCCGTGGTTGAAACCGGCCGCCATTCCCGCAGGTGCGCAAGTGCTGCAAGACCCAGGGCAATCGCTGCTGGCCACCGATGCTACCGAATCGGTGACCGACACCGGCGAGCTCAAGCGCAACTGGCAACAAGGCATCTACACCATCGATACACCGCTGAGCCAGGCCGCCACCGGCTGGCTGGGAGGTCGTTCGATCAGCCTGGGGGCCATTCAGCTGCAAACGAAAACGCCTTACGCCAGCGTCGCAGTACAGAGCCTGGACGGCAAACCGCTGGGCCAGTCACGGGAGCTGTTGCTGTCACTGGGTACCCGCGCCATGCCCAAGGCCGATGACAAGACGCCATTTAATGTCGAACCCTTCGAGGGCAGCCTGACCATCGAGGCACCTGCCGGGCTGAAGCTGTTCGCACACGATGCGCAGATCCAACTCAAGCCCCTGCCGGCAACGTACAAGGACGGGCATTACGTGATTACGTTCGACGGCAACTACATGTCCAACTGGCTGTTCTTGAAATAGGGCATCTGGCCATCTACGCTCAAGTCACCTGTAGCTGGCCAATTCACCTGAACTTTTCAGGGACGGTTCACCGCGTTTGTAAAACAGCAGGTCACAGGAGGTGCGGATGAAGTTCCTGGTTGTCGGTGGCGCCGGCTACATCGGCTCGCATATGGTCAAGCACTTGATCGCTGCAGGCCACGAGGTGGTGGTGGCTGACCTGGTTGCACCTGCACCTGGCGTCCAATGGGCCAAGCTGGATATCGCCGACGAGGCCGCACTGGATGTGTTGTTTGGTGTGTGCCGCTTTGATGCCGTCTTTCACTTTGCCTCGTTCATTCAGGTAGGCGAGTCGGTCAGCGCGCCTGGCAAGTACTACCAGAATAATGTCGCGGCCACCCTTAGCCTGCTGCAGGCCATGGTGAATGCCGGCATCAAGCATCTGGTGTTTTCTTCCAGCGCGGCCGTTTACGGTAATCCGCTCTATATTCCAATCGATGAAGCGCATGCCAAAGGACCAATCAACCCGTATGGGCTGAGCAAGTGGATGGTCGAGCAGATTCTCGAGGACTTCGACCGGGCCTATGGCTTGAAATCGGTTTGCCTGCGCTATTTCAATGCAGCAGGCGCTGACCCGGAAGGCCAGCTGGGAGAGCGCCACGAGCCCGAAACCCACCTGATCCCGCTGATCCTGCAGGCTGCCGCGGGCCGACGTGAGGCGGTGACGGTGTTTGGCCGGGATTACGACACGCCGGATGGCACCTGTATACGCGACTACATCCATGTGGCCGACCTGGCGACGGCGCACGCGCTGGCTGTGGACTATCTGCTGGCGGGTGGGGAACGTACGGCATTCAACCTGGGCAACGGCCATGGGTTTTCAGTGCAGCAGGTGATCGATACTGCACGCGCAGTGACCGGGCGGCAGATTCACGTACTCGACGCACCACGCCGCGCCGGCGACCCGCCCCGCCTGGTGGCTGATGCCGGCAAGGCGCTGAGTGTGTTGAGCTGGCGGCCGGAGTTTGTATCGCTGGAGCAGATTGTGAGGCATGCGTGGCATTGGGAGTTGCAGTATCCCTGGACTACGCGGCAAGGCTGACATCTTCGGGGCTGCGTAGCAGCCCCAATGGTTGGATTTCAGGCCTCAATAATAGGTCCGCGGTTGCTCGTCAGCCTTGTTCAGCACGGTCCCGATCAGGTTCACCTGCCCCAGGTGATGCAGGCAATCCTCGATTTCCTTCTTGTTGTTCATCCCGTTGGCCACCACCAGCAATACACAGTCGAACTTGGGTATCACGGTGATCGCATCATCAGAGCTAAGCAACGGAGGCAAATCGAAAATACAGATGCGCGACTCGTAGCGGTTGCGCAAATCGCTGATCAGGTTGTTCACCTTGGGCGACGACAGCATCTCGGTCGACAACGGCACAGGTACCCGCGTAGGCAACACTACAAAACGCGGCAGGGTCGGGTTGACCAGGCACTCCTGCAGTTCGGCCTTGTCCGTCAAAAACTCGTTCAGCGCCTGTTCCATGGGCAGGCCCAGGCTGCTGCCGACCTTGGGCCGGCGCAAGTCGAAGTCCACCAGCAGCGCAGTCTTGGTGGTGTGGTGGGCGATGCTCATGGCCAGGTTGATCGCCAGCACCGTCTTGCCCGCTTCAGGTGTGGGTGAGGTGATGGCCAAGGTGCGCCAGCCGTTTTCGTCCATAAGCCTGAGTACCTGCGTGCGCAGCAGGTCGATCGGCCCGTTCATGCTGGAGTTCTTGTTGTAGGCCACGATGCGGTGACGTTCAAGGTGCTCCGCGCGAAGCGGCACTACCTTGGTGTTCACGTAGTCGAACTGGCCAGGCACTTCCGCCAGTGCCGTCCCCGGGGCAGGTGACAAGGCCTGGGGAGTTCCCGGTGTCACCGGGTGAACGTTATTGCCAATAGCCGGCTTGATCCTGTCCATCACTGCTTTCCCTATGCAAACCGAGACATGACTTTGAACAACAGCACATCCAGTGGCATGTAGAACACGTGCACCAGCACTACCATGATAGCCGCCAGTGCCAGTGCCGCCAGGATCAACCCGTTCCGCCAGCGTTTACGCCTGGCCACATCCGCTTTGGTATCGATGTACGGCACCGCCACCAACACGCGTTTGCCCAGCAGGTTTTCCAGGGCACCGACGCCGCGCACACGCTGGTTGAGCATTTCCAGCAGCATCACCAGCGCACCACCGCCTGCCGGCGCCAGCACCAGCCCCAGAGCCGCGATTTTCTTGCGGTTGGGCTTGATCGGCTTCTCTGGCATCAACGGTGGCTCCAGCAGCACGAAGCGCTCGGCCTTGTTTTCCTGTTCCAGGCTTTCGGTAATCTTCGCGCCCATTTCCTTGGCGCGGATTTCTTCGTACTTCTTGCGCGCGTTGTCGTGGTCGCGCATCAAGGTCACCAGGCCACGTTCGACCTGCGGTGCTTCGAGGATCTCGGCCTCATAGCCTTCCATCTTTTTGGTCAGTTCGCGCTTCTGCTCGGCCAGCGAACTGATACGTTCCTGGGCTGCACTCATCTTGGCGCGCACGCGGGCAACATCGAGGCCCACCGTGGAAGCCGCTGCCGTGCGACCGCCCGTGGCTTCGAGCGCCTGAATCTTGCGTTTGATCGCCACCACATCCGGGTGAGCGTCTTTGTAGCGAGTCAGCAAGCGGGCGTATTCAGCCTTCAGGCTCGGCAGGTCCTCGGGCTGGTCGGCGCTCGCTGATTTGCTGCCTTCGGTTGCCTTGGTGGCCAGGCCAGCATTGGCGGCGGACAATTCCAGCTCAAGGTAGCGCAGCTCTTCCTGGGCAGCCTTGTAGTCACGGTCGACTTCACGGAATTCCAGCTCCGAGCGCGACAGCATGTTCATGCGCAGGGTCTGGTGCTCGGGCAAGGCGTTGGCATGGGCTTGCTTGAAGTCGGCCAGCTGGTTTTCCAGGCTGGCCAACTCGGCGCCCAGCTTGTTGGCCTCCTGGGTGAGAAATTCGGTGGTTTCGTTGGCCCGTTCGGTGCGCTGCTTGAGGTTCTCGTTGAGGAACAGCGTCACCAGTTCGTCAGCCACTTCCTTGGCCACTTGCGCCTGCTTGTGCTCGAAGGACACATTGAACGCCACGGTGGCTTCACCCCGCCCGCGCACGAAGGTGGTGAGGGTTTCGACCACGATGGCATTGCGCATCTGGTCGATCTTGTCGCTTTCGCTGAGGCGCTTGTCGGCGAACAGGTCGTACTTGCCGATGATGCGCAGCAGGTTCCCACGGGTCATCACCCGCTGGCGGATCACTTCGATGCGCTCATCGGCAAAGCTGGTGTTGTTGGTAGACACCAGCTCGGGCGAAATCTGCTGCGACTCCACCAGGATAGTGCCGGTCGACTGGTAGATCGGCGGCACCATCAACGCGACGGCCACGGTCGCGGCAAGAATGACTGCGGCACTCACCCCTAACACCAGGGCCCTGTCCTTGATAATGGCGATGTAATCCCTGAGGGAGAGTTCGTAGTCAGACTTCATGGGGCCACCTGCCTGAAGTTCAGATGTCGGGGTACCTGTACGTCAACGTCAAACCAACGATCGTCGCGGTTGCATCCGCTACATGGTCCTGCTGCCGTTCCTTGTACATCAGCGACAGGCGCAGGTCCCAGTACGGCGAAAACTGGCGGCTGGCCCATACGCTGTAAGTCTGTAACGTGTTGGGGCTCTGCCCCTTGCTGTCTTGCCAGGCCGCGTCCGCGCCCACCCGGTTCAGCTCGCTGACCGCATAACTCCACACACCGCGCACCTGGTCCAACTCGGCGAAGCCACCTTCGGCGCTGGCCACCGTGCTGCGTTCGGCAGTAAAACTGGCATCTGCGCGCACACCGGTGTAAAGCAGCGACACGCCACCCTCCCCGCGCCGGCCGCCTTCATCACCGGATACTTCGTTGACGCCTACGTGCGCGTCGGCGCTCAGGCGATCCGAAAGCTGGTACTTGATCCCCACCGCCGGGGTGTAGCTGTTGGAGGCTGTCGCGGTAAGGTCTTGCTCGGGCTCATACCGCCGCGCGCCGAAACGGGTGTACAGGTCGGCCCGCTCGCTCCAGGCGTACGTCCAGGTAAAGACGTTCGCCAATTCGTCGTAACCCGTCAGCGTACTGATGTCATAACGGGCGCGGCTGTACGTGGTTTCGTTACTCAGGGTGCTGCGTTCGGTAACCGCCTGGCTCCAGTTGCCGGTCAGCGTATACAGCTTTTGCGTACCGTCGGTGGTGATCACGCCAGTGTCCAGCACGGTTCCCGACAGGGTCGAGCTTTCGTTATAGCGTGCCACCAGGCCAAAACGCCCACGCTCGGTCGTGCGCTGCCAGCCCAGGCTCAGGTCAGGGTCTTCCCGGTCATCGACTATGTCCGTGTCGGATGAGCGCAACACATGCATGCCCAAGCCCAACCTCAGTTCGTCGCGGTCGAAGGTACCGATCAGGGTGTAGTCCGGCGCAATGATCGTGCGCGTTATGCCCTTTTCCCCCGACGTGAGCAACAAAGGGTTGCTGT
Organism: Pseudomonas sp. OG7; assembly: GCF_014192825.1. NCBI lineage: Bacteria > Pseudomonadati > Pseudomonadota > Gammaproteobacteria > Pseudomonadales > Pseudomonadaceae > Pseudomonas > Pseudomonas sp. OG7. The sequence goes on along the minus strand of NZ_JACHYK010000010.1, from coordinate 137,810 downwards.
CGTATTCGACGGATGTCGGTACCACCACCGTGGACTGCCAATTTGCCGCCAGGACCGCGTCCGTGAACGGCAACACCAGAATTGCCGTTGCAATGCGTGTTGTTTTAAGAAGATGCATTAAATGTTCTTATTAAAGGCAAGATCAAGGAACGACCAGCGTGTCGCCAGCCTGAAGTTGGATGTTGGTGGACATGTCCCGCCCAGACACCAGGTCCTTATATCGCACGGGCAGGATCTTTTGGGAAGCGCCAGTGCCACGGACCACCTTGATTTCGCTTTCGTCCGCAAACTTGTCCAGGCCGCCCGACATGCTCAGGGCCTGAAGCACCGCCGTAGGACCTGCCATTTGTACAGGGCCCGGCTTGATCACTTTGCCTTGGACATAGACCAGGTTGCCGGCGATGCTCTTGACGACAACGCTGACGTTCGGGTCGGGGAGGAACTTTTCGAGTTTGGCAGCGACTTGCTTTTCAACCGCCGTGACATCCAGCCCGGCAACATTGATGCGCCCGGCCAGGGGGAAGGTAATACTGCCATCCGGAAGTACGGTGGCTTCTTGACGCAGGCTGTCTTCCTGCCACACCGAAACCATGACGACATCGCCGGGGCTGAGCAGGTAAGTCGCACTGCTCTGGTCGGCGTTGCCCACGCCAGACCACACAGTCAGCATGCAGAATGCGGCAATCAACGAACGCTTCATGAGGGTCCCTCCGGCCAAATGGCCCGACAAAGAGCACTGAATGAGAACAGCACACCAACTCTCGCTCCGCTTCGCGACCGACATCCGCCGCGATGGCCCCTACCTTCCTGGAGGCCTTTACCTTGACGCTGTATACGAGGGCTGCAAGGTGCTGCAACCGTGGGCCTCATGGGCTAATGGGAATATAGCAACGGTTGGGGAATTCACAAGCCAGGCCCAAGGCTTGGGGCAACGCGTTGTACTTTATAAACGTGCCGAGCAGGTTCAAATCTTTCTTCTGTTAGCCACCAGCACAAAACCCACAACAGCAAAAGCCAACAACCAGCCTGCGGTTGAAACAGGAATGATACTGTTTTGATTTACATACGAATCTGCTGCGCGAGCGGCACCACTCAGCAACACCAGCAAAAACATCGATTTGATAATCAGAGTCGTGCGCATACGCCCCTCCAAAAAACAGGAAAATCAATTAGTTATTTGCGTGGTGTGGCGGGAGTTGTTTCGCTGTTGAATTGAGCTTATGGGCACAATGACACTACGTCAATGATCCGACACCATAATAAAATTCAATGGACGATGGGCGCTATCGTCAAAATACCGACATGCAGAATGTGCAACCGTACACTGTCGGAATGGAGGCTGTGCATCACGGTCGAGAAGGCATGGGGTCGTGCCACACGCCCCTGGCTTTTCATTCGTCCGCGTGGTGAACCACGACCAGCAGCTGCGCCGGTTGCGCACCCACCGAGCGCAGTCGGTGGGGTGTCTGGGCGTTGAAATGCAGGGCATCGCCCTGTGCCAGCAGCACCCGCTCGTTCATGAAGTCCACCTCGACCTGGCCGGCATGCACGAACAGGAACTCCTCGCCCTGATGCTCCTTGAACGTGGGGTCACTGAATTCGGAAGGCGGCTGGATCAGGAACGGCAACAGGCTGCGCTGCCCCACCTGGCTGGTGAGGGCCGCGTACCCCGGCCCTCGCCCATCGCCGACCAAAGCCTGGCGTTCGCCATGGCGCACCAGACTGTAGCGGCTCGGCCCTGTCTGTTCTTCGGCGAACAGCTCTTCAACATTGACGTTCAGCGCCCGCGCCAGCTTCAGCGCGGCTGCGATCGAGGGTGTGTTGAGACCACGCTCGACCTTGGACAGGTAGCTTTTGGTCATGCCGGTCTTTTCGGCCAGCACTTCCAGAGTCATCCCCAGTTTCTTACGCAGCAGTTTCAATCGGATAGACATGTGACGCGGGTTTCCCAGGCTGAGGCAGCCATGATACGCGTCTGAAAGCTGACGCCAAGCCTGAGAGCCCCTTTAACTACGGCATTACCGGCGGCACATACTGCAGCGTCGTACCTAGCGCCCACAGCAACACCAGCACCAGCGGCACATGCACCAGCAACTGGACGAAGGAAAAACCGATCAGGTCGCGCGCCTTGAGCCCTAGCACGCCCAGCAGCGGCAGCATGTAGAACGGGTTGATCAGATTCGGCAGGGCTTCGGCAGCATTGTAGATCTGTACCGCCCAGCCCAGATGGTACTGCAGGTCGTTGGCCACCAGCATCACGTAAGGCGCTTCGATGATCCACTTGCCACCGCCCGAAGGGATGAAGAAGCCCAGCACCGCCGAATAAACGCCCATCAGCACCGCATAGGTGTCATGGGTGGCGATCTGGGTGAAGAACAGCGAGATGTGGTGCGCAAGGGTCTGCTCATCCACACCTTTGACCTGGGTAAGGATGGCAGCAATCGAGCCATAAAGCGGGAACTGGATCAGCACCCCGGTGGTGGTCGGTACCGCTCTCGCTACGGCGTCAAGAAAGCTGCGCGGGCGCCAGTGCAACAAGGCACCCAGCATGATGAACAACAGGTTGTAGGTGTTCAGCCCGGAAATCGCCGTGATCGCAGGTTTAGTGGCGAACTCCTGGTACAGCCAGCCAGCAGCCAGGGCCACCAGCAGCAGAATCAGGATCGGGCTGTGCTCCAGCCACTCCCCCGGGCGCGTACGTTGCGGTGCCGGTGGCGCGGTGAAACTGGGGTCGACACCGCAGTCTTCGGCGCTGCGTGCACTGTTTGGCCCAGGGGCCGTGGCGTAGGCAATCACCAGCGACACCACCACCAGCGCCGCCAGCATTACGCCGGATTGCCAGAGGAAAATGGTTTCGGTGAACGGGATGACCCCGGTAATCGACAGGATCGAAGGGGGCAGGCTGGCCGGGTTGGCTTGCAGTTGAGCAGCCGATGACGACAGGCCCAAAGCCCATACCGCGCCCAGGCCCAGGTAGGCAGCAGCACCTGCGGCACGGTAGTCCATTTTCAGCTCGGTGCGCCGTGCCAGGGCGCGTACCAGGAGGCCACCGAATACCAGCGACAGGCCCCAGTTGAGCAAAGAGGCCAACATCGAGATCAGCGCGACCCAGCACACTGCCGAGCGACCATTGCCAGGGATGCGCGCCAGGCGGTCGATCAGCCGTGCAGCAGGCGGCGAGCTGGCCACCACATAACCGCCGATAACCACGAAGGCCATCTGCATGGTGAACGGAATCAGGCTCCAGAAGCCATCGCCAAAGGCTTTGGCGGTGTCGGTCGGCTTGGCCCCCATGGCCAGCGCGCCGATGCACACCAGCAGCACCGCCAGCGCGGCGAACACCCAGGAATCGGGGAACCAGCGTTCCGCCCAGTTGGAACAACGCAAGGCAAAGCGGGCGGAGCGGCTGTCTTGGATTTCAGCGGCCACAGTTGAATTCCTTTTATTGGTTTTATCGGATAAAACAGCAAAAACACAAAACCCCTGTAGGAGCAGCTTTGTGTCGCGAAAGGGCCGCAAAGCGGCCCCTGATCTCAGCGTCGAGGCCGAAATCGCGGGGCTGCTTTGCAGCCCTTTCGCGACACAAGGCCGCTCCTACAGGGGGCGGTGTAAAGCGAGTGATTAGAAGGTCATTTCCTTCACATCATCCGGCACGATCAGCTTGCCGGCGGTTTTCTCGATGATTTCCTCCACGCTCACCCCTGGTGCGGTCTCGCGCAGGATGAAGGCGCCGTCTTCGATTTCCAGGTAGGCCAGGTCGGTCAGCACCTTGCGGATGCAGCCAGCGCCGGTGAGTGGCAGGCTGCACTGCGGCAACAGTTTGGACTCGCCGTCCTTGGAGGCGTGGGTCATGGTGACGATGATGTTATCGGCGCCAGCCACCAGGTCCATGGCACCGCCCATGCCCTTGACCAGCTTGCCCGGGATCATCCACGAGGCGATGTTGCCCTGCACGTCCACCTCGAAGGCCCCCAGTACGGTCAGGTCGACGTGGCCGCCTCGGATCATGGCGAACGACTGCGCCGAATCGAAGATCGAGGCACCGCGGCGGGCGGTGACGGTTTGCTTGCCGGCGTTGATCATGTCGGCATCAATCGTACTTTCGGTCGGGAATTCGCCCATGCCGAGCAGGCCGTTTTCCGATTGCAGCATCACATCCATGTCGGCGGGGACGTAGTTGGCCACCAGGGTCGGAATGCCGATACCCAGGTTCACGTAGTAGCCGTCCTTCAGTTCGCGGGCAACGCGTTGCGCCATCTGTTCGCGGGTCAGTGCCATGATCAGGATCTCTTTGTTGTTCTGGTGGATGGCACTCAGGCCTTGACGGTGCGCTTTTCGATACGCTTTTCGAAGGTGCCGACGATAACCCGGTCCACATAGATGCCCGGGGTATGGATTTCGCTGGGCAACAGGACGCCTGGCTCGACGATTTCTTCCACTTCGACCACGGTGATCTTGCCGGCGGTGGCTGCCAGCGGGTTGAAGTTTTGCGCCGTGTTGCGGTACACCACGTTGCCGTAGTGGTCAGCCTTCCAGCCCTTGACGATGGCGAAGTCGCCTGTGATGGACTCTTCAAGGATGTACTTGCGGCCCTTGAACTCGCGCACCTCCTTGCCGTCGGCAACCGGGGTGCCGTACCCGGTGGCGGTGTAGAACGCCGGAATACCGGCACCTCCTGCGCGCATTTTCTCTGCGAGGGTGCCCTGCGGAGTCAGCTCCACCTCCAGCTCGCCGCTGAGCAGCTGGCGTTCGAACTCGGCGTTTTCGCCCACGTAGGAAGCGACCATCTTGCGGATCTGCCGGTCTTCCAGCAGCACGCCCAGACCAAAGCCGTCGACGCCGCAGTTGTTGGAAACCACGGTCAGGCCCTTGACGCCGCGCCGCTTGATTTCGCCAATGAGGTTTTCCGGGATGCCGCACAGGCCGAAACCACCGGCCAGTACCGTCATGTTGTCGGTCAGGCCTTCAAGGGCCTGTTCATAGGTTGCAACGCGCTTGTCCAGTCCGGCCATGCTGATCCGCCTTTTGTAGTTGTTGAACCGACGAAGCTGTCGGTGAGCGTGTGCAGACATCTTCACCGCAAGCGACTGATTTGTTAATTTTGTTTTCGTCATCGATTGATAACTTTTACAAAACAAAAAATAGGCCCGTCATGAACGTCAAGCAACTGCGTGCTTTTGTCGCCGTGGCCAAGTACCAGAGCTTTGCCCAGGCCGGAGAGCACCTGCATGTCTCACAGCCCGCCCTCAGCCTGACTATCAAGGCCCTGGAAGAAAACCTCGGCGGTGCCCTGCTCAGCCGCACCACGCGCAGTGTCAGCCTGACCGCCGAAGGCGAAGTGCTGCTGCCACTGGCACGGCGGCTTCTGGCCGATTGGGACGACACCGAGGAGATGCTCCGCCAGCGCTTCACCTTGCAACTGGGCCGCGTGGCGGTGGCAGCCATGCCGGCCTTCGCCGGCAACCTGTTGCCCCACTCGCTCAAGGTGTTTCGCCAACGCTACCCCAAGGTCAACGTCACCGTGCATGACGTGATCAATGAACAGGTGCAGGAACTGGTGCGCCATCGCCGCGTCGAACTGGGCATCGGCTTCGAGCCGGACAACATCGACGGGCTGGACTTCCACCCGTTGTACATGGACCGTTTCGTTGCGGTGGTACCTGCCGACTCGCCCTTGGCACTGCTGCCGGAGGTGAGCTGGGCACAGCTGATGGCCGAAGACTTCGTCGCCCTGCAACGTCCTTCGGCAGTGCGCCTGCTGATGGAGCAGAATGTGGCCCCCCAGCACGGCAAACTGGCCGTGGCCTTCGAAAGCCACCAGTTGGCGACCATCGGCCGCATGGTCGCCAGCGGCCTGGGAGTCAGTGCCGTACCGGCGCTGTGCATCAACCAGATGCAAGAGCTGGGCGCCCGTTGCGTGACCTTGGTGGAGCCCACGGTCGAGCGGCGTATCGGCGTGATTGCCCTTAGCGAACACAAGCTTTCCACCGCAGCGCAGGCGCTGCTTGAGGTTCTGCATTCCAATACCCGGATCCCGGAGGTGACATGCGTTACGTGAAACTGGCAGGTTCGAGCGTTCCGGCCATTGGCCAAGGCACCTGGTATATGGGGGAAGACCCTGGCCGCAAAGCGGCAGAAGTGGCGGCCTTGCAACAGGGCATCGAGCTGGGCCTGACCCTGCTCGACACGGCAGAGATGTATGCCGAAGGCGGGGCAGAAGCCGTGGTTGGCCAGGCCATTGCGGGGCGTCGCGATCAGGTGTTTCTGGTCAGCAAGGTATACCCGCACAATGCGAGTGCGCGCGGTATGGCAGCTGCCTGTGAGCGCAGCCTCACTCGTTTGGGGACTGACTGCATTGACCTGTACCTGCTGCACTGGCGTGGCCAGCACCCACTGGAAGAAACGGTCGATGCTTTCGAGCGCTTGCGCGAGCAAGGCAAGATCAAACGCTGGGGCGTGTCCAATTTCGACGTGGACGACCTGCGCGAACTGCACAACCCTGACTGTGCCACCAACCAGGTGCTGTACAACCCGGCTCAGCGTGGCATCGAGTTCGACCTGCTGCCGTGGTGCGAAAAACGTGCGCTGCCGACCATGGCCTACTGCCCGCTGGCTCAGGCCGGGCGCCTGTTGCAGCACCCCGTGCTGGCAGAAATCGCCGAGCGCCATGGTGCTACACCCGCCCAGGTCAGCCTGGCCTGGGTGACCCGCAACGACGGGGTGATCGCCATCCCCAAAGCCGTGACACCTGAGCATGTGCGGCTGAATGCTGCTGCGGGTTTATTGACCTTGAACAGTGAAGACCTGCGAGCGATAGACCGGGCGTTCCCGACACCGACGCGCAAGCAGCGGTTGGCGATGGTGTAAGCAGCCAGCCTTGAGCATCCTGGGGTTGCTTTGCGGCCCCGATCATTCAATGGAAGTCGCGGCTGCGCACATCCAGCCCCTGCAACAGTGGGCTCACATCCTCCAGTCGCCGCGCAATCAGGTGCCTCACGCCCTCCTCCTGCTCCAGCCGCCCACTGACCTTCAGTAGCTGCGACCCCACCAGCGCCCGCCGTTGCCGCTCGGCGAGCTCCCGCCACACGACCACGTTGACCATCCCGTGCTCATCCTCCAGCGTGACGAAGGTGACCCCACTGGCCGTCTGCGGCCGCTGGCGCCCGACTACCAACCCGGCTACGGCAATCGTGTCGCCATGCGCGACACCTTGCAGCTCACTCGAACTGCGACACCCCAACGCCCTCAGGCGTGAACGTAACAAGGCCAGCGGATGCGGCCCGAGCGTGGTGCCCAAGGTTTGGTAATCGGCCATCAGGTCCTCCCCCACGCTTGGCACAGGCAAATCAACTGCGGCTTCAGGCGCCGCTTCCACCTCTGCGAACAAGGGAAGCTGCGGCTGCACCGCCGCCACCTGCCAGCGTGCCTGATGGCGGTCGCTGGCCAAGGTACGCAACGCCCCGCCATCAGCCAGACGGGCACGGGCGCGTTGGTCGAGGCCAGCACGCAGGCAAAGGTCTTCGACGTCGCGCCACGGCCGTTGCGCCCTCGCCTGCTGCACGCGCCTGGCATCGGCTTCGGCCAGGCCACGCACCAGCCGCAAGCCCATGCGAATGGCCAACGCACCTTGAGCATCAGGTTCGAGGGTGCAGTCCCAGTCGCTGTGGCAAACGTCGACGGGTCGCACCTCGATACCTTGGCGGCGCGCCTCCTGCAGCAACTGGTCCGGGCTGTAGAAGCCCATGGGCCAGCTGTTGACCAGCGCGCAGGTGAAAATTGCCGGCTCATGGCACTTCAGCCAGCTGCTGGCATAACACAGCAAGGCAAAACTGGCCGCGTGCGACTCCGGGAAACCATAACTGCCAAAGCCCTTGATCTGTTCGAAGATGCGCTCGGCGAACGCCAGTTCGTAACCATTGCGCAGCATGCCTTGCAGCAGCCGCTCGCGGTGCGGCTCCAGGCCACCGTGGCGTTTCCAGGCCGCCATGCTGCGACGTAGCTGGTCGGCCTCGCCCGGCGTGTAGTCGGCTGCGACCATGGCCAGTTCCATCACCTGTTCCTGAAACAACGGCACGCCCAAGGTCCGTTCGAAAACTGCCTTGAGCTGCGGCGACGGGTAGGTCACGGGCTCCTGCTTCAGGCGCCGGCGCAAGTAGGGATGCACCATGTCACCCTGGATCGGCCCGGGGCGAACAATGGCCACTTCGATGACCAGGTCATAGAACGTTCGGGGCCGCAGCCGAGGCAGCATGGCCATCTGCGCACGCGACTCGATCTGGAACACCCCCATGGTCTCGGCGCGGCTGATCATCGCGTAGGTGGCCGGGCATTCGCTGGGGATGGTCGCCAGGGTCAGCTGCCGGCCACGGTGGTGTTGCAGCAGGTCGAAGCAACGGCGCAAGGCACTGAGCATACCCAGTGCCAGCACGTCGACTTTGAGCAAACCGACCATGTCCAGGTCGTCCTTGTCCCACTGGATCACCGTGCGTTCGGCCATTGCCGCATTCTCCACCGGCACCAGCTGGTCGAGCGGCTGCTGGGAAATGACGAAACCACCCGGATGCTGCGACAGGTGCCGAGGGAAGCCGATCAGCTCACCCGCCAGCACCAGCACCCGGCGTAGCGAAGGGCTGCCGGCCTCGAAGCCGGCTTCCGCCAGTCGCTGGTCGTCGGGTATGCGGTCGCTCCAGCGGCCACAGCATTTGGCCAGGGCATCCACCTGATCCATCGGCAAACCCAGCACCCGCGCCACATCCCGCACCGCACCCGCTGCATGGTAAGTGTTGACCACCGCAGTCAGTGCGGCACGGTGCCGGCCATAGCGGCGGAATACGTACTGGATCACTTCTTCGCGCCGGTCGTGCTCGAAGTCCACGTCGATATCGGGTGGCTCGTTGCGCTCGCGCGACAGGAAACGCTCGAACAACAGGTGGTGCTCCATGGGGTCGAGCTCGGTAATACCCAGCACGAAACACACCACCGAGTTGGCAGCAGAGCCACGCCCTTGGCACAAGATGCGCTGGCTGCGGGCGAAGGCGACAATGTCGTGCACGGTCAGGAAGTAACTCTCGTAACCCAGCGCTTTGATCAGCGCCAGTTCCTTGGCCAGCACATCACGTACCTTGTCACTGGGCCCCTGCGGCCAGCGCAACGGCAAGCCCTGCTCGCACAGCGCGTGCAACCAGCTTGCCGGGGTGTGGCCCTGGGGCACCAATTCGCGGGGGTACTGGTACTTCAACTCGCTGAGGTCGAATTGGCAGCGCTGGGCAATGGCCAGGGTTTCGGCCAACAGGTCGAACGGGTACAGCTCGCCCAGTTGCGCCAGGCTACGCAAGTGCCGCTCGCCATTGGCAAACAGAAAACGCCCGGCTTCGGCCACCTGGCAATGCTGGCGGATGGCAGTCATGCAGTCCTGCAAGGCACGGCGGCCGCGCACATGCATGTGCACGTCGCCACAGGCCACGGCGCGGATCCCCACATCAGCCGCCAGTGCCCGCAAGCGTTGCAGGCGCATGGCATCGTCGTGGCCCCGATGCAGGTGCACCGCCAGCCACAGGCGCTCATCGAACACATCGCGCAGCCACTTTCCGGTGGCCGTATCGTCACTGTCATCGGCCACCCACAAGGCCAGCAGGCCCTGACCGTGCAGCTGCAGGTCGTCACGAAAAAGCTGGTACTCACCCTTTTCTGCCCGCCGACGGGCACGGGTGATCAGTGCGCACAAGTTCTGGTAGCCGGCCAGGTTTTCGACCAGCAGCACCAGCTTGGGGCCGTCGTGCAACTGCACCTCGCTGCCGACGATCAGCCGCAACCCATGCGCCTTGGCGGCCTGCCAGGCGCGCACGATACCGGCCAGGGTACATTCGTCAGTGATCGCCAACGCCTGGTAACCCTGTTCAGCTGCGCGGCGGAACAGCTCCTCGGCACTCGAGGCACCGCGCTGGAAGCTGAAGTTGGACAAGCAATGCAGCTCGGCATAACCCGGCGTGCTCATGCAAACCAGCCCTGCAACCACAGCGGGCCGGCCTGGCCCAAGTCACGGTAGGCCCAGCCACGCAGGCCCTCACGGGTTTCGATGCGGTAGTAGTCGCGGCGCACATCGCCGCCATCCCACCAACCCGATTCGATGCGTTCGGCATGCCCCTGCATCCGATAGCCGGCATCATCCAGCGCCATCGGTGCAGGCAGTAGCCAGCCTGGGCGGCTGCCCGGGGCAACCGGCATGTTGCCTTGTGCGCCCTGCTCTGCCAGTTGCCAGGCGCATTCAGGGCGGTGATCTGCAGCCGCGCTCAGCCCCTTGACGGCCTCATCACCCAGGCGGGCGCGCAGCCGCTCACGCAATTGCGCCCAGGGCTGCGCCTGTTGAGCACGCGGGTCGAACAAAGGCTGATGCTGCGGCACGAAGGGCGGCAGGTCTTCGGCGACCAACCGCAGGTTGCGCACCGGTGCAGGTATACGCAGTGGCTCCAGGCGCCCACGGGCCAGCTCGAACAGCATCGCGGCATCGCGCTCAGCCGCCAGCAGGCCCACCTTGAGCAGGGTATCCGGCCCTTCGGCATGTTCCAGATGCAGGCAAAAGCGCTGTACGCCACAGTCGCGCCCGGCGAGAAATGCAGCCAGGTCGTTGAGCATGCGCCGCAGCGGGAACAGCAGCGCCTGGTGTGATTCAACGTCGAAATTCAGTTCCAGCCGGGTTTCGAAACGGTCCGGTGGCTGGTAGAAGTCCAGCCCCAGGTTGCGCAGGCCGAGCAACTGGTCGAGGTGCAGTTGTACCTGGGCCGGAAAGCGCCTGGCCAAGGTATCGCGCGGCAAGGCCAGTACCTGGCCCAACTGACGCAAGCCCATGCGGGCAAAGGCTTCGGCAGCCTCTGCCGGCAAGCCGACTCGCGTGATGGGCATGGCCAGCAACGCTGCGCGAGTTGCTTGGGCATCACTCACCGCCAAACCGTCGTGGCCATTGGCGAGCATACGCGCCGCCACCGGGTTGCTGGCCAGGACAATGCGTTGGCGCAAGCCCAGGTTTGCCAGTTCCTGGCGCAGACGCGCCTCGAACAAGGGCCACGGGCCGAACAGTTGCAGGCTGGAGCCTACTTCCAACAACAGCGCCCGAGGGTAATGCACGCTGACCTGGGCGCTGAAACGGTAGGCCCAGGCCGCCAGCAACTGCTGCACCTGCTCGATGCGCTTGGGGTCGCTTTCGACACAGATGAAGCCATCCGCCAGGGCACGCGCTGCGGTCAGGGTTTGCCCGGCCCGCAAGCCAAGTGCCGCGGCAGCCGGATTGACGGCCTGCACCACACGCCGCTGGGTAGGCCCGCCAACAAGCACCAGCGGCGTATCAGGGTCGTCACGCTCACGCAGGACGGTGTCCAGCGCCAGCTGCGGCAGCAGGATGCAGGCCCAGAGCATGGTGCATCAGCCCCGGCCCGGGCAGGCGATGGGCAGCGCTGGCGGCATGCCGCCACGGCTCTTCAGCACACGCCATTGCGCCGGGCGCGTGTCAACGGCAATGCGCAATGCTGCAGGTGAAGGGTTGTGCGCCGCCTGCTGCGGCCTGCAGGCGAATGCCAGTGCCTGACCGGTTTCAGCAGCCACCTGCAAGCGCCTCAGGGCGCGGTCATCGGCACGTTCAGGCCAGCATAGCACCGCCGCACAACTGCCCGAGCGCAGGCACTGTTCGGCGGCCCACAGGGCATCGGCGGGCTCGGCATCCACCTGTACCAGCCAGCGCAGGTCCACCCCCGCCGCCTGCCAGGCCGGTGCATACGGAATGAACGGCGGTGCCACCAGCACCACGCGGCTGGCGTCAGCGCTTAGCCGGGCCAGGGTTGGCCACAGCAACTGCAATTCGCCACAACCGGGGCTGGCCAGCAACAGCTCGCTAAGTGCGGCCGCTGGCCAGCCACCTTCCGGCAAGCGCTCGTCGAGGGCCGCATGGCCGGTGGGCTGCAACCCGAGTGGCCGCGCCTGGGCCTGCCGCCCGCGCCATACCCGGCGTTGGTCGAGCAGCCTGTCGAGGTCGACCACCGCGCCCATCAGTCACGCCTCAGCAGGCCGCAGAACACGCCTTCGATGAAGAACTCCTGTTCAGGCTTAACATCGATGGGCGCGTAGGCCGGATTGCGGGGCAACAGCCGGTAATGGCTACCTTTGCGTTGCAGGCGCTTGATGGTGACTTCACCGTCCAGGCGTGCAACCACGATCTGGCCATCGCGGGCGTCGGCCTGCTGAAGAATGCCGACCAGATCACCGTCGAAAATGCCGTCGTCGATCATCGAGTCGCCACGCACCTTCAGCAGGTAATCCGGTGTACGGCGGAACAGGCTGGGGTCGAGCAGCAATTGTTCGTGAATGCCCAGGTCCGGGCCGATGGGAGCACCTGCTGCCACCTGGCCCAGCACCGGTACTTCGAGGATTTCGGGCCGGCGCAACGGTTCAGCCAGGCGGATGCCCCGCGCCTGGTTCGGCGTGACATCGATATAGCCGGCCTGGCACAGGGCAGTGATGTGCTTGCGCGCAACGCTGCGCGAGGCAAAACCGAAGCGCGTGGCGATATCGGCCAGGCTTGGCGGCTGGCCATGGTCGGCAATGCGCTCACGAATGAATTCGAAAATGGCGCGGCGTTTGGGGGTTAGATTGTCCATGGAGCACATTTGTACTCCTTTCGGAGCACGCTGAACAGCCCCCTTTGTCGCCAGCTTTGAGTGACCTGAACAGAAAAGCCGCCCGAAGGCGGCTAGCCAGTGATTTATGAGCGCTTCCCCAATTCATTGGGCGCTTCAATCAGCTCAAATGTTCTACTTCACGACTTTCGCGGATCATTTTTGACATCTTTCTCAGCAACCTTGTCGTGCCGACTATAGAGCTCTGCCTTTGAAGCCCGCTCGGTGTTGGCACCCTTACTACCCTCCGTCCTTGGGCCTTGGGGAGGTGTATTTTCGCCAGAACTTCTTTCACCTTGGTGCGATGTTTTATCTGTCATATAAACCTCTGATGAGCCCGGTATCCGAGCTCAAATAAATGAATTACTCAGCGAATGATCCATCATGTGTACGCCTCTGCCTCCGGTCACTCTCCGGACCTTTATCAAGGCCTGGCTCGTCATCATCTGGGGTCTAGCCCAGAGGATCATCAGCTTCAATGCGCGTATGGGGCGGAAGAGCGGTCTTTGGTTGGGCGCCTCTACCAACGACGCCCAGGATAAGTCCAACCAGCCTGCTGATTACTGAACGTTTCCTTATTTGAAGCTTTTTGACGTTCAGGGGGCTCAGGATTTTGTTCAGGCGTAGCGTCGGGATCGATATAATCGTCCCTATCCTCTGGGCTAGCTTTATCCAACCCCTCACGCTTTTCTGTACCTGATTCAACTTCCCATTCAAGCCCCGGAGATCCATCTGGCTTGGTAGTGTCACTAGACATAAGTACCTCTCAATAACTCAGAAAATCTGAGCTAAATCGAGTATGCGCCCTAAGTTTGCCACAGGGTGAAATACCAGACCACCGGGACAATTAATAAGACTGGCGCAGCGTTGGGACGCTTGAGCCCCTCTTCGGGCAAAAAAACCGGCTCGGTGGCCGGGTTTTGTTTATCACGCCTCAACATGCGCAGGAATGACAGGATGAACGCACATTGGCTTATTGGTTCAGTCGCAGTCAACCGACATTTGCGACCCAATGGCCTTCATGGTCGAGAATGTGCTGCGCTTCCAGCAACGCGGCCTCTACCTCAAGCTCCAGAGCGCGCAGGATGTCTCTCCTCCAGCGCTCCTGAGTTTTGATTGGGTGCGCGTCAGCTGCTCGATAGAGAGATTTCACTCATCGTCCTCATTCAGGATGAAGAAAGCGTGCGACACACGCTGGGTAAAGCATCTAGCCACGAGGGTTAGCGTCGTTACGCTGACGTGTATCCGTTATCAGCGCTGTGAAGCTGCCGGTAAAGCCATAACGAAGCTCCCTGGGCATTTCATAGGAAAAGTGAACAAGCCAGGCGCCCTCGTTAAGTCGAACCGTTTCCCTTCGGTACCGCTCAACTTGAGCCTCGCCAATTCCAACTGCTGCAGCGACTTCTTGATTGGTCGGTTCGGTATTCAAGGGTTTTTCTCCAGCCCCAGTAAGGGGTGAGCCGCATCATTACGCTCGTTAATTGCAAATAGCCATGCAAATTGTGATTAACACGCCCTCCAGGCATGCCCGTTCGTGGCTCGTCACGATCTGCTCGGCCATCCCCCATAACTCCGGATACAAGGCTATGGCTCGGCATCTACGCCAACACCTGCGTAGTACTGGGCATCTGTAGCACAGGCTAGGGCGAGGTTCTGGGCATGTGAGATCGAACCCACCACGCCGAGCGGAACACCTTGCGAAGCTTTTGCATCTGCGGTTTCGATGGCAGCTTGCGTCGCTTATGCTTCTCCGTATGCCCCTCACTGTCGCGGTGAATCATCTGGCCTTCGAGAAGGTAGCTGAGCGTCGATAGGCCTAGCTGGTCGGTCGCGCTTGCGCCTTCAGAAAGTCCAAAGCGCAAGCAAAGGTGTTTGATAGAGGGTGATCTGGGTTCGTGCCTGCATAGATTTGAGAAAATGTCACACTGAAAGTGGTGCCATCCTGTTGTGTCGAAATGACTGATACGCCTCCCGCGTGGGCCTTTGCTATTTGGCTGACTATGAATAACCCAAGCCCTGCATGACGCATTTCAACAGGCTGTTTCTGCCCACGTACCAGAGGCTCGAATAAACGCTCTAAAAGTTCAGCGGGAATTGGAGCGCCCATATTGTGGACGGTGATGACGACGATCTTATCTTGGTTACAAGATTTCACACTCACCGGTGACTGTGGGTCGCCATACGCAATGGCGTTGGCGACAAGGTTTCCAATGACTTGGAAAAGGCGGTCCTTATCGAACAGGGCGAGACGCTGGCCAACGTGATTGTATGTTAATTGATGACGGGGAAATACCAGACGTAATTCCTCCAGGCATCCTTCCACGGCGCTCGGTAGATCCGAGACTGTAGGGTGAATGGGAACACCTCGCCCAGACTGGATAAGCCAGCAGCCGGGCAGTGAGCAGCTCACGTATGTACCTTTGCTCCTCGGTGTTGAACAAGGTCAGCTCATGAACGATGGCCTTTGAATGCGTGCAGGTAATGGCACTCGATATCATCGGCAGTATGAAGCCCGCATGGTGCACGAGATCGAACTTGACATTCGCCACCGCCCCCTGGAGCGCCATCAAGGGTTGCCAGTACATCTGATGAAAGGTCCTGGCCTCCACACTCAACAGTTGCTGAATTCGCATACCGTGGAGTTCTTCGAATGTGTAACCGATCCACCGACAAAACGTAGGGTTGGCGCTCTCGATGCGCCCGCTTTCTGCCGTCAACAGCACGCCATGATCGGATTCGTCCGAATATATTTGCGAAGCAAGGTCAGGGCTCTTTCTGCAGGTCGATATAGCGGTAGGGTTCCAAAGAGTGTTCAATACTCAAGCTCCTGCGATCAAACACCACGCCCCTGCCGGATAGGGAGGGGTGATAGCACCCTTCCAGGTTTTGGAGCGGTGCATAGGAGCAGGATGAGCGCGATGCCATGACAGGTCTGTTCGCTACCGAACAGACCTCCTTTGCGCCTCCCCTCAAACTGAGTGCTGACCGGCCAGATCTCGGTACTCCAGGACACCATGGACAATCCTTGGCTTCGCGCGCTCGCCTTCGTTAAACGCCTGCCTGGCCATGCGCGACCCTGGCGATCGCCCCGCCATTCGTTCACCTACGAGAGCCTGCTCCGGTCTGAGCTGTATAGCGCCAAGCAAATGGCGGAACACGGCACCTGGCTTGCTAGCCAGCATCGTTTGAGCCAACTGCCCGCAGATGATTCGCTGCTCGACCGTCTGGCTGACAACGAGCGGATGCTCTCCACCTGTTGTACCTCCCTTGCTGGCGCTCTGCCCAGCTCGCGCCCAGCGCTGCCAGCGGCGCAATGGTTGCTCGACAACTTCTACCTGGTCGAGACCCATATCCGCATCGCCAAACGTCATCTGCCGACAGACTACAGCCTGCAACTGCCGCGGCTGGACAACGGCCCCTCGGCCGGCCTGCCACGGGTCTACGACATCGCGCTGGAAACCATCTCCCACGGCGATGGCCGGGTCGACGCCGAGAGTCTCAGCCTTTTTGTCGAGGCCTATCAGCAGGTCGGGACACTGACCCTTGGAGAACTCTGGGCAATCCCGATTATGTTACGGCTGGCGCTGATCGAAAATCTGCGCCGGGTGGCAGCACGGGTCATGGCCAACTGGGCTGACCGCGATCTGGCCAATGCCTGGGCCGACCAGCTCGGGGAAACCGCCGAGCGCGACGCCAAGAGCGTAGTGCTGGTGGTGGCGGACATGGCCCGCTCGGAACCACCGATGACCCCCGCCTTTGTTGCCGAACTGGCAAGGCGTCTTCAAGGCCACAGCACTCTACTGACGCAACCGCTTGCCTGGGTCGAACAGATGCTCAGCGAGTCAGCACTCAGCATCGAACGCAATGTGCAACTCGATGCCCAGCAGCAGGCCATCGACCAAGTGTCCATCAGCAACAGCATTGGAAGCTTGCGGCTGTTGTCGACCATCGATTGGAAGCTGTTCGTCGAAAACCTGAGTCATGTCGAACAGATCCTGCGTCAGGACCCGGCCTCGGTATACCCAGCGATGGACTTTGCCAGCCGTGATCACTATCGGCATGTGGTCGAACAGGTGGCACGCCATAGCGCATTCAATGAGAAAGAAGTGGCGCAGGCGGCTATCGAGCTCGCTCAGGCCGCAGCCCCCCGGCCTGGAGACCAGGCCGAGCATGTTGGTTTCTACCTGGCAGGGGGCGGCCTGCCATCGCTGGAGCGACGGCTCGCGGCCCATATTCCACTTGCCGAGCGGTGGCAACGCCTGTTGCACCGAGCGCCGCTGGTATTCTACCTGGTGCCTGTGATTCTGCTGTCGTGCCTGTTGGCCTGGGGCTTCATACGGTCCATTGACGTTGAGGGCTGGCCCACATGGGTACTCACGGTCATGGCCCTACCGATAGTGCTGACGACCAGCCGCCTGGCCATTGGCCTTGTTAACTGGCTGGTGACCCTGACCGTGAAACCTTCCTTCCTGCCACGGCTGGACTACTCGTCCGGGATTCCTGCTGACGCCAGGACATTGGTCGTGGTGCCCACCATGCTAGCCACTGCCAGCGATGCAGAAGAACTGGTCGAGGGGCTGGAAGTGCGCTTTCTGGCAAACCGTGATGAGCACCTGCATTTCGCGCTGTTGAGCGATTTCATGGATGCCCCTGAACAGACATGCCCTGAAGACATGGCCCTCCTCGACCTGGCCAGCGAAGGTATCCGGGCGCTGAACCACAAATACCCAAGCCCAGGCTGCGAACGCTTCTTTCTGTTGCATCGGCCACGCGCGTGGAACGGAACCGAACAGTGCTGGATGGGGCGTGAGCGCAAGCGCGGCAAACTTGCCGAACTCAATGCCCTCCTGCGTGGCCACGGGGACGGGTGCTTCATGCGCATCGTCGGCGATCTGCAAAAGCTCGAGCGCGTGCGCTATGTCATCACCTTGGACACTGACACCCAGTTGCCGCGCGGTGTAGCCCAGAAGCTCGTCGGGGCCATGCAGCATCCATTGAACCGCGCACGCTTCGACGCACAGACCGGTCGCGTGCGCTCTGGGTACGCGATCCTGCAACCGCGGGTAGGTATCAGCCTACCCAGTGTGTCGCGCTCGACCTACGCTCGGCTGTTCGGCAGCGAGGCCGGTGTCGATCCCTATACCCAGGCCGTTTCTGACGTCTACCAAGACCTGTTCTTGAGCGGTTCCTTCATCGGCAAAGGCATCTACGCGGTGGATGCCTTCGAACAGGCACTGGATGGCCGCTTTGCCGACAATCGCGTGCTCAGCCATGACCTGATCGAAGGCTGCTATGCCCACTCCGGCCTGCTCAGCGACGTGCAGTTATTCGAAGCATATCCGGCGCGCTACAGCGTCGATATCAAGCGCCGCCACCGCTGGATACGGGGGGACTGGCAACTGCTGCCGTGGCTTGTACCGTGGCTGCGCACAGGCACCCACGGTCTCGCGCAAAGTCCGCTAAGCGCACTGTCGCGCTGGAAAATCCTCGACAATCTGCGCCGCAGCCTGGAGCCGGCAGCCCTGTTAACGGTGCTGCTGTGGGGCTGGCTGGCCAGCGCCTCGGCATTGCCCTGGACGCTTGCACTGCTGGGGTTGCTGCTGACTCGCCCACTGTTGGATTCATTGCTCGAGGTGTTGCGCAAAACTACCGATGTACCATTTTCCGAACACTTGCTTGCGGCCCTGCGCACCTCGGGCACCTTCTTCGTTCGTGCCGGTCTGTCACTGGCCTGGTTACCGTTCGAGACCAACTACAGCCTGGATGCCATCCTGCGCACCCTTTGGCGGTTGGTCGTCAGCAAACATCGACTGCTTCAATGGAACCCCTCGCGGGAGGAGGAGCGCACAAGCGCCGATACGCTCCAGGCGGTTTATCGCGAGCAATGGATGCAACCAGCCCTGGTACTGGTGCTGGCCAGCGTGTTGTCGATGCAGCCTAGGGTGTTGCTGCTTGCATCACCCATCCTCGCCCTCTGGCTGCTCGGGCCGGCACTGGCCTGGTGGCTCAGCCGTCCGCGTGGTCAGGTCACGTTCACACCGTTGGCTGAGGATCTGCGCTTTCTGCATCGGCTGGCCCGCAGCAACTGGGCGTTCTTCGACCGTCATGTCGGCCCTGAGGATAACTGGTTGCCGCCCGATAACCTCCAGGAGCCGCCCTTCGCCAGCATCGCTCACCGCACGTCGCCGACCAACATGGGCATGGCCCTGCTCTCACACCTGGCGGCCCATGACTTCGGTTATCTGAGTGCCGGCCGCCTGTTCGAACGCCTGGCGCATATACTCGACAGCATGAGCCGCCTGGAGCGCTACAGGGGGCATTTCTACAACTGGTACGACACCCAGACCCTCAAACCACTGTCACCACAGTATGTTTCGGCGGTGGACAGCGGCAACCTGGCCGCTCTGCTCCTGACGCTGAGACCCGGGCTTCTGGAAATGGCAGATACCCCCATGCTGGACCAGCGCCTGACCCTGGGGCTGCTCGACACCTTCGACACCCTGCTCGACGCCTTCAGCCGCTCAGGCCGTGACGCAAGGGAGATAGAAGCTTTGCGTGAACAGGTGCAGCAAGCCCATGAGCGATCAGGCAACCTGCCAGTCACCCAGATGTCGCTGCTGGCCGAGCAACTGCCAGGTTTGATTCCCCCATCACCTGGGGCCGAGGAAACCGATGACTGTGTGTTCTGGTTGCAGGCCCTGCATACGCAGTGCCTCGACCTGTGCACGGAGTTGCAGGGTTTCCAATTACCCCCTGGCAACAACCTAGCGCCCCAGACACCGTTGAGTTGGCGACAATTGGCAGAGCTCGATCCGGGCCAATGGCCGCTCTCCGAACAGCTGGCAGTGACCAACGTTCGAGCGCTGGCCCGCCAGCGCATCGCTCAAGCGCAAGCCTTGGCAAGGCGCATTACAACCTTGGCCACCATGGACTTCACCTTTCTCTACGACACCCACCGGGATCTTTTCGCCATCGGCTACAACGCCGATGAGCATCGACTGGATTCAGCATTCTACGACCTGCTGGCGTCGGAGATGCGCCTGACCAATTTCGTGATCATCGCCCAGGGACAGGTACCCCAGGACAGTTGGTTCGCCCTTGGCCGACTACTCACCAGCAATGCTGGCGTACCGGTTCTGCTGTCCTGGTCCGGTTCGATGTTCGAGTATCTGATGCCTCTGCTGGTGATGCCCAGCTATGAGGGGACCTTGCTCGACCAAACCTGCCAGGCCGCCGTCGACCGGCAAATCAAACATGGCAACCTGTTGGGCATTCCTTGGGGGGTTTCAGAGTCGGCCTACAATGCGCTGGATGCTCACTTCAACTACCAATACCGTGCATTCGGTGTTCCCGGCCTTGGCCTGAAGCGCGGTCTGGGCGAAGAGCACGTGGTTGCCCCTTACGCCAGCGCGCTCGCCTTGATGGTGGCGCCCACTGCCGCCTGCCATAACCTGCAGCGCCTTGGCAGGCTCGGACTTGCCGGACGTTTCGGGCTGTACGAGGCGGTGGACTACAGCGAGACACGGCTACCCCCCGGGCAGGACTCTGTGGTGATCCGCTCGTTCATGGCCCATCACCAAGGCATGAGCTTTCTCGCCCTGACCTCCCTACTACTTGGCAAGCCCATGCAACGGCGCTTCGCCTCGGACCCACAGTTCCAGGCCAGCATGCTGCTGTTGCAAGAGCGAGTCCCGAAAACGGCAGCCCCGTACCTTCATTCACTTCAGGCATCGGCCGTGGTGGCCGCAGACTGCACCGCCGAAACACGACTGCGCCTATTCAGCGAACCGAACCGGCAACACCCCGCCGTCCAACTGCTCTCCAATGGCCACTACCACGTAATGGTCAATCACGTGGGTAGTGGCTACAGTCGGCGTAACGACCTGGCGGTCACCCGTTGGCGCGAGGACGCCAGCCACGACGACTTAGGAAACTTCTGCTATCTGCGCGACGTCGCCAGCGGCGCGTACTGGTCCAACACCTACCAGCCGACCCACCACCGAACCAGAAACCAGGAGGCAATTTTCAGCGACGGCCGGGCGGAATTCCGCATTCGCGAACGAAACTTCGACTGCCATACTGAAATTGCCGTCTCCCCCGAAGACGACATCGAATTACGTCGCCTGCACCTGACCAACCATGGCGACGAGCGCCGCATCCTGGAACTGACCAGTTATGCCGAAGTGGTGCTGGCGCCGGCACTGAGCGATGCGTTGCACCCGGCCTTCAGCAAGTTGTTCATCCAGACCGAACTGATTCAGCCGTTGCAGGCCATCCTCTGCACCCGGCGGCCCCGCTCGCTGCAGGACGCCGTGCCGTGGATGTGTCATGTTCTGGCCGTGCATGGCGCCGATATCGATGCCGTATCCTATGAGACAGATCGGGCCCGCTTCATAGGCCGCGGCCGTACCCTCGTGGCACCGGCAGCACTGGACTATGACACTGAGACGTTATCCGGCAGTGCGGGGGCGGTGCTCGATCCGATCGTGGCGATCCGCTGCCGCATAACCCTGACGCCAGGCCAGACAGTAACAGTCGACCTGGTCACTGGCGTCGCCGACAGCCGCGACGCCTGCCTTCAGCAAGTCGCCAAGTACCGCGACCGCCACCTGGCCGACCGGGCCTTCGACCTCGCCTGGCCGCATAGCCAGGTCCTGTTGCGCCAACTCAATGGTTCGGTGGCCGATGCGCGACTGTTCGAGCAAATGGCCGCATCGGTGATCTACCCCAATGCCGGCCTACGCGCTAGCGGGGCCCTGCTGGCCAGCAACGGGCGCAACCAGTCCGGCCTGTGGAGCCAGGGACTGTCGGGGGATCTACCAATCGTGCTGGTACAGATTGGCGACCTCGCCAACCTTCAATTGGTCAAGCAGATGGTGCTTGCCCATGCCTACTGGCGTCAGAAGGGCCTGACACTCGACCTGGTGATCTGGAACGAAGACCAGGCCGGCTACCGTCAGCAGTTGCAGGAGCTGATCATGGGTATTGTCGCCTCCGGCAGCGAGGCAGCCCTGCTCGATCGCCCCGGTGGGATATTCGTACGCCCTGCACAACAGTTGTCCGAAGAGGACAGGATCCTGACGCTTTCGGTAGCGCGGCTGGTGCTCAACGACAGCCATGGCACGCTGGCCGAGCAACTGCATCGGCGCCGTCAGCCTCCTGTACCACCCGCCTTCCAGCCGAACCCGGCCTACACCCGACCCGAGCCCGCCAACCACCTGCCAACGGGCCAGCTCGCGCTGATGCTTGCCAACTCCTACGGGGGGTTCAGTGCCGATGGTCGCGAGTACGTCATCCCTCTGATCCCCGACAAGCCGCCACCGGCACCGTGGGTCAATATCCTGGCCAACCCACGGTTCGGCAGCGTGGTCTCGGAGGCTGGCAGCGCCTACACCTGGTACGAGAACGCACACGAGTATCGGTTGACGCCCTGGCACAATGACCCCGTCACCGACCCCAGCGGCGAAACCTTGTACCTGCGTGACGAGGACAGCGGGCACTACTGGTCGCCGACTCCGCAGCCCTGTCCTGGCCCTGGCCGTTATTGCACCCGGCATGGCTTTGGCTACAGCGTGTTCGAGTATACCGAGGATGACCTGCGCAGTGAGCTTTGGGTGCATGTAGCGCTGGATGCCCCGGTCAAGTTCAGCCGACTCAAATTGCACAACCACTCTAGGCGAGTACGACGGTTATCTGTGACCTGCTTCGCCGAGTGGGTTCTTGGCGACCTGCGCAGCAAGTCTGCTATGCATGTGGTCAGCGAGACCGACCCGGTCAGCGGTGCCTTGTTCGCCCGTAATACCTATGCCGTAGAGTTTTGCGGACATGTGGCGTTTCTCGACTGCGACCTGCCTTTTGATAGCATCACCTGCGATCGCAGCGAGTTCCTCGGCCGCAACGGCGATTCTCAAGCGCCGGCCGGCATGCGCCAGGCGCGGTTGTCGGGGCGCACGGGCGGAGGGTTGGATCCCTGCGCGGCGCTGCGGGTCAGCGTGCTGCTGGAGGCCGGCGAAAGCCGTGAGGTGGTGTTCCGCCTGGGGGCCGAGCAGGATGCCAAGACCGCTACCCGGTGTGTGCAGCAATACCGCGGCCTACGGGCAGCCATGGAAGCGTTCGAAAAGGTTCAGATCTACTGGCGCCAGACCCTGGGCGCCCTGCGGATCGAAACCCCCGAACCCTCGTTGGATGTCTTGGCCAACGGCTGGTTGATGTACCAGGTAATTGCCTGCCGTTTCTGGGCGCGCAGCGGCTTCTACCAGTCCGGTGGTGCCATCGGTTTTCGCGACCAGTTACAGGACAGTATGGCAATGCTGCACGCTGCCCCGGCGGCGGCGCGCGAGCACCTCCTTGCGTGTGCCGCGCATCAGTATGTCGAAGGCGATGTCCAGCACTGGTGGCACCCACCCATGCAGCGCGGTGTCCGTACCCGCTGCTCGGACGACCTGCTCTGGCTGCCGCTGGCGACCAGCCGCTACGTGGAGATCACGGGAGACCAAGCGGTACTGGACGAGCCGGTCGGCTACCTGGAAGGGCGTGAACTCAATGTCGGCGAAGAATCCTATTACGACCTGCCAGCCCACTCGCACCTGGTCGAGAGCCTGTACCAGCATTGCCAGCGTGCCCTCGGGCACGCCCTACAGTGTGGAGTCCATGGCCTGCCGTTGATAGGCAGCGGCGACTGGAATGACGGTATGAACCGCATCGGCGAACAAGGTCGGGGGGAAAGTGTATGGTTGGGCTTCTTCGGTCATGAGGTGTTGCGGGCGTTCGGCGACCTCGCTCTACGCCATGGTGACACTGGCTTCGCAGTGCACTGCACCAGGCAAGCCGCCGTCCTTGCCGAAAACCTTGAGCAGCACGCTTGGGATGGCGGTTGGTACCGCCGCGCATGGTTCGACGATGGCCAGGCACTGGGATCGGCAAGCAATCAGGAGTGCCGCATAGACTCGCTCGCACAAAGTTGGGCGGTGCTGTCCGGGGTCGCGTCGGCCGAGCGCGCACGCGCCGCCATGGGGGCGCTGGATCACCACCTGGTAAGACGCGATATCGGTATCGTGAAACTGCTCGATCCTCCCTTCGACCAGGGCGATCTGGACCCTGGCTACATCAAGGGCTACCTGCCTGGCGTGCGTGAGAATGGCGGACAATACACCCATGCGGCGATCTGGGCGAGCATGGCATATGCCCACCTAGGAGACGCAGACAGGGCCTGGGAGCTATTGCGCTTGATTAACCCAATACGCCAGGGTTGTAGCGCACTGATCGATACCTACAAAGTAGAACCCTATGTCATGGCCGCCGACGTCTACGCCATAACCCCCCACGCAGGGCGGGGAGGCTGGAGCTGGTACACGGGCTCCGCGGGCTGGATGTATCGCCTAATAACCGAAAGCCTGCTGGGCCTGCAACGTAGCGGTGACACCCTGCGGCTACGCCCGCTGTTACCGGCAGGCTGGCCAGGTTGTGTACTGCACTACCGTTATGGAAATACCTACTACCGCATTGAAGTGCGCAACAGCGCCAGCGCCGAACGGACCCTCCGCCTGGATGGCCAGTTGCTTGCCCATGCCACACTGCAACTGAAGGATGATGGAAAGCTGCATCAGGTAATCGCCCAGTGCCAAAGCTGCCTCTTGCCTACGAACTGAACCGTTCGACAGCGCGCGGACCTGGGTGAGAAACTGCAGTCCTGCTGGGCTAATCTTGTTTTGACAAAACCTGCCCTCGACGGTCCCGAACATGCAACCCTCGCCCCCCCCACAACAGAATCATCTGCTGGCTGCATTATCAGTGCAGACGTTCAGCCGGCTGGAGCCTCACTTGGAACGGGTGAGCCTGCCACTGGGCAAGGCACTCTACGAGTCTGGCGACGCAATGCGCCATGTCTACTTTCCTACCGACTCAATTGTCTCTTTACTTTATGTCATGGAGAACGGCGCCTCGGCCGAAATCTCGGTAGTGGGCAATGAAGGACTGGTCGGGATTGCGGTGTTCATGGGCGGTGAAAGCACGCCCAGCCGAGCGATCGTGCAAAGCGCAGGGCATGCCTATCGCCTGCCGGGGCAGCGACTCAAGGACGAGTTCAATCGCCATGGCGAACTTATGATGCTTATGCTGCGCTACACCCAGGCACTGATTACCCAGATGGCTCAAACAGCGGTGTGCAACCGCCATCATTCCATCGACCAGCAACTGTGCCGCTGGCTGCTGCTGTCGCTAGATCGCCTGCCGGGAGACCGCCTGTGCATGACCCAGGAACTCATCGCCAACATGCTAGGCGTACGCCGTGAAGGGGTGACCGATGCTGCGGGCAAATTGCAGCGTCTAGGTGTGATCGAGTACAGCCGGGGAAACATCAGGGTGCTGGACAGAGCACACCTGGAGCGGCTCAGTTGCGAATGCTATGCCGTGGTGAAGAAAGAAACTGAACGGCTGCTGCCCTACCTGTCGCCCGAGCCCCCTGCCATTTGACAGCCGGCGGTGGGCCTGCGTCTGTGCGCCCGGGCACCGACGCGGCGGCGCGTATTCCTCTGGCACAGCGACGTGAATCGGCTGCTGAACGTTATTCCTTCCGTGACAACAGCGAGGCCGCCGTCGGCAAACCCTGTCCGCGGGAAATCATGCTTGCCTTCTTCTCGCTCGTCTCGGCGGGGTGACGCCTATGCCTTCATCTTCGACCAGCAGGGGCTTATGGCCGGAGTCAGCATCGAGGGAACCAAGATATCCAGAATCAAGCGCTGAGCAGTGTGACGCTTCGTCATGGCTTGCGAGCAAGATCATGGATCCGGGGATTTCGAACTGAGCCGACGTGAAAAGCAAGGTAAGCCAGTACAGCGTAGCCAGGCCTGGCTGCGCTGTACTCATGGACTAGATGTACGGCTGGCCACTGAAGCCTCTTGGGAGGCGCTGCAGGCCGGGCATTTTAGCAAGTCTTTCCAACCAAAAAGCACGCCAGCCAAGCTTCTCATGGGGTTTCAGCAACTTCCGGGCGGCTCTGCGCGCAGCGTTTCGCATGTCCTTACGGGCACTCTGGAATACCTCGGTGACTCTGCAGTTGCGGCACTTCACGCGGCCGGGCTGGTCAGTGCAAAGGAGGTTGGTGCCATGGCGGCCGCAGGCCAAGTGGCCGTCGACTTTGAAGTGAGTGATCATGGGCTGATTTCCTGGTCGCTCGGATGTGGCACTGTTGTGCCTCACCAAGCGCGCTATAGGGTGTTTGACGACCTCCGCCCCACAGGGATCATGGGGCGCGGGTCGGAACCTGCTCGTTACCTCATCGCATACCTGCTGGCCTGCTCCTGCCATAAAGTCATGGCTAGCCTCCCTTCTTGATTTCCTCCTTGATGTCACCAGTACATTCCTGGAACTCTCCGATCACCTTTTGCATCTTGCCCTTGTTCTCCAGCGATCTGTTTCCGAGCAGCTTCCCAGTGCTTTCCTTGATTTGGCCGGAAACCTGTTTGACTTTGCCTTTCACTTGATCTTCGTTCATGGGGCACGCGCCAACGGTAACGAGAATGAACGGCCGCTGGATGGTGGAACCGGTACACACCGTACTCGTAGCGGTCGGAGTAGGTACTTTGTCAGCAATTGGGGCAGCCGTCAGTGCGTTAGCGCACCCTTCTTTAGCAATAGCGAAATGGCATTTCGGGTGTTGCGACAGGCTACCGCGCTGCCGATTGCACGAAAGAAGCAAAACTCCGACAGGCAAAGCAAGGTCACCAAAGAGTCGCATGTCAAAAAGAGAGAAATTGGCACCGTCGAAAGCGACAACCAATTCCTGACTTGGAGACATCAAAATGAGTGACTTCATCCCAACCCCAAACGAAGTGGCAGGCAAAGTGGTGCTGGTAACCGGCGCGGCTAGCGGCATCGGCAAGGCCATCGCCGAGCTCCTTCACAGCCGTGGAGCGAAAGTCATTGCCGAGGATATCGACCCGAAAGTCAACGCGCTTGAGCGTCCCGGCTTGGTTCCTTTCGTCGCCGATATCACCGTTGACGGTTCTGCCGAGCAAGCGGTGGCGTTGGCGGTAGAGAAGTTTGGCAAGCTGGACGTCCTGGTCAATAACGCCGGTCGCATCCTGTACAAGCCGCTCGTCGAAATGACCCGTGAAGATTGGGAATGGCAGATGCAAACCAACGTGACGGGGGCGTTTCTTCACTCCCGAGAGGCGATGAAGGAGATGATGAAGAACAAGAGCGGCGCGATCGTGAACATCGCCTCCTACGCGTCCTACTTCGCATTTCCCGGTATCGCGGCCTATACCGCGTCCAAAGGCGCCTTGGCACAGTTGACTCGTACCCAGGCGCTCGAAGCGATTGAGCACGGCATCCGGGTCAATGCCATTGGCGTGGGGGATGTGGTTACCAACCTGTTGAACCACTTCATGGAAGACGGTCGAGGGTTCCTGCAAGAGCATGGCAAGTCCGCGCCGATCGGTCGAGCTGCAGCACCGGAAGAGATCGCCGAGATAGTCTCTTTCCTGGCTTCCGAGCGCGCCAGCTTTATTGTCGGTTCGGTGGTCATGGCCGATGGCGGCATGAGCGTCCCGGTAGGTTAATCCTTCGCCTTGTCCGCGTTGTGCTGCATTGGCAGCACAACGCGTTTTCTTGCTACCAGACCTGTTCAACGGAGCCGTCATGACCGCACTTCGAAAATCCGACTTCCCTCTCATCGACGTTCGCCAGCATCTTGAAACCGGGCCCATAGTGCTCGTGACCTCAGCCTGGAACGGCGAAAGCAACATCATGACCATGGGCTGGCACATGATGATGCAATTCGATCCAGCCCTTTTTGGCTGCTACATCTGGTCGGGGAACCATAGCTATGAACTGATTCGCAACAGCCAGCAATGCGTGATCAACGTACCCACTCTGGAGCTGGTTGATCAGGTAGTCGCGGTGGGCAACAGTACGGGCGGTGACGTGGACAAGTTTGGTCAGTTCGGTCTTACCGCGACAGCAGCGACGCGGGTTGCAGCGCCGTTGATAGGCGAATGTTATGCCAGCTTCGAATGCCAGCTGTACGACTCGAAGCTGATTGGCGATTACGGCTTGTTCATCTGGGAAGTCGTCAAAGCGCACGTAGATCGCTCCGTGGAGCAGCCCAGAACGCTGCACTACAGGGGAGGCGGTCAATTCATGGTGGCTGGGGAAACCTTGGATTTTCGCCAGCAATTTCGTCCCCAGAACCTCTGACTGGCGTAGCCCACTCACTATTTACGGTATTGAGTGGGCGTGACGCCAACCTCACGTTTGAACACCTGCGAAAAATGGCTTGGGCTGCTGTATCCGATCTCCAAGCCTATATCGATCACGCTCCGATCCGTTTCGACCAGGAGCTGCCGGGCGCGTGCCATCCTCAGTCTGATAAAGAACTGCGACGGGGAATAACCAGCGGCTTTTTTGAACAGCCGGCTGAAGTGGTACTCGCTCATCCCAGCTATTTCGGCCAAGTGCCCGAGATTGAATTCCTCAGCCAGATTCGCCTCCATCGCCGACAGCACGCGGCGCAGCTTGTAAGCAGGCAATGCGTTGCGGCACACGATATCGTCCGCTGAGCTGTCCAGGTAGCTGCGGGCAAGGTGAATGGCGATGCACTGGGCCAGACCTTGCAGATAAAGAGGACTAGCCCTGTGCCCCGTCAGCTCCAGGCGAACTTGCTCCAGTAGAACGGACAACCCATCGTCACGCCCGCCTGAGACCTCACGTAGTCGAACCGCTTCCACAGACCCGCCCAACACCTCATGGATGGCTTTTTCCAAAAGCGGGATGCCGAGGTAGATATGCATGACTTCAAATGGTTCTGCACCGACTACGTTCCAGCGCATCTCGTAAGGCTGTGCCGAGGTAGTCAAGAAGAAATCACCTTTGGACACCTGGCTACATTGCCAGTCGCCGTCAAGCTCACGCTCCTGAACGGCAGCATTCCCGGAGATGATCCACACGAGCAAGGGCTCAGCTACGGCGGGCACGATAAAGCTCTCTTCCTTACGCTCCCGGTTAAAGATCTGCACCAACATATCCCTATCGGCCAGAACGTCCGAGGCGGCAAGCCGCTCACCCCGAATGTAAGCCTCCAAACCGTGGGCTGAAGTCCGCTCTATGACATCCATGGGAATCGTCACCTCAGTCAGTACGCCGGCACACACGAGCCATCTCGGGCATTGGTCTCACAGGGTGGACTTGAAGTTCAAGCCTGGGCTTTCAACAGTGAAGGCCGTTCACGGCCCCGTAGGGGATGTAAAAATCCGCTCTGGCTGCGTGCTCTGAAAGGTAAATGTCGAAAAAAAAGCCGGAATGTCTCCATTCCGGCCGGCCCCTCAACGCTCGGGATAGAGAATCATCCCTGCGTGATACAGCACGTTGCTTCGAAACTCCCCGTCGGCAGTAAATCCGGTGTCATCCACATACTCGATGTGATCACCCTCTAGCCAGTATCGACCTTGGTACGCGCTTTGTTGTGCTCCGCGGGCTTCGTCATAGCGGCCGCCAGGCAGGAGCTCATGGCGAATGCGTCCGTCAGCCGTCACCCACATGCCAACGTATTTGTCCTGATCTCCAAGTGGTTCACCCATGGCATTTCCTCGCTGTCGACCGGACATTCAGAATGGACTTGCGGTTGGACGCACGATCAGTTCGCTGACATCGACATCCGCAGGCTGTTCTACGGCGTAGGCGATCGCCCGGGCAATCGCCGAGGCTGGAATCGCGATCTTGCGGAACTCGCGCATCTCGGCACGCCCGCCCTCATCGGAAATGCTGTCGGCCAGTTCGGACTCGGTGACGCCTGGGGCAATGACGGTGACCCGGATGTCACCGCCCACCTCCTGACGCAAGCCCTCGGAAATGGCTCGTACGGCATATTTGGTGGCGCAGTACACCGCAGCGGTCGGGCTCACCGCGTAGGCTCCAATCGAGGCAATATTGATGATCTGACCGGCGCGCTGTTCTTGCATGAGCGGCAGCGTTGCGGCAATGCCGTGCAGGACGCCGCGAATGTTCACATCGATCATCCGATTCCACTCATCTACCTTGAGCGCTTCGAGTTTCGAAAGCGGCATGACGCCGGCATTGTTGATCAGCACGTCGACGCGTCCGTGCAGTTCGACAGCGAAGTCGATAAAGGACTGCATGTCATCCAGGTTGGTAACATCCAGCGCCAGGACATCAGCGACACCGCCTGCTGAACGAATCTCCCTGGCCAGCGTTTCCAGGCGATCGGTGCGGCGGGCGCCCAGGACCACGCGAGCGCCTTTGCTGGCAAGCAGGCGGGCTGTCGCTTCGCCGATACCACTGCTGGCGCCGGTGATCACGATGACTTTTTGTTCGATGCCGTGCATTTTCGTACTCCTGTTTCTGGCTTGAGGGGGCCACCGCCGACAGGCAGGTGGTGAAGCAAGAGTAAGAAGCCTTGGCTGGGCTGGGTTATCCGATTCCTGCGGTCAACATGCACGATCCTGCGTAAGCGGTCGGCGGTAGAGGTCATGCGATGTCAGCGGGCAAAAGGCAAACATGCTTATCTATCTCATCGAACGTAAACCACCCTACCGAGAGCCCGGCCCGGCGGGCTCTCGCATTTGAAGGGTGTCCATTAGCATCTACCCAAAAGGCTGCAGACCCATTTATTCTCTGCAATAGAACAAGCCTGACGGGAGGTAATGGCAGTGGATGATAGGGACGAAGAGCTGACGCGTCTGAGGGCCGAGCTAGCATCAACCATGCATCGTTATGCTCCCACCTACGGTGTGTTTCAGACGGGCATTGCTCCGCTGCATTTCATACGCAGTGATACACCCACCGATGTGATCCACACTGTACATAAGCCGGGGCTATGCATCGTTGTGCAGGGCCGTAAACAGGTGCAGTTGTGGGAAGAAAGCTATGTCTACGACCCTTTGAACTATCTGGTCGTCTCGGTAACCCTGCCTCTAGCGGGTCAAGTGACAGAGGCATCCTCAGAAACGCCCTATTTCTGCATCCGCCTGGATATCGATCCAGCAGAAATCGCTCAGCTCGTCGCAGACGTCAGTCCTATCGGCGTGCCGAGCCAACAGCCCCACCGAGGACTATATCTGGATAAGATCGACAGCTCGTTGCTTGATGCAGTGCTGCGATTGGTACGTCTGTTGGATGTGCCATCGGATATCCCAGCGTTGGCGCCGCTAGCACTAAGAGAAATTTTCTACCGACTGCTCAAAGGCCAGCAGGGTCAGCGTTTACATGAGATAGCCATTACCGATAGCCAGACCCATCGCGTTACTCGGGCCATTGAGTGGCTGAACAACAATTATGCACAGCCATTGCACATTGATGAGCTAGCGAGCTATGTCAATTTGAGTAATTCGACGCTTCACCACCGATTCAAGGCTGTCACCGCAATGAGTCCTTTGCAGTATCAAAAACAACTTCGCCTGCAGCATGCACGCAGGTTGATGATTTCAGAGGGTCTGGATGTTTCTACAGCCGGATTCAAGGTGGGCTATGAAAGTCCGTCACAATTCAGCCGTGAATACAGCCGGATGTTTGGGGCCCCACCGAGCCGAGATATCGCGAAGCTTCGGTCTCTCGGGTAAGGTGCTGTGAAGGCTTGGCTAAAACAACCCTGATGGCGGACGCCGAGCATCCCAGCCCAGACATTGCAAGATTTAGCTAAGATGACTGCCCTGGCTTGTGTTTTTTGATCTGGATATTTCATGCTGACCGCCCTGCTGTTCGACCTCGACGGAACCCTCACCGACACCGATACCCTGCACCTGCAGGCCTTCCGTCAGCTGCTGCGTGAGCAGGATGGCCGCGAGCTTAGCCAGGCGCAGTTCGATGCCCAGGTCAGCGGCCGCGCCAACGGCGAGCTGTTCGCCGAGCTGTTCAGCGACGCCAGCGCCGAACAGTGCAAGGCGCTGGCCGACCGCAAGGAAGCGCTGTTCCGCAACATGTCGCCTTCCCTTGAACCAATGCCGGGCCTGCTGCGCTTGCTGGCACATGCCCAGGCGCGCAGCATCGGCATGTGCGTGGTCACCAACGCACCACGGCTGAATGCCGAGCACATGTTGAATGCCATGGGCCTTGGCCAGCGCTTCGCGCATGTGCTGGTGGCCGAGGAACTGGCGCGGCCCAAGCCAGACCCGCTGCCCTACCTTACCGGGCTGCAGCGGCTGGGCGCCGAAGCCACGCAAGCACTGGCCTTCGAGGATTCATTACCAGGCGTGGCTGCGGCCAGTGGCGCAGGCATCTTCACCGTAGGCGTGGCCACGACGCAGACGCCGGAGCGCTTGTTCGCGGCGGGTGCCAGGCTGGTTGTGAATGACTTCGATGACCCGGCGTTGTGGGCATTGATCGAATCCATGCAGTGACCGCCCAAGGCCGCCCATGCTGATCGACGAAGAACTCACCCTCAAAAAGCTGGAAACCTTCCTCGCCTTCATGCGCAGCGGCAACCTCGGCCGCGCCGCTGCCGAGCTGTCCACCAGTGCGGTCAGTGTGCATCGCGCCATCCACTCACTGGAAAGCGCCCTGCGCTGCCCATTGTTCAAGCACGAAGGCCGCCAACTGATCCCGCTGGAAAGTGCTTACGTGCTGGAAAAGAAGGCCCGACAGCTGATCCAGGACGCTGAGCAGATGGTGCGCCAGACCCGTGAGGCCGCCGGCTTCTATGCAGAGCGCTTCCGCCTGGGCGCGCTCTATTCGCTAACCGTGAAGACCGTGCCCAAGCTGGTCATGGGCCTGAAACTGCGCCGCAGCGAACTGAACATAGACCTGACCCTGGGCTCTAACATCGACTTGCTGCAACGCCTGAAGAACCACGAACTGGAGGCCATTCTGGTCTCCCTTGATGAAAGCGTCAGCGACCCGGCCTGCGAGCAGTTGCCGCTGTTCTCCGACGATATCTTCCTCGCGGTCCCCACCGACTCGCCTTTCGCCGAGCAAGCCGAGGTGGACCTGGCCGACCTGGCCGACTCCACGTTCATTACCCTGACCCAGGGCTTCGCCACCCACCGCGATGGCGCACGGGTGTTCCAGCAGGCCGGCTTTGAACCGAAGGTGGCCATGCAGGTGAACGATATCTTCACATTGCTGAGCATGGTCAGCTCGGGAGTGGGCTTTGCCCTGCTGCCCGGGCGCATCGCCGCGGTATACGAGAACCGCGTCAGGTTGATTGCCTTGAAGCCGCAATATCGCTTGCAGCAGCATATCGGTGTGGTGTTTCTGAAAGCCCGGGAGCGGGAGCCGAACCTGCTGGCGTTGCTGGCGGAGTGCCGGATGTACAGCCTGGAGCGATAAGCCAGTGTGCGGCATGCCGACCTTGCTGCCACGGCACCAACGCCGAAACCTCAAACCGACAATGCCCGCTGCACCTCGCCCACGGTAGTCGCCAGACTGTTCAGGTGCAGGTTCAACACCCGCTCGACCGGCGCCTGGTCCAGTGGCCAGTGCAAGGCAATGCTCCCGGCCAGGCGCCCTTCGGCATGCACCGGCAAGGCGATGGCGCGAATCAGGAACGGCAACCGCACCGGATACTCCCAGTGCCCTTCAGTCCGCTGGCCAAAGCCGTTGTGTGCGTCTTCCTCGATATTGCGCAGCACCGTGTCATCGCGCAGCCGCTCATGGGCCGCCAAGCGCTGCACTTCGTCCTCCGCCAGCTCACCCAGGCAGGCCCGCCCCATCGCCGAATGGAACAGGCTGGCATGGTGCCCAACAATCTGGCAGGTGTGCGGGTAGCGCTTGCGCAACACTTGGGGGATGGCACTCTCCATCACCTCCAGCCGTTCGCCGTCAAAGCACGACAGGTCTGCTACCAGCCCGGTGCGTTCGCTCAGCTCCAGCAGCATGGGCGCAGCGCTTTCCACCAGGCGTCGTTTGAAACGCAACTGGCGGTCGCCGAACAGGCGCCGCGCGCACAGCCGGTAGCGCCGGTCGCTCAGGCCACGGTACACCCAGCCTTGCTCCTGCAAGGTGGCAAGCATGCGCGATACCGTGGCCTTGGGCAGCGCCGTCAGGTAATGCAGTTCCTCCAGGCCCAGCGCCTGGTGTTCGCCCAACAGGTCGACAATGGCCAACGCCCGTTCCACGGAACGCACGCCGCCACTGTCTGCCGTGATGCCCATGGTTTTGACCTCCTTGTAGCGGGATGGTCAGCATAGCCAGCAAGATCCGCGCCTGCCCGGTGCATTCATGACGCCTGCAGGCACTGGGGTGGGCAACGCTCCACCCACCGGGTGAGCTGTTCGTGGGCATACGCCAACTGCAACACCGCATGGTCAGCCTGGGCCGGGCCTATGATTTGCAGGCCCATGGGCAACCCGGCAGCACTGAACCCGACCGGTACGCTGATGCTCGGCAAGCCGGCCAGGGTCGGTCCGATCACCACCTCCATCCAGCGGTGGTAGGTGTCCATCGCCCGCCCCCCAACCACCGTCGGCCATGGCTGGCGTGCATCGAAAGGGAACACCTGGGCCGATGGCAACAGCAAAAAATCGTAACGTTCGAACAGATGGGCCAAAGCTCGGTACCAGTCGCTGCGGTCCAGCGAAGCCTGGTACAGCGCTGCCGCACTCAGTTGCAAACCCCCTTCCACTTCCCACTGTGCCTCAGGCTTGAGCCGTGCGCGCTTGTTCGGGTTGGCATAGGCCACGCCGAGGTTGCCGTGCACCAGGAAGTGGCGATGGGTCAGCCAGCATTGCCACAACCGCGCGAGGTCGAATGCCGGCTGGCAAGCCTCCACCCGACAGCCCAGTTCGGCAAAGTCGGCCAGCGCCGACTCGCACAGGCTCATCACCCCGTCATCCATGGGCAGGTAGCCGTTGTAATCACCCAGCCAGCCGACCCGTACACCCCGGAAATCACGCTGCAAACCGGCAGCAAAATCCCGCCGACCTTCGCTCAGCGACAGGGGTACCCGTGCGTCGACGCCAGCCTGTATCGACAGCAACCGCGCCACGTCAACCACGCTGCGGCCCATGGGCCCCTCGGTGGCCAGCTGCTGCACGAACAGTTCGGGCGCCGGCCCATGGGGCACTCGGCCCTGTGAGGGGCGCAGGCCGAACACATTGTTGAACGCCGCCGGGTTGCGCAGCGAGCCCATCATGTCGCTCCCGTCGGCGACCGGCAGCAGGCGCATGGCCAGCGCCGCTGCCGCCCCGCCACTGCTGCCACCGGCCACACGCTGCGGGTCGTAGGCATTGGTGGTGGTGCCGAACAGGGTGTTGTAGGTTTGCGAGCCGAGGCCGAACTCGGGCACGTTACTCTTGCCCACGATCAGCGCCCCGCTCGCCCGCACCCGCGCAACACTGATCGCGTCCTGCTCGGGTACCTGTTCGGCAAACAAGGGGGAGCCAAGGGTGGTGCGCAGCCCGGCAGTGGCTGCCAGGTCCTTGATCGCCTGCGGCATGCCATGCATCCAACCTCGTGAATGGCCACGGGCCAGTTCACGGTCACGCTCATCGGCCTCGGCCAGCAGCGCTTCGGCCGGGCGCAGTGACACCAGCGCATTGACTACAGGGTTGCAGCGTTCAATGTGCAGCAGGTAGGCCTGCATCACGTCCCGACACGACACCTGGCGGGCATGGATAGCCTGGGACAATGCATCGGCATCGAGGGCTACGATGGGGTCGATGGCTAGCGGCTTCACGGTTTCACTCCAAGGTTGAAGTTGGCAGACTTGGCCACCCGAGGTGCTTCTTTCAGGCAGTAGGTACCCAGCAGTGTCAGAAGGCAGGCGAACAGCACATAGAACGCAGGCGCCACCGGGGTGCCAAGCACCTTGCTCAGCCAGGTCACGATCAACGGGGCAAAGCCGCCGAACACCATCACTGCCACGTTATAGGCCACCGACACACCGGTGGAGCGCACCTCGACCGGGAACTGCTCGGCCAATGCAGTGGGTGCCGGGCCGAAGAAGCCGCCGATGGTGGTGCACAGCAGCAGTTGCATGATCAGCAGGCGCTCCACGGACGGCGCTGCGGCCACCCAAACATACAGCGGGTAGACCATCACGAAGAACGCCAAGGTGAAGGCCATCAGAACCGGGCGCCTGCCCAGCCGGTCCGACAGCGCGCCAGACAACGGAATCACAACGGTCATCAGCCCCACGGCCAGCATCTGCACCAGCAGCACCTGGTCCAGCGGCAGCCCGAGGTTCTTGTGGGCGAAGGTCGGCATGTTCACCAGCACCACGTAGAACGACACCGTCGCGCCACAGGCCAGGCCCATCGACACCAGCAGGCTGCGCCGGTGCTCACGCAACACCTGCCACAGGCTGGGCGAGTGGCCCTTGGCCTGGCGGCGCGCTTCGACGAACTCTTCCGGCTCCTCCATATGCTTGCGAATCCACAGCCCCACCGGGCCGATCAGCAGGCCGAGCACGAACGGAATGCGCCAGCCCCAGCTGTCCAGTGCCTCAGGCGAACACAGGTGCGTCACCAGGGCGACCATTGCCGCCCCGGAAAACACCGCCAGGCACTGCCCCACCAGTTGCCACGAACCATACAGACCCTTGCGGTGGGCCGGCGCGCTTTCCACCAGAAACGCTGTCGCGCTGGCGTATTCGCCACCGGTAGCGAAGCCCTGCAGCATACGCGCCACCACGATCAGCATCGGCGCGGCCATGCCAATGGCCAGGTAATCGGGGGCAAAAGCGATCATGGCGATCGACACGGTCATCAGCCGGATGATCATCTGCATGGCCGCCTTGCGGCCCTTGCGATCGGAATACATGCCCAGCAACACACCACCCACCGGGCGCATGAAAAAGCCGACGCCAAAGGTGGCCAGGGCCATCAGCAGCGAGGCGTACTCATCGTCGGACGGGAAAAACTGCCGGGCAATGATGCTGGCCAGAAAGCCATACACGATAAAGTCATACCATTCCAGGGCGTTGCCGATAACGGCAGCGACCACCTGCCGGGTACGCGACACGCCAGTGCTCGAAGTCTGCATAGGGGAACACTCCACACAATGATTGGGTGATCACCCGGGCACGGTCGCACCCGGGTTCCAGCGGCAGTCGTAAATGGGAAAGTCAGGCGGGTGCGAGCCAGCGCTCTGCCAGCGCGCCCCAGTAGGCGGCGCCGGTCAGCAGGATGTCGTCGTTGAAGTCGTAGGCCGGGTTGTGCACCATCGGCCGCGATACCCCATTGCCGATGAACAGGTAGGCACCCGGGCAACGTTGCAGCATCCAGGCGAAGTCTTCGCTGCCCATCAGCTTGCGGGTGTTGGCATCCACCGCCTCGGCACCCAGCAGTTCCACCCCGACCTGCGTGGCGAAGGCGTTCTCTGCGCCATGGTTGACCAGCACCGGGTAAGCCGGACGGTGTTCGATGCTGGCACTGCAGCCAAAGCTTTCGGCCTGGCTGACGATGATCGCCCGCACCCGTTCCAGGGTCTGTGCCCGCACCTCGGCGTTCAGAGCGCGCAGGCTGAGGCGCAGCAACGC
The DNA here is from genome assembly GCF_014192825.1 of Pseudomonas sp. OG7. NCBI lineage: Bacteria > Pseudomonadati > Pseudomonadota > Gammaproteobacteria > Pseudomonadales > Pseudomonadaceae > Pseudomonas > Pseudomonas sp. OG7. The sequence goes on along the minus strand of NZ_JACHYK010000010.1, from coordinate 100,718 downwards.
CTGCTGCGGGATCACGTTGGCCGCTTCACCGGCCTGCAGCGCACCCACCGTGACAACAGCCGCCTCCTGCGCATCGATATTACGCGCCACCACGGTTTGCAGTGCCATCACCACACTGGCCGCCGCCACCAGCGGGTCGATGGTCAGGTGCGGCATCGAACCATGGCCGCCAACCCCGTCGATTGTCACCGTCAGCAAGTCTTGCGAGGCCATCATCGGGCCCTCGCGAAAACCCAGGTGCCCGGCTGGCAGGCCCGGCATGTTGTGCATGCCGAACAGGGCATCGCAAGGGAAGCGCTCCAGCAGGCCGTCGGCCAGCATCGCCTCGGCGCCGCCCTGGCCCTCCTCGGCCGGCTGGAAGATCAGCGTCAGCGTGCCGTCGAACTGCCGGGTCGCCGCCAGGTACCGCGCGGCGCCGAGCAGCATGGTGGTGTGACCGTCATGGCCGCAGGCGTGCATGCAACCCTGGTGCTGGCTGCTGTACGTCGCGCCCGTGGCCTCGTGGATGGGCAGCGCGTCCATGTCGGCGCGCAGGCCCAGACGGCGTGAGCTGCTGCCATTGCGTAACACGCCGACCACGCCAGTCTTGCCGATGCCGGTGTGCACCTCATAGCCCCACGCCTCAAGCAACTGGGCGACCAGTGCAGACGTGCGGTTTTCTTCAAAACCCAGTTCCGGGTGAGCGTGGATATCGTGACGGATCGCGTGCAGCTCGCTGGCCACATCGTCAAGCCAGGCCAGGATGTGCTGATGTCGGGACATGTGGAGTCTCCTCGCGCGGGTGGTTTCCCGTTCTTGTTGTTCGCCTTGAGGTCACGACGGCTGAGGCAGGTCGTGCTTGCGAACAGATAAGCGCGAGGAGCGATGAAGCACAATCGAATCTGGTTTCACAGCGTGGAACCGAAAGCGCCGATCAGGGCCGCCATTGCTTGCAACGGCAAGCACTACTTCATGGCGGGGAGGCGAACCAATAATATTTGTTCTGGCAAGGGTTCGAGAATGGCCGATTCCCGGCCGCGTAATCGGTTCCAGCCGGTGGCTTCCTTGATGGACTCTATTACCAACTTGCCAAGTGGCAATCTATTCGCTGTGGCTTCCTGATAAGTCGATTTTACATCGTTGAACAGCTGCCTCAGCTTGCCCACTCCGGCGAGAGACCCTGCGGCTATTCCGGCCCCGGTCACCAGTTCAGCCCCCACTGACTCAAAGGGCGCTGAAAAAGCGAACACCGCACTGGGTGCCTTGACGATGGTACCCGCCAGGCCGCCCATAAATATCATTGCATTATTGGTACGGCTTGAATTGTTGAACTCCTTGGGTATTGGCGTTCCGTTAGCCTTGGCAATTGAACGTTTGAAGATTGCTTTGGATGCCTTGTTCAGTGAAGACAACATGCCTACCGTTCCCCAAACAAGTCCTGTTGCTTGCCCGACTACCCGTGTGGGCGAATGACCATCACGGTCGACCTTGTTAATCGGGTCCCCCATGCAGTAGGCATAGGCATTAAGCCCTCCACGACCAAACGGGCTGAATACGTCCGGGCTGTGAAAGCGCATTGTCCCGGTGTGATAGGCACGCTTGCCGTTGCCAAGTAGATAACCCTGCGGCAGAAGCGCGCCGGCCTCTCCGGCAAAGGCCAACAGCGGGCAGCCCTTGCCCCCCTGATAGCCATAGGGTGTATAGGGCTGTAACGGGAAGTTATTACTTGCGTGCACGGAGGCCTGTTGGTCAATGGCCAATAAATATGAAGTTCGCATGTTTTTCAGTTCCTGTTAGTGTTACTTGCCCCTTCACACTAACCCCATCACCCTTAATCAATAACTCGCAGATTTGCTGAGCGGAAACATCCCCCACACACGATGGCTGCAATTGCTGTTACCTTGGGCGCACTGTTCCGAAACAGCCAAGGACTGCGTCATGCCTCCACGCCCAACCACCCCAAACGGCTTCGTCCGTGTGCGGGGTGCCCGCGAGCACAACCTGAAGAACATCGATGTCGATATCCCCCGCGATGCGCTGGTGGTGTTTACCGGCGTATCCGGCTCAGGCAAATCGTCACTGGCCTTCTCCACGTTGTATGCCGAAGCCCAGCGCCGCTATTTCGAATCAGTGGCACCCTATGCCCGGCGCCTGATCGACCAGGTTGGCGTGCCAGACGTAGATGCGATCGAAGGCCTGCCTCCAGCCGTGGCCCTGCAGCAGCAACGTGGCACACCCAGCGCGCGTTCCTCGGTGGGCAGCGTGACCACCTTGTCCAGCTCGATCCGCATGCTCTACTCACGCGCCGGCCACTACCCGGCCGGGCAAGCGATGCTGTATGCCGAAGACTTTTCGCCAAACACGCCCCAGGGCGCATGCCCGGAGTGCCATGGCATGGGCCGGGTCTTCGAGGTGACCGAAGCGACCATGGTCCCCGACCCGTCACTGACCATTCGCGAACGCGCGGTGGCAGCGTGGCCGATGGCCTGGCAGGGCCAGAACCAGCGCGACATTCTGGTAACGCTGGGCTATGACGTCGATATCCCTTGGCGCGACTTGCCCCAGGCGCAACGCGACTGGATCCTGTTCACCGAAGAAACGCCCACCGCGCCGGTGTATGCCGGCCTGACGCCCGCGCAGACCCGCGCCGCACTCAAGCGTAAGCAGGAGCCTAGCTATCAAGGCACGTTCATGGGTGCCCGGCGTTACGTGCTGCATACCTTCATGCACTCGCAGAGCGCACAGATGCGTAAACGCGTGGCCCAGTACATGCGCCCCAGCCCCTGCCCGCTGTGCCAAGGCAAGCGCTTGAAGCGCGAGTCGCTGGGCGTGACCTTCGCCGGCATGGATATCGCCGAACTGTCGCACTTGTCGCTGCAGGCGCTGGCCGAGGTGTTCCGCAAAGTGTCGGCAGCTGACTATCTGGCGCACCCGCAAGACGACCTGACCCTGGAAAAGCGCCTGGCGGCACAACGCATCGCCAAGGAATTGCTGGAGCGCATCGACACGCTGCTCGACCTTGGCCTCGGTTACCTGGCCCTGGAGCGCAGCACCCCCACCTTGTCTTCGGGTGAGCTGCAACGCTTGCGCCTGGCCACCCAGCTCAACTCACAGCTGTTCGGTGTGATCTACGTGCTTGACGAGCCCTCGGCCGGCTTACACCCGGCCGACAGCGAGGCGTTGTTGGAAGCCCTGCAACGCCTGAAGCACGCGGGCAACTCGGTATATGTGGTGGAGCACGACCTGGACACCATGCGCCGCGCCGACTGGCTGGTGGATGTAGGGCCGGCTGCCGGCGAGCATGGTGGCACCATACTCTACAGCGGGCCGCCCGCAGGCCTAGCCGAGGTCGAGCCATCTTGCACCCGCACCTATCTGTTCAATGCACAGTCCCGGGCCACACGTGCGCCACGCCAGGCCCGAAACTGGCTCACGCTTGAAGGCATTACCCGTAACAACCTCAACAACCTTAGCGCCGCATTCCCGCTGGGCTGCTTTACCGCCGTTACGGGCATTTCCGGCTCGGGCAAGTCCAGCCTGGTCAGCCAGGCCCTGCTGGAGCTGGTCGGTGCGCACCTGGGCCATGCCGAGCAACGCAGCGAGCCCGAAGAACCAAGCCTGGAGGACGCGCCTGAGCAGACCGGCAGTGGGCATGTCAGCACTGGCCTGGATAGCATCAAGCGCCTGGTACAGGTCGACCAGAAGCCGATCGGTCGCACGCCTCGCTCCAACCTGGCCACCTACACCGGCCTGTTCGACCACGTGCGCAAGCTGTTCGCGGCCACTGAGCAGGCCAAGGCACAGGGCTTCGACGCGGGGCGCTTTTCCTTCAACGTTGCCAAGGGCCGCTGCGCCAATTGCGAAGGCGAAGGCTTCGTCAGCGTTGAGCTGCTGTTCATGCCCAGTGTCTACGCCCCCTGCCCCACCTGCCATGGCGACCGCTACAACCCTGAAACCCTGGCGGTGAGCTGGCAAGGCATGAACATTGCGCAAGTGCTGCAGTTGACTGTCGAGCAAGCCCTGCAGGTCTTTGCCGAACAGCCACCGGCGCGGCGTTGCCTGCAAGTGTTGCAGGACATCGGCCTGGGCTACCTTCGCCTGGGCCAACCGGCTACCGAACTGTCCGGTGGTGAAGCGCAACGGATCAAACTGGCGACCGAGCTGCAACGCACGGCCCGCGGGGCAACGCTGTATGTGCTGGACGAGCCCACCAACGGCTTGCACCCGCAAGACATCGACCGATTGCTGGTGCAACTGAACCGCCTGGTCGACGGCGGGCACAGCGTGGTGGTGGTTGAACATGACATGCGTGTGGTAGCGCAAAGCGACTGGGTGATCGATATCGGGCCGGGTGCCGGCGATGCCGGGGGCAAGGTGGTGGTCAGTGGCACGCCGCAGGTGGTGGCTGGGTGTGCGGTAAGCCGTACAGCAGCGTTTTTGGCCAAGGCCCTGTAAAAGCGCGCATTGCCAGGTTCCAGGCAGGGCCACAGATTGCGATCAATTCTTGATTGCACCCCTCTCCCGGAACCTCGCGCCTGCCATGCCGCCCGCCGACCTACCCTCAACCTGCAGGTCCAGACGCTGTACACCGAGCACCACGGCTGGCTGCAGGGTTGGCTAGGGCAGTTGCAGTAGGGCACCGCTGACCGTGGGCGTACGGCGGCAATCGATCAGCGTCGACAGCTGGGCGACCGGCACCGGTGCGCGCAACACGCCTTACGACGAATCCATCACTACCCCGGTGTATGGCCTGGTGATCAAGCCCTGGGAACATGTGTCGTTCGCAGCAGGACACCTTCAACATGGACGGCGAACAGGTCAACAAGGGGGTGGAGCTGAATGTGTTCGGTGAGCCGGTGGACGGCCTGCGGCTGCTGACCGGTGCGATGTTCATGCACACGATCTCAATGCCACCACAAAAACCAAGGCATGCACCTAGCAGCAGCAACCGCCGCTCAAGTACAGTCTGCCCATGGACAAGTACGCCCCACGCCAGTGGCTTCCCCACGAAAAGCCCAGCCTGCCGGGCTCCCCCTCCACGCCCCTGCATTCGCCAGCCAAGCGCCTGGCCTATGGCGTGGTCGGCCTGCTGGTCGCAATCACCGGCGGCCTTGGCAACGCGTTGGTCACCGCCAACCTGGTGTTCCTGCAAGGCGCCTTGGGCGCGACCACGGCAGAAATGGCCTGGCTGCCTGCCGCCTACGTCATGACCAACGTGTCCATCAACCTGCTGCTGGTGAAGTTTCGCCAACAGTTCGGCCTGCGGGCCTTCACCGAGGTGTTCTTGGTGCTGTATGCCCTGGTCACCTTCGCCCACCTGCTGGTCAACGACCTCAACTCGGCCATCGCGGTACGGGCGGCCCACGGCATGGTCGGCGCCGCGCTCAGCTCGCTGGGGCTGTATTACATGATCCAGGCGTTCCCGGCGCAATGGCGGCTCAAGGCGATGGTGCTGGGCCTGGGCGCCTCGCAGCTGGCACTGCCGCTGGCACGCATCTTTTCCGAAGACCTGCTGCAAATCGCCGAATGGCGTGGCCTGTACCTGTTCGAGCTGGGCCTGGCGCTGGCCGCGCTGGGTTGCGTGTTGATGCTCAAGTTGCCACCCGGTGACCGCTTCAAGACCTTCGAGCCCCTGGACTTCCTCACCTTCACCCTGATCGCCAGTGGCACAGCCCTGCTTTGCGCCGTGCTGTCGCTGGGGCGCATCGACTGGTGGCTGGAGGCGCCGTGGATCGGCGTGGCGCTGGCGGCCTCGATCGGCCTGCTCTTCAGCGGCCTGGCCATCGAGCACAACCGGCGGAACCCGTTGTTGATGACCCATTGGCTGGGCAGCGGTGCAGTCATTCGCCTGGCGCTGTGCGTGGTGTTGATCCGCATGGTCACATCCGAACAGTCAACGGGCGCAGTCGGCTTTTTGCAGGCGCTGAACATGGGCAGCGAGCAAATGCGCACGCTGTACTGGGTCATGCTGCTGGGTGCCGTGGCAGGCCTGGCCAGCAGCGCCCTCACCATCAACCCCAACCACCTGGTGATTCCGCTGTTCGTCTCGTTGCTGGCCATGGCTGCCGGCGCCTTCATGGACAGCAGCTCCAGCAACCTCACGCGTCCGGCACAAATGTACTTCAGCCAGTTTCTGCTGGCTTTTGGCAGCACCTTCTTTCTTGGCCCGTCGATGGCCTTGGGCATCAGCCATGTGCGCGCCAACCCACGCAACCTGGTGAGCTTTTCGGTACTGTTCGGCATCTGCAACAACCTCGGCGGCCTGATTGGCGCGGCGCTGCTGGGCACCTTCCAGATCTGGCGGGAAAAATTCCATTCCAGCCACCTGCTGGACCGCCTCAGCTACCTCGAACCCCTGGTCAATGCGCGTGTGCAGAGCGGCGGCAGCGGTTACGGCGGCATCATCGCCGACCCGGCCCTGCGTAGCGAAGCCGGCATGCGCCTGCTGGCCAGCGCCGCCACCCGCGAGGCGAACATCATGGCGTACAACGACGTGTTCGTGCTGATTGGCAGTATCGCTATCCTGACTATGGTCTGGATCTGCATCCGTAGCACCTGGCTCTGGTACGCAAAACGCCAGGCCACCCTCACCGACTCCACCCCCGGCGCGCCCAACCGATGACCGACGACACCCGCACCACGACCACCACTGCCATTGCCGAAACCCCGGAAGGTGCCACACCGCCCAGCGAGCCGACCAGCCCGGTACGTTCGCGGCGGGTACGCATCCTCTCGTCAATCAGTTTCGCCTGCGTGGTCCTGGCCGGCATCCTGCTGGTGCTGTATGCCTGGCGCCTGCCACCGTTCGGCAGCGCCATCGAAAGTACCGAGAATGCGCTGGTACGCGGCCAGGTGACTATCATCGGCCCACAACTGAGTGGCTACATTGTCGACGTGCCGGTGCACGACTTCCAGTTCGTCAAGGCCGGTGACCTCTTGGTGCAACTGGACGACCGCATCTACAAACAGCGCCTGGCCCAGGCCATCGCCCAACTGCAGCAACAACAGGCAGCCCTGGCCAACAACCTGCAGCAGCGCAACAGTGCCGAAGCCACCATCGCCCAGCGCCAGGCGGCCATCGGCGATGCGATGGCCCAGGCGATCAAGGCCAAAGCCGACCTGAGCCGCAACCAGGCGCTGGTCAACGACGGCTCGGTGTCGCGGCGCGACCTGGACCTGGCCCGTGCCAGCGAAGCGGCAGCGGTCGCCAGCCTGGCCCAGGCCAAGGCAGCGCTGGAAATCGCCCGCCAGGACCGTGAAACGGTGGTGGTCAACCGGGCAGCGCTGGAAGCATCGGTAGAGAATGCCAAGGCGGCCGTGGAACTGGCGCGCATCGACCTCGACAATACCCGCGTCACTGCCCCGCGCGACGGCCAGCTGGGGCAAATCGGCACACGCCTGGGGGCTTATGTGAACTCTGGCGCGCAGTTGATGGCGCTGGTACCCGACACCTTGTGGGTCATCGCCAACATGAAGGAAACCCAAATGGCCAATGTACGCATCGGCCAGCCGGTGACGTTCACCGTGGATGCCCTGAACCACCTGAAGTTGCAGGGGCACGTGCAGCAGATATCGCCAGCCACCGGCTCGGAGTTCGCCCTGCTGCAGGCAGACAATGCCACTGGCAACTTCGTCAAGATCGCCCAGCGGATTCCGGTGCGCATTACTGTGGATGCCGGCCAGGACGACGCCAGGCGACTGCGCCCAGGCATGTCGGTGGTCGTCAGTATCGATACCCGAGGTGAGCCATAGCGATGCCGTCTTGCCACGATTGCGCCGCTCTAACCCGTGGGTTCTAATCTGCAGCCATCGGTTTTATCTTCGCCATTCAAGGACGTTTCACCATGTACAGGAAGATCATGCCGCTGGCGCTGCTGGCAACCCTGGCAGGTTGCTCCGACAGCAACGACACCTCCGAGGCCAGTTTCAAGAAAGCCGCCCAGGCCTACCTCGACACCCAGTATCCGCACTGCTTCGTCATCAGCTCATTCCCCACCAAGACACAGGACTTCGACCTGCACGGCACCAACAAGGCGCTGCATGCCTTGGCCAAGGTGGGCGTGGTCAGTGAGAAGGAAATCTCGCGCACCGAGGTGCCTGCCCGGCTGTGGCAACCGGCACGTACGGACATTTACTATGCCTATGCGCTTACCGACGAAGGCCGCAAGTATTACAAGGCGGACCACGGCCTTTGCTTTGGCAAGGCGCAGGTAACAGCGATCGAACAGTTCAGCGCGCCAAGCGAAGCCACGGGACAAAAGACATCGAATGTGACCTATGCCTACACAATTACCGAGCTACCGGCATGGGCCGGTGATGAACAGGTCAAAGCCAGCATTGCCGAACTGGGCAAGGCTGTGGCCAGTCATGCGACGCCGCTCAAAGATACCCGGGCCATGGTGCTGACCCATCAAGGATGGCAACTGCGGGACAGATAGTGGATTACCGGGTTTGCCCTGCAGCACTGGCTTGTCTGCCAAAGACACATTCATGTCGCCCACAGACTGCGGCGTCTCGTCGCACGCCAATGCCCCTTGGGCAAAACCGCGCAAGCCCGTAGAATCGCGCCTCCTTTTCGCCCGTCGCCTTGAACGGTGGCAACCGGCAGCAATGACAGAGTCCGTGCCTGAACACATGAACGCACATGTGAAATAGGCTCAACCCTCCCCGCACGGCCCATTTCCCAAAGGGCCCAGCGGTTGAGTCTTGCCCAGGTCGCATCCGTGTAGCCACTCGCCCCTTGCCGGGTCGGGCCGGCGTGCGCGTCCGAGAAGGCGCTCATTCCGCTCATCCAACTAGAGGTACGTATGTCTCCGCGTTTGCTGGCCATGGCGCTGGCGCCCCTGCTCGGGTTGTTCATCATTGCCCTGGGCAACGGCTTCATGTCTTCCCTGACCACCCTGCGCCTGGGCGCTGCCGGTGAATCAGCCACCACCATCGGCATTGTCTCGTCGACCTACTTCATCGGCCTGACCCTGGGTGCAATCTTCAACGACCGGCTGATCTTGCGCATCGGCCACATCCGCGCCTACACCAGCTTCGCTTCGCTGATCGCCGCGACCATCCTGCTGCAAGGGTTGTTCTACGACGTCACCTGGTGGTCTGTGCTGCGCCTGATCAACGGCTGGGCAGCGGTCGGCGTGTTCCTGGTGATCGAAAGCTGGCTGCTGCTGGCCGGCGACGCCAAGATTCGCGGGCGCCTGCTCGCGCTGTACATGATCGCCTTCTACGGCGCCGGGGTAATCGCCCAGGCCGGCCTTGGCGAAATCACCCAACTGGGTGACACCGCCCCCTTCATGCTGGCTGGCGTACTGGCTGCGCTGTCGGTGCTGCCTATCGTGATCTTGCCGCGGGTATCGCCCCTGCTGGACCAGGTCGAACCGCTCAAACCCCGCCAGCTGCTGGGTGTAGCACCGTCGGGCCTGGTGGGCTGCTTCGGTTCGGGTGTGGCCATTGCCGGGATCTATTCCCTGCTGCCGCTGTACCTGCAACGCATCGGCCTGGAGGTGGGCGAGGTCGGTAACATGATGGCTTGGGTGATCCTCGGCGCCATGCTGCTGCAATACCCGGTCGGGCGCTGGTCCGACCGCAAGGACCGCCAGGATGTGCTGATCGCCCTGGCTGCGCTGTGTGTGGTGCTGTCGCTGGTCACGGTGTTCCTGCCGTCGGACTCGTTCCTGCTGCCAGCCATGCTGTTCCTGCTGGGTGGTGGCGTGTTCACCCTGTACCCGGTGGCGGTCAGCCATGCCGCCGACCGGGCGCCGTCCGATGCGCTGGTACCGATGATTCAGGGCCTGCTGCTGATCAACTCGCTGGGCTCTGCCATGGCGCCGGTCGCCATGTCGCCGATGATGACCGAGTTTGGCGAAGCCGGCCTGTTCTGGGCCTTTGCCGTGGTCAACCTGGGCATGGTGTGCTTCTTCATGTGGCGCCGTGGCAAACGCCCGGCGGCGGAGCACCCGGCACCGTTTACGGCTTCGACCACCTTCTCGCCAACCGGCGCCGAGCTGCGCGTGACCGAAGACCTGATGCACGCCGCGCAGGAGCATCCGCCGCTGGAGCCGGTAGAAAACCCGGCACCAGCACAGCGCTCGGAATCTCATTGATCCCAGGGGCCGCAGTGCGGCCCCTGAAGTTACCGCTCGTCGCCCAAAGCGCACCCCGCTCCCCGCACTTGGCCAAACGAATGACAGATCATCCGCAAAGGAGACTTCCCATGATCCGCATTCGTCCGCTTTCCCTGTACCTCGCGCTGGCCCTGACCAGCCTCACCGGCACCGCCTTCGCTGCCACCAACACCGACACACACACCAACACCGACAGTCGCCCACAGACCGATCAGTCTGGCGGCAAGACGGCTGGTGAGGGCAGCAGCGTCAACAGCCCCGGCAGTGGTAAAAGCAACGACAGCAGCGACGCCGGCAACAACACCGATGCCGCCGACGGCGCCAGCGGCGGCTCCAACAGCACCGGCGAGGCTACCGGCTCCGGTGCGGGGCACACCGGAGGCACTGCAGAGGACCAAGACAGCCACTAGGTCGGGCGTTACGGTCATTGAACCAGCCAGTACAAAAACAAATGATCAACCCTATAGCATTTATCCATTGAAGCCGCGTGACACACTGATCTAGCGGCCCAGCCTCCGGGGCCCTATATTCAGGGCCTTACAGCGTGTTCCCTTGTGACACACGCGCCCCTGCTCATGCACGTTTCCCTGCCCTGTGCAGCGTACTCGTGCCTGTGCCACGTGCCCCGGAGCTACAAGCATGTCCTACCTATCCCGCCGCGACGGCAGGTACAGCTACCGCAGAAGATTCCCCAGCGAAGTAGCGAGCCTGATTGGCCGATCTGAGTACCGTAAAGCCTTGGGCACTGCCGACCGCACCGAGGCATCGAAGCTGGCACGGGTGCTGTCCGTCGAGTTCGACCGTATCTGCGAAGAGGCACTGGCATCGAGCGCATCCCGAGAAACCGAGGGCGTCCCCACCCCTGCACCGGGCCAGCCCACCGCCACCGATGTACTGGCCAGCCTGGACTCTGTAGTGCGGACTGTGACGCTAGACCTCGTGGAAAGGATGCAGAGGCCGGGTTGGCAGGCCCACGCTGAGACGCAGCAGATAGCTCTGAGAGCGCATGTACAAGGCAGAATGCCTCCGGGCGTCCAGATGCACCCTATGGTAGCGAAAGCCGCTCTAAACGCAGTGGAGCGCGTGCTAGCGGGCGACCCGATGCCCGTCCGAGTCGAGCGCGTTCCCACTCCAACCCCGGTAGCGGACACCACATCGCAGGACGGCAGTCATACTGCTGAGGCCTTTGAAGAAGTCCTAACAGAATACTGCACCGGAGTTGGCCCTGGTCGCGCCAGCAAAGTGCGAGGGCTCGCCGTACGTGTGCTCGCGTGGCCCAGCACCTCCGATGCCCAGCTAGAGCGGATTATGCAGCACTGCGCGGAGAAGCTAGCCGCAGGTGGCCGCGCATCGTCGGTGCATGTCGATGCCGCAGCGCTGGTAACGGTGCTGAAACGCCTGCCCGGTTGGAGTGGGCTGGCCTTGCCCAAGACTGGCTCCGTAGCCAAAGCTGTACGTGCAGGCGCTGGGATGAGCAAAGACCAGCGCGACCCAATCCCACTTGAACAGATGCTAGAAATCCACAAGGCCATCAAAGAGCAGGTGCCAGCGCATTACCCTGCTGCGATCCTCCTTGCCCGGTACGGCCTGCGCCCTGGCGAGCTACTACAGGAAGGGCCTGCCGCGTTGTGCGAGCGCGTGGATATCCTGGGTAAGCGGGAGCTTGTGTTTAAAGCGGCACTGAGCGGCGGTAAGAACGCTGCATCCCGGCGCGACCTGCCAGTACACCCCGACGACGCGCCGTTGTTCAAGGCAGTGCTGGCAGGCCTCGACCTTGCAGCGGACTGCTCGCGCACTGTCCGGAATAGGCGTGTACGGCTTCGTGTACACCAGCTATCCCGTGTGTTTCGTCGATTTCTGGGCGACACCCCTGCCCTCACTTTGTACAGCCAGCGGCATTCATGCGCGGACCTGCTGCGAGCGGTTGGCGCCACCACTGAGGAAGTGGGCGGCATCCTTGGGCACGCCCCTGCCGGATCGAAGGCCACGAGTATCTACGGCGGGAGCCAACCGCTGGACCGCCCGCGTGAACTGCTGGCGAAGGTTCGGGAATTCTTGCCGGGGTAACTCAGCGCCGAAACAGCACCCTTTGAGCCATTGATCTAGAGCCTTCGCAATAGTTCCGCCCTTAGTGAATAGGTGAATCTGCAATAGAAAGACACTTATGTGAAAGGAGAGACGCCAGTGCTGTGCCTGCTCAGGCAAGCACCCGCAATGACCTTTCTCTGGGAACCCGTGCCGGTGAGTAATAGAAGGACACTTGGCGCAGGAGGGGGAGAGGCTAACGGCACAGGATGCGGAGCTTCCCGCTAATAGCCTATTGGAGGGCGACGAACAAGGAGACGACCAATGACAGATTTATCAGACGCCTTGGATGTACTGGAGCCAATGTTTGATGGCGAACCGATATTTGAAGATCGGACCCACTCAATAAACGTGGACGACTTGCCAGAGCAGTTCGCCCAGCCGGGCAGTGCAGTGTGGTCCGGGGCGATGCAGATGCGAGCGATCAAGATAGCCCAAGATGCGTTCCCCAGCATGAACGGCAATGTACCTACGGCCACCCTCAAAAGCGCCCAGGCTCACTTCGAGAAACACGGCACCCTTGACGGCTGGAGCCCCAAACGCCATGCGGTCGGTTCTGATCTTGCCCGTATCGACCGAGAAGCTGCCGCCAAACGTAAGGCCGTGTTCCAAGCAGCTGGATTCAAACCCCGTTATGCCACAGTCCCCGAGGTGCGCCACGTTATGAAGACAGCCCACGACGCCTGTATGTTGGACGGGACAAGACCAAGTGCAGCAGCCATGCTGCGTGACGCTGGTGTCCCGGCCAGAGAAGCGACCCGCCTTGCCAGCAAGAGTAATCGGAACATTGCCCCGGAATGGAGAGCACAGGAGCAGCACCCAGCCCGCGCAGCAATGCGCGAGCAAGGCGTGCTGACCCGTCGCAAAGAAAATGCCGCTACAGGTGGCACCCTTGCCGGAACCGTCGCCGCTTTATACAGCCTCGCAGACCACACAAAAGACCGGCAGCGGTTGAGTGCGGTGGAAGATGAGGTGGCTAAACTCAAGGCCCAGGTGGCCGCGCTGGAAACTCGTCAGACGGTTACTGAGACTGGAGAGCACTGGCACGACATCGCCCTGCGCATGAGTGCCGATGGGGATGGCCCAACTGCCATTGCCAATGCCACCGGCCAGAAGCTGAACACTGTTAAACAGTTCATCAAGCGAAGCCGCTGACGGGGTACAGAAAGGGGTACATGTACCCCCTGAATCGAATAAAAAACCTAAGGGTAAAACATACTGGGTGAATCAGCCTGCTACTGTAATTCTGAACAACGCCAGCCTACCCGGAGCCAGCATGACCACCATCACCCTGCCAGACGGCACCTTCATCATCGACGACTCCGAGCTGAATCCGGACTTCGAAGCCCGGCGCATGGCGCACGAAGGCAGCACCGCAGTCGAGATAGCCGAAGCCTTGGAGGTGCCGCTGGAGGATGTGCAGCGGTGGCTGGAAGTCCCGTATGAATCGCCCGAGGCGTACTGGCTGCGCCGATACCACGCTGGCACCCACCTCGACGACGAAGAATAACCCGCCGACAGCATCGGCTGATTTCCCTGCCATAGGCTGGTTGGTCCCCGCCTATGGCCGCTGGCGACAGCGCCTCTCCTTCGCTGGGCGCCAGCACCTACTCCGCGATTAGCCGTCCGGCTGATCACCTCAACCCGAACCCAGTACAGCGACAGCCCACCTTCCGGTGTCCGGCTGCGCTCGCCCGTGCCTGCGGTTCAACCTCAAGGAGGACTGCATGAACTTTCTGACCATCCACCGAGCATCCAATCTCGTGCATCGCGTAATCGCATGCAGCTGCACGCCCAGCGATACCGGCAACGTTCGATTTATCCCAGCGAGCGCCAAGGCGCTGGGCGCGTATTACAACTGGCGCGAGAAGAACCCCGGCCTGTGCCCAGACCTGGGCGAGATAGCTGCCCGTAGTGCGGCTGTGCTCGACTTCATCACCGGCACCCGTAAACCCCAGTCGAAGCCTCGCACCGATAACTTGAACCACCGGTATCGAGAGCCAGCCCCAGCCCAGCCCGTTGACCGTGCTGCGGCAATCGCAGCCTTCATCACCGAGCATCCCGGCGCAGGTGTTCACGACCTGCACGAGCAGTTCCAATGCGGTACTACCGCTGCCAGGGCGTACCTCGACCGGCACGCACAGCGCCTGTAATGGCCTCTCCAAGCGCATGAAAGTGGTGATTGAGGCATATGTACCAGTCACCAATTTCGCACCTCTGTAGCCCGCGTATTCCGTGGGCCGAAACCTCGATTTCGGCGTAGTCCGAGACCCATCCAGAATCAGAACAGGAGGCCCAACCATGGCCAAGAAAACCAGCTTTACCTATCAGGACCGCCAGCGCCTGGAGTTCCTGACCTCGCATCTGCGCAGCGGCGCACGCCCATCCGTGAAGGCACGGTACGAACAAGAGATTGCGCAACTGCTTGAAGGCAAAGAGCTGACCCGTGGCGACATTGCGCTGGCTGCCTACTACTTCAGGAACTCCGGCATCGATGCTGACGCGCAGGCGACAGGTCAAGAGTTCGCTGACCTGTACCGCGCCACACCCGCCGAGTAATCCCGAACCGCTTAAAGGAGAACGACCATGACTGATTTCACCCCATCCGCTGCACACCTCGCCGTACTGGCGAACCTGTCCGATGCTGACTTGCTGGCACCACTGGCCCTTGATGAGTCGGGCCTGGATGAAACTCCAGCGCTACCGATCACCGCCCCCCTGGCTCCGACAGTTGTTCTGCCCGATCTGGACACGCTGCTGGCGCAGGCCGACAGCATCGCCGGGATTGATAGCACTGCCGCCCTGCCTGCTCGCCAGTACCGTGTGGGCGGTGTGCCTGCCGACGAGTCTGTATCCGGTCTGCTGCGCAGCAACGGCGGGCGATTGAGCAGAGCCTTGTATGACGCCGTGGGCGAACACATCAAGACCGCCGATGACCTGCGCTATTCCCTGCGGGTGTTTGCCGCCCATGCCGTAGATAGCTTGATCGGCAACCGCTTCCGCAACCTGATGACACAAGAGCGCCTTGCAGCTGAGGAAGCACACACCGAATGGCAGGGCAACGTGCTGACCGCTGTACAGGGTGAAGTGGCAGCGATCCAGGCTGCGGGCCAACTGACCGGCGAGGAGTTCAAGTTCTTGCTGGAACTGGTGGACTCGAACCGCTGCGGAATGGCGCAGAACCTCGCCGGGGATAAGGTGGATGTGTCCGCGCTGGCCAAAGGCCGTGGCACCGATTGGCGTGCCTTGGCTGATGCTTGGGCCGGTGCCTGCCGCACCCGTGGCGCTGTGACATTCGAGGCCGGGAAGAACGCAGCGGGCTGGTGCAGCTACAGCTTGGACGTGCAGCCTGATGAAGGCTGGGTGCTGAGCGTGTACGTCGATCAGCAATGGTTGCCGATCCAGGCATCCGAGAAGGGCAAGGCCCGCGCAATCGCTGCCCGTGCCCACGTAATGCTCACCCGGTCGGAGGCAGCGAAGCCAGCCCCGTACACCGGCGTGGTATTCGCTGATGAGCTTCGGAGTGCACTGTGAGAACCGAAAAGCCCGCGCTTCGGCGTGGGCAGCACCCAACTCAAGCTGACCTTGATCGGATGCGGCTCGGATATCCCGGCTACCAAGGGCGGCTGGACAGCATGCGGCGCCTGAAACCTGCTCGATATGAGGCGGTGCTGGCTGGCGCTAGGACCTTCACAGATGCCGATTGGCGGTGCGCGGAGTGCGGTGGCAGCGAGCGGTACACCCGGAACCTTGCGTGCCGCGGCTGCGCTGTGCAGCGGCCTGAGCGTGTGTTCAAGCCTGTGCCTGGCGTGGGCACCGTGTACATCCCCACCGATGAAGCGGCATCGGAGAACTGGCAGCAACGACATTTGCGAGCTCAGCGTCTGCAAGACCAAGCCCTCACCTTGTCACGCCTGGGAAGCATCGCCGTGGGCCGGTACACCCTGGTCGGCGGTCGCGTGCTCGGGGCTGGCAGCGTGGTGCTCGACACCGAGCCGTTGATGCTGGCGGTTGATGCACTGCTGTCCGGTGATCCAGCCCAAGCCCGTGAGGTTATGGCCCCGCTGCTCCAGCAAGACCGAGACCTCGCCGTGTGTGTCCGGGCAGTGGCCCAAGCCGTATCGAATCTGAAACCGAACAAACATTGATGCTTGCCCTCTGGGCGGGCCTGGAGGAATTATGAAAGCGAAGATCACTAAGCCCGTCCTGGCAGCAATGCAGGAGGCGTTCTACCTCGACCTCGACTCACCTAGCGGTCTGCGCTGGAAGCGGTGGAATGGAGCGCGCGGTACGTTCAGTCGAGACGCAGGCGAAGTAGCTGGCAGCAAGACCAACGCAGGGGTGTACGTGATTGGCTTTAATGGCGAGAAATACCTTGCTGCTGAAGCGATGGCGGCACTACACCGAGCAGCCCACCGTGAGGCGCGGTCATGAGCCGGGCACGCGGCGCAGCCGCTAGACCGGTTGTGGATCGGAATGCGAAGCCTGCGATCAAGCCATGGCATGAGGAGTATGTGCTCAGTGACACCTCAGCGAGTGGCCTGCGGCACTTGGTGAATGGCGTCCCCAGCGTGCCAGCCGGAAGCCCGAACGAGCCGACTTGGCCGTATGACAGGAGCATGGCGCACCACTGCATTTGGCCGCGGAACTACAGCGTGTACGTGCAGGTTGACTGGGAAGGTACAGACCTCGGCGGGTTCACGAAGTGGGATATGGTCATGCAGTGTGTTCCCGCCTGGACGCTGCGCGAGATCCTGCAAGAGCATGCCGAGGAAGTGCGGCTGATCGAAGCGCTGGAGCGGCACCTGGGAATTCTCCCTGAATCGGAAGCGGCCTAGCGGCTGCTTCCCTTTTCTGCCTGCTGCGTAGCCCCACTGCCCTGGCCGCACCGCCTGCACTGGCAACCTAAAAATATTGTGCTCAGGCGAGGCGGTCTCTGTGACTGTCACCCGCGCATGCCCCCGTGCCCCTGCCCGCGTGCGGGTGCACAAGCGTGCGCCCGCGCCTGGATGAAGAACCACCCGTTCTGGTCTAGGTTTAATGATGGCGCCATGGTGGCGCTTAATGATCTAGGAGCAGGTATGGCAACGAGATATAGGGATGCAGTATCCGGCACATACATCACCGAGGAGCAGGCGAAGCGCAACCCTCGGGAATCGGTGAAGGAAACGGATAAGAAGAAACCTACAGGTGGTGGCAAAGGAGGTAAGGGTAAGGGTAAGAAGTAGGCTACCAATTGGGCGTGCCTGCCACGCCCAACATCAAGGAGTCATCAATCGTCCGTTAAATGACACCGCTGGTCGGGTAGCGTTACTGGTATCATAAAACATGCTTGACGAGTTTATGAGCCAATCCTGCAGTGACACCACGTTACATGACACCACTGAGGATTCGCCATGAGCCGCACCTTCCTGTACGCCCGAGTGAGTACCGCAGAGCAGACGACCGATAACCAAATCCTTGAGGTACGGTCCGCTGGCTTTGCAGTAGAGCCTCAGCGGGTAATCACTGAAACAGTATCGGGTAGTACACAGGCTGCCGACCGCCCTGGCTTCAAGAAGCTGCTGGAGCGCATGGAGAGTGGCGACGTACTCATAGTCACTAAGCTGGACCGCCTGGGGCGGAACGCCATGGACGTACGCCAGACCGTCGAGAGCCTCGCACAGGCTGGTATCCGGGTGCACTGCCTCGCCCTTGGGGGCGTAGACCTCACCAGCGCAGCAGGCAAGATGACCATGCAGGTGCTGGGTGCCGTAGCTGAGTTTGAGCGCGATCTGCTCATAGAGCGCACCGCCGCAGGCCTGGAACGTGCCAAGGCTCAAGGCAAGAAGCTGGGGCGCCCCGCCGCTACCGGTACGACCGCACAAGTTCAGGCAGCAAAGGCCGAAGGCTTGAGTCAATCGGCAGCAGCAGCCTCGCTAGGTATCAGCCTCGCTACTGTGAAGCGGCATTGGAATGCGGTAGCGGGCTCACCTGTCTGATGCCATGACGTAAACGACCGTGCACGCCCCGCCCGACACCCGCACCACTGTGCACCGGGCGAGGCAATGCGGACGTGCTAGCGCAGAGCGAACACCCTTGGATTTGTTGGGGACTGAGCAAGCCCTGTGCACCGGGGCTGAGCAATACGAGTTGGAGGCCTGAAGGCGTTCTGGATGTACCACACGTCGGATGCGCACGGTGTGGGCAAATGCCTCATATACGGCTGAAACCCTTGATTTACGGGGCTTGCAGCGACTCTGAGTCAAAAGATTTAATTCATCCATTGAATGGCCCGGCCGAACTGAAGTAAGCTCGGGCTCATTCACTGGAGAGCAACATGCCGAAACACACCCGCAACCACGCCAACCACACCGGTCGCACCCTGCGCCCTGTGCTGGCCGTTGCCGGCTGCGTGGCACCTGCCAGCTATTACTTTGGGTATTGGTTTAGCCACTAGGCGCCGATACCCACACGGCGCCCACCTTCGAGGGGCCGCCGAACATGAGAATACTCAAACCCCCGGTCGGCTCCCCGACCGGGGGTTTTGCTTTTCAGGCCTTTGAACAACACCGATTCACATTGAGGACAGATTCATGAACTACGCCACTTATTACTACGCAAACACCTATGCCTGGCGATTTAGCCAATCCCGTTCGGGCCAGCCTGCCGCCTCCGTCCGGTCTTCCACAGGTGGCAATGCAACAGCCAATACGAATTCAACGATCTGTCGAACACCTCGATAGGGCCGACCTCGCGGGCCAGAACCCGCCGTCCGCCCAGGGAAAAACGCCATGCAAGCTTCCAGCCTCGCCCTGCCCCTGACCCAGCCGCAAGCGGCCAACACCACCGTCAGCAAGCGCCTGCCCAGCCCGCACCTGCTCAAGCAGCAAATGCCGCTGTCCAGCGAACTCACCCAGCAAGTCCATGCCCACCGTCAGGCCATCCGCGACATCCTCGAAGGCCGCGATTCGCGCCTGTTGGTGATTGTCGGCCCCTGCTCGATCCACGACCCTCGTTCAGCCCTGGAGTACGCCGACCGCCTGGCAGCTCTCAGCCGTGAAGTCAGCGACAAGCTGCTGCTGGTGATGCGCGCCTACGTCGAAAAACCCCGTACTACCGTGGGCTGGAAAGGCCTCGCCTACGACCCGCACCTCGATGGCAGTGACGACATGCACTCGGGCATCGCGTTGTCCCGTGGGTTGATGCTGAGCATGATCGAACGCGGCCTGCCGATCGCCACCGAGCTGCTGCAACCGATGGCCGCCGGCTACTTCGACGACCTGCTGGCCTGGGCCGCGATTGGCGCACGCACCACCGAATCGCAGATTCACCGGGAAATGGTCAGCGGCCTGGAGCTGCCAGTCGGCTTCAAGAACGGCACCGACGGCGGCATCGCCATCGCCAGCGACGCCATGCGCAGCGCCGCCCACCCACACCGCCACTTCGGTATGGATGCGCAGGGCCACCCGGCGATCATCGAAACCCTGGGCAACCCGGACACTCACCTGGTACTGCGCGGTGGCCACAAAGGCCCCAACTACGATGCCAACAGCATCGCCATGGTCCGCCAGGCACTGGCCAAGGTTGGCGTGCAGGCGCGAATCATGGTCGATTGCAGCCACGCCAACAGCGGCAAGGACCCGGCTCGCCAGCCAGCGGTGTTCAACGATGTGCTGGCGCAACGCCTGGCCGGCGACCGCTCGCTCGTTGGCGTGATGATCGAGGGGCATTTGTTCGATGGCTGTCAGGCGCTGGGCAAGGGTGTACTGAAGTACGGCGTGTCGATCACCGACGGCTGCCTGGGCTGGACCTCGACCGAAACCCTGTTGCGCGAAGCGGCACAAAAACTGTAAGACGAAGGATGCAAGCCTGGCGAGACATACCCCAAGCAAGTGCGCTAGGCTTGCCTTTTTACCCCAAGGAGCAGTACCCATGGCCCGTGCAACCGCCCGCCACATCCTGGTCAGCAGCATCGATAAATGCAACGAACTCAAAGCCCAGATCGAAGCAGGCGCCGACTTCGCTGAAATCGCCAAAGCCAACTCCACCTGCCCGTCCAGCCGTCAGGGCGGTGACCTGGGCTCGTTCGGCCCAGGCCAGATGGTCAAGGAATTCGACACCGTGGTGTTCAGCGCTCCGGTCAACACCGTGCAAGGCCCGGTGAAAACCCAGTTTGGCTACCACCTGCTGGAAGTGACCAGCCGCCAGGACTAAGTCCTCGCAGCCGATGAAAGTCCGTGTGGGAGCGGGCGTGCCCGCGAATAGGCCAGACCAGACAACCTCGTTGCCTGAGCCGACGCATTCGCGGGCACGCCCGCTCCCACAGGGTTTGTGGGGCCTGCTCTTGCTTTGTCTGGCTTTCAATGCCCAAGCCGCCCCCACCCACGCACTCACCGTCTACGGTGAAGCTCCCCGCTACAACGCCAGCTTCCAGCACTTCGACTACGTCAACCCTAACGCCCCCAAGGGCGGCATCCTGCGCCGCTCGGCCATCGAGATCGGCCAGTTCGACCATATCCTGCCGTACATCGACAAAGGCATTGGCGTCAGCGAAGTCGATGGCCTGTTGTATGCGCCACTGGCCGTGCGCTCGTTCGATGAACCCTATACCGTCTATGGCCTGATCGCCCACAGCATGGAGCGCGGCCCCGACGATGCCTGGCTACGTTTCAATATCGACCCGCGTGCCACCTTCGCCGATGGCAAACCGGTGCGTGCCGAAGACGTACGTTTCACCTTCGAGCTGCTGATGAACAAGGGCAGCCTCAAGTACCGCACCCAGTTCGCCGACGTCACTGGTGTGACCGTGGAAAACCCGCACAGCGTACGCTTCGACTTCAAGCCCGGGCACGGCCGCACCCTGGCCCTTGACCTCGCCAGCCTGCCGGTAATGCCCGAACACGACTGGCAGCAACGCGACTTCGTCAACGGTGCCGGTTTTGACAAGCCAGTCGGCAGCGGCCCGTACCGCATCGGGCGCATCGACAACGGCCGCAGCATCACCTTCGAACGCGACCCCACCTGGTGGGCGCGCGACCTGCCCGCCAGCCGTGGCCGCTACAATTTCGACAAGCTGCGCATCGAGTACTTCGGCGATACCGAGGTGGCCCGGCAGGTGCTCAAAGGCGGGGGGTACGACTACAACCGTGAGTTCTCCGCCACCGCTTACACCCTGGGCTACAACGGTGCGCAACTGGAGGATGGTCGCCTGCAACGCGCCCACCTTGGCCCGGCCAAACCGCAAGTGGCCCAAGGCTTCGTGTTCAACCTCGACCAGCCACAGTTCAAGGACCGCCGGGTGCGCCAGGCGCTGGGCATGTTGTGGGACTACGAGTGGAGCAACCGGCAGATGATGCGCAATATGTACATCCGCCAACAAAGCGTGTTCTCCAACACCCCGCTGGCGGCCCGCAAGTTGCCGGATGCCGGCGAACTGAAGCTGCTGGAGCCGTTGCGCGGCCACGTACCAGGCGAAGTTTTTACCACGGTGTTCAGCGCCCCGGTCACCGACGGGTCCGGGATCATCCGCAAACAACAGTTGCAGGCCCTGGCCCTGCTTGAACAAGCCGGTTGGCACCCCGAAGGCGACCGCCTGGTGAACAGCGACGGCACACCGCTGGCCTTCACCTTCCTCAACGGCCAGGCGGGCATGGAGCGCCTGCTGCTGCCGTGGAAGCGCAACCTGGCCCAGATCGGCGTCACCCTGAACATCCGCAATGTCGACGCTGCCCAGTACGTCAACCGGCTGATGGCGCGCGACTACGACATGATCGTCACCGGCTACCCGGTTACCCTGTCGCCGGGTGCCGAGTTGTACAACTACTTTGGCTCGGCAGCCGCCCACGACCCTGGCTCGAGCAACCTGATGGTGCTGCAAGACCCGGCCGTGGACCGCCTGATCGACGGCCTGGTGCGGGCCGACACCCAGGCCGACATGCTGCAGCACGCCCGCGCCCTGGACCGGGTGCTGCAATGGAACTACTACTGGATTCCCAACTACTACCCGCCAGGTAGCTCCACCGCCTGGTGGAACCGCTTTGGCCTGCCCAAGGTCCAGGCGGCCTATGACGAAGGCCTGGACACCTGGTGGGAGATCAGCCCCACTCCGCTGACCAACGCGCAAATGGCCGAACGCCAGAAGGCCTTGCGATGACCACCTACATCTTGCGCCGTCTGTTGTTGATCATCCCGACCCTGCTGGCGATCCTGCTGGTCAACTTCGCCATCGTCCAGGCTGCGCCGGGTGGCCCGGTAGAACAGGCCGTGGCGCGTCTGCAAGGCCTTGGCGGCGGTGCACCCGGCGCGCGGGCCGAAGTGGTGCACGGTGAGTCCCGCGCCACACGAGGCCTGGACCCGAAACTGATCGAGGAGATCAAGCGCCAGTACGGTTTCGACAAATCCGCCCCCGAGCGCTTGTGGCTCATGCTGGGCCAGTATGCCCGGCTGGACTTCGGCAACAGTTTCTTCCGCGGTGCCAAGGTCACGGACCTGATCCTGGACAAGTTGCCGGTCACCCTGTCGCTGGGTTTCTGGGCCACGCTGATCACCTACCTGGTGTCGATCCCGCTGGGCATACGCAAGGCGGTGCGCCACGGCAGCCGGTTCGATGCCTGGAGCAGCGCGCTGATCGTGGTCGGCTATGCCCTGCCCTCGTTCCTGTTCGCCTTGCTGCTGATCGTGCTGTTCGCCGGAGGGACCTCGCTCAACTGGTTCCCGGTGCGTGGCCTGGTTTCGGACAACTTTGACGAACTCAGCCTGCTGGGCAAGGTTGCCGACTACTTCTGGCACCTGGTGCTGCCAGTCGGCGCCTTGGTGATTGGCGGTTTCGCGACCCTCACGTTGCTGACCAAGAACGCCTTCCTCGACGAGATTTCCCGCCAATACGTCGTCACCGCCCGGGCCAAAGGCCTGAGTGAACGCCGGGTGCTGTATGGCCATGTATTGCGCAATGCCATGCTGCTGGTGGTAGCGGGCTTGCCGCAGGCACTGATAACGGTGTTTTTCGCCGGTTCCTTGCTGATCGAAGTGATCTTTTCGCTCGATGGCCTGGGCCGCATGAGCTATGACGCAGCAGTGTCGCGGGATTACCCGGTCGTGTTCGGCACACTGTTCCTCTTCACCCTGGCGGGCCTATTGATCCGCCTGATCGGGGACCTGTCGTACACGTTGCTCGACCCTCGCATCGACTTCGATACGAGGGCGCACTGATGCTTTCCCCCGTCTCGCGCCGTCGCCTGCAACGCTTTCGCCGCAACCGCCTGGGCTGGGTCTCGCTGTGGCTGTTTGCCGGCCTGTTGCTGTTGAGCATGGGCGCAGAGCTGGTGGCCAACGATAAACCCCTGCTGCTGGGCTACAAGGGCGAGCTCTACATGCCGGCACTCAAACGCTACACCGAGCAGCAGTTTGGTGGCCAATTGCCGTTCCAGCCCGATTACCGCAGTGCGTATGTGCGCCAACTGATCGCGGAACAAGGCGGCTGGATGCTGTTCGCGCCCATCCCGTTCAGCGCTGACACCCCCAACTACGACCTGCAAGTACCCACCCCCAGCCCGCCAAGTGCAAGCAACTGGTTGGGTACCGACGATCAAGGGCGCGATGTGCTGGCGCGGGTACTGTACGGCACGCGGGTATCGCTGCTGTTCGCTTTTGCCCTGACCGTCGTTAGCGTGCTCATTGGCGTGATAGCCGGCGCGTTGCAGGGCTACCACGGCGGTTGGGTCGACCTGCTCGGCCAGCGCCTGCTGGAAGTGTGGTCAGGCTTGCCGGTGCTGTACCTGCTGATCATCCTCAGCGGCTTTGTCGAACCGGATTTCTGGTGGTTGCTGGGGATCATGGCGCTGTTCTCCTGGCTGACGTTGGTCGATGTGGTACGCGCCGAGTTTCTGCGTGGGCGCAACCTGGAGTATGTAAAGGCAGCCCGGGCGTTGGGCCTGCCGGACAGCCAGGTGATGCTGCGACATATTTTGCCCAACGCCATGAATGCCACGCTGACCTACGTGCCATTCATGCTGACCGGGGCGATCACGACCCTGACCGCACTGGATTTCCTCGGGTTTGGCATGCCGGCCGGGAGTGCTTCGCTGGGTGAGTTGGTGACCCAGGGCAAGCAACACCTGGAGGCGCCATGGCTGGGCTTTACCGCGTTTTTCGCGCTGGCGGTGATCTTGTCGTTGCTGGTGTTTATCGGGGACGCCTTGCGCGAAGCATTCGACCCCAGAGGTTAGGTTTTACAGGCCCGGCCTTCACATGATTCGGAATTTGCCCCATGCACGACAGCGACAGCCTCAAGAACTACCCCCAGGTACGGCAACTGGCAATTCACTCGCTGTTCGAGATTATCGAGCAGTCCAGCGAAGGCACGGTCATCGTTGACCGCAATGCACGTATCGTCTGGATGAACGAACGCTACGCCCGGCGCTTTGGCCTGGCCGATGCCGCCAGTGCCATCGGCCAGCCGTGCGAAGCGGTGATCCCGGGCAGCCTGATGCGCGAGGTGGTGAGCAATGGCCGGCCAATCCTGCTGGACATGCTCGACACCCCGAACGAGCCCTTGGTGGTGATGCGCCTGCCGATCCACGACGACCAGGGCGCTCTGATCGGTGCCATCGGCTTTGCCCTGTTCGACGAACTGCGCAGCCTGTCGCCACTGCTTAAACGCTACGCCAGCATGCAGCAGGAACTGGCCTCGACCCGCTCGCAACTGCGCGCCCGCCAAGCCAAGTACAGCTTCGCCCAGTTCGTGGGCAGCAGCGCTGCCAGCCTGGAAGCCAAGCGCCGCGCCCGGCGCGGTGCGGGCAGCGATTCGCCGGTGTTGTTGCTGGGCGAAACCGGTACGGGCAAAGAGCTACTGGCCCATGCCATCCACGCGGCTTCGGCGCGGGCGCACAAAGCCTTCGTCAGCATCAACAGTGCAGCGATCCCTGAAACGCTGCTGGAAGCCGAATTTTTCGGCACCGCGCCGGGTGCGTTTACCGGCGCCGACCGCAAGGGCCGCAGTGGCAAGCTGCAGTTGGCCGAAGGCGGCACGCTGTTCCTCGACGAGATCGGCGACATGCCGCTAGCCCTGCAGAGCAAGCTGCTGCGCGTGCTGCAGGAAAAGGAATACGAGCCGGTTGGCTCGAACCAGATGCTGCGCAGCGACGTGCGCATCATTGCCGCCACCTCCATCGACCTGCAGGCGGCCATGGCCCGTGGGGCGTTTCGCGCCGACCTGTATTACCGGCTGAATGTGCTGCCGATCGACGTGCCGCCGCTGCGGGAGCGACTGGAGGATTTGCCAGCGCTGTGCGAGACCATACTGGGTGAACTGGGCAGCCAGTACGAGCTGGAGGCCGAAGCGCAACAACTGCTGGCGCGGCATGCATGGCCGGGGAACATTCGCGAGCTGCGCAATGTGCTGGAGCGCGCGACATTGCTGGCGGATCAGCCACGGTTGGGGGGGGCGGACTTGCGTGCGGCATTGGGGCCGTTGAGCCCGGTAGCGGGCGGGCCGGTGCGACAGACATACCGGGAGGCCTGCGAGGCATTCGAGCGCAAGCTGATTGGCGAGGCACTCGCAGAATGCGAGGGCAATGTACCGCAGGCTGCTAAGGCGTTGGGGCTAGGACGGTCGACCCTGTACAAGAAGATGGTTGCACTCAGTCTCTGATTAGAGACTCTAGTTTCTATATTGAGACTATGGCAAGGGCTTTGCCCTTGTGCCTCGAAGTGACGCAAAGCGAAAAAAAATCTCGAATTAGAGACAAATATTTTAGAAAAAACAAAAAACATCTATAAATCAATGACTTAAATGTTGGCACGATTCCCGCTATCTCCTGCACACCGATAAAAACAAGACTCACCCAGGAGACCCACCCCGATGACCGTGCTCATCGCCCTCGCCGCTCTGGCCCTGCTGATGCTGGCTGCCTATCGCGGTTACAGCGTAATTCTCTTTGCCCCCATCGCCGCCCTCGGCGCCGTCCTGCTCACCGACCCCTCTGCCGTGGCCCCCGCGTTCACCGGGGTGTTCATGGAGAAAATGGTGGGCTTCATCAAACTCTATTTCCCGGTGTTCCTGCTGGGCGCAGTATTTGGCAAGCTGATCGAACTGTCCGGCTTTTCCCGATCGATCGTCGCCGCCGCCATCCGCCTGCTTGGCACCCGTCAGGCGATGCTGGTAATCGTGCTGGTCTGTGCCCTGCTCACCTATGGCGGTGTCTCGCTGTTCGTGGTGGTGTTCGCGGTGTACCCGTTCGCCGCCGAAATGTTCCGCCAGAGCAACATCCCCAAGCGCCTGATCCCCGCCACCATCGCCTTGGGCGCGTTCTCGTTCACCATGGACGCCCTGCCGGGCACCCCGCAAATCCAGAACATCATCCCCAGCACCTTCTTCAACACCACCGCCTGGGCGGCGCCATGGCTGGGCCTGATCGGCACGTTGTTCGTGTTCTTTACCGGCATGGCCTACTTGCAACGCCAACGCAACAAAGCCCAGCGTGCGGGTGAAGGCTATGGCACCGACCTGCGCAATGAGCCGGAAACCGCTGCCGACCTGGCCCTGCCTAACCCCTGGCTGGCCTTGGCGCCACTGCTGCTGGTGGGGGTGATGAACCTGCTGTTCACCCACTGGATCCCGCAGTGGTACGGCCCCAGCCACAGCCTGCAACTGCCCGGCATGAACGCGCCAGTGCAAAGCGACGTGGCCAAGCTCACGGCCATCTGGGCAGTGCAGGCGGCATTGCTGGTGGGCATCCTCATGGTGCTGGTGTGTGCCTTTGGCGCCATCCGCGCGCGCCTTGCCGAAGGCACCAAAAGCGCAGTGGGTGGTGCCTTGCTGGCGGCCATGAATACCGCTTCTGAATATGGCTTTGGTGCAGTGATCGCCTCGCTGCCAGGCTTTCTGGTGCTGGCCGATGCCCTGCGTGGCATCCCCAACCCGCTGGTCAACGAAGCCATCACCGTGACCTTGCTCGCCGGCATCACAGGCTCCGCTTCGGGCGGCATGAGCATCGCCCTGGCGGCCATGGGCGACACGTTCATCGCCGCCGCCCATGCCGCCAACATCCCGCTCGAAGTACTGCACCGGGTGGCCGCCATGGCCAGCGGTGGCATGGACACCCTGCCACACAACGGCGCGGTGATCACCTTGCTGGCGGTGACCGGCCTGACCCACCGCGAGGCTTACAAGGACATTTTCGGTATTACCCTGATCAAGACCCTGGCGGTGTTCGTGGTCATCGCCACGTTCTACGCCACTGGCATCGTCTAAGGAGCTATGCATGACCCTCAAAGGCAAGACTGCACTCGTCACCGGTTCCACCAGCGGCATCGGCCTGGGCATCGCCCAGGTGCTGGCCCGCGCGGGCGCCGATATCGTGCTCAACGGCTTTGGCGACCCGGCACCGGCGCTGGCCGAGATCAGCCGGCACGGGGTGAAGGCCGTTCACCACCCGGCCGACCTGTCGGACGTGGCCCAGATCGAAGCGTTGTTCGCCTTGGCCGAACGCGAATTCGGTGGTGTCGACATTCTGGTCAACAATGCCGGCATCCAGCATGTAGCGCCGGTGGAGCAGTTCCCGCAGGAAAGCTGGGACAAGATCATCGCCCTCAACCTGTCGGCCGTGTTCCATGGCACGCGGCTGGCGCTGCCGGGCATGCGCGCGCGCAACTGGGGGCGCATCATCAACATCGCTTCGGTACATGGCTTGGTCGGTTCGACTGGCAAGGCAGCCTATGTGGCGGCCAAACATGGTGTGGTCGGCCTGACCAAGGTGGTCGGGCTGGAAACGGCCACCAGCAATGTCACCTGCAATGCCATCTGCCCAGGCTGGGTGCTGACCCCGCTGGTGCAGAAGCAGATCGACGACCGTGCTGCCAACGGTGGCGATCCGCTGCAGGCACAGCATGATCTGCTGGCCGAGAAACAACCATCGCTGGCGTTCGTCACCCCCGAACACCTGGGTGAGCTGGTACTATTCTTGTGCAGCGAGGCCGCAAGCCAGGTTCGCGGCGCCGCCTGGAACGTCGATGGTGGCTGGTTGGCCCAGTGACGGGCAGCCTGGGCCTGGCGGTGGTCTCGCATTCGATTATTTGCAAGGAGGCCTTATGCGCCCTACCCCGATGACCGCGATTCTGGCCCTGACCCTGGCTGCCGCAGCCCCTGTGATGGCTGCCAGCCTGAAGGACGTCGCCCCCTACCCCGAGGCAGAAAAAGGCTTCACCCGGCAGGTGATCCACCTGCCGGCACAGGCCGATGAGTCGGCCTATAAACTGGAAATCCTCGCCGGCATGACGCTGCAGGTGGACTGCAATCGCCAACGCCTGGGCGGCAACCTGGAAGAACGCACCCTGGAAGGCTGGGGCTACAACTACTACCGCCTGGACAAGGTCAGCGGCCCGGCCAGCACGCTGATGGCCTGCCCGGATGGCAAAAAGACCGAGGCCTTCGTGCCGGTGGTCGGTGACGGCTTCCTGCTGCGCTACAACAGCAAATTGCCAGTGGTGGTGTATGTGCCCAAGGATGTCGAAGTCCGCTACCGCGTGTGGTCGGCATCGCAGGACGTGCAAAAGGCTAAAGTAGAGTAAGCACGGCCTTGCTCGGCATCTGAAAGCTTGCGCTCCCACAGGGGATAGCGGATACCTGTCCCACAAAGAACAAGCCCGCAGTTGGCAGTAACGGGAGGAACCGCATGAACGATGTGCTCTGGCGCCCCTCCACGGCGCAGATCGAGGCCAGCCGGATGGATGCCTTCCGCCGACGGGTCAACCTGCGCTACAACCTGCAACTCACCGACTACCAGGCGCTGCACCGCTGGAGCATCGAACAGCGGGCCGCCTTCTGGCAGACCCTTGCCGACTATTTCCACGTGCGCTGGCACACCCCGCCGAGCCAAGTGCTGAGTGAAGGGCCACAAATGCCCGAAGCGCAGTGGTTCGCCAACGCCAGCCTGAACTTCTCCGAACACCTGCTGCGCCGTCGCGACGACCGCCCGGCCGTCGTTTCCATACGCGAGGATGGCCACCGCCAGGCGTTCACCCACGCCCAGCTGGCCGCCCATGTAGCGGGGTTGCAAGCGGCGTTCAAGGCCGCAGGCATCGTCGCAGGCGACCGTGTGGCTGCCGTGATGCCCAATACCTGGCAAACACTGGTGGCCATGCTTGCCTGCACCAGCCTGGGCGCGATCTGGTCGACCTCTTCGCCCGAGTTCGGCGTGCATGGCATCATCGACCGTTTCGGCCAGATTGCGCCCAAACTGCTGATCGTCTGTGCCGGCTATCAATACGCTGGAAAAGACATCGATCAGGTGGTCAAGATCAACCAGGTGTGCGAGCAGCTGCCGAGCCTGGAGCAACTGATCGTAGTGCCTCATACCCGCAGCGGCACTCGCCTCGACGAGTTCCATGCAGCCCGGGTGAGCCTGTGGGATGACGTCTACCAGCCCGGTGGCGAACCGCGCTTCACCCCGCTGCCGTTTGACCACCCGCTGTACATCCTCTACTCCAGCGGCACCACCGGCGTGCCCAAGTGCATCGTCCACCGCGCCGGTGGCGTGTTGCTGCAGCACCTCAAGGAACACGGCCTGCACAACGACCTGAAAGCCGATGACGTGTTGTTCTACTACACCACCTGCGGCTGGATGATGTGGAACTGGCTGGCCAGCGGCCTGGCAATAGGCGCCACGCTGGTGCTGTACGACGGCTCGCCGTTTCACCCCGGCCCCGAACGGCTGCTGGACCTGATCGACGCCGAGGGCATCCACGCCTTCGGGACCAGCCCCAAGTACCTGGCAGCGCTGGAACAGGCGGGCCTTGAGCCTGCAGCCAGCCACAACCTGGCCAGCCTGCGATTGCTGCTGTCTACCGGCTCGCCGCTGTCACCCCACAGCTATGACTACGTGTACAGCAAGATCAAGGCTGACCTGTGCCTGGCGTCCATGTCCGGCGGTACCGACATTGTCTCGTGCTTCGTGCTGGGCAACCCGACCCTGCCAGTGCGCCGTGGCGAAATCCAGTGCAAGGGCCTGGGCATGGCGGTGGAAGTGTGGAATGAGCACGGCCAGCCGGTGCAGGACGAAAAAGGCGAGCTGGTGTGTACCCGCAACTTTCCCAGCATGCCTTTGGGGTTTTGGCACGACCCGGACGGCAGCCGCTACCGCGACGCCTATTTCAGCCAGTACCCGGGGGTTTGGGCCCAAGGCGACTATGCCGAACAGCGCACCCATGGCGGCCTGGTGATTCACGGCCGCTCGGATGCCGTGCTCAACCCGGGCGGCGTGCGCATTGGCACGGCGGAGATCTACCGCCAGGTGGAGAAAGTCGAACAGGTGCTGGAAAGCGTGGTCGTCGGCCAGGACTGGCAAGGCGATGTGCGCGTGGTGCTGTTCGTACGCCTGCAAGACGGCCTGCTGCTCGATGAAGCCCTGCGTCAGCGCATTCGCCAGGTGATACGCCAATTCACCACCCCCCGCCACGTGCCGGCGGTGATTGCCCAGGTCAGTGACATACCACGTACCATCAGCGGCAAGCTTGTGGAGTTGGCGGTTCGCAATGTGGTGCATGGGTTACCGGTGAAGAACACCGACGCGCTTGCTAACCCGCAAGCGCTGGAGCAGTTTCGAGATCGCGTGGAGTTGCGCGAGCAGGCATAATGCCGCCCTTTTCCCCGAAGCACAGGTACCCCATGAAAGCCCAAGCCCGCCACATCCTGGTCAAGACCGCTGACGAAGCCGAAAAGCTCAAGCAGCGCATCGCCAACGGCGAGGCTTTCGACGTGCTGGCCAAAAAGTTCTCCATTTGCCCATCAGGCAAGCGCGGTGGCGACCTGGGCGAAATCCGCCCGGGCCAGATGGTCGGCGCCATTGACCAGGTAATCTTCAAAAAGCCGCTGCGCGTGGTGCACGGGCCGATCAAGAGCAAGTTCGGCTACCACCTGGTGCAAACCTTCTACCGCGATTGATGGCAGCGGGCCACCTGACATTTCTGCCAGTTGTCCCGTCACTGCGCATTACATAAAACACAGGCAGGGCCGAAGCGACGCTTCAGGTAGTGGACCCTTCAATGGACACGGAGACCTGCCTATGCGCTGCCCTCGCCTGCTGCTGCCTGCCGCATTCCCCCTGCTTACCCTGCCTTTGCTGGCTCACGCTGAATCCCTGACCGTTTCACCCGGTGACAATCTGGGTGCCCTCGTGCAGACAAATGCGGCTGACACGTTCACTATCGGTGGCGGCACGGTTCTGTCATTGCAGCAAGGCAATGGCCAAGACACGTACACCATGTCTGGCGGTACGTTGGGCTCGCTGAACCAGGGCGGTGACATGGACACGTTCACCATGACCGGCGGAACTATTACGGGCGCGTTTGAAGATGGTGACATCGCCGACTTCCAGGGCGGCAGCATTGGCCGGATAGATCTCAAGCTTGCTGACAACATTCTCAATATTTCCCAAAGTCTCGGGATTGAAACCCTCGTTGTCGGCAATGTCGTCAGTGGGCTTGGCAATGACACGATCACCATGACCGGTGGCACCATCGGCGGTGACATCAGCACCAGTAGCGGCGTAGACAAGATCACCCTCAGTGGCGGCACGCTCAAAGGCGAAATACGCACTGGCAATGACGATGATGTGTTTACCTGGACTGGCGGTCAGATCGGCAAACGAGTCATCCTGGAGAATGGGAATGACACGGCTACTGTCCGCACCCTCGACCTCGGCAACTCGGCCGTTATCCTGGACGGCGGCACCGGCACGGACACGCTTTCGTTCGAGCAGAGTCAGGTCGGCAAAGGTGCCTTGTACGCCAACTGGGAAAGCATCAACCTCAAACAAGGCAGCCAGCTGACCCTCGACGATACCCTCACCCTGGGAGATCTGGGCGCCGACCAACCACGCGTAATCCCTGCCACGGGCACCGGCACCTTGCAAATTGATGCAAGCAGCTCGCTGATCAGCCGCCAGGGCAGCATCGTCAGTATCCAGAGTGGCAACATGGTATCGGTTGTAAACGCCGGCACCATCGACCTGAGCCGTGGCAACGACGCCCAGGGCCGCCTGACCATACAGGGCGATTACACCGGCAACAACGGTAACCTGCGCCTAAACAGCGTGCTGGCGGGTGATGGCGCCGCCTCCGACCGTTTGGTGGTCAGCCGTGGT
Source organism: Pseudomonas sp. OG7 (assembly GCF_014192825.1). Lineage (NCBI taxonomy): Bacteria > Pseudomonadati > Pseudomonadota > Gammaproteobacteria > Pseudomonadales > Pseudomonadaceae > Pseudomonas > Pseudomonas sp. OG7. The sequence goes on along the minus strand of NZ_JACHYK010000010.1, from coordinate 68,407 downwards.
GCCATCAGCGGTTCTACCCAATTGCTCATCAACAACCTCAATGGCGCGGGTGCAGCGACCGCTCTGAATGGCATCCAGGTCGTCGAAGCCCGTGACGGCGCCACCAGTACCGCCACTGCCTTCGTGCAGACACAGACGCTGTCGGTTGGCGCCTACGACTATCGCCTGTTCAAAGGTGGCGTGACCGCTGGCAGCGAAAACAGCTGGTTCCTGCGTTCAACCGTGGTCGCGCCACCCGCTCCGGCCCCTGTACCGCAACCAGGCGAGCCGACGCAGCCAACCGAACCTGGCGAGCCGCCAGTCATTACCCCGGCTGCAACCCCACCTGTTGCGGCACCGGCACCCGGTCAGGTGGATCTGCCGGCCCCGGTGCAAGGTGAAAGCCTGCCGCTGTATCGCCCGGAAGTTCCCGTATATGCCGCCGCTCCACGTGGCGCTGCGATCATCGCCCGCCAGGCACTGGGCACATTCCACCAGCGCCAGGGCGACCAACTGCTACTCAAAGGTGAAGGCGCCCTGCCCGCCAGCTGGGGCCAGGCCTACGGCGGCGCGCTACGCCAGCAATGGAGCGGCACGGTCAGCCCGAGCCTGGATGGCGATCTGTACGGTTTCAAGGTTGGGCAGGACTTGTACGCCAAGGTTGGCGACCACGGTTATCGGCAGCATGTTGGCCTCTACGTCAGTCACAGCCGCCTGGAGGCCGACGTCAAGGGATTCGCTTTGGCCGAGGAGAACCGAAGCGTCGGCGATCTGAGGCTTGATGGCGATAGCGTCGGCACCTACTGGACGCTGGTCGGGCCACAAGGTGCTTATCTGGATACCGTGTTGCAGTACACCCGCCTCGATGGCCGTGCCCGTTCGGACCGTGGCGACAAGCTGAACATCGACGGCCATGCCTGGACGGCTTCGCTGGAGTCCGGCTACCCCATCGCCCTGTCCGAGCGCTGGACCCTGGAGCCACAAGCCCAGCTGATTGCACAGAAGGTCTCGCTCGACAGCGCAAGCGACAGTGTCTCGCGCATCCGTCATGACGCACAGGTTGAACTGACCGGCCGGCTGGGGGTACGCCTGGAAGGTGCGTTTACGGGTAGCAGCGGGCGCTTGTTGCAGCCCTATGCACAGGTCAACCTGTGGCACGGCGACGGTGGCCGCGATACGTTGACCTTCGATGATGTCGACAAGATCAAGACCGACTACCGCTACACCTCGGCACAACTGGAAGGCGGCGTGGTGGCGCAGGTCAGTGGGGCGCTGAGCCTGCATGGCGGCGTGCAGTACACCGCCAACCTGGACAGCCGCCAGCAGGAAGCCAGCGGCGTGAACCTGGGCGTGCGCTGGCAGTTCTAGCGGCGTGCCGCCAGCAAGCCGAGGCCGGCGCAGCCCAGCAGGGAGGCACTGACCCGGTTGAACAGGCGGCGCGGGCCAGGCTGGCTGAACCAACGCTGCATGTAGGCGCCCAGGCCTGAATAAATGGCAATGGCCGCCCACTCCAGCAGCAGGAACAACACGCCCAGCCAGAGGAACTGCTCGCTCACCGGGGTGGCGCTACCGACCGTGACGAACTGCGGCAGGAAGGCGGTGAAGATCAGGATCGCCTTGGGGTTGCCGGCCGCCACCCAGAACTCCTGGCGCGCCAGGCGCCACGTGCCACTGGGGTGGTCAGTTGCCACCACGGCTTCGCCCACCGGTGCGCGCCACAATTGCCAGGCGATGTAGAACAGGTAGGCCGCGCCCACCACCTTGATGGCCAGGAACAAGTATTCGCTGGTGTGCAGCACCACCGCCAGGCCCATGGCCGCCAGGGCGATCATACCGCTGAAGGCCAGGATACGCCCGCCACCCGCCACGCAGGCGGTGCGCAGGCCGTAGCGGCTGGCGTTATGAAGCGACAGCAGGTTGTTTGGCCCGGGTGCCATGTTCAAGGCGAAGCAGGCGGGGATGAAAAGCAGCAGGCTGGAAAGGTCCATTGTTGTTTTCCTTTGGTAACAGGCGTCTATTTCGGCGGCTGCCGGGCCTTGCGGTCAAGTTACAGTCAGCGTTAAAAACTGTACGGGTACGCAGCAATTGTTACCCTGCTGGCAAAACCGAGGACCTTGTGATGCCCCGCCCCCACACCGCGCTATGGCGCGACCCGGCACTTGCGCCTGTGGAAAGTCGCCGCGCCTGCCATAGCCGGGCTTGCTACAAGGCCCACAGCCACCCCACGTTTTCCATCGGCGCGGTGGATGCTGGCCACAGCCATTTCACCGGGGCTGCCGACGGGCAGGAACGCCTGAGGCCCGGCACGCTGGTGTTTGTCCCGGCCCACCGCGTACATGCCTGCAACCCCGCACCCGGGCAAGCCTGGAGCTACCAGATGCTGCATGTGGACGCCGACTGGCTGACGCAGTTGCGCCTGGAGTCGGGGCTGAGCGGTGCCGGGGCAGGCGAACCGGCGCGTATCTGCCGGGCACCACAGGTGTATCGGCAATTCTGCGAGTTGAACAGCCTGTTGTTCTCCTGCGCCAGCAACGGGGAGAAGGATGCAGCGCTGATTGCCTTTCTGGGGGACCTGGACTACTCGGCACAGCCGCCACTATTTGCAGCCCCCGCCCTGGAGGCAAGCGCGCTGAGCGGGTTGGTCGCACGCATCGAAGGCCAGGACCCGGCGCACTTGAACCTGAAAGCACTGGCCCATCAGGCCGGGCTTGGGCGCTATCAGCTGATCCGTGCGTTTCGTTCGGCCACCGGGTTTACACCACATGCCTACCTGCTCAATGCCCGGGTCAATCGCGGGCGGCAGCTGTTGGCTGAAGGGGCAGCGCTGGCGGAGGTGGCCTACCAGCTCGGGTTTGCCGATCAGAGCCACTTCCAGCGGGTGTTCAAGGCCCATGTGGGGGTGACGCCGGGGCAGTACCGAGGGCGTTGAACGCCCGCCGCCTGGGCTTGCAATATTGTTCAATACGCCTGACAGGCCCTGCAGCAGACTGCGGTTTTCCGCAGAGCAGCCCCACCCATGCAACAGTTCCTGATCATCGCCCTCGCCCACTTCCTCGCATTGCTATCACCTGGCCCGGACTTCTTCCTGGTGGCGCGTACCTCGATCAACAGCGGCTGGCGCATCGCCAGCGGTGCCTGCCTGGGCATCGCCCTGGCCAATGGCGCGTTCATCGCCATGGCGTTCACCGGCCTGTCGGTGCTGCAGGAAGGCAGCCTGCTGTTCACCGCCCTGCAACTGGCCGGGGCCAGCTACCTGCTGTACATCGGCGTACTGTTCTTACGCCATGCCGGGCGAACCCGCCTGGGCGCAGTCGCGGGTGAGTCGGCGGTACCGGGTTGGTGGCGGGGCTTGGGCATGGGTTTCTTGTCCGGCATCCTCAACCCCAAGAACGCGCTGTTCTATGCCAGCCTGGCCAGCATGGTCGCCAGTGCCAGCGGCAGCTGGAAAACGGCGTATGCCTTGTGGATGTTCAGCATCGTGCTGCTCTGGGACTTGCTGGTTGCCGTGGCCATCGGTAACCAGCGGGTACTGCGGCGTTTCGCCCGTAGCCTGCCGTGGCTGGAGCGAGCCTCGGGCGTCATGCTGGTGGCATTGGCGTTGGCGTTGCTGCTGCATCTGGCGCGGCGCTGAGCAGTTTCAGCGTCCGCATGTCCATCAAGCTGAAGTGGCCGCTGGCCCAACCGCCGGTATCCAGGTGCCACACATTGCCCAGCAGCTTGGGCTCCAGCACCGGCGTGTGCCCCACCAGCAAGGCCCGCAGGCCTTGCACCGGCTGGGTATTGCCTTCCTTCAGCCGCCGCCGCGACCACTGGCACACTTCCCGCACTTTGGGGTCGTCATCCAGTTCCAGCTCCAGCCAACGCCTCAAGGCTGCCCAGTCGGCAAACGGGCTGTCGGCATGCAGCAGGCCTACCAGGCCATCTGCGCTTTCCACTTCTATCGCAATCGGCAACTGCTCGAAGCGCTCCACGTAGCGAAGTTGCTCGGCCCGCGGCAGGTCGAGGAACCAGCTCCCACCCGCTGCACGGTACATTTCCAGGTCAAGCCGCCCCCCTCGCACGCGGGTGATTGCCAGCGCCTCATGGTTGCCTTGCACCGCATGAAACCATGGTTGCGCAAGCCATTCCAGAGCAGCCTCGCTGTGCGGCCCACGGTCCACCAGGTCACCTACGCTGAACAGGCGGTCCACGGCCGGGTCGAACCCTACCGCTTCCAGGCACTTCTCCAGCCGCTGGAAGTGACCATGGATATCGCCCACTGCCAGGTCCCGCCCTCGGATGTTGGCGAGCAACCGCCGAAACCGTCCCATTAAAATCTTCCTCTGCTGGTGGCGCCATGGCAGGCGTAAAATGGAAGCACCCCCACTCTACCCCGGAGGTGCATCATGCGTACCGCCCTCGTGTGTGCCGTGCTCATGGCGCTGTCACTGGACAGCATGGCACAAGGTGCCCCGCCCGCTCAGGTCAAGGTGCGTTTCGACCACCCTGAAAAATTCCGCGATGCCAGCCTGGACAGCCACGGTTATGAGCGTGGCGCCGATGACTATGTGATGAAAACCCTCACCCAGTACTTGCAGAAGCTCGGCCAACGCTACCTGCAACCGGGCCAGCAACTGGTCATCGACATCCGCGACATCGACCTGGCCGGGCGCTTCGAGCCTTGGCACCGCCAGGCCTACGATGTGCGCTTCATGCGCGAGATCACCTGGCCGACGATTGACCTGACCTACACCCTCAACCAGCCAGGCAAACCCGCCCGGCAAGCGGAGGAACGGGTCAGCGACAAGATGTACCTCAGCCGCCCGGGCCGGGTCACCAGCAGCAACGACCGCCTGTATGCCGAGAAGGCCATGCTCGACGACTGGTTCCGCCAACGCTTCGCCGCGCACCCCGCAACCTGAAAAACCCTTCACTGGTGCAGGTGTTGGTGCCGGTAGTATGCTCGGCCCTTCAACCTTTACCAGGGAAGGGTTTAGATGAAACTGTGTGCCGTACAACTGGCGTCGCTCAAGGGCGATGTACCAGGCAACGTCCAACGTCACCTGGCCTGCATCGAGCAGGCGGCGGCACTGGGTGCCGAGCTGGTGGTCTTCCCCGAACTCTCGCTGACGGGCTACGAGCCCACCCTGGCGCGCCAGGCCGCCCTGCCGGTCAGCTCCGCACGGCTGGACCCGCTGCAAGCCGCCTGTGACCGCTTGGGCATCACCATTGCGGCTGGCTTGCCGTTGCCGACACCCGAAGGTATCCGCATCGGCATGCCGATTCTCAGCCCCATGGCTGCGCGCCAGGCCTATGCCAAACGGCGCCTTCATGAAGACGAGCTGCCTTACTTCACTCCGGGCGATCAGGCATTGCTGCTGCAGGTCGGTGAGCACCGAGTGGCACCGGCAATCTGCTACGAGTCGATGTTCATGGCCCACGCTGCCGCCGCCCGCGAGCACGGCGCCGACCTGTATCTGGTCAGTGTGGCGAAAACCGCCAAGGGCATCCGCGAAGGCTACCTGCATTACCCGGCAGTGGCGCGTGAACTGGGCATGCCGGTGCTGATGGCCAACTGCGTGGGGCCGGCCGACACGTTCATCGGCGCCGGCGGCTCGGCGGCGTGGGACAGCCAGGGGCGCTTGCTGGCGAGCCTGGATGACCACAGTGAAGGGCTGATCCTGCTGGACACCGGCAACACCAGCGCCGTGGCCCTGCCCTTGGACCTACACCCGGCATGATCTACCTGTTACTGGCGCTGCTGAGCTACGCCTGCACCTACTACCTGGTCGGCCTGCTGATCCAGGGCCAGCTTGCCGATGTGGCCGAAGGCTTACGCCATAGGCCGCACGCGCCGACACCCGGCGAGTACCTGCGCGAGGTCAAGCCCCATGCACGGCGGGCCCACCGGCACTACACCCTGATGGCCGGGTCGGTGTTGGCCATACTGGCCTGCGTGGTCGCCAGCTGGTTCAGCTGACGCGTTACAGGTCCAGTGCCAGGCTTTGCCGGCCCTCCAGCGCCAGCAGGTACTGCTTGGCCGCCAGGCCGCCGGCAAAGCCGGTAAGGCTGCCTGAAGCACCGATCACGCGGTGGCACGGTGCAATGATCGAAATCGGGTTGCGGCCGTTGGCGGCGCCTACTGCGCGCACCGCGTCGGGGTTGCCGATCTGCCGGGCGATGTCACTGTAGCTGCGGGTTTCACCGAAGGGTATCGCCAGTAACGCGGCCCATACCTGGCGCTGGAACTCGGTGCCGGCAAAATCCAGCGCCAATTCGAAGCGCTGCCGCTTACCCGCAAAGTACTCACCCAGCTGTCGTGCAGTTTCCCGCAGCACCGGGCACTGGTCGTCACGGTACACCTCGCCGAGGCGAACGCGGTTTTCCCGCTCCTCTTCCCACAATACGGCTGCCAGGCATTCGCCGCGCGCCACCAGGGTCAAGGTGCCGACGGGCGACTGCATGAGGGTGAATGCGCTGGACATAAGCGTGAACCTGCCTGTTTGCGATGGGCGTACTGTACGCATCCACAGCCCCGTGCGCATCCGCTTTCTTGCTCAGGTAATGGCACAACCGGCAATCCGCCGCGCTTCGTTGAGGTTGACCTTGGGGATCAGTTCGGCGGGGATGCGTGAGGTGGCCGACAGGTTGTAGACGTGAAAATGCGCGCTCACCACCTCCCGCGCCATCAGCGTCAGCGACGGCAGGATGCGGCTGTCCCAGTGCTGGTCGAGCCCGCACGGCGAACACTGGCCCTGCCCGTTTTCATAGAAGCGCCCCACGGTCTGGTCCAGGTCCACCCCGACCAGCAGCACTTCTTCAAAGCCCAGGTGATACGCCAGCTGCAAGGCCACATAGGCCACTGTGCGGGCATCGAAAAAACCATGTGTCAGGTCTTTGCTGAAGGCAATCGAGCGGCTGCGCTTGCTCCACAGCGCGCGGTTGCACACGCAACTGTCACCATGGCCGCGCAAACCGTCCAGCAGGCCCGGTGTGTCGGCTTTGTGCAGGGCATAACACTCGGTACTCGCCGGCACATCGGCACCTTCGTACTGCTCGGGCCAGAGTGCCAGGCGTTCGCTGTCGCGCAAGGCAGTGGCAAACAAGGCCGGCTGCTGCTGGCTAAAGCTTTTGTCGGTGCACACGTAGAAGAAGGGGTGGATACCGTGTTCGGCGGTCATGGCGACCGAGCCGTTCATGGCAATGATGGGCAAATGTGCGAACTCGCCCAACGGAAAATGCCTGGCAGAAGCGCCGGAGGCAAGGATCACCACGGGGCCCTGCTGGGTGTTGCGACACGCCTCGAAACTGGAGAACGCCCCGCGTTCAGCGCTTGGCTGCGACGGAAGTGTGTTCATCTTTGGCATCTTTGACCGAACAGTACAAACCACAATACTGATCCGTGTATATGCCGTGGCCGCTTTTACCTAACTTTACCTGGCTGAACATGAGCAAACCGCCGTTCCCTTGCCTGGCGGGGATTTGGGGCGCTTTGCGCCCCTGAAAGTCGCACGCCAAACCTAGATTTCAGCCTGGCGAATGCGCTTCTTGTCGATCTTGCCGACACTGGTCCTGGGGATCTCGTCCACACAACGAAGCTGCCGTGGTATCGCCCATTTGTTCAGGTGCCCGCTGTCGACATACGGCTGCAGGTGCCTGGCCAATGCTGGCTGGTCCAGTTGCACACCGTCACAACAGACCACCAGCGCCAACGGTTGTTCCCCCCACTGTGGGTCAGGAATACCGATGACCGCCACCGAGGCGACGGACGGGTGCTGGCTGATGAGGTTTTCCAGCGCCACCGAGCTCACCCACTCGCCACCGGTCTTGATCACATCCTTGATCCGGTCACGGATGCGCACCACGCCGGCTGCGTCGATGCAGGCCAGGTCACCGGTGTGCATCCAGCCCCCCAGCCACAGCGCCGCGCCTTGCTCCGGTTCGTGCAGGTAGCCCTGGGTGAGCCACGGCGCGCGCACTACCACTTCGCCCAGGCTTTCGCCATCGTGCGGCACCGCCCTGCCCTCATTGTCGACGATACGCAGGTCCACCAAAGCAATCGGCACGCCGGCATCGATGCGCAGAGGCAGTTGTTGCGCCATGGGTTGTGCCAGCAGGTCGGCGCTCAGGTGGGTGATGCTCAGCAGCGGGCAGCTTTCCGACATGCCGTAGCCACAATGCACGCTGATGCCCCGCTCGCTGGCCCGCTGGGCAAGACCCAAGGTCAACGCGCTGCCGCCCAGCAGCATCTTCCAGCCAGCCAGGTCGGTGCAGCGCCCTTGCTCGCTGTCGAGCATCATCTGCAGCACCGTGGGCACACAATGGGAGAAGGTCACACCCTCGTCGCGATAAAGGCGCACCAGGCGATTGGGCTCGTAGCGCCCGGGGTAGACCTGCTTGATGCCCAGCGCGGTGGCCACATAGGGCACGCCCCAGGCATGTACGTGGAACATGGGCGTGATCGGCATGTACACATCGCCCGTTCGCAGCAGCGGTAGGTCGCCGCACGCGGCCAGGGTGCCCTGCTCGACCAAGGTGTGCAGCACCAGTTGCCGGTGGCTGAAGTAAACGCCTTTGGGGTTGCCGGTGGTACCGCTGGTATAGAACAGCGTGGCCAGGGAATTCTCGTCGAAGTCCGGGAATTCGAACTGGGGCTCGGCAGCCGCCAGCATGGCTTCATACTCGCCCAGCATAGGCACCACCTGCGCGGCAGGGGCGCCATCGCTGAGGCGGATGAAGCCATCGACTGTCGGCAGGTCGGCCTGTAGCTGCTGCATCAGCGGCAGGAAGTCGTCATGCACCAGCACCCACCGGTCCTCGGCATGTTTCATGGTGTAGCTCACCTGCTCGGTGGACAGCCGCACGTTTACCGTATGCAGCACCGCCCCCAGCATCGGTACGGCAAAGAAACACTCCAGTGCGCGATGGCTGTCCCAGTCGAGCAAGGCCACGGTATCGCCGGGTTTCACCCCGGCGGCGGTGAGCGCATTGGCCAGCCGCTGAATGCGCGCCAGCAACGTCGTGTAGGTGTAGCGCAGCCGGTCGGCGTAGACGATTTCCTGATTGGGCTGGTAGCGCACCCCCGACAGCAGCAGGCGCTTGATCAGCAGCGGGTAGGCATACGCCTGCTCGGCCGCAGGCATGATGCGGGTCGAGGTCATGTTCGCGGCCATCACAGTTGCCCGGCCTCGAGCAGGTACAGGCTGTCGCTGCCGGCCCTGACACTGGCACTGAGCGAATGGATGCGCGGCAGCAGGCGTGCAAAGAAGAAGCGCGCGGTACCGAGCTTGCTCACGTGGAACGGCTCTAGTGCCGCTTGGCGCTGGCACACCACGGCCATGCGTGCCCACAGGTAGGCGTAGAAGGTGTAGCCAAACACCTGCAGGTACTCGACCGCCGCCGCGCCAAGCTCGCGCGGGTTGCCTTGGGCACGGTCGAGCAGCCAGGCACTGAGTTCGTCAAGGTTGCGCACGGCAGCGAGCAACGGTGCGCTGAACTCGGCAAATGCGGCCGGCAGCGCCTCGGCGAAGGTGGTGAGTTCAGCGGACACAGCAAGGTACGCTTCGCCACCATCGGCAAACAGCTTGCGCCCCACCAGGTCGAGGGCCTGGATGCCATTGGTGCCTTCGTAGATCTGGGTAATGCGGCAGTCGCGGATCAACTGCTCCTGGCCCCATTCACGGATGTAGCCGTGGCCACCCAGCACCTGCTGGCCGTGCACGGTGGTCTCCAGCCCCATGTCGGTGAGGAAGGCCTTGGCCACCGGCGTGAGCAACGCCACCTTGGCGTCGGCCTGGGCGCGCGCAACCGGGTCGCCGCTGTATTTGGCCAGGTCCAACTGCAATGCCACGTAGGTGGAAAATGCCCGACCACCTTCGTTCAGCGCTTTCATGGTCATCAGCATGCGGCGTACGTCCGGGTGGACAATAATCGGGTCGGCATGCTGCGCCGGCTCTTCAGCCCCCGTCGGTGCGCGGCCTTGCTGGCGATCGCGGGCATAGGCGATGGCCCCCTGATACGAACGCTCGCCCAAGGCCAGGCCTTGGATACCCACGCCGAGGCGCTCGTAGTTCATCATGGTGAACATCGCATTGAGCCCCTTGTTCGGCTCACCGACCAGGTAGCCGATGGCACCGTCAAAGTTCATCACGCAGGTGGCCGACGCCTTGATGCCCATCTTGTGCTCGATCGAGCCGCAGCCCACCGCATTGGCCTGGCCCAATGTGCCGTCGGCGCCAACCAGCACTTTGGGTACCAGGAACAGCGAGATACCTTTGGGGCCAGCAGGGGCATCCGGCAGCCTCGCCAGCACCAGGTGGATGATGTTCTCGGTCAGGTCCTGCTCGCCGCCGGTGATGAAAATCTTCGTGCCGCTGATGCGGTAGCCGCCATCCGCAACGGGCTCGGCGCGGGTGCGGATCAGGCCCAGGTCGGTGCCGGCGTGGGGCTCGGTCAGGCACATCGATCCGCTCCACCGCCCTTGGTACATCGGCGGCAGGTACAGCGCCTTCAACGCCTCGCTGGCATGGTTCAGCAGTGCCAGGCAGGCGCCGGCCGTCAACATCGGGTACAAACCGAATGACAGGTTGGCGGCATTGAGCATTTCTTCGAGCTGGGCGCCGATCACTTTCGGCATGCCCATGCCGCCGTATTCCGGCGCACCGGACACCCCGACCCAGCCGTCAGCGGCGAATGCCCGGTAGGCATCGGCGAAACCGTCGGGTGTCCGAACCTGGCCAGCCTCCCAACGGCATCCCTGCTCGTCGCCACTGCGGTTGAGCGGCGCCACCTGCTCGGCAATCAGTTTGCCGGCCTGCTCGAGTATGGCCCGGGCAGTGTCGCCATCGACCACGTCGGCCAGTGCGGGCGTTTGCGCCCACCAGGCGGGGATGTCGAACACGTCGTTGAACAGAAAATCCATGTCGCGCAGTGGCGGAAGGTAATCAGACATGAGGCGAACACTCGGTTTCTTGGGTTTGCGAAAGTGCTACGGCCCGGGTTCCGGCAGCCGCCGGGGCGCCCTGGCCACGCAGGAGGAAGTGCGACAGCGCGGGTATCAGCACCAGCGCGCCGAGCATGTTCCACAGGAACATGAAGGTCAGCAGCAGGCCCATGTCGGCCTGGAACTTGATGGGCGACCAGGCCCAACCAACCACACCGGCGGCCAGGGTAATGCCGACCAGCCCCACTACCCGGCCGGTGAAGGCCACGGCGTTCTGGTAGGCCTGAGCCAGGCTCAGGCCGGCGCGCTGGTAGTGCAGCTGCACGCTAAGCAGGTACAGCGCATAGTCCACGCCAATGCCCACGCCAAGGGCGATCACCGGCAAAGTGGCAACCTTGACGCCAATACCCATGGCCACCATCAGCGCCTCGCACAGCACCGAGGTGAGCATCAGCGGCAGGATCGCCACCAGCGTTGCGCGCCAGCTGCGGAAGGTGACCAGGCAGAACAACGTGACCGCCAGGTACACCAGCAACAACATACGGTGGTTGGCCTCGCGTACCACCACGTTGGTGGCGGCCTCGATACCGGCGCTGCCGGCGGCCAGCAGGAACTGGTGCTCGGCACTGCTGTTGGCCTGGGCAAAGCGTTCGGCCACGGCAGCCACCTCGGCCAGCGTGTCGGCGCGATGGTCTTTGAGGTAGGCGATCACCGGCATCAGCGAGCAGTCGTTGTTGAACAGCTCCGGGGCGTTGACCGAAGCCTGCTGGGCGGCGTAATTGAGCACGTCCTGGTTACGCTGCAGACTGTTCAGCCGTGGGTTGCCTTCGTAGGTACCAGCGGTGATCTGGCGCACAGCGTTGGCCAGCGACACAGTGGTCTGCACACCCGGCAGTTGCTGCAGCTCCCAGGCGAGGCGGTCGGCAAGAATCAAGGTCGGGTACTGCAGGCAGCCTTCGGGGGCGGTCTTGACCATGACCGCGAAGGTGTCGCTGGACAGTGCGTAATGCTGGGTGATGTAGGCATTGTCGAGGTTGTAGCGCGAATCAGCGCGAAGCTCGGGGGCGCCACTGTCGAGGTCGCCGATTTTCAGCTGCAAGCTGCCCCAGATGCCCAGGGCGGCCAGGGCAAGGGCTGCCAGCACAGCGGCGCTGGCCCATTTGCGTTCAGTGAAGCGGTCGAGCAGGTCCCACAGCCGACCGAAGCCTCGGTGCCGAGCCGCGCGGGCATCGATACGCAGCGCCCGGTCGGCGGCCTTGCGGCCTACCCCGACATAGGACAGGGCCACCGGCATCAACAGCAATGAGGTAAAGATCAGCACTGCCACGCCAATGCTGGCGGTAATCGCCAAGTCCTGAATCACCGGAATATCGATGATCATCAGCACGGCAAAGCCCACTGCATCGGCCAGCAAGGCGGTCACCCCGGCCACGAACAGGCGGCGGAAGGTATAGCGAGCGGCGATCTGCCGATGAGTACCGCGACCGATGTCCTGAAGGATGCCGTTCATCTTCTGCGCCGCATGCGACACGCCGATGGCAAAGATCAGGAAGGGCACCAGGATCGAATACGGGTCGATGGCATAGCCCAGCCAGGCGACGATACCCAGTTGCCATACCACCGCCGTCAGCGAACACAGCACCACCAGCAAAGTGCTGCGTATACAGCGGGTATAGCAGTAGATGATCACCAGGCTGGTCAACACCGCCAGGGCAAAGAACGCCATTACCTCGATCAGGCCGTCGATCAGGTCGCCCATCAGCTTGGCAAAGCCGATCACATGAATACGGTACTGGCCGCTGGCCTGGTACTGGCTGCGCAGCTGTTCGAGCTTTTGCGAAAAGGCATGGTAGTCCAGGCCTTTGCCGGTGGCCGAATCCTGGTCGAGCAGCGGCACCACCAGCATGCTCGACTTGAAGTCGCGCGCCACCAGGCTGCCGACGATGTTGGCACGTTCGATGTTCTGCCGTAGCTGCTCGATGTCGCCGGCTGCACCCTGATAGCCGTCAGGCATGACCGGGCCACCCTGGAAGCCTTCTTCGGTGACCTCGGTCCAGCGCACCGCCGGGCTCCACAGCGACTTCACCCAGGCCCGGTCCACCCCCTGGCTGAGGAACAGCTCGTCGTTGATGTGACGCAGGGCCTGCAGGTAGCCCGGGTCGAAAATGTCGCCCTGAGTGTGCTCTACCACTACCCGCACCGCATTGCCCAGGCCGCGCAACGAGGCGCGGTTTTCCAGGTAATGCTGGATGTAGGGGTGGCTCTGCGGCAGCATCTTGTCGAAGCTGGGCCGCAGTTCCAGGCGTGTCAGCGCCATGAAGCCCAGCACCAGCGTCGCCACCAGCATGCACAGCAGAAATGGCAGGCGGTGGTTGAACACAAGGCGCTCCAGGCCGTTGCCCGAATGTGGATCGAAGTCGGCAAGGTTGCGGATTACCGGAAGGGTATCTTGGCGGGTAGCGGCCATCAGGGTCTTCTCTTGTTATGGGTGTTGCGTGGGGTTACCGGCCTGGTTGCGCACGCCCCGCTCGCCCACCAGCACCAGGCCATTGCCGGTGTCGCTGACGAGCGCGGTCACGGGGCCACGGGCGCTTTGCGGCACCTGACTGAAACTGGCACCGTCATCCCGACTGAGCAGCAGGTCGCCGGCCTGGCTGGCCAGCCACAGCTGGCCGTCACGGTCGATGCCGGCGGCGGTGAGGCTGGTGTTGATACCCGTATTCACCGGCTGCCACTGCTGGCCGCCATCGGTGCTGCGGTAGGCGTGGCCGCGCAGGCCGTAGACCAGCAGCACACCGGGTTTGCCGACGGCACCGAACAGGGTGCCGGCATAGGGCGTGTCGACGCGACTGAAGCGTGCGCCGCTCCACTTCAGCAGCAGGCCCTGCTCGCCGGTGATGTACAGGTCGTCACCCACCGCCGCCAGGCTGGTCAGGTGCAGGCCTTGCGGGTTGTCGCTGTGGTCGAGCCAGGGTTGCCAGTGCTCGCCGCCGTCTGTGGTGCGCAACAGCAGGTTGAACACGCCCACCGCATAGCCGTTGCGGGTATCGCTGAACCACACGTCGAGCAAGGCATTGTCGGTGGCCGCCGCGGGCAACTGCTCGGCCAGCGCGCGGCCATCCAGCTGTTTGTGCCAGTGCACGCCACCATCGCGGCTGTGCAGCACCACACCGTCATGGCCGACCGCCCAGCCCAGTTCGGGCGTGGCGAAGCTCACCGCATTCAGGTCGGCGCTGACGGGCACCTGGGCTTGCTGCCAGTGTGCGCCGTGGTCATCGGAATACAGGATGTGCCCGCGCGGGCCGACCGCGACCAGGCGCGGCCCGGCCAAGGTCACGTCACGCAGGGCGCTACTGCTGGCCAGGGCACTGGGCATGGCGGGCACCTCCAGTACGTCGGTGAAGGGCACGGCGTGCGCCGTGCCCTGCAGCGCCGCCAGGGCCAGCATCACTGCGCTGCATCGTTTGAAGACAGACATTGGCAACCTCTGCTCCGTGCGCTCAGCGAATGCCATTGCCGGCCAGCGACTCGGGCGACCACTGGGTTTTCGACAATGGGTCGATGTAGCGGATACCGCCGTAGGCACCCACAACGCCGTTGAGGTTGTAGGTGCCGCCGATCAGGTCGTAGATCATGAAAGGCGTGGCGTCCGGGGTCTGTTTGTCGTAGCTCTGGGTGAGGAAGGCGAACGAGCCGCGATAAAGCTGGCCACGGGCGTCGTACTGGTCCGAGGCCAGGGCGATCCAGCTGTCTTCGTCAAGGTAGAAGCGGCGCTTGTGGTAGATGTGGCGTGCGCCGTCCTTGAGCTTGCCCTCCACCACCCACACGCGGTGCTTTTCCCAGCGCACGAACTGCGGGGCCAGGTGGTTGGGGGTGATCAGTTGCTTGACGTCGGTGTTGTAAGTGAGCGGGTAGGTGTTGTACGGCACGTACATCTCCTGCTTGCCGACCAAGGTCCAGTCGTAGCGGTCCAGGGCGCCATTGAAGACGAACACATCATCGTAGGTGCCCGAGCCCGACGTGCCCGGGTTGGGCGTGTCGTAGGCCAGGTTGGGTGCCAGCTTGACCCGGCGCTGCCCCGGCAGGTACTGCCAGGCGCTGCGTGGCTGCACCAGCGGGTTGGCGGCATCGCGCAGCATCATGGCTTCGCCGGCACGGCGCGCAGGCCCGGTGTACACCAGCTTCATCTGGTAATAGGTGTCCTTGGCACCGATCGGCTTGGCCATGTCTTCGTAGATCGGGTAGCTGATATTGGCCTGGCCGGTGGTCGACAGTGACGCTTTGCCGGCGGCATCGACGTTCCATGAGTCGTACTTGGCGGTCATGCTCACGCCCTGGTAGCGCAGCAGGAAGTTCCACATGGCCTCGGCGCCGTTTTGCGGAATGGGGAACGGGATGCCGGGCAGCACGTTGTCCACCGCCGTGCCACCCTCCAGGCTTTTGGCAGCGGTGGCGTTCTTGCGGGTGTTGTCCAGCACCGCCTGCGGCAGCGCTACGCTGCGATGAGTCGGGTACACGTCGACACGGTAACTGGGATAGCGCTTGAGCAGTTCCAGGGTGGTGGCAGTCAGCAGGCCCTTGTACTGGTCGGCGTTCTTGCCATCGATGACCAGCAGCGGCTTGTCGCTGGCAAACGGGTCGGGGCGCATGCTGGCACCGCTCTGGAAGTTGGCAGGCGGCGTCTGCAGGCCCCCCTGGTAAGCCGGGATCGAACCGTCGGTATTGCCGGCCTTTTCGGCACCGATGGCGGTCAGGTTGGTGCCCAGGCGGGCAGCCTGGTCAGGGGAAACGGCGGCTTGGGCGGCGTTGAGCGCGGCCAGCGACAGGCACGAGGCCAGCAGGGTACGTACGAAATTCATGATGGTTGTCTTCCTGTGTAGGCGGTAGGAAACATGAGTCAGAAGGTCGTCTTGACGGTCAGGTACAGGGCGCCACGGTCCTCGGTGGTGGCACCACCACCGGAGAAGGAGGCATAGCCGCCGCCGTAGCAGGTGTAATCCTGTTCGCCGTCCAGGGCATTGGGGGTGCTGCCGTCGGTCTGGCCATCCTTGCAGGCCTTGGTCTCACCGAAGCTGTCGACGTACTTGAGGTCGACGAAGTACTGGTTGTAGATCGCGGCGCTTACGCCCAGCGCATAGTTGCCGGTGTTTTCGGCACCGCCGCCCTGCACCGGCGACACACCGTCGATGCCGACGTTGACCGACAGCGGCATACTCAAGTCCATGCCCGGTACCACCTGGTACCAGGTGGGGGTGAAGTTGACGGCAATGCCCCAGTTATCGCGGGTGGCCTTGTCGATACCGCGGTAGCTGCTCTTGCCCTTGTACAAGGCCTCGTTGTGGCCATCGAGCTTGAGCAAGTTGCTGTAGAACAGCTCGCCGAGCAGGGTTGCCGAGTCGAACAGCGGCGTGTCGCCGATGGTCATCAGCCCGTTGAGGGTGAAGTGCAGGGTGTCACCAGTGGCGCTCAGGCTGTCGCCATCCTTGGGCACGTCGTAGATCACCCCGCTGCTGGGCAGGCGCGCCGGCAGCAGGCCGAAGCCGCCCCCCAGGCCTGCCTGGCCGGGGGCACTGACGATTGCCGGGATGCTCGCCAGCGGCATGTTGTGGCGGATGTTCAAGTCGCTGCCGACGCTGATGCCCGCCACATCCTTGGACAGGCTCAGCCCATAGATGTCGATGTTGTCGGCATAGGCGAACTGGTAGGTGGTGCTTTGCAGTGAGTTGTAGAGGTTGCCGACCGCGCCCTGGCGGCTGCCCGGCGGGTTGCCGAACGGACCGTTGGCCACGGTCATGCCACGCGCATCGAGCCAGGCCTGGGGCAGGATTTCGGAGGTCTTGCGGTAGTAGAAACCCAGGGTGCCGCCCAGCCACTCCGGCGACCACTTGGCCATGACGCCCCAGTCGCCGCTTTTGCCAGGGGTAAGGTCATGACCACGGCGCAGGGTGGTCAGCGCACCACGCACCGGGATCAGCCCCGGGGTGCCGGTATGGCCCAGCAGTAAGCTCTGCGCGCCCTCGCCTACCACGTCGGAGCCGCCATAGTAGGTACCCGCCTCGGGCAGTCGGGCCGCGTCCCAGTCGAAGAAGTACTGAGCGCCCAGGGTGAGCTCGGAATTGACCAGAAACGAAGTGGACAGCTGGTTACGGGGCACGAACAGCTCCTTGGCCTCGGTGCCCGGCGATGCCGCCAGCTTGGCCAGGTCCAGGCCGGACTGGCCGTAGCTCAACGAATGCACCGGGTTGAGCAGGGTTTCACCCCAGAACAGGTTGTGCTGGCCCAGCTTGGCGCTGACCTGTGATGCTTCGCCCACGTCACGGCTCATGAACACGAAGGCATCCAGCACTTCGCCCGAGGGGCCGCTGTAGTAACGCTGGGCGTAGTTACTCAGGTGCGGACTGCCCAGCGGTATGCCGGTGCCCGGCAGGCCATTGAGGCTGGGGTTGATGCCTGACTGGTCACCATTACCGTTGACGAACGGGTTGCTGTTGGAGCCGGTGTTGTCGTAGGCCTTGTCGTACCAGCTGGCAGTGCTGACGCGAAAACCGGTGTTGCCTTGGTACACCACGTCCAGCTCGGTCAGCAGGTCGACCCGGTTGGTGACGTTGGTGCCCGCCTTGCGGAAGTTGTAGTCGCCGTCGTTGCTGTTGGGCGTGCCCAGCAGGCGCTTGTCGGCACTTTCAGTGCGCACGCCGTAGTTGTACTTGACGGTATTGTCGAAGCGCACGGCCCAGTCTTCGTTGCCGGTATCGACTTCGAAGGCTTGGGCGGCAGGCAGCGTGAGCAGGCCGATGGCGCAGGCAAGCAGGCAGCGCTGTGGCTTCACAGCACGGTGAATGCGGTGTTCTGGCATTACGATGGCTCCACGTATTGTTATTGTTTTTTTCGCCGCCCGTCTGCTGCGGGCGTGGCTGGGGCGTCCATGCGTTACTGCAGGTTTGCGCCGTCCAGTCGGCGGATCAGGGCCTCGGCCAGCGGCCAAGGGCCGAAACCGGAAGCCGGGTTAAGGTGGCCAACAGCGCCCAGGCCAACCAGTTCGCTGCCCCAACGCCGGGCCAGTTCACCGGCGGCGGCGTAGCTGGCGAGGTGGTCGTTACTGCTGGCCGCGACAATGCTTGGGAATGGCAGCGACGTCGGCGGAAGCGGTGACCAACCCTTCTCGGCCAGGCTGGCCGGGCTTGGGTAATGCGCCGGCCAGTGGGCATTGAGGTCTGGCGGGGCCGCCAGCAAAGCCCCCTTGATCGGCCGCCGGTAGCGTGCCGCCCAATGGGCGACCATCAGTACGCCAGCACTGTGCGCGACCAGGATTACCTCACCTTCGAGCTGATCGAGCTCGCGCTGGATCGCCTCGACCCGGGCGTTGCAACACAGGCCGTCAACCTGCAACGGCGGTACGCTGCGCACCTTGGCCAGGCGGCCGGCCAGCAGGGTTTGCCAATGTTCGGCGACGTGGTCACGCAGGCCAGGGACAATCAGCACGGTGGCTGTGGTTTGCAATTTTTCCACGGTGAACCTCATGTGCGATGTAGCGCTTGAAGGTCACAGTAAACAGGCCTCCCCCCGGGTGCTTTACATTGGGCGTCAGGCGCTTTTCATTTGATGACAACGGTCAAAACAGGGCTTTGCTTTTCAATTGATGACACGCACGCTATAAAACCAGTGGACCTGCAACCCCCGTACTTCAGGGACAACAATAAAAAATGCCTGCTCTAGTCCGTGCCGCCAGTTTGACCAACTACCTGGAAGTGTCCCGCCACCTGGGCCTCAATCCCCATGCACTGCTGGCACAGGTTGGCCTGAGCGCCGCGCTGCTCGACGACCCCAACCGGCGTATCCCGGTGGCCAGCGTCATCAGCTTGCTGGAGGCCTCTGCCAGCGCCACGAAGTGCGAAAGTTTCGGTTTGCGCATGGCCGAATTGCGTCAGTTGTCGGACTTCGGCGAAATCAGCCTGCTGCTCAGCCACCAACGCAACCTGCGCGATGCGCTGCAAGTGATCGTGCAGTACCGCCACCTGCTCAACGACGCGCTGGCCATCCATATCGAGGAAGCCGGCAAGACCGTGGTTATTCGTGAAGAGGTGATCAACGAGCGAGCGCCGTGCAGCCGCCAGGCCACCGAGTTGGCCATCGGCGTGATGATGCGCCTGTGCGCGGCACTGCTGGGTGCCCATTGGCACCCGATCAGTGCCAACTTCACCCACGCGGCCCCTGCCGACCCCGCCATTCACCGGCGCATTTTCGGTTGCACACTGGTGTTCGGTAGCGAATTCAATGGCATCGTCTGCCCCGCCGCCGACCTCGACAGCGCCAGCCCGCAGGCCAACGAGGCCATGGCCCGGCTGGCGCGGCGCTACCTGGACACGCTGCCGGCCAGCGGCGTGCCGTCGCTGGAACTGGAGCTACGCAAGACCATCTACCTGCTGCTACCCATGGGCCGTGCCACCATCGAGCAAGTGGCGCAGACCCAAGGCATGAACGTGCGCACCCTGCAGCGGCGGCTGGAAGAGAACGCGCTGACCTTCAAGGACCTGATCAACAGCGTGCGCCGTGACCTGGTGATGCGCTACCTGGAAAACCCCAGCTATTCGCTGGGGCGCATTGCCGACATGCTCGGTTATTCGATGCCCAGCTCATTCACCCGTTGGTTCATTGCCCAGTACGGCATGCCGCCGGCAAACTGGCGCGCACAGCACAATGGGCAGTTGCATTAACCGCCCGTTGCGGGCTCATCGATGACGATAAACACCTCACCCTTCTCGTGCTCGACAGGGTACGTGTTCAGCTTGAGCGCGGTGGAGTTCTGCAGATAACCGCTGGCCAGGTCGAAACGCAATCCGTGGGCACAGCACTGGATGACGCGACCCTCCAGGCGACCACCGCACAGCGATGCCCCCTGGTGCGGGCAACTGTCATCGACGGCATAGAACGAATCGGCAATGTTGAACAAGGCCACACTGTGGCCTTCAAGGTCCAACAGCACCCGCCCGTTGCGTTCGGGTACTTGATCGGGGGCCAGTGCCATACGTCGTTTCATGCCTGCACCACCTCCTGCAAGGCGTCTTTCATGGCCGCGAACAGTGCCTCGGCCGGCCGCACGCCTGCAATCAACGGCCCCTGATTGAAGCGGTAGCGCGGCACGGCACTGCCTGCGCGCCCTGCCCCATCGAGAAACGGGCTACCGTCGTCACGCAGGCAGTCGACCACTTGTGCGGCCTGCAGCCCGCAGCTCTGGGCAATACCGAGCAAGGTGCCGCTGTCCCCCAGGTCACGGCCCTGATGGAAATAGGCAATGAACAACTGCGCCAGCAACGCCTCCTGTTGCGGTGCACCGAGCAGGCTGCCGGCCCGTTGCATCAACCGGTGAGCATTGCCGGTATTGGGCATGCGGCGTATGCGCGAGAAATCGATATCCTCGCCCACCACGCTGGCAGCGGCGCGCACCTGGGCCTGGCGCTCGCGTACGGCTTGTTCACTGCCCAGGCGTTGCAGGTAAAACGTACTGAACGACACCCCATTGGCAGGCAGCCCAGGCAACAGCTGCACGCCCTGCCAGTGCACCTGCACCTCTACCTGAGGTTGCTCACGTTGCAACCACAACAGGGCCGCCTGCAGGTGCCGCTGCCCAATCAGGCACCAAGGGCAGACAAAATCGAAGAACACCTCGACGGACAACAGCTGTTTCACGGTTTCAACTCCTGGAGCGCAGACAGTCCATGTCGCGGTGGTAATGACGTTTAGCGAAAAAGAACACAGCCGCCGCCGCGATGCTTGTCAGCGGTACCAGCTGTAATGCGGCCTGCAGGCCGATCAGGTCGGATACCCGGCCAGTAATCAGCGGCCCGGTCGCCAGGCCCAGCAGGTTGTTGGCCAGGGTCAGGGTGGCGAAAGCGGTGCCATGTACCGAGGCGTGGGTAAGGTTGGCAACCATGGCACTGGACGGGCCGTTGGTGCCGGCGGCAATCATCATGCCCAGGCAGATCAGCACCAGTTGTGCGGTGCCAGCGGGCAACGCGAAGGCCATGCTCAGCAGCACGCAGCTGCCCATGCAGTAACCGATGGCCAGGCTGATCTTGCGGTCCGGGCGCTGCCGGCCCAGGCGGTCGCAGAGCATGGCGCAGAGGATCATGCCGACGCCGCTGCACAACACGATGACAGCGGCGACCGCACCGGCGCGGTCAGTGCCCATGGCGTAATAGCGGTTCAGGTAGCTAGGCATCCACACAATCAAGGTGCCGCCAACAAACAACTGCAGGCCGCTGCCGACATAGGCGGCGATGACCGAGCGGCTGCTGTACAAGCTGCCCAGCGGGCGGCTGACTTTGCCCAGCGCCTGCTGCGCGCACTTGGGCGCAATGCGTGCCTCCTTGACGATCATGGGGTACAGCATCGCCAGCACCAGGCCGAACAGTGCCATGCCGGCGAATGCCCAGCGCCAACCCAGGTGCTGAGCCAACACGCCGCCCAGGGCCATGCCCAGCACCGAGCCGAACATGCCACCGGCCATGAATGCCCCGGCCAGGGTCGAGCGCATGTCGCGGGGGAACACGGCGACCACCACGGCAATGCCGACACTGCCGTAAGCGGCCTCTCCGACCCCGACCAGAAAACGCGCAATGAACATTTGCGGGTAATTTTCTGCCAAGGCGCAGCCGAGCGTCGCCAGGCTCCACAATACCGCCATCAACACCAGGCTGCGTACCCGGCCGAAACGGTCGGCCAACAGTGACAGCGGGAACGTCAGCAGGCCGACCATCAGCGCGACGATGCCGCTGAGCAGGCCCAACTGGCTGTCACTGAGCGCCCATTCGCCCTTGAGCAGCGGGAACACCGCGTTGAGTACCTGGCGCGACATGTAGTCGGAGATCAACAGACCAAAGGTCAGGGCAAAGACCACCCAGGCATAACGCCGGGGCACGCTGTGGGCGGATTCGCTGCCGGCGTCTTCGGCGCTGGCGAGGTAGGTGGCCATGTTGCCTCCTTGGGTGTAGGGCTTGGGTGTTGTTTTTGTTGTTATGGGTAACAGCCAGAACTGATGTTGCGCTTGCGGGCCGCTTCGCGGGCAAGCCCGCGAAAGGGTCGGGCCTGCCTTTCAGGTACGCTGCGGCACCCCCTTCACACCCGACTGGCGGTTTGGCGCCATGCCGTTGGCCTTCAGCGTCTGCTCGATGCTGTCGTACTGCTGGCCGATGCGGTAAATGGCGCGGGCCTCTTTGCCAGTGGCAATCTCACGACCCAGTTCATGCGCCACGCGCACGGTCTGCCGGACCTGCTGCACCGAGGTGAAGCGTTTGCCGTGCTGGTCGATGATGGTGTCTTCGTTGCCACAGCGCGGGTGCAGGCCCATGGCCAAGGCCATGGTATTGAACGGCAGCACGTTCTTCAGCAACGACTCGGCGGTCAACGTGCAGCCGTCCGGTGCGCGGTGGATGAAGTTGAAGAAGTTGAACGGGTTGGGGCCGTCAAAACCGCCGCCAATGCCGATCCAGGTCAGGTTCAGCGGGCCCATGTAGTCACCCCGGCGCACAATGCGCTCAAGGGTTTCCAGGGCATGCATGCCGGTCAGCTGGAAATGCGGCTGGATATTGCTGGCCTGCAGGCGGCGCAGGTGTTCGCGGACCCAGGCCGGGCCGGCCGGCACGGTCATCTCGCTGTAAGCTGCATGGATTGCGGGGCTGGCCAGCGAGGTGCCTTCGAGATACTCAGGGTACAACAGCTCCATGATGTTCATCTGTGTGGTGTTGATCGCCACGGTCACCTGGTCGGGGCGCGGCGTCAGTTCGGCGAGCATGTGTCGGGTATCGTCCGACAGCCACTTGGCCGCCTCGCCTTCGCCCTCCGGCGCGAAGGAAATAGACCCCCCCACCTGGATGATCATGTCCGGAACCGCCTCACGCACACCGGCGATCAGCTCGTTGAACTTGGACAAGCGCTTGGAGCCTTTGCCGTCCAGTTCACGCACATGCAAGTGCAGCACGGTGGCGCCTGCCTCGTAACAGTCGACGGCCTTCTGCACCTGCTCGTCCATGGTCAGTGGAATGTCTTCAGGGAAGTCTTCGGGCATCCACTCCGGGCCATAGGGAGCCACGGTGATCACCACCTTTTCCATGTTTTCCGGGTGCAACGAATCGTCGAAGAATTGCATGCTGTAGTCCTCGCTATTGTTATTGTGCGGTTGCCGCCAGTGACGGCAACAGGCTTAGAACGTGCGGCTGCCCTTGATCCCGGCGCGCTCCATCTTGCGGTGGCACGGCGGGTAGTCCATGACGGCGTAATGCTGAGTGCTGCGGTTGTCCCAGATCGCCACGCTGTTAGGCTTCCAGCGCCAGCGCACCTGGTACTCGGGCAGGTACGCCTGGCTGATCAGGTAACGCAGCAGGTCGCTGGCACCTGGGTTGGCGTCCTGGCCGAAACGCACCCGTTGCGGGGTGTGGTAGTTGCTGAAATGGGTGGTGAAGGCGTTGACGAACAACACCTGCTCGCCCGTTTCCGGGTGGGTGCGCACCACCGGGTGCTCGGCATCGGGGAACTGCGCCTTCAGTGCCAGGCGTTTGTCCAGCGGCATGGCGGCGCCGAAGCTGGCCTCGATGCTGTGGCGGGCGCGCAGGCCTTCGATTTTGGCCTTTACGTCGCTGGGCAGGTTTTCATAGGCCAGCACCATGTTCGCCCACATCGTATCGCCGCCCACCGGAGGGCATTCGACGCAGCGCAGTACGCAGCCCATGGGGGGCGCCTCGCGCCAGGTGGCGTCGGTGTGCCAGGCATTTTCATAACGGTCGTTGGGCTGGTCCGGGCGCTTGTAGATCTGCACCAGCCCTGGGTGCTCAGGATCGCTACCGGCCACCGGGTGGTCTTCCAATTCGCCGAAGCGACGGGCGAAGGCCACATGCTCGGCACGGCTGAAGTGCTGGTCGCGCAGGAACAGCACACGGTGTTGAAGCAGCTGCTGGCGCAGTTGGGCGAACAGGTCATCATCGTGAATCGCGTCGGCCAGGTTGACGCCACTTACCTCGGCACCGATCGCGCAGGTCAGTTGTTCGATGTGCATGCTGTTGCCCTCTTCAGATGACGAAGATCGACGAGCCGGTGGTTTTGCGAGCTTCCAGGTCACGGTGGGCCTGAGCGGCATCCTGCAAGGCGTAGTGCTGGTTGATTTCGATCCGGATGCGCCCGCTGCTGACGTGGTCGAACAGTTCACCGGCCAGGTCGGCCTTTTCTGCCGGGTCGGCAATGAAGTCGGCCAGTGCCGGCCGGGTGAGCTGCAGCGAACCCTTGATCGCCAGCAATTGCGGGTCGAATGGCGGGATGGTGCCCGAAGCCGTGCCAACGCATACCATCAGGCCACGGCGTTTGAGCGCATCGAGCGAGCCCATGAAGGTGTTCTTGCCAACGCTGTCAAACACCACGTTCACCCCTACCCCGTCGGTCAGCTCACGCACGCGGCTGGCCACGTCCTCGACGCTGTAGTTGATGATGTGGTTACAGCCATGGGCGCGGGCCACTTCAGCCTTGGCCTCGGTGGATACGGTGCCGATCACGTTCAGCCCCAACAGCCTCGCCCACTGCGCGACAATCAGGCCCACCCCGCCAGCAGCGGCATGCAGCAGCACGCTGTCACCGGGCTTGAAGTCATAGAGCCGGCGTAGCAAGTAGGCCGAGGTCAGGCCGCGCATGGTCATGGCGGCAGCGGTCTCGAAGGCAATGGTTTCCGGCAGTTTTATCAGTGCCGCGGCGGGTATGAGCCGCTCGGTGCAATAAGCACCCAGGGTATTGAGGAAGCCGGTATAGGTGACACGGTCACCGACCCTCACCTGCGTCACGCCCTCGCCCACGGCCTCTACCACCCCGGCAGCTTCCACGCCGATACCATTGGGCAACGGAATCGGGTAGGTGCCATTGCGGAAGTAGGTGTCGGCGTAGTTCAGGCCCACCGCCACCTGGCGCAAACGCACCTGGCCCGGGCCAGGCTCGCCCACCTCGGCATCCTCGTAGCGCAGCACTTCGGGGCCACCGGTCTGATGGAAACGTACGACTTTGGACATGCTTGTCTCTCCACTCATCGATCTGGACGCCTAGCGTCAGTTCTGGATGACTGGACTGTATGCCCTTGGCTTTCAGGATGCTTCGCATCGGACGACAGCGGGTTTTCATTTGATGACAGCGCGATCGGCACCCTGCCCTGCATGAACGCTGTTTTATTGATGAGCCTGCTTGATGCTTATCCATGGCGAGACTAATACTTAAGTCTCTGCCTGGGGAGGCACGAAACATGCAACCAAGATTCGTTATCGTTCCCGCTGTGCCGATCGAAAAGGAGTCGTTCCGCATGGGCAGCCGCTATTACGCCGCTACCGTTTGTGGAGGGTTCGACATTTACGATAACCAGGTGAAGGAGCGGCTCAAACCGAGCTACCCGAGCAGGACGGATGCGCAGGTTCAGTGCGAGCAGATGAACAAGCGCGGGGACGTGGGTTGATCAATATGCCAAGCCCTAAGCGGTCTCCGTGGCAGTGACCCTGCTTCGCGAGCACAAGGCCCGCCTGCCCAGCATGGGCGGTTCGAGCGGCTCGGGTTACTGACTCAGTCCAGGCACTCTCTGGCAGCCTGGCGCAACTTGTCGCCCGACAGGAAGCTGCCCTTGTAGAACGTAGCGCGGCTGCCATCGCGAGAATCGACCACGTCCAGCACATCGTCGCTCGCTACGGCACTGGGCGCCGTCAGCCGATAACCGTGGGCTATCGACTTCTGCGTAGCCTGGGGCGCTAGTGCCTGCCACTTAGGCAGGACGCACGCGGCGTACTGCTGCGGCGATTTTTTGGTCAGTTTACTGGCCGTGGGTTTGCCGGGGGTTGCGCAGCCGGCAAGGCTGGCAACTAACGCAGAAGTGATAAGGATACGAAAGGTAGGCATTTGCAATTGGCCATTAGGGATACGCTGCATTCTAACGGGGGTTGCGCCGAGTTACTAATCAACCAAGGTCTGGCTGCAGTTTTCGCGCAATTGACACGGCCATAGGCGCTGGGGCACCTGATAATTCTGCCAGTAGCGTGAGCAGGTGGAGGCTGCGACAGTAAAGGTGTCAACCCACCAGTCGGCAAGGAATTCCACAATGCAAAATAACGCCAACAAAACCCTTCTTTTCTACCAGAATGGCAAACTCATCACCCTTAAAACCGGTGAACAGAACCGTAGCATTTTTCGCCACTCGGACGTGCCACTTGCCGAGCAACAATCAGACGGTAACCAGTCCATCGGATTGTTGGTAACGGACGATAAAGGTTCGGTACTTCAGGTGGAAACAGACCGCTGAAAAACCTGGGCACTCTCCGGCGCCCGAGCAATGATCGCGTAAGCTCTTCCGGGTTTGGGCGAGAAAGCGCCTTCTACAAATCGGTTGCGTTTCACCCTGCCCTGCGGCGATGCTCACAGGCCCGTTGAAGCAACTGACAAGGAAGGCCTTTAACACCATGGAAACCCTTCATAGCATCAAGTCAGACCTGGTCAGAACAGCCGATCACCTGGACCAGCTCAGTCAGGCCATGAGTGGTCATGCCAGGTTCATGGCGGCGCGCGGTAGTTCGCAAAGCGAGGTGGATGTTGCTGCGCACATCAAGTCCATCGATGTGGTTGCGGACGAGTTGCGCTCTGTCGCCGCAAGAATCGACGACATGGAAGGCGCTTGTTGACTGACTTCACGGTCTGGAAATCGCCTTGGTTTGCCTGGCTAATCCATTCCTGACCGCGACTACATACCCGGTTCAGGGTGCCAGCCCCCCCAAAACGGGGGTCAGGGTTTGGCTCCCCGGTACAGCACGATGGCCGCTACATCGAGGGCCAGCACGATGGCGACAAACAGAAACATGACATACAGGTCTTCAGGAAGCATTGCCGTATCCCCCAAATGCGCCGGTTTGAAAGGGTAAGAGCAATATGCGTTCCAGTCGGCGCATCAGATATTCGGGCAGCGACTCAGCTGAACTTGAGCTTCACCACTTTGCTCAGCGCCCACCCCCCGAAGACGTAGAACACATCCAGGTAGAGGCGCCCTGCATAGTTGGGCAACGGCGCGTTATTCAACAACACATCCGGGTCGGGCGCCGGGGGAAACAGCGCATAAAAACCGTTGGGCAGCACCGCCAGCGCCAGCAGCAACAGGTAAGTCAAGGTTTGCAGTAAGGTAGCGCGATTCCTGGATTTGGCAGACCACTTCAAGCCGTAGTACGCAACCAGGCCGGCAACGGGCAACACCCAGAAATGCGTCGGGATCCCAATGAACATTTCGGCGACAACGCTTCTTGCTTGCACCCGAGATTCTCCTTCTAAATAGGCGGATTATTGCGGCCGTGGCCAGCAAATGCAAAAAGCCCGCTCTCAACAGCGGGCTTTTTGTGTTTTCCAGTGCTAACCCTCATGCCTTGGAACACATCAGTGCGGCGTCCAGCAACCTCGTGTGCCCATGTTACTGCTTGAAGGCAACCCGGTATCAGGCTTATTGGCTATATGGACCTCGGGGCGCCTTCTCGCGCCCGCCATCAGTAGCGACGATACTCCTGCCCACCATGATCACCGTCGTAATAATGGCGATGATGCCGCCCGTCATGCCAGTATGGCCAGCAGCCACTGAACAGCAGCGAACCGGACAACACCACAACCCATGCAGTCTTGCGTTTCATGTGCGCACCTCCGACAAGCGAAGCCAAGGCTTGCTTACGTTGGACCGCACTCAATCGGGATGTTCAGGCTGGCGCACGCCGCTGGTCATCTTCCCCGCCAGGTTTCATGTAGCGGCTGGCCCGATTACGCGTATGGCGTGCCCCACAATCGGGGTCAGGATATGGCATTGAGAAACACATAAGTCGCCGCCAGGTCCAGTACCAGCACAGCCACCACGCTGAAAATCATGTAATAGCGGTCATCCTGAGTCATTTCTGCGTACCCCGCATGATCAATGTCTCAGGGCTTCAGCAATTCCTGTTCCAGTGCAGAGGTAAAGCCATGCTGCGTTGGTTGCTCGTACCTTACTGGCGGTACCCGGTAGGCAAGCGGGGAACGAGAGGAACAAGGGGAAGGCAGTGGTAATACCGATAATCCACGAAAACACTCAGGGTCAGCTAGAGTTTTATTGGGTACAAGCACCGCGAGATAACGATCATGCTAAAACAAGAAGCAGACGACGTGATTGAGCGTATACGGGACGATCTGAAAAGGCACGGTGTGCTGATCGGCTACGACCCGGAATTTACCAGTGCAGACTTTGGCTGCGACCTGGACTACCACATTGCTCAGGTCAGAGAGGATCCGAACAACCGTGTGTTGCGGATTGCGATACATGACGAAGGCTTGTGGGCCCAGCTCCGGCAGGGGACAGTCTATCGCTGTGTTGTCAGTGATTGCCGGGGGAAGCTCTTTGGCATTCCGATTGCGATAGAGCCGAGGACCGATGCGTCCTACACCATTCAGTACAAGCTCTGAAGCACCCGGTGGGTAGCCTGCCTGGCAGATTACCTTCCCTGCAGACCGAAGGCTGGATTATTCAGAAGCCACATCAGGGTTCGCAGTGTGGGCGTACCCATCAACAACTTGACGCGCTCGGTCAATGCCCCAGGCCTGCGACCGGTACATCGATTCGCCGGGCCTGGCTTCACGACCAAAAGCTCCATTTTTCTTTGTGTTCATCGACGCATGATGATTGCGTCATACCGGACGGCTCGAAGGCTCAACATCTGACCGTCCACAGCTGGTCAATCCGCGTCGTATAGGATTGACTCATCATCTCCCTCCTCATACCCCAGTCCGGTGTAGCCGGCACGCTGGCGGCGCGCATTGTCCCCCTCCCCCAGCGCACGTTGATGTCATCCATCACCTGCATCAGTCGGTCACATGCCACCGATTGCTTCAGCGCAAACAAGTCCTCTGAAAACTCACCTGGCTGCCGCAAGTCCATCAGCAGCACCTCAGCCTTGCTGTACCGAAAACCGGGCCTGAAGATTCGGTCGACCGCTTCTGCGGCCAACCGGGTCATCAGCAGCGTATCGCAGGTAGGGTATGGCAGTTCTACCAATGCGCCCTGGGCGTGGTGTGACTCGTCCGGGTTGAACATGCCGGTGCGGATGCTCACGCGCATACGCTTGCATACTGAGCCCTGGGCCCGAAGCTTTTCTGCAGCCCGGCCAACGTAGGTGGCCACTGCCTGTTTGATGGGCGCCAGCTCAGTGAGGCGCTTGCCGAACATCCGGCTGCAACAGATCTCCTGTTTCGCAGGCTCGGCCTCGTCCAGCTCCAGGCATGGCGTGCCAGCCAGTTCGCGGGCAGTCTTCTCGATCACCACACTGAATTTCTGCCGCAGCGTCCAGGCATCCGCCTTGGCCAGATCCATCGCCGTGTGAATGCCCATCGCTTCGAGGTGGGCAGTCATACGGCGGCCCACACCCCACACCTCTTTCACTCCAGTATTGCGCAGCACCCAATCGCGCTTGAACGGATCGGTAATGTCGACCACCCCGCCCGTCTGCGCCTGCAGGCGCTTGGCGGTGTGGTTGGCCAGCTTGGCGAGCGTCTTGGTGCCGGCGATCCCGACACCCACGGGGATGCCGGTGCATTGAAAGATTCTGGACCGAAGTTTCCGCCCGAACTGGGTCAGGTTTTCCTGAATACCGGACAATTCAGCGAAGCATTCGTCGATGCTGTAGATCTCGGTGGCCGGAACCATTGATTCGATCAAGGTCATGACGCGCTCACTCATGTCGCCGTACAGCGCGTAATTACTACTGAAGGCCCTGATACCATGGCGGCGTAGCTTGTCCTTCGCCAGGAAGTACGGCTCGCCCATCTTCACAAAGGGCTTCGCGTCGTATGACCTGGCGATCACGCAGCCGTCGTTGTTGCTCAACACAACAATAGGGGTCTTGGCCAGGTCGGGCCGAAAGACGCGCTCGCAGCTCGCGTAGAACGCGTTGCAATCGATCAGCGCGAAGACCTGGTCACTGCGCATGGTCGCGAACGCTGTAACGGACAACGCCCCAAACGACGAGCTCATCGCCTTCCATGATGTACCGTGGTGGATATGCCGGGTTCTCCGACTTGAGAATCACCACCCCTTCACGGCGGTGCAGACGCTTGCAAACGGGCTCGCTGTTGACCGCAGCGATGACAATGTCCCCATGCTCCGCTTCACGCCCGCGGTCTACGATGACGATGTCACCCGAGTAGATCCCTGCCCCTTGCATGCTGTCGCCCTCCACTTTCACCAGATACACATGGGGCGCGCGGAGGTCGAATAGCTCATCAAGGGAGATATGACCTTCCAGATGGTCCGCAGCGGGTGAAGGGAAACCGGCCGGAACGTGAAACGAATACAGAGGAAGTAGTTCGGTTCCGCCGGTTGGCGCGCCCAAAAATGTGATGGTCATGATGGAATGTCCAATGCAAGCTGTATGCATATACAGTAGATCTGGCATCGGTTGCCCGGTCAATCCTGACCGGTAAAAATTCTGACGGGCGAGAGGTGGAAAATGTGCGGACGGTACTCGATCTACGCGTCGATGGATCACTACTTGCGCCAGCTGTCGTTGGATCTGGTCGTGATAAATGGCTATGACCACGAGCCAATAAACCGATACAACGTGGCGCCATCGACCCGAGTCGAGGTCATTCGCCAGAGCGGTGATGAGCTGACTGTGGATAGGGTCAAGTGGGGATGGTCGCCGTTATGGGCGAAGGGGAAACGTCCTGATCCAATCAATGCTCGGGCCGAGACAGTGGTGACGGGAAAGTTCTTCAAGGGGTTGTGGCCAGGAGGTAGGGCTTTAGCGCCTGCCAATGGCTGGTTCGAATGGATACCTGACCCAACAGATCCAAAGCGCAAGCAGCCGTATTACATCACAGGCGCCGACGGAGCCCCGCTTTACTTCGCCGCACTTGCTGAGGTGCACCAGAGCCTCGAACCGGATGAGCGCGACGGGTTCGTGATCATCACGGCGCCGGCGGACGAGGGGCTGATCGACATCCATGACAGAAAGCCCTTAGTGCTCACGCCAAAGACCGCTCTAGAGTGGTTGGCCCCTACCACATCGCCTGAGCGCGCTGCAGCGATCGTGGAAACGGGATGCCGCCAGGCTGAGGATTTCAGGTGGTACCCGGTGGGCAAGGCAGTGGGGAATGTACGCAATCAGGGCGCCGAGTTGATAAGGCCGATTCGGTGAAGAGGCAGCAAATCCTTTCTACGGGCGCACCAGGCCGAGCGAATGTCGAAAATTCGGCGCATGGCATCAAGGTCTGCGCACCCTGTGAGCCCTTTTGTGTTCCAGCCGAGCAAAGGTGGGCTGTGGATCAACGAGCCAAGTGTTACAATCCGCCACTTCAAATCGGCGCTCAAGGCGCTGAACATCCGTGAACGCCGGCAGTACGACACCCGCCACACCTACGCAACCATGTGCTTGATGCCTGGGATGAACCCCGCGTTCATCGCGAACCAGCTCGGCCACAGCGTTGAGATGTTGCTCTCTACCTACGCGAAATGGATCAGCTCCTCCTCGGACTGGAGGGAGCTGGAGAAGCTGCCGCCCCGCGTCGAATTGGTCCAAAATTGGCCCAAGAATGACGAGAGGGCCTAAATACACCTCTGGCCCCCCCGCAGGACAAGCACTTGATCTCCACAGCTAACATCACCATGCGGTTTCCTAGGGGTGTCTGGCGGTGCTAAGGGGTTGAGTTTATTCGGCAAAACACCCCTCCTGCCCCCTCATTTCCCCGTCAGTGGTATCAGAATTGGTATCGCCGCTCACTGTCCGCTGAGTGAGAATAGCTGCCAACCTTGAGCGCAGCTTTCATTGCATTCCCTATGGTAGCCTAATGCCTTCTTATTTCGATGGAGCGAGCGGGCGAAGCCATGGATTACCTTTCTAGAATCTGTTTCAACCAAAGCGGCTGGACCCGCCCAGACGGCAGCGCCGCAGGAATGGAGATCAATACCTTCTACGCTGAACACGGTCACGGTCACGAAGAGTGGTTATTCCGCAGCGAATGGCAGTTAGGCGGTTGGCAGTACGGGTTCCTTCAGGGCGTCAATAACAGCCGTGCACGCTTCGAGGGCAGTGATGAGCTCAACGACGTGACTCTGTTTACCTTAACCCCAGAAGGCCGCCGCTATGTGGCAGTGATTCGGGACCTTGAGTGCTTGAGCCTTCAACAATCCGAGGCCGTTTTCGGTGAGTTTGAGAAAAGGGGGTGGATCGCGCAGATGCAAAAGGAAGTCGAGGAAGCGGGCGGCTTAAATGCGGGGATCGCCTCCTATGAATGGCTAAATGTTCGCTTCCGTCTTGCCCAGGTGGAATGGTTCCCACCACAAAGCTTCGCGAGCGCTGACGACTATATTCACAATCTCAAACGCTACCAGATGAACACGGTCCCAACAGACATCGTTGTTCCCAATCCAGGACGCCAACTCTC
Source organism: Pseudomonas sp. OG7 (assembly GCF_014192825.1). Taxonomy (NCBI): domain Bacteria; kingdom Pseudomonadati; phylum Pseudomonadota; class Gammaproteobacteria; order Pseudomonadales; family Pseudomonadaceae; genus Pseudomonas; species Pseudomonas sp. OG7. The sequence goes on along the minus strand of NZ_JACHYK010000010.1, from coordinate 36,063 downwards.
CAAGAGAAAACCTAGCGCGGGAGACCTAAATACTCAGAGCTATCACCGCGGCGGCTCAGAGGGTAGAGAGTGCACACCTGAACACAAGATGATGCAAAACCTCTTGGCCAGTCAGCTTAGGCGGGAGTTTCCGCTGGGTGAGGTTCTGGTTGAGTCAAATTTCATAGACGTCATGTTATTAACCGACGAGGAACGAGTCCTATATGAGATTAAGTCAGACCTCTCAGCGCAGGCGGTCATGCGATTAGCAATTGGGCAATTGCTAGAATACGCATTCCGGGCTCCGGTCGAAGACAAACGGACCTTGAGGCTGGTCATAGTAGGTAGGATTGCGCTTAATGAAGTGGATCGGGCCTATCTCAATTACCTGCGTACTCGCTTCGAATTGCCGTTGGAGTATCGGGTGGTGAAACTTCCCTGATACGCCGGGAAATCATTTTCTTAGCAGCGGTTTTCAAGACCGTGGTACAAGCGCCCTATCCATGCGGCGTCAGGGGCGAAATCGATTCCAGAACAAAGACGAAACGGCACGGCTACAGGCCGTATACCAAAAGGGGGGCCGTTTCAGTTTTTGGAATCGATTTTCACACTCTATGACGGCCGTTTCAGCGAGCAATCTCAGGCTCTCGCGGACAGGGAAGGCATGCTGCTATCATCCCTTAGACTTTACTGGATCTGCCCCTTCTGTAGGACAACATGAACATACTGGTCCTGATGCTGTGCACCGCAGTTTTCCTACTGGTGGTTTGGAAACTACTCAAAAAAACGATCTTCCGGAAAGCCAAGCAGGCAAAGTCGCTGGGCATAAAAGCGATACAAGTTGCCAGCGACAAGCATGAGCTGATTGCAGAAAAGACAGCAACCGTCGCCGATACGACGAGGGTTTTGTCGTTTTTGGCGACCATTGGTTTCTGGCTTTCAATACCTACCGGCCTAGGAGCAGTCGGTGTATACCTTGGTGTGGTCAGCCCTCCCTTCCTCGTCAGGGCCCTACCGGTGATCCTGGCCGTGGTGGCTGGTGCCGCCGCACTCAATAGCGCCGCGCAGCTTTATTCAAGATCGAAGAAAAAGCGAAATGCAAAACGCCGCAGCGCGCCTGAAACCAGTTGATACCGGATCAAATACAGGCTCTTGTCCTTCCAGTACTGCAGCAGTAGCGTGAGAATCGATTCGTAGGCCGCGCCGCTAGTGGCCTGCGGATCGCAACTGTCTAATACGGTTCGGCCATTTTCACCGACTTTCGCCCAGCAAAACCGAGATATATAAGCTAAGTTTTAGACAGCGTTCTAACCCCTTCCCGGCGTTCTGCCGACGGCGATCCTTCCTGGCTCGCGCTCAACCCAACCCTCATACTCGAAAAGGCCCAAGTGCCAAGCTTCTTCGTGCTCGAGCAGCGCCCACGCCCGTGCCGATTCCGCCAGCTCCAGCATATCGACCAGGTTATCGTCGCCAACCTCTCGACGACGATGGGCGGCATAGGCCATCTGGTCGAGCACGGCAGCGCGCCCATCGGGATCTGTAACCAAGGCAAATCGGTCGTTCAGTTCATCGATCCATGCTTGCGGTATCCCGGCCATCATTCTGCTCTGCACCACCACGACTGGCGATGTCTCAGCAGGCCCGCGACGAGAAGCGCAGGGCAAAGGCCGAACGCCTGCAGGAAGAGGACCTGCGCTTGAAGGTTCGACCAGGGAATAAGCAGGCCCTGCTGGAACTTATGGAGTGGGCCGGGATTGAGGAAAAGGGCGAGGCGATGACGCTTATGATTCATCACGTAGAAGCGCTCGGGTATCACGCCTTATTCAGGATCCCGCGCCACGAAATCGAAGCTCACCGATCTGTGGCGCGGACTGAGCCGCTGCGGCTGTCAGCCAGGAAGCGAACCGGCCAGCACCTGCGAGCGATCTGCGGTTGGGCAGACGCCTCGGCCAGCCAGATGATTGAAGCGCTGATCCACGGCATTCACGCCCTGGGCCGGCTGCACGCGGCGAAGTTTCTCACTCCTCCGCGGCACGAGATCAGCATATCGCCGCGCCTGGCCCTGGCCTTCGACCGGAAGAGCATGCTGATGATTCAGCAGGATCCGGGTGATGAGCTGATTCAGCCTTCCTTCGGGTAAGGAACCCACAAGGTGCAGGCTGAAGCGGATTGCGCAATGAGCCAATCATGCTTGCGGGAATCGAATGGTCTTTGCATCCCCTCGGCCACTTTCAGTGCAACCGTGTAGGCCCCAACTACTTCACCCTCATAGGGCATTGTGCCTCCGAGAGCAGGGTTCGCCTTAAGCGCTTTGAAGGCTTCCAGCAGGAGGTCAGGGTGCTTGCTGGCATCAGCATTCATTTCAATCACAGAAACTGCGAGAAAGGCCGCGTTTGAGCACCGATCAATCTTTTCCCGCTGCGCCTTGTTGCTTTCAGCCGCGCTCACTGAAGTGATGAATGACAGTGCGATCCATACAGCGGCTATTGCGTAGCGCATTTAACAGTCCTCGAATGAAATCGAGGCGAATGAAACACCATCCCAACCCAAATTGCCACGATGCCGCCACCAGCACGGAGGGCGGCGCATGCATGGAGAAAGCCATGATCGAAGCCACCGAGAAGCAGCTCGACCTGCTCTGGCACACTCTGGGCCTGTGGGCTGAGCGCTCTGACCGCCGCAGCATCAGTCGCAACTACTTCCTCACTAGTCCAGGCTACGATGACTCGAACAACCTGGATTTGCTGGTGGCGGCCGGCCTGATGACACGCGGCAAGGCCCCGGCCTTCTGCTCCGAGGACGAGGTGGTGTATCGCGCCACGGACGAGGGAAAGCTGTTCGCCCTGGACAAGCTGCCACCGCTCCCTCCGCCGGCTAAGCGCACCAAGTTCGACGCCTACCTGGACGAGTGCGAGTACTACGACGGCTTCGCCCACTTCCTCGGCGTCAACCAACCGCAAATCCAGCAGCGCGGCAACTGGGGGAACTACGAATACCGTATGGTCAGATACCCACGCGGAAGTGCCTACCGCGAGCATCGCCGGCCTACACGTTTCGCGCACTGGTCGCCCTACGAAACTCTTGAGGTCGCCGGTGAGTGGGCGCCGACCATGAAAGCGGCCAAGGCCAGCTACAAAGAAGCGCTTCGGCTGCACCAAGCCAAGGGCCGCGCCGATAAGAAGCGCCTTGCAGCCTGACCCTCCGGCGCTGCCGGACAATCAGCGGCACAATAACGATCTACTTACACTGCAAGGCCACTTCTCCCAAGGGGCCGCCAGTTCCATTTGCTGAAAATGCGACGACGCATTGCATCGCACCACAATTGCAATTGTACACGGCGTGCTTATTCGCAATCAGGTTTGCCTGGTCAGAACATCCGCAAGCACTAGGAGCAACGTTGGCCTGCGGCTGCGCCTCCACCTTTTCACCGCAGCCAACCAACTGGGCGGCTGCTAGAGCAATTCCGAAAACGATGAGAAATCTCATTGGAGTTCTCCTGGTTCAACCATATCGGAATAGCACACCCCAACTACCTGAACAAACTGGCGCTGCCCGCCAGCGCCTCAGGAGCCTTCGCTTTTCACCTGGCAAATCCCGTTGGCCCGGTTCTTCCCGGTATACGAGACATCAGGCGAGCCATCCGGGTTGATCGACAATGAGATTGTCACCCCACTGCCTTTGGCTTCGAAGTAGTTTTCGTTGAACTTCTTCAGCTTGCCTTCCTTGCCATTGATGTAAATCGGGCCGCCCTTGTCGGCGTGTACCTCGATGTTGCCTGGGCACGTGGCATTCACCAGCGGAATACCAGCCTGAGCCGCGCCCGACACCGCCAGCAAAGCACCAATCATTAGTCGCTTCATCCAACGCTCCTTGAGCGGATTGACCGAGATCGAAGAAATAGCCCAATTCGGCGCTGCCCGCCAGCGCCTTCCCCGCAAACGAAAACGCCGCCCTGATCGGCGGCGCTAAACGACTGACAGCAAGTGCTACCAGGTCTTCGGCTCTGACTTCTTGTACGAACCACCGGTCATGCACTTCTCGACCAGGTCTTCGCGAGCCTTGTTGTCTGGAAGCGTTTTGAGGTAGTCGGGCTGGCAGTGTTCTGCAGTGGGCTCGTAGGCCGCAGTGTCGGCGGCGTCTTCTTTACAGCCGGGCAAGCCAATGGCGAGTGCGGCAACGAAGAACGGAGCAATGGCTCGTTTCATGAGGTTCCTTCCTGTGAAATGGCCGGGCGTTATAACAAAGATCCACCCCTCCCGCAAAACGTGGCGCCGTGCCATCAGCCAGCGCCTTCCCCTATTCAACGATAACGCCTCCCCGGCGAGGGCGGCGCCTGGAGCAATCATTGGTGCTCGCGTAGGGGGCCATACCGGTCCACATGTGCCTTTTCGAAGACTGCAAACCCTCCTTGAAGTAGGTCATTCTGAAACTTGATACCCCCCAATATCCCATGAGACTCGGGTACTTTTACACTTCTCTCGTCGTTTACCACCAAATCAACTTCCGCGACAAACTCTACAAATGCTGCTAATACCGTACCATGAGCAACCACCAGTTCATAAGACCCTAACTCATGAACAGGAAGATTTCTAAGAGCTGCCAAGCTAGCCTGGCAGACCTCACGCATGTGAGACGACCAGCCGCCCTTCAAGCCAACTATTGATTTATCCTTTTCTGTCGTCACGTAGATCGCATCACATGTTTTCGCAGCGCAGTCGACAACTGCTAAGAATGCCTCTGCCCGCCTCAGATCAGACTCACTCTTCATTTCTATCTGATGTTGTATTTGATCGAAAGCCAAAGCATTTTGAGCTGACACTTGTGCTCGGCTTACTGCAAGCGCCCCGATAATGGCTGCGATGGAGCCGATAGCTTGGACCCAACTAGCGATATCGCTACTCTTCATGTCATTCGTCCTTATGACTAAGAAAATGACAAATGTAAGAGCGATCAACCAAACCACATTCTGGACTGAGAACCACGGCTTTAGCAGGCTTTTACCATAATCGTTAAGCATCTAACCCCCTATTTTCTGCCGCCAAGTATAGGCAGCGAGGTATCCCCATGCCCACAGAAAACAAAATCGATTACCCAGCGCTCCACCAGCGCAGCGATATCTATTCGTTTGGCGACCGGGTGCCGCGCACGGTCCGGATGCTGAAGACTGTCACCGCCGACCCAATGCCAGGCATCGGGATCGCCTACGTCGAGGGCGCTGCGCCGGTTGCTAAGGAGGGTCAAACCTACCCCGTGTGGACGAATAGCCACGGCGCCGTCACAGCGGTAATGCAGGACGGCACCCGCCTTGGCCTACGCCCGGCAGAGTTTGAAGTCGATAGCTGGCACCACCCAGCAGCCGGACCAGCGCCACAACACCCCGAGCCTATTGCCTGGATGGTTGGTACTGCCTTCTGGTGGACCAAAGAAGAGGCTGAGAGGGATGCGGCGGCGACTGGGCTGCCGATGATTCCGGTTGGCCCGCTGACTGGTAGCGCCGAGGTTGGGCAGCTGCGCGAGGTCATCAAGCACTCTGACGGACAGATCATGCGGCAGAGCATGCGCATTTCGAATCAGCGCACCCAGCTGGCCGCGCGAGACGCGCTGCTGCGCAAATGCCTGATGGCTGTTCGTGAGCAGCACTGCGCCGAAGACGAAGCCGAATTCGACTTGCCTGTACCGCTGATGGCAGAAATCGACGCCGCCCTATCCGCCAGCGCAGAGCCAAGCGCACCGGTTGAGTTGGAAACATCGAGGCTTAGCGGATGATCCATTACCACGGCACGCCAATCGGCGGCGCCCGGCAGGATGCAGCGCGGTTGCTGGCAGGCCGGCATGCCTTGGTGCCGTTCCCACGTCAGGACGACATGGGCATCGTCGCCGAGGCCTGTCAGTCCTTCGTCTTCGACAACGGCGCGTTCACGGTCTGGAAGAAAGGCGGCCGGGTCGATGTCGATGGATACACCCGCTGGGTGGATGACTGGCACCGGCATCCGGGCTTCGACTGGGCGCTAATACCTGACGTGATCGACGGCGACGAAGACGCCAACGATCGCTTGCTAGAGCAATGGCCCAGCCACCTGGCGGGCGTACCGGTCTGGCACATGCATGAGTCGATTGAGCGGCTGCAGCGCCTGGCCCAGGCCTGGCGAACGGTCGCCTTGGGCAGTTCCGGTCAGTGGCGATCACCCGGCACCGCAGCCTGGTGGAAGCGCATGGGCGCCGCGATGGATGCCATCTGCGACGACCAAGGGCGCCCACTGTGCCGCTTGCACGGCCTGCGCATGCTTGACCCGACGATCTTCCAGAATCTGCCACTGGCATCTGCCGACAGCACGAACGCTGCGGTAAACGGCGGCTGCGTCAGCCGCTTCGGCATGTACACCCCGCCATCGGCCGGTCAGCGCGCAAGCGTGATTGCAGATCGGATCGAAGCACATACCAGCGCACCGACTTGGCAGCGCGAGACACAGACCGAACTCGCGCTGTAGAAGCCGCTTTGAATTCTGAGCCCCAAGCGGCTAGATGCTGAACGTATGGTCGCAATCGTGGCATAGGTGGTTGTCTAGGATTGTTTCATCGACAACTTTACCTGCTGCCGCGCCAACAGCGGCCCCGGTTGCCAATCCACCTAGGAAGCCAATAACACCCCCAACCACTGTCCCGACACCAGGAAAAAGAGCACTACCAATAGCGGCCCCCATTGCTGCCCCTTCGCCTCCTCCAGCAACAGCACCGACCCCGCCCGCGACGGCGCCAACACCTGCCGCGACTTTCGTTCCAGTGTTTCTTTTTTGGGTTTTGTCGGAACCACATTTGGGACATGTGACAGCCATAGAGCTTCCTTAGCGCGTAGGGTAATTGTTTCAAAAGATATCAATTTGGCATCACTGCTGTCCAATGCCGTTACCCCAGGCTTGGCTGTTGCTTACCGTCCTCAGCCGTTGATGCTCAAGATCCAGGGGGAGTACACCTGTACTCCACCAGCTTCAACCCCTCTCCCCTCTATTCACTGCCGCGATATGGCGGCCAAGGAACGACCGTGCCTGTAGAAAAATCTGCCCTCGACTCCACCGATCTGGACGCCCTGCAGGTCGCCGCTAAGGCCGCAGCCGAGGATGTGATCCGCTCCCACGGCTGGAAGGGAATGGTCGAAGACGCCGACCTGCTGGGAACCGATGAACGCTACCTGGTCCTGGCCGATCCGGTCGTGGTTCTGTCCATGATCGAAGAGGTACGAAACCTGCGCCAAATGCTGCAGCAGCCACGAGTACCGGACGGCTTCGCTTTGGTGCCGAAAAGCATGTTGCTCAGCAAGGACGTCATCGGCGTTATCAATTTCCACTGCGGCGACACCGACCAGGAAGAAGGTGGCCAGTTCGGGCAGTACACTGATGGCCGACTGTGGGTCGGCTACGTGCTGGACGACGATGGGAACAAAGTCCACGGGCTGCACATCGCGACCGATGAATACCCGGAGGAAGGAAGCACGACTCTGATTGAGTTCCCGGCGCCTGGCACTCAACCGGAACCCGAGGAATGTGGCGCCTGTGGTGGCTGTACCAAAGGCTGCCAACTCGACAAGGACAGCCCGGCGGCGCAGCTATGACCCGCTTCGCCCTCTGCCTACTGCTGCTGGCCACCGGCGCCAGCGCGGGGGAAACCATTGGCGACTGGGTCAGGGTCGTTCATGACGATAAGCGCAACGTTACATGTTGGGTGATTTTTGCCGGCAGTGGCGCCGCTATCGACTGCATCCCCGACAGCCAGCTGCAGGCCGGCAACGAGCGCCAGCTCTCCCCGCACGAAACCAAACCCGAACCTACACCCGCTCTGGCGCCTGGGCGCTGGATTGATGAGAGGTATCAGCTGTGAGCAAGGTAATTCACTTGGTCTCGCACTTTGGCTGCTTCGACGATCACGATTGCCAGATCGCATGCAACCAGGCCGGCGAAGACATGGACGGCTCTGACCGCCCGAAAGAGGTGACCTGCAAGAAGTGCCTGCGGGTCTACGCGGCGCGCGAGCGACAGGGCCAGGAACAACGAAGGGAGCGACTCGCCGCGCAGGAGGTGCAGCCATGACCGACCTGATCGAAGTGAAGACTGCTGACCTGGTCGGCGAGCAACTGGCTTGGGCGGTGGGCAAGGCTGAGGGCTTGGACGTATTGCTCGCACCTCCCATCTACGGCAACCCGTGGCGGGTGTTCGTCCGGTACACCGGCGAGGTAACCATCCGCGATGTGCGATATGACCCACACGAGAACTGGTCGCTGGCCGGCGCCCTGATACGCAAGCACAACATCAGCCTCCACGCCCCTCAGCACGGTTCGGACTGCTGGGCAGCCTGGAGAACGATCGATGATAAGGACGTGCTCATGGGCGGGGTCACTGAAACCATAGCGGCCTGCGGAGTGGTGGTTGCGTTGACGCTCGGCGATACCGTCCAGGTGCCGAAGGAGCTGATGTCATGACCGAAATTCACCGTTACAAAGCTGTCAAGATGCTTTCCGAGGCGGGAGCCGCATCAGCTACGACCCTCACGGCCCTTTTGTCGTGATGGCTGAGGCATACGAACAGCTCAAGACCGAGAACGAGGCGCTGCGCAAGGATGCTGAGCGTTACCGGTGGCTGCGCCTCGGAATCTAGAGACCATCAGTCAAGGCGGAGTTTTCGCTGGCATAACATCAGACAACTTGGTGCTGAACGAAGAAACGCTCGACGCGGCCGTAGTGGTTAATTCAGCCGACCAAGTCGAACTAACGTCGTTTCTTCAGAGGATTCTGAAGAAGAGCAGCATTCAGCATTGCTTGAATCTCATCCCTCGCTTTTTTCCTTTGCTGGAGCTGTTCTCGATCCAAAGCAGGCTTCTTGTCGTTGCCCCTCGGGTCGGAGTTGGCCGGGTTGTATTCCGGATAATCCTCAAAAAAATCTACCCAATCATTCACGTCAAGATCCCTCTTCATATGGTGAGGGGGCATTAAAGCGCTATTCCAAGCTGAAGCAAAGATCCAATCCACATAACTCAAGCCCGCCGAAATGCGCGGACATGGAGAGCTATTGCCATGACGAAAGAAGAACTGGCCGGCCTGCCGGCGAAGGTGCGCATTGCCATAGAAGCTGGAAAGGCCGCAGCAGCTGCCTGCACCGATGACGGCGGCAGTGCAAACCTGGATCGGGTTGTTATTCCGGTACCGGGCCTGCGCCCTAACCAGTTGCCCGGCCTGTAGGGTTATGTGCAGAAGAAAAGCCGCTACCACCAGCAAGGCATCCATCTGGACACGCCTTGGCCGGGACAGGGAAATCAGCACAGCGCCGGCGTGCAAGCCATGCATAAGTCGCTGAAGGACCAAGGCGTCGACTGCTACGTCTACTACCAGGTCGACTGACTACCAACCTGCCGCCACCGGCGGCGTGGAGACCATCCCATGGATATCGAAACCACCGGTGACGTCGACAAAGTCACCGAGCAACGACTAGCCGAACTGATCGGCTGCACTAAACGCTCCCTGGAGCATCGGCGCCTGGATGGGAAGATTCCCGAGGGCGTCTGGATGAAGCATGGCGGCCGGATCATCTACAGCAAAAAGAGGTATGACGAATGGCTGGAAAGCCAATGGGTTTACCCCGTGGGGTCGAAATCTTCCGCAACTCCCTCCGCATTCGTTTCACATGGGACGGTATCCGTCGATGCGAAACGCTCCCCTATCCCCCGACACAAAAAGGGATCAAGGCTGCATCCAACCTTCGCGATCAGGTAACCAGCCTCAACAAGCTCGGCCTCCTTGACCAGGACAAGTACGCAGAGTTGTTCCCTGCAGTCGGCGGTAAGCCGACCTTCGGCGAGTATGCCCAGCTCTGGCTCGACGGCCGGGAAATCACCCAGGGCACGCACAACAACTACAAAAGCGCCCTGAACCTCTACTGGGTACCCCGACTGGCCATGGTCCGTGTCGACTTGATCACGACCAACCTGCTGCGTCGCGTCATCGCCGAAACTGAATGGGCTTCATCGAATGTGAAGCGCAATGCAATCACTAGGTTGTCGACCATCCTTGCAGCCGCGACCCGAGAGGGGTTGCTTTCGAAGAACCCCGCCGAACTGATTGACCTGCCGAAGCGATCGAAGAAGGAGATCGATCCATTCACCTTGGCAGAAGCCAATACCATCATCGACAAGCTGTACCAGCACAAGCATTGGCCGAGCCTGATTTACGCCGCTCTGTTCGAATTCATGTTCTTCACCGGGCTCCGGCTGTTGGAGGCCCTAGCGGTGCGGTGGGACGTAATCGACTTGGAAAGGAAGACAGTACACGTCAAGCGGACCGTCGCCCTGGGCGAGGTTGAAGAAAGGACGAAAACTGGGAGGGATCGTTTTGTGCTGCTCAACGATCGGGCGTTGCGGGCGATCCAGTTTGCCAGGCAGTACGCGGATCGCCGCCGGGATGGCAAGGGAGCGGTAACCGAAACACCATTCGTGTTCCCGCCGTCGAAGAACGCCGAGTACGTGAAACAGACCTCCGATCTACACAAACAGTGGGTGCCGGTGCTGAATGAATTGGGGATCAGGCGTCGCCCCCCATATAACTGCCGTCACACCTATGCGACAATATGCTTAATGTCCGGCCTCAACCCCGCATTTATCGCCCAACAGCTGGGTCACAGCGTGCAGATGCTGCTGTCGACGTATGCCCGTTGGCTTAACTCAAGCTCCGACTGGAGCGAGCTGGAAAAACTCAAGATTGGTATCAAATCGGTATCAGCTGAAAGCCCAGCGTCGTAAGTTACTGATAGGTAAGCCCTTTGATCTCCACCGCTAACATCACCATGCAGTTCGGCTCCAAGCCGCTGTTCGAAAACGTTTCCGTCAAATTCAACAACGGCAACCGCTACGGCCTGATCGGCGCCAACGGTTGCGGCAAGTCGACCTTCATGAAGATCCTCGGCGGTGACCTGGAGCCATCCGGTGGCCAGGTCATGCTCGAGCCGAACACCCGCCTGGGCAAACTGCGCCAGGACCAGTTCGCCTACGAGGAATTCACCGTGATCGATACGGTGATCATGGGCCACGGTCAACTGTGGAAGGTCAAGGCCGAGCGCGACCGCATCTACTCGCTGCCGGAAATGACCGAGGAAGACGGCATGGCCGTCGCCGAGCTGGAAACCGAGTTCGCCGAAATGGACGGCTACACCGCCGAATCCCGCGCCGGTGAACTGCTGCTGGGCCTGGGTATCCCACTGGAGCAACACTTCGGCCCGATGAGCGAAGTGGCACCAGGCTGGAAACTGCGCGTGCTGCTGGCCCAGGCGCTGTTCTCGGACCCGGACGTGCTGCTGCTCGACGAACCGACCAACCACCTGGACATCAACACCATCCGCTGGCTGGAAACGATCCTCACGGCGCGTAACAGCACCATGATCATCATTTCCCACGACCGACACTTCCTCAACAGCGTCTGCACCCACATGGCTGACCTGGATTACGGCGAACTGCGCCTGTTCCCGGGCAACTATGACGAGTACATGACCGCAGCCACCCAGTCGCGTGAGCAACTGCTGTCGGACAACGCCAAGAAGAAAGCCCAGATCGCCGAGCTGCAGACCTTCGTCAGCCGCTTCTCGGCCAACGCCTCGAAGGCCAAGCAGGCGACTTCGCGCGCCAAGCAGATCGACAAGATCCAGCTGGCCGAGGTCAAGCCGTCCAGCCGTGTCAGCCCGTTCATTCGTTTCGAACAGACCAAGAAACTGCACCGCCAGGCCGTGGTCGTCGAAAAAATGGCCAAAGCCTTCGACGACAAGGTGTTGTTCAAGAACTTCGACATCACCGTCGAAGCGGGCGAGCGCGTCGCCATCATCGGCCCCAACGGCATTGGCAAGACCACGCTGCTGCGCACCCTGGTCGGCGAGATGACCCCGGATGCAGGTTCGGTCAAGTGGACCGACAGCGCCGAAGTGGGCTACTACGCCCAGGATCACGCCCACGACTTCGAAGACGACATGACCCTGTTCGACTGGATGGGCCAGTGGACCTCTGGCGAGCAGGTAATCCGCGGCACCCTGGGGCGCATGCTGTTCTCCAACGACGAGATTCTCAAGTCGGTGAAGGTGATTTCCGGTGGTGAGCAAGGCCGCATGCTGTTCGGCAAGCTGATCCTGCAGAAGCCGAACGTACTGGTGATGGACGAGCCGACCAACCACCTGGACATGGAATCGATCGAAGCGCTGAACCTGGCGCTTGAAAACTACCCGGGCACCCTGCTGTTCGTCAGCCACGACCGCGAATTCGTATCGTCGCTGGCCACGCGCATCATCGAGCTGTCGGCCGATGGCGTGGTGGACTTCAGCGGTACCTATGACGACTACCTGCGTAGCCAGGGTGTGCTGGTCTGACTGATGGGGCGGCATGGCCATCTACATGGCTGAGCCGGCCTCTTCGCGGGCATGCCCGCTCCCACAGGTACTGCGCAGGCCTTGAATACTGTGCGGTAGCTGTGGGAGCGGGCGAGCCCGCGAAGAATCCACCGCCAGTCTCTCAGGCTGGCATTCCCCGACGAATAATTCGTTAGCCTGCTTTCATTTCCCTCCTGTAACAGCCATCATGGAACTACGCCCAAACGCCCGCCCGCGAAAGAGCCCATGACCGCTCAACAACCCGCCCCCACCCGCAATACCCTGCATATCACCCTGCAGATCCTGTCGATCGTTTTCTACACCTTCATTGCCTTCCTCTGCATCGGCCTGCCGATTGCGGTACTGCCCGGCTATGTGCACGACCAGCTGGGCTTTGGCGCGGTGATCGCCGGGGTGACCATAGGCCTGCAATACCTGGCCACCTTGCTCAGCCGCCCGTTTGCCGGGCGCGTTGCCGATACGCTTGGGGGCAAGCGGGCCATCCGCTTCGGCCTGCTGGGGATTGCCAGCTGCGGGGTATTGACCCTGCTGTCGGCCTGGACCCTGACGCTGCCGCTGCTGAGCCTCGCGTTGCTGCTCGCAGGCCGTTTGCTGCTGGGCATCGCCCAGGGGTTGATTGGTGTAGCCACCTTGAGCTGGGGCATCAGCCAGGTCGGCCCCGAACACACCGCCAGGGTGATCTCGTGGAACGGGATTGCGTCTTATGGTGCTATCGCGATAGGCGCCCCCTTGGGCGTACTGGCCGTGGACGGGCTGGACTTCAGCGTACTGGGGCCCGCCTTGCTGGTGCTGGCCGTGGCTGCCCTGCTGGTGCTGCGCAAACGTCCTGACGTGGTGGTGGTGCGCGGCAAGCGCCTGCCCTTCTGGTCCGCGTTCGGCCGTGTGGCCCCGTGTGGCCTGGGCCTGACCCTCGCCTCGATCGGCTATGGCACCCTGACCACCTTTGTCACCCTCTACTACCTGGAGCGCGGCTGGGCCGGTGCTGCCTGGTGCCTGAGTGCGTTTGGTGTGTGCTTCATCATTTCGCGGCTGCTGTTCGTCAATGCGGTCAACCGCTTTGGTGGCTACAACGTGGCGGTCGCCTGCATGGCCACCGAAGTGCTTGGCCTGAGCTTGTTATGGCTGGCACCTTCCCCGGCCTGGGCGCTGGTCGGCGCTGGGCTTACCGGTTTCGGGCTGTCGTTGGTGTACCCGGCGCTGGGCGTAGAGGCAATCAAGCAGGTCCCCAGCAGCAGCCGTGGCGCGGGGCTAGGCGCCTATGCGGTGTTCTTTGACATGGCCTTGGCCATCGCCGGGCCGGTAATGGGCGCAGTGGCCGTGCACTTCGGCTATGCCTCGATCTTCTGCGTGGCGGCCCTGTTGGCCCTGGCCGGGGTGGGCCTAACGCTGTTGCTGTCGCGGCGCGCCCGCCTCGGCTGACCGCTCGCCCGGTTGCGGTGCACCCAGCGCCTGGCTGAAGAACGCCGCCGTTTCGCGCTCCAGCGAATGATGAATATGGCGTCGATCCACGCCCTCGGCATCTTTGCACAGTACGGGCATTCGCGTGTATTGCTCGGCGTCGCAATGGGCCATGAACACAAAGTGGCCGGCGCCGGCCAGCAAGCGGTAATCCGGTGTGACCGGCAGTTTGCGGGCCAGTGCTTCGGCGTTGCGGTCCACGGCCACCAGTTGATCGCTGTCTCCGCTGTAGATCAGGGCGGGTACCTGCACTCCGGCCAGGGCATGGCGCCCGAACAGCAAGCTTAACGGGGCCATCAGCATCACCGCCCCCACCCGCTGGTCTGCCTGGGGCGCCAGCTCGCTGCGGTCGGCAATCAGAATCCCGTGGGTTTTGCAGGCGTCGGCGTCGTTCGGACGTTCCAGGCAGTACTGGCGCAGGCGGTCCAGGTCGGGGCGCGCGCCAGACAGTATCAACGCGGTTTCGCCGCCGGCCGAATAGCCGATCACACCGACCTTGCCTTCATTCAGGTAAGGCCCGAGCAATGCATCGTCACGGGCAGCACCAATGGCAGCGCTGACTTGCAGTGGCCGGCCATAAAGATTGCTCAGGGTACCCAGGCGAGTGTGGTCGCGGGCGTTGTCCCCCGGGTGCACGACAGCTACCACCACGAACCCCTGGCGCGCCAGGGACGTGGCCAGGTAATGCAAGGCCAACGGGCTGCCGGTGTTGCCGTGAGACAACACCAGTAACGGGAACCGGCCCATGGCAACGGGTGCCTCTTCAGCCACCTCGACTGGGTAGCCGTCTATACGGCTGCGATGGGTTGACCCAACGGCCGGATAAAAAGCCAGGGCTTGCATTGGCCGGTTATCGACCGGGTCGGCCAGTGTCATGTGGTGCAGGCCGGCCACCCATGGCGCAGCCTCGGCGTGGGCCAGCAGGCCGGCGAGCAGGGCCAGTGCCAACATGCAGCGTGGAAGGGTCATCGGCCGGCGGTTCCTTGCAGGGCGAAGTGATAGCCCAGCATAGAACCGGCCTGGCCGGCACAGCATGAAAACTGGATGAAACCGTCGTCATGCATGTGGCGTGCGCGCCCTATGCATTTGCGCATGGCATCGAACCCGTGGCATAGATGCAGGTCCACGTCTTTACGTGACCGTTTCGCGCCATTGAAGGAGATTCATGCATGAGCAAGCCCGCCTATGTGCCACCTAAGGTCTGGCGCAACGACGCAGCATCCGGCGGCCAGTTCGCCAGCATCAACCGCCCGGTTGCAGGCCCGACGCACGACAAGGACCTGCCGCAGGGCCAACACCCGCTGCAGTTGTATTCCCTGGCCACGCCCAATGGCGTCAAGGTCACCGTTGCCCTTGAAGAGCTGCTTGCTTTGGGCCACAGCGGTGCCGAGTACGATGCCTGGCTGATCCGCATCGGCGAGGGCGACCAGTTCTCCAGTGGCTTCGTCCAGGTAAACCCCAACTCGAAGATCCCTGCCCTGCTCGACCGTAGTGTCGAGCCACCTGTGCGGGTGTTCGAATCGGGATCGATCTTGCTGTATCTGGCGGACAAGTTCGGTGCCCTGCTGCCGAAATCGCCGGCTGCACGCACCGAAAGCCTGAACTGGTTGTTCTGGCAGATGGGCGCAGCGCCTTACCTGGGTGGTGGCTTTGGCCACTTCTACGTGTATGCACCAGAGAAGGACGAGTACGCCATCAACCGCTTCACCATGGAAGCCAAGCGCCAGCTGGATGTACTCGACCGCCGCCTGGCCGAAAGCCGCTACCTGGGCGGCGACGAGTACAGCATTGCCGATATCGCCGTGTGGCCATGGTATGGCCAGTTGGTGCGCGGCAACCTGTATGGCGCGGCGGAGTTCCTGGCGGTTGACGAATACCCCAACGTGCAGCGCTGGGCCGAAGAAATTGCCCAGCGCCCGGCGGTGCAGCGCGGCACCCGGGTGAACCGGACCTGGGGAGATGAAGACAGCCAGGTGCCCGAGCGGCATTGCGCGGCGGACCTGGATTGAGGGCTAGCCGGGGTCGCTACGCGACCCCAACAATGCCCGCCTGCATAAAACCGTTTGCCCGCGCGCAAACCTGCGTCCGTCAAGCCCTTCTTGTACACTCCTCGCATTAGCCCCCACCTGCACATTTTTTTGGTGAACGCATGATCGAGGTAACCGAGGTTTCCATTGCCGAGCTGCGCGACGCGCTCGAATCGGGCCGCACGACGGCGGTCGAGCTGGTCAAGGCCTACCTGGCGCGTATCGACGCCTACGATGGCGCCGACACCGCCACGGCCCTGAACGCCGTGGTGGTGCGCAACCCGGAGGCGCTGAAAGAAGCCGAGGCCTCCGACGCCCGCCGCGCACAGGGCCAGGTGCTGAGCCCGCTGGACGGCATCCCCTACACCGCCAAGGACAGCTACCTGGTCAAAGGCTTGACCGCTGCTTCCGGCAGCCCTGCCTTCAAGGACCTGGTCGCCCAGCGCGACGCCTTCACCATCGAGCGCCTGCGCGCCGCCGGTGCCGTGTGCCTGGGCAAGACCAACATGCCGCCCATGGCCAACGGTGGTATGCAGCGCGGCGTGTATGGCCGCGCCGAAAGCCCGTACAACGCCAACTACCTGACCGCGCCGTTCGCCTCGGGCTCCTCCAACGGTGCCGGCACCGCCACCGCCGCCAGCTTCAGCGCCTTCGGCTTGGCTGAAGAAACCTGGTCCAGTGGCCGTGGCCCGGCGTCCAACAACGGTTTGTGCGCCTATACCCCATCGCGCGGGGTGATTTCGGTGCGTGGCAACTGGCCGCTGACCCCGACCATGGACGTGGTGGTGCCTTACGCCCGCACCATGGCCGACTTGCTGGAAATCCTCGATGTGGTGGTAGCCGATGACGCTGACAAGCGCGGCGACCTGTGGCGCTTGCAGCCTTGGGTGCCGATTCCGGCAGCGTCGACGGTGCGCCCTGCGTCTTACCTGGATCTGGCCGTGGATGCCGGTGCCCTCAAAGGCAAGCGCTTTGGTGTGCCACGCATGTACATCAATGCGGATGCCGAAGCTGGCACCTCCGAAAAGCCGGGCATCGGCGGCCCGACCGGCCAGCGCATCAACACCCGCGCCACGGTGATCGCCTTGTGGCAGCAGGCGCGCCAGGCCCTGGAAGCGGCCGGTGCCGAAGTACTGGAAGTGGACTTCCCGCTGGTGTCCAACTGCGAGGGCGACCGCCCGGGTGCCCCGACTGTTTACAACCGTGGCATTGTCAGCAAGGAATTCCTGCACGACGAACTGTGGGAGCTTTCGGGCTGGGCCTTCGACGACTTCCTGCGCGCCAACGACGACCCCAAGCTCAACCGCCTGGCCGATGTCGATGGCCCACAGATCTTCCCCCACGACCCGGGTACCCTGCCCAACCGTGAAGACGACCTGGCTGCCGGCATGGACGAATACGTCAACATGGCCAAGCGTGGTCTGAAAACCTGGGACCAGATCGAGACCCTGCCTGACGGCCTGCGCGGCCTGGAAAAGACCCGCAAGCTGGACCTGGAAGACTGGATGGACAATCTGGGCCTGGACGCGGTGCTGTTCCCGACCGTTGCCGATGTGGGCCCGGCCGACGCCGATGTCAACCCGGCCTCGGCCGACATCGCCTGGAGCAA
This sequence comes from Pseudomonas sp. OG7, assembly GCF_014192825.1. Taxonomy (NCBI): domain Bacteria; kingdom Pseudomonadati; phylum Pseudomonadota; class Gammaproteobacteria; order Pseudomonadales; family Pseudomonadaceae; genus Pseudomonas; species Pseudomonas sp. OG7. The sequence continues at coordinate 18,583 of NZ_JACHYK010000010.1, read as the reverse complement.
CGGTATCTGGGTGGCCAACGGCAACCTGGCGATCCGTCACCTGGGTGTGCCAACCGTCACCGTGCCGATGGGCGTGATGGCCGACATCGGCATGCCGGTGGGGCTGACCTTTGCCGGGCGGGCTTACAGCGACAATGCGCTGTTGAGCTTCGGTGCAGCCTTCGAGGCGACCGGCTCGCGCCGCATGATCCCGCCACGCACCCCAGCCCTGAGCTGATTATTGGGGCTGCTTTGCAGCGAAGATCGCACAATTCAACTTAATGTGTAAAAATACACAAAAAGTTGAATTGTGCGATCTGCCATGCCCATCTCCCCCAGCGAAGAACGCCACCTCACCCTCTCTGTGCTCAAGGCCGCCATCCAGGCCTTGGGTAGCGTTGCCGCACGCAACATGGAAATCCTCCTGCACGACCTCGACCACCCGGAGCACTCCGTGGTGGCGATCGTCAACGGCCACCTGTCCGGCCGTAGCGTCGGCAGCCCGATTATTGCAGCCCCGGAACAGGACCAAGGCTTCAAAGCATTGATGCAGGCCTCGGCCGATCAGCGCGGCTGCGAGCCCGTGGTACTCCCCGACTACCCCACCACGCTCAAGGGCCGCACCCTGCGCAGCGCCACCGCTATCTTTCGAGACAGCACCGGCCACCCCTTCGCCAGCCTCTGTGTCAACACCGACATCACCGGCCTGGACGCAGCCATGAGCTTTCTCCAGCAGTTGCAACCGTTGGGTGCCACACCCGCGGTAAGCGAGCCTGCCGACATGGAACTGCTGATGAGTGAAATCATCCAGGCCTCGCTTCAGCGCAGCGGCCAGGGGCGAATGAACAAACAGGCCAAAGTCGAGGCTGTTCGAGTCATGCAGGAGCGTGGCTTGTTCATCGTCAAAGGCGGCGTGGAAAAGGCTGCCAGTGCCCTCGGCGTGACCCGCTACACCATTTACAACTACCTTGAACAATTGCGCGGAGCCAGCCAATGACCTTGCATATCCAAACACCCCTGATCGAATCCCGACCGCTGTCGTTGGCCGCCGGCTGCAATGTCTGGCTCAAACTCGATGCCCTGCAACCTTGCGGCTCGTTCAAGCTGCGCGGGGTGGGCCATGCCTGCGAAGTGCATCAGGCCCGCGGCGCCAAACAGTTCATCTCGTCCTCGGGGGGCAACGCCGGCCTGGCGGTGGCATACGCCGGGCGCAAGCTGGGCGTACCGGTAACCGTAGTAGTCCCCGAAACCACCACTGAGCGAGCCAAGGAATTGCTGCGTCTGGAAGACGCCAAGGTGGTGGTGCATGGCAGCTCCTGGCAAGAAGCCAACGCCCTGGCACAGACCCTCGTCGGCCCGGATGACGCCTTTATCCACCCGTTTGACGACCCGCTGTTATGGACCGGGCATGCCAGCCTGATCGATGAAGTGGCCGAAGCCGGCGTGAAGCCCGACGCTGTGGTGCTGTCGGTAGGTGGCGGCGGCTTGCTCAGCGGCGTGGTCGAAGGGTTGCAGCGCAACGGGTGGGGCGAGGTACCGGTGCTGGCAGTGGAAACCAACGGTGCAGCTTCGCTGCATGCGGCCATGCAGGCGGGGCATTCGGTTGAACTGGAGCGTATTGCTTCCGTGGCAACGTCGCTGGGGGCAAAGCGCGTCGCAAATCAGGCGCTGATCTGCGCGCAGCAGCACCCGGTGCACAGCCACTTGGTCAGCGATCGCGCAGCGCTGGAGGCCTGCGAGCGGTTCCTGCTGGACCATCGCCTGCTGGTCGAACCGGCGTGCGGGGCCGCGTTGGCATTGGCGTATGCGCCGGGCGCACTGGCGCAATACCAGAGCGTGCTGGTGGTGGTTTGTGGCGGTGCTACCGCAACGCTGGCGCAGATTAAGGCGTGGTTGCAGCAAGCTGATTGAGGCTGCCACCTGTCGGTGGTGATTACGATAGTCACATGCGTCTGTTCTACTGAGCCCGCCGCAACCGGAAAAATGCCCTCGCAACGGCGTCACCCCTGACGAAATGCGTATCGCACCCTTTCGGTCTGCGGCAAGTGAAGGCACAATGCGTGTCCTTTTTTTGGCCGGCCTGGCCGGGGGCCTTTAAATGATCAAGACGCCGTATTACCTCATCGACAAAACCAAGCTGCTCAGCAACATGGAGAAGATCGCCTACGTGCGTGAACACTCCGGTGCCAAGGCGCTGCTTGCCCTCAAGTGCTTCGCCACCTGGTCGGTGTTCGACCTGATGCAGCAGTACATGGACGGCACCACCTCGTCCTCCCTCTTCGAGCTCAAGCTCGGCCGCCAGAAGTTCGCCGGTGAAACCCACGCCTACAGCGTGGCCTGGGCCGACGATGAGGTCGAGGAAATGCTGGAGAACTGCGACAAGATCATCTTCAACTCGATCGGCCAACTGCAGCGCTTTGCCGAACAGTCCGAAGGCAAGGTACGCGGCCTGCGCGTCAACCCGCAAGTCAGCAGCTCCGACTACCTGCTGGCCGACCCGGCGCGCCCGTTCAGCCGCCTGGGCGAATGGGACCCGGCCAAGATCGAACAGGTGATCGAGCAGATCTCCGGCTTCATGTTCCACAACAACTGCGAGAACGGCGACTTCGGCCTGTTCGACAAGATGCTCACGCATATCGAAGAACGTTTCGGCCACCTGCTGCACAAGGTCGAGTGGGTCAGCCTGGGTGGCGGCATCCACTTCACCGGTGAAGACTATGCGGTAGACGCCTTCTGCGCGCGCCTCAAGGCCTTCTCGGAGAAATACGGCGTACAGGTGTACCTGGAGCCGGGCGAAGCGGCCATCACCAACAGCGCCTCGCTGGAAGTGACCGTGCTCGACACCCTGTACAACGGCAAGCACCTGGCCGTGGTCGACAGCTCCATCGAAGCGCACCTGCTCGACCTGCTGATCTACCGCCTCAACGCCAAGATGGCCCCGAATGACGGCGAGCACACCTACATGGTCTGCGGCAAGTCGTGCCTGGCCGGCGACATTTTCGGCGAGTACCAATTCGATCGTCCGTTGGCCATTGGTGATCGCCTGTCGTTCGTCGACACGGCGGGTTACACCATGGTCAAGAAAAACTGGTTCAACGGTCTGAAAATGCCTTCCATCGTGGTCAAGCAACTCGACGGCAGCGTCGAAGTCGTCCGCGAGTTCGGTTTCGAAGACTACGTTTCCAGCCTGTCGTAAGACTGGCTACTCAAGTAAGGAGCAAAGGGTAAATTGAAGAAGAACGTTCTTATCATTGGTGCAGGAGGTGTCGCCAAGGTGGTGGCCCACAAGTGCGCGCAGCATAACGACGAACTGGGTCGTATCGCTATCGCGTCACGGAACATCTCCAAATGCCAGGCCATCATCGACAGCGTCAAGGCCAAGGGTAGCCTCAAGGTACCCGCCGACATCCAGGCCTTCTCGCTCAACGCCCTCGATGTCGAGGCAACCAAGGCACTGATCCGCGAAACCGAATCGCAGATCGTGATCAACGTGGGGTCCGCCTTCCTCAACATGTCGGTGCTGCGCGCCTGCATCGATACCGGTGTCGCCTACCTGGACACCGCCATCCACGAAGAGCCGGGCAAGATCTGCGAAACCCCGCCGTGGTACGGCAACTACGAGTGGAAACACCTCGAAGAGTGCCAACAAAAGAACATCACTGCCATTCTCGGCGTCGGTTTCGACCCGGGTGTGGTGAACAGCTACGCCAAACTGGCGCAGCAGCAGTATTTCGACAGCATTGATTCGATCGACATTCTCGACGTCAATGCCGGTTCGCATGGCAAGTACTTTGCCACCAACTTCGACCCGGAAATCAACTTCCGCGAGTTTACCGGGCAAGTGTGGAGCTGGCAGAACAGCCAGTGGACCAGCAACACCATGTTCGAGGTCAAGCGTACTGACGACCTGCCGGTGGTAGGTTCGCAAAACCTGTACCTGACCGGTCACGATGAAGTTCACTCGATCTCGAAGAACCTCAACGTGCCGAACGTGCGTTTCTGGATGAGCTTCGGCGAGCACTACATCAACGTGTTCACCGTGCTGAAAAACCTGGGCCTGCTCAGCGAGCAACCGGTGAAAACCGCCGAAGGCCTGGAAGTGGTACCGCTGAAAGTGGTCAAGGCCGTGCTGCCGGACCCAGCCTCGCTGGCCCCAGGCTACACCGGCAAGACCTGCATCGGTGACCTGGTCAAAGGCACCAAGGATGGCCAGCCGCGCGAAGTGTTCATCTACAACGTGGCTGACCACGAAGAGGCCTACGCCGAAACCGACAGCCAGGGTATTTCCTACACTGCCGGCGTACCGCCAGTGGCTGCCGCCCTGCTGGTAGCTCGTGGCGAGTGGGATGCCAAGCGCATGGTCAACGTCGAGGAGCTGCCAGCCGAGCCGTTCCTCAAGGCGCTGGACGTGATGGGCCTGCCGACCCGCGTTAAAGATGAAAAAGGTGATCGTCCCTGGGACGCTGAAGCCTAAGTAGCAAACAGAAGGGGTGCCACATGGCGCCCCTTCTGCTTTTCCAGGCCAGGCCTCTACTTCCGGGCCTCCAGAATCAGGTTGAACGGCGTTTGCGTCGCCCGCCGGAACCGGCTGAACCCCGCCGCTTCGAACACCGCCCGCAACCGCCCCTCCCCGGCCTGCGCGCCCAGCCCCAAGCCCACTTCCTGCGACAACGAATTCGGCGTGCAGATAAATGTCGACGCGGCATAAAACAACCGCCCGACCGGGTTCAGGTTGCCGTCCAGCGAATCCTCGGCATAAGGCTCTACCAGCATCACCGTACCGTCAGGCTTCAATGCACGGTAGGCGTGCCTGGCGGCCCCCACCGGGTCGCCCATGTCGTGCAGGCAGTCGAAAAAGCACACCAGGTCATGGTCATGCCCCGGGTAATCCTTGGCACTTGCCTGCTGGAAATTCACCCGCTCCGACAGCCCCGCTTCGCGCGCCCGTTCGTTGGCGGTGGTGATAGAGGGACCGTGGTAGTCATAACCTACAAAAGTCGACGCCGGAAATGCCTGGGCCATGACCAGCGTGGAGGCGCCGTGCCCACACCCCACATCCGCCACCTTGGCGCCCGCCTGCAGTTTGGCCACCACACCCTCCAGCGCCGGCAGCCACTCAGCCACCAGGAACGTCCGATAACCCGGCCGGAAGAACCGTTCGGTACCGCTGAACATGCACGGGTGGTGGTCGCCCCAGGCCAGCCCGCCATCGCCGCGCATGGCCGCGACCAGCTTGTCCTTGTCATGGAACAATGCCGCGATCACTGCAGCACCACCCGCCATGTAAGCCGGGGAGTCCTCCAGCGCCAAAGCCATGGCCTGCTCTTCGGGCAACACAAAAAGGCCCTTGTCGTGCGTCATGTAGCCCGATGCCGCCTGGGCGTTCAGCCATTCGCGCACCAACCGAGGGTGGCAGCCGGTTTTGGCCGCCAGCGCCTCGGGCGTGGTCGGCTGGCTGTCGGCCAGGGCCCGGTACAGGCCCAGCTCGTCACCCAGGATGACATTTGCCAGCGTCGCTGCGGCGCCCATGTCGCCCACCAGCTTGCCCATGAAATCATGAAGCCTTGCCTCGTCCATGACCTGCCCTCCTCTGCAAGAAGGCCATCGCCAGCGAGGGACATCCGCTCCGGGGAGGCGGTGGTCGGGGTTATTGGATGGGCCTGCCATAACGCTCGCAAAACAGACCCTGTGTAAGTCTAGTTGGCTTGCTCAGCGCCTTGGGCCTGCTCAGTAAGCTTTTCCAGTAGCGCTTTGGCCAGCAGCTTGTCCGAAAATGGGTTTTGCCCCGTGATCAGTTCGCGGTCCACTACCACATTGGGCTGCCAGGCCTTGGCGTAAGCCATATCGCCACCGGCCGTCGCCATGGCCTTGGCCGGGTAGAACAACAGCCGCTGGCCCTTGAGCGAACCTTCGAACACTTGCTCTTCCGGGTCGGAGAAAATAGTCATCCTGTACCCCTTGTACAACCAGTCGGTGGCGGCCGGTGTTTCACCACGAGCCAACATCCGTTGATAGCTTCCCGGGTCCCGCTGCGCCGAGAGCAAGGCGATGGGGCCATGACAAATAGCGGCCGTAGGCTTGCCAGCCTCATGAAAATGCCGCAGCAAGGCACCGACGTCCGGGTTGTTGGCCAGGTCGATCAAGGGGGCGTGGCCGCCGGGAATGAACAAACCGGCGTACCGCCCCATGTCACTGGCGAGCACCTCTTTCACCGACAAGGTATCGCCAATGTCCGCCAAGCCTTGGACCACCTTCTCGATCCTCCGCATTTCGCTCGCATCACCCGCAAAGTACTGAGGATCGATCGAAAGTGGGTCAACGCTCGGGGCGTTACCCTTGGGTGTCACCAGCACCACCGTGTAACCGGCCTGGAGCAACTGGTCGGCAGGCACGCCGAACTCATTGAGGTAATAGCCGGTGGCATAGGGCTTGCCGTCCTGTAGCGCCAGTTGGTTCTCGCTGGAGAGCAGCACAAGAACTTCACCCTTGGACGAGGCATGGGCGCCACTGGTCAGTAAGGCGGTGGCAATAGTGAGGGCGAGCGAGGACAACCTGGTCATGCATCAATCTCCTGATCTAAGCGCCGTCTTACATTGGCGGGATGGGCACATCCTAACGACCAGGCTAGAATTCGATAATTCGAATGCTCGCATACCTGTGATCCATAAAATGAATATCACCCGCAAGGATCTCAATCTGCTGCATCTGTTTCATGTGCTTTATCAAGAGCGCAACCTCACCCTCGCCGCGCAGCGCATGGCCCTGAGCCAGCCTGCACTCAGTCACAAGCTCAACAAGCTGCGCCATCAGTTCGGTGATCCATTGTTCGTACGCGCCCCGAGGGGCTTGACGCCCACGCCACGCGCTCACGAATTGGCTGCCGAAGTCGAGCGCTTGATCATGGGCCTGGAAAGTTTCTACGAACGCTGCGAAGGGCAGGATTTTCTTTTACGCCCTGCCCGCCTGCACCTGTACAGCACTGATTATGTAGAGCAGACGCTACTACCTGGGCTGCTCCCGATCCTGCGTAACCAGGCGCCAAACTTGACACTGGTCACCCATAACACCCGTGGCCAGCTCCCGCGGGAAGCCTTGGAGAAAGGTACTTGCGACCTTGCCGTCGCCGGATTCTTCACTGACCTGGCGGATAGCTTCCACCAGCAGCGCCTGCTCAGCGATGACTTCGTAGTACTGGCCTCTCGCAGTCATCCTCGCCTTGGAAATGGCCTGGACCTCAACACCTTCCTGGCATGCGACCACCTGCTCACCACCCTCACCGGCGACCTTGATGGTTTGGTCGACCGCGCCTTGCGCGCCCAAGGAAAGCACAGGCGAGTAGTGGCAGGCCTGTCGAGTTTCATAGCCCCCATGCGCATGATACAAGGCACAGACCTTCTGCTTACCTGCCTGCGCTCGCTGGCTATTGAAGCAGTCAAACGTGATGACGACCTGCTCATGTACCCACTTCCGCTGGTACTGCCTGCAATCGAGGTAATGCAGATCTGGCACGAACGCACCCATGCCGATCCCTTGCGCCAGTGGTTCCGCCAGCAACTATGGGCAGTCGCGCAGGAAGTAGCAGCCCGTTCAGGTAACAAAATCTAAATACCACTGTGACATTTTTCGTCAGCGTTCTTGCCAAGGAGCTGTCAGATGAAAGTCACGGTTTTCGGTACTGGCTATGTCGGCCTCACCCAGGCAGCGTGCCTGGCCCATGTGGGGCATTCGGTGTTGTGCATGGACGTCGACGCCGAGCGTGTCGCCACACTCAATAGAGGCCATTGCCCTATCTTCGAGCCAGGCCTTGCACCGATGCTGGAAAAAAACCTGGCCTGCGGACGCCTGCGCTTCACCACCGATACCGACGAAGCCACCAATTTCGCCACAGTGCTGTTTATTGCGGTCGGAACCCCTGCACAGGCCGACGGCAGTGCTGACCTGAAACAGGTTTTCACCGTGGTCGACAACATTCTCAAACATGCCGAAGGTGCCAAGTTAATCGTCAACAAATCTACCGCGCCAGTTGGCACCGTGCACCGTATAAAGGAGCGTATTGCACAGGCTGTGGCCGACACCAACCGCTTTCAGGTAATCAGTAATCCCGAATTCCTCAAGGAAGGCTCGGCCGTGGACGATTGCATGCGCCCGGAGCGCATCATTATCGGTGGCGCCACGCCAGCCGAGGTAGAGTTGCTGCGCGAGCTATACCTGCCGTTCAACCGAAATCGCGAAAAATTCATGGTCATGGATGCGCGTAGCGCCGAGCTCAGTAAATACGCAGCCAACTGCATGCTGGCCACCAAGATTTCCTTCATGAACGAAATCGCCAATCTGGCCGAGCATTTAGGTGCCGACATCGAAATGGTACGTCGCGGGATCGGCTCAGACTCGCGCATTGGCTACGACTTCATCTACGCCGGCTGCGGTTTCGGCGGTTCGTGCTTCCCCAAGGATCTGCAAGCCCTGCGCCGCAGCGCCGAAGCCGAAGGCTTCGAGCCGCTGCTGCTGCGCGCGGTAGAGTCGATCAACGAACAGCAAAAAGGCCGGCTGTTCAACAAGATCCAGCGTCACTACTCACGCGGACTGCGTGGCAAGGTCTTTGCGTTGTGGGGACTGTCGTTCAAGCCCAATACCAACGACATTCGCGAAGCCTCCAGCCGGGTGGTACTTGAGGCGCTGTGGGCTGCCGGGGCACGAGTACAGGCGCACGACCCTCAGGCGATGCCGGAAATTCTGCGGCATTACGGCCCACGCGCCGACCTGCAGCTTGTGCCTTCCAAGGAAGCTGCCCTGCAAGGCGCTGATGCCTTGGTGATCGTGACGGAATGGCAAGACTACCGTGTGCTCAACCTGGAGACGGTGCCCCAATTGCTTGCAGACCGAGTGGTATTCGATGGCCGCAACCTTTACGAGCCTGACCACATGGCCTCTGCAGGCCTGACATACTACGGTATTGGACGTGGCCAAGTGCCGCCAGCCAGCCAGCAGTGAACCTTGGCCGGCCGCTTTCAAGCAGCCGGCCATAGCCACTTACGGTGCAGCATTACTGCCTGGCGGATTGAGCTGCAGCACCTCATTGGTGTATGCCCATTCCTTCTGTACCTGGTCCGGGTGGTCATTGAGGCGAATGCCATAGGACGGGATGATCTGCTTGATCTTGGCCTGCCATTCCGGCGTTGCCACCTTGTCCTTGAACACCTTGTTCAGCACATCGAGCATGATGGGTGGTGCGGTCGAGGCACCCGGCGAAGCCCCCAGCAAGCCGGCGATACTGCCGTCCTTGGATGTCACCACCTCGGTACCGAGCTTGAGCACGCCACCCAATGCTTCGTCCTTCTTGATGATCTGCACCCGCTGGCCGGCCTGCCACAGCCGCCAGTCTTCCTTCTTCGCCCCGGGGAAGTAGGTGCGCAGCGCTTCGAAGCGGTCATTGTCGGATTGCAGCACCTGGCCGATCAGGTACTGCACCAGGTCAAACTCGCGTACGCCCACCCGCACCATCGGCCAGGCGTTGTGCACACTGGTACTGGCAAGCAGGTCAAGCAGCGAGCCCTGTTTGAGGAACTTGGTCGAGAACGTGGCGAACGGCCCGAACAGAATCATCCGCTTGCCATCGAGCACCCGGGTGTCCAGGTGCGGCACCGACATCGGCGGTGCACCGGTCGCGGCAATGCCATAGGCCTTGGCCATGTGGCGCTGGGCGATGGCCGGGTTGTCGGTGACCAGGAACGAGCCGCCGACCGGGAAGCCGGCATAGTCCTTGGCTTCGTCGATACCCGACTTCTGCAGCAGCGGTAACGCCGCACCACCGGCACCAATAAACAGGAACCTGGCGTCAGTGGCCGCCTTGCTGCCGTCTTTCAGGTTCTTGTATTCGACATGCCAGGAGCCATCACCGTTGCGGGTAATGTCCTGCACCTCGGTGGACAGTTTGAGGTCGAAGTTGGGCCGAGTCTGCAGGTAACCCACGTACTGCCGGGTGATCTCGCCAAAATTCACATCGGTGCCGATTGGCGTCCAGGTCACGGCCAGTTTCTGGTTGGGATCGCGCCCTTCCATCATCAACGGCACCCACTTGCGGATCTGCTCGTGGTCTTCGGAGTACTGCATGGGCTTGAACAACGGGCTGGCCTGCAGCGCCTCATAGCGCTTTTTCAGGAAGCGGATGTTGTCGTCCCCCCACACGAAGCTCATGTGCGGCGTGGTATTGATGAAGGAATGCGGGTTCTTCAACACGCCCTGCTTCACCTGCCAGGCGAGGAACTGGCGGGTGACCTGGAACGACTCGTTGATCTCCACGGCTTTGCTGATGTCGATCTTGCCGTCTTTTTCCGGCGTGTAGTTGAGTTCGGCCAAGGCCGAGTGGCCGGTGCCGGCGTTGTTCCAGCCGTTGGAACTTTCTTCGGCCACCTTGTCCAGGCGCTCGACCATCTCCATCGACCAGCCTGGCTCCAGCTCGTTGAGCCAAACGGCCAGCGTGGAACTCATGATGCCGCCGCCCACCAGCATCACGTCCACCTTTCTGGTTTCCGCTGCCTGGGCATTGAGCATGCTCAATGCCAGCGCCAGCCCGGCCAGCGCCAGTTCCGGCTTGATGGTGATCTTCATAACCTCTCCCGTGCCTCGTTGCTGTCCGTTAGTCCGGCACAAGCTTAGCTGATGGATTTACTCGGGTATGTTCAAGGCGGAGCTTCGTGCCCCTTGCAATTCATGAATTCTCAAAATACTGTATGAATATTCAGTATCGCGAGTCAGTCACATGCAGCTCATCGCCAAACTCGGCATCCTCGCCGACGCCGCCAAGTACGACGCCTCCTGCGCCAGCAGCGGCGCGCCCAAGCGTAATTCACGCGGCGGTGATGGCCTGGGCGCCACCAACGGCATGGGAATCTGCCACAGCTACACCCCCGACGGCCGCTGCGTGTCGCTGCTCAAGGTGCTATTGACCAACTTCTGCCTGTACGACTGCCAGTACTGCGTCAACCGCCGCTCCAGCAACGTACCTCGCGCGCGCTTTTCCCCCGAAGAGGTGGTCCGCCTGACGCTGGACTTCTACCGGCGGAACTGCATCAGCGGCCTATTCCTTAGCTCCGGCATCATCCGCTCGGCGGACTACACCATGGAGCAGTTGATCCGCGTAGCCCGGTTGCTGCGCGAAGAACACAACTTCCGCGGTTACATTCACCTCAAGACCATCCCGGATGCCGACCCCCTGCTGATCGAAGAAGCCGGCCGCCTGGCCGACCGACTCAGCGTCAACATCGAGCTGCCCACCGACGCCAGCCTCAAGCGCCTGGCACCGGAAAAACAGGCGCATACCATCCGCCAGGCAATGGGCGTGATTCACCTGGGCCAGCAAGCGGTGGCCAATGAACCCAAGGCCCCGCGCTTCACCCCTGCCGGCCAAAGCACCCAAGTGATCGTCGGTGCCGACAGCACCGACGACAGCACCCTGCTGCGCAATGCCGAGTCGCTGTATCAAGGCTATGGCCTCAAACGCGTGTATTACTCTGCGTTCAGCCCGATCCCAGACAGCCCGGGCAGCGTACCCTTGGCTGCCCCGCCGCTACTGCGCGAGCACCGCCTGTACCAGGCCGACTTCCTGCTGCGTGGCTACGGCTACAAGGCGGGTGAACTGCTGGGCCAGAGCGGCAACCTGGCGCTGGACATCGACCCAAAGCTGGCCTGGGCGCTGGCCAACCGGGAGGTATTCCCGCTGGACGTGAACCGCGCCGAGCCCGCGCTGCTGGCGCGTATTCCCGGCATTGGCCTGCGTAGCGTGCAACGCCTGGTCGCACTGCGCCGAGAGCGGCGCATTCGCTATGACGACCTCATTCAGCTGCGCTGCGTGCTGGACAAGGCACGGCCGTTCATCGTCACCAGCGATTATCGCCCGGCCCAGGCCGAGCTGCGCAGCGGCCTGCTAAGGGCGCGTTTGCGTGAGCCGCAGGCGCCCGTGCAGATGGGGTTGTGGGGATGATCGCGCTCGATTGTGATGACCAGTTCGCCACTTGGCGGGATCAGGCCCGGGTGTTGCTGGGGCATGGCATCGACCCCGCCGAGGTCACCTGGTCGCAAGGCCCGATGGCCGACCTGCTGGCAGCACCGGCAGCGCCCCCGGAAGGCCCAGGCCCCTTTCGTGCCAAAGTCCCGGCCGTGCTGCTGAGCCAGTTGGAGCAGGCTGCCCGTTATCGTGGCGAACAGCGCTGGAACCTGCTGTATGAAGTGCTCTGGCGTGTTGCCCATGGCGACCGCACGGCGATGCTGGCAGGTGACCGATTGGGCAGTGAGTTGCAACGGCGCATCAAGCAAGTCACCCGGGAGGCGCATCACCTGCATGCCTTTGTGCGCTTCGTACCGCTGCCAGAGGCGTTGGCCGATCGCCTGCAACTTGATCTGGTGGCTTATCACGAACCGGCGCATGACGTTCTGGAAAGTGCCAGCCCCCATTTTGCCGACCGTCTGGGGCGTTTACGCTGGTTGATCGCCACCCCACAGGATGGCATTCGCTTTGACGGCCAGCAGTTCGATTACCAACGCCATTGCCCTGAGGATTGGCAGCAATGGGCACGCAACGCCGACGACCCTGGCGCCGAACTGTGGCGCACCTATTATCGCCATACCTTCAACCCTGCCCGCCTCAACCCGGATGCCTTGCGCCTGCACATGCCCGGGCGTTTCTGGCGGCATTTGCCGGAAGGCATGCTGATACCGCAGCTTGAAGGCCTTGCTCGCCAAGGCAAGCAACGGGACGGCCAAGCCCTTGAAGTGGCCTCCCAGGCCGGCAAACAGATCAGTAAACCCACACAGTCCTACAGCAACCACCCGACATCGCCCTCATCCAGCACACCGCCATGATCCGTTCGGTCGCCTTTGCGCGCCACCGCCGCGCCTTCGATCAGGAAATGCTCTGCCCCACTCTCGATAACCGCACCACACGTGGTGCGGTCACCTACCCTCGCAACTGCCCTGCCGTTGAAGGTATAGGTGGCACTGCCGCTCTCTACCTGATTGACGCCATGCAGCGGGCATTCATGTCGGTGGCCTACAAGTACAACCGGCTTCATTGGGTTTCTCCTTCAGACGGTGCTGTACGGGATTCACGGTCAATGTCTGCTGGCCACACAACCTTTGGGGCCAAGCAATGCATGTGGCTGAGGCCGTCGTCGTCGTTCCAGTCGCGGGGTGGGTGCACGAATTTTGGCAAGGCTTCGGGGCCTTGTTGCATGAACAGACGGGCGATGGCCCAGTAGGCTTCACCTTGGTGCAGGGTATGCGTGAAGAAGACACGATCAATGACTTCGCCGGTTTCGGGACTACGGACTGACAGCATGACGTTTTCAATCAGGCCGCCGTGGCCGGGGGCGTAGACGCGGTAGACCTCCGCGGTTACGTCGTCCCAGTTGTAGGCGACCGGTTTGACGCCCCAGTGTTTTCGGCTGAACAGGTAGACGTAATGGAATCTGTATTGATAGAAATATATCTTTCGTCGCTGGCGATTGAAACGGATTGGCTCATCTCTTGGGAGCATTAGGTCAATTTTTACATGGCACGCAACAGCCCACATAGCGAATGGTGGCAGGAGCAACAGAACAAGACCCATAAACCAATCACGCGACCAGCTAAAATTCAGTAAGAGCGAATACAGATATATAGCCGCACCAAAAGACAGGACCAAAGTCGCCCCTCCTACCAGCGCTGCCACACCACGCAAACTGACCGTAGACCGAGGCAATTCTAGATACACGTCATTAAAATAATTTGGCGCTGGCTTTATATCCTCCACACTGAAACGTGACACTTCCTGAGAACTGACACCTGGCAGGTCATAACTCCAAAATAAAGCTCGCTTCCAAAGAGGTCCAGTTCTGACTTTCATTCATTAACTTCCCTGACACAAGCTTCAGCATAAGCATTCACCAGCGATCTATCGGGCCAGTACATTACTAGCAGCGTCGCAGCACAAATTGTGTGTGGTCCGATAGTCGCCAGCAACTCTACAGATCCAGTTATTTCCAGCCAGGATATTGTCGCCCCCTCTAAGCTTGGCGACTTACGTTTTCTACCCACTGAAACTTTACGTCTATAGTCGGGCAATTTTGGCTGAGAAAAACCAGGGAATTTTACCGCTTTAGTGAGAGCCTCGATCGGGAGGGCTTGATATTCATCTACAAACACAGTCTCCCCGCCAATGAAATCGGGGAATTCACCATCACCACTCCGATGCACTATGAGGGTCACACGAAGAGCCGAGCGTTCATCACTATAGCCAGGCAATACGACTTTAAACTTGAGTTTATGCTCCAACTCCAAGCTGACCAACCCTCCTATTTTGGGGCCGGACTGATCACTTAACAGCCTGGATTCGAAATTGACCGCCGTGCAAACACCTAACGCAGCTGCGTTAAGCTCTGCAAACGCAATATCCGCATATTCAGGACTCCCCCAATATACAACCAGCTTTTCGTCAGCCTTTCCAAAGCAACAGCGTCGAGCCCAACGCACCAAAGCTGTAGGCTCATTTCCTTCAGCCCATTTGCTTACTGCGTACGCCGTGAGCGCCAGTATCACTGCGACACCTAAAGGCCCTATTATTAGGGGCTTGAACACTGCATACACGAACGCCCCGGTTGAAACGGTATACGCAAAACCCGCGCCAACATAAGCTGCTCCCGCCTTATTGTCTCCTGCTGCCAACGCGCGCTTTGCTGCGACAAATGCCTGTACCGCATCAAACATACCGGCCATTGCACTAATCATGGCACCGATTTTTATAAACGAGACGCCTGCCCCCGTCGCACCCTTAGCCCAAGACGTTCCCATGTGGCCAGCACTTGATCTAATCACAAGCCCAACTAGTTCAATTTGCCCTCCCAACAATCCCAATTGCGACCCTTGCAGCGCCAGCTTGGCCTCATGTGCCTTGGGCCCAATCTCGGTTTCTGCTTTATCCTGGTTTCTGCTCAGGCTGTCGTGTTGCAAATACAACCCGCCTATCGCCAACAGTAACTCCCAGCTACCTGCCACACCCCGCAAGCCGCTAAAGCCGGTCCGCACAAGCTTCGCCGCCTGCTGCGCAGTGATCCTCATCCCTTGGAGCAACTTGCGCGCATTCGCCTCCAGCGTCCCCGCCGCCACCGAGATATCCACCAAGGCAATCTGTGCCGCACTGCTCGCCTGGGTCACCTTCATGCTGGCTCCCTCAAGCAGCCAACCACGCACCTCTTCAGCCGTACCCTCCACCCACACCGTTACGCTGATCATGGTGTGGGTAAACCGTGGATCAAGCACGGCCAGGCTCATCAGCCCGTGCTGCATGATCGGCCGCACCTTGTTCCAGGCCTTGGTTGAATGGAGGTCGAAGTCATCGACATTGCGATGCATCCGGTCCCTGGCTTCGGCAATCGAGGCATTGGCCTTGTGCTGCAACTCGCGCAAGTGGGCACTCTGCAAGGCGTAGTACTCACCCAGCTTCATCTTCACTTCCAGCTCGATCAGGTGCACACCGTTGTACAGATACTGCGTCGCGCTGTTCAGGTGCCGCACGGCGTTCTGAATGCCTGACGGCAGGCTGGGCGCCAAGCGCTGGCTGGCGGCGTTGAGGGCACCCTGGATTTCGGCGATGGCCTGCTTGAGGGTGTTGCGCATGCGCAAGCCGGCGTCGTCGCTGGCGATGATCTTGCTCAGCATGCCGTAGAACTTGTCGCTGTCATTCCAGTTGATAACGTCGGTGGCGGAAAAGCTGGGCAGCAAACCGGCCAACAACGCACGGTCGCGCATCAGCAACGCGCGGTAAGGGGGACTATCAGGATCCTGCAGCCATTTCAGCCAGAGCGTTTCGCTGGTGCCGGCCGTGGGACTCGTTCCGGGCGCCACCGCCTCGGTAATGCCACCCCCCAGGCACAGCGCCATGGTCTTGGCATAGGCCACGCCAGACTCGCGGTGATCGCCGTCGTAGTCGTACTGCTCGGCCACCTTGAACATGGGTGTGTCGAACAGCGCAACATAAGCACGCGCGTTCTTGTCGATGTAACCCCGAAATTCCGCTTCCTGCTGGTCATACTCGGCCTGGAACGCTGCCCGTTTCGCTTCGTCGTAGCGTTCCTCCAGCCGCTCATCACTCTCCAGCTGTGCTCGCTCTACCAACCGCTGGCGCTCCACCGCCGGGTCGGTGAACACCGGTGGTCCGTCGCCGGTCATGGGCTCCAGCGACGGCACTTTCTGCGCCGCCCACTCCCGGTGCGTGGCGCGAATGACTTGCAGGATCTGCGAGGTTTGCAGCTGGTAGGCCCGCATGGGCTCTTCGCGCCAGACCTGGCGCTTCACCACCCAGCTCAACCGCTGATGGTTGAACTCCTGAATCAAACCCACGGTATCGTCCAGCACTACCGCCAGCACACCGTGCTCCAGCTGGTGCCGGTTCATCGCGTTGACCAGATACCCCTTCAGGGCAAACCGGCGCAGCCAGCGGGTGTGAAAGCCATGCGCACTGTCGAACGGCGAACACCCATGCTGCGCGTACTCGAGCACCTCCTTGTCGACCCTCAAATTGTCCGGCGTCATGGCGATGCCCAGCAACTCGGGGTTGTTGCGCGCCTGAGTCAGGTCCAGCCCTTCGAAGCGATGGGCAGGCGCCTGGCCCTTCTTGTAGGCATTCAACACGCTGACCGGCCAAGGGTCGCTGGAGAAGGCCAGCCAAGCGCTGCCATAGCGGTCGGTGTCGATGTTGAGGAAGGACGAAGGAATGTCGTGGTTTTCATTCACGCATTTTTCGGGCAGTGATGCGGGGAGGCCCTCCGACGGCTCGTAGGGGTTGAAGCGGCGCAGGTGGCCCTGCTTGCTCACTTCGTAGGCATGCCAGACCTGCTGGTCGAGCAGCACGTACAGGTAGCCCATGCGCAAGGTGCGCACGCCTAGCTTCGCCGAGACATGCAGGCTGCCGGCCACGGTGCTGAGGCCCTGTGGGCGTGTGTCCGGCACCAGGGCGCGACGCAGGGGCAGGATCGGCAGGCCTTGGCGTTCGCAGGCCATGCACTGGTCAGAAGGGAGCCCGGCTTCGGCTGTCGCAATGGCGATACGTTGACTGAGGGTCATAGGCGCCTCTCGTTTCTTGGAAGGGGATCGATCAGGCGACACCAGTGTTCCTCGGAATAGCGAGTGAGCATCGGGGCGAGAGGACGGTGATCGTTGACGGCCGCATCAACCATGTTGCGCACCGCAGCAACGGTATTCAGCCTGGGGTGGATGCACAGGTGATGCAGGGCAAAAACCGTGATGTCTTCCTCTGCGCTCAAGCCCAACGCTCGTGCATCGTCGATATGGTTGGAGACCCGCACGGCGGCAAACGGCGGTATCTGGCACTGTCTCGCGTCCTCCGAGGCCGCACGCAGCACTCTCCAGACAGCCAGCACGCGCTCGATCAACGCCACATCTTCCTGAATACGCTGGGCAGGCTCCGGCAAAGCATGCCGCTGCCCGCTCTGCCCTTTCAGGTGCGCCAACCTGCCACCGCTACTCAGGAACAACCAGTCGTTGATCGGCCACCATGGGCCATGCTCGACCTGCTTGAACGTCGCCGCGAGCAGCTCCAGGCGAACCGGCTCGTACACCGGATAGAAGCTGAACGCCCGTTTGGCATCGGGTATTCGGCACATGGCCGTGAGATGGGCGGCTACCGTGGCCGAAGCTGCTTCACTGAACAGCCAGCCACTCAGGTAGCGCCGAGGGTGGTGCAGCCCTCTATACGCTGCGCGCGCAGTCAGCGCCAGCAACTCACGGCTGGGCAACGTTCCGGGTGAAGCCAGGCAAGCCAACACGGGATGCAGGTGGGGCACATGGGCCAGATCGGCCCTGTCCACGCGCATCAATGCCGCCTCGCCCAACGCTTCGCGCAGGTGTGCAAGCAAGGCATGGTCACTCTGGCCAGCTATCGCGAGCGGGTCGACCAATACATGGCAATGCAGGTGCGCCGCATGATGCCCTTCGATGCGGCTGATCAGGCTCTCGACATTCATGCCTTGACCTCGCACTTGCTGCTGGCGTCAGGCGTAAGCTCAAAAGACGGGCTATCGCCATCCCCTTTCGCAACGGCCTTGGTCTGCCCTTTCAAGTCGAGTGTCAGGCCATTGATGGTAATGCCCTGCGCATCCAGCACGATGCTGCCGCCAGGGCTTCTCAATTCGATGCGCTCACTGGCCAGCAACTGGAATACTGTCGTGCGTTGTTGCACGCCCTGCCCGACGCTTATCGACTGAGCCCCTTTGACCACTAGCTCGCAGTTGCTCCCAGTGAGAACGCGGTGATTGCCACCCGTTGACTCAGTGCGGTTGTTGGCCACGTTCTCGACCAGGTCACGCTTGATGTCCAACAGGCTGTTTTGCCCAATAACCTGGGTATGGTTGTATGCCGTTTCCTGACGGAAGTTGTTGCCAATGCTCAGTTGCTCATCATTGCCGACCTGCTCGACACGATTGCGCCCCACACGCGTGGTCTCATCATTGCCGACCACATTGTTCTTGTCCCGCTGGGCATGGATGAACACTTCCTCTTTGCCCAGTTCGTCCTCGAAACGCAGTTCGTTGTAACCATCACCTTTATGGGTCTG
>NZ_JACHYK010000009.1:0-334291 GCF_014192825.1 Pseudomonas sp. OG7 | reverse complement strand
AAACACTTGGCTCGCTGCGATCTCTCGTAGCGGGAGGCGAATCATACAGCGTTTAAAACCGCTGTCAACCACCATTTCAACCGCTTGCGATCATTTGATCGTAGCCCTTTCAACACCACCTTAACTATTTAACTCATTGAATATCAAAGAGTTTTTCGTTCCGATGTCGCTGGAAGTGGGGCGCATTATAAGGGGATTCAAAAGCGCGTCAACCCTTAATTTCAAGAAACCTTAATATTGCGGAAAAACAAAGCGGGGAGGCCTGCCGGCCTCCCCGCTTCTATATAGCTACACCATCAGACGATCACTCAGCCTTGAGAGTAACCCGGCCAAACGACTTCTTGCCCGCCTGGCACACGTGAGTGGCACCGAGAACAAAGATGAAGTCCTTGTCGACCACTGCGCCATCAACCTTCACCGCACCACCACTCAGCAGGTCCCGCGCCTGTGCCGAGTTCTTCACCAGGCCAGCCCGGTTCAGCACGGCAGCAATTGGCAAGTCTTCGGCCGCAGCCACTTCGATCTCCGGCAGATCTTCAGGCAGCTCACCTTCCTTCATGCGATTACCCGCAGCACGGTGAGCATTGGCTGCAGCCTCTTCACCATGGAAGCGCGCCACAATCTCTTCAGCCAGCTTGATCTTGATGTCACGCGGGTTGGCACCGTTGGCGACATCGGCACGGAACTGCTCGATCTCTTCCATCGAACGGAAGCTCAGCAGCTCGAAGTAGCGCCACATCAAGGTATCCGGGATCGATACCAGCTTGCTGTACATCACGCCCGGCGCTTCCTGGATGCCGACATAGTTGCCCAGCGACTTGGACATCTTCTTCACGCCATCGAGC
Source organism: Pseudomonas sp. OG7 (assembly GCF_014192825.1). Classification (NCBI taxonomy): domain Bacteria; kingdom Pseudomonadati; phylum Pseudomonadota; class Gammaproteobacteria; order Pseudomonadales; family Pseudomonadaceae; genus Pseudomonas; species Pseudomonas sp. OG7. The sequence continues at coordinate 333,446 of NZ_JACHYK010000009.1, read as the reverse complement.
CCTTCGAGCAGCGGCATGGTCACGATGTTCTGCGCTTCCTGGCCATAGGCGCGCTGCAGCTCGCGCCCCATCAACAAGTTGAACTTCTGGTCGGTACCACCCAGCTCGACGTCCGCCTTCAGCGCCACCGAGTCATAGCCTTGCACCAGCGGATAAAGGAACTCGTGAATGGCAATTGGCTGGTTGGTGGTATAGCGCTTGTCGAAGTCGTCGCGCTCCAGCATGCGCGCCACGGTGTACTGCGACGCCAGGCGAATGAAGTCGGCCGGGGTCAGCTTGTCCATCCAGGTAGAGTTGAACGCGACCTCGGTCTTGGCCGGGTCGAGAATCTTGAACACCTGCTGCTTATAGGTCTCAGCATTGTCCAGCACCTGTTCACGGGTCAGCGGCGGGCGCGTGGCGCTCTTGCCGCTCGGGTCACCGATCATGCCGGTGAAGTCACCGATCAGGAAGATGACCTGATGGCCCAGCTCCTGGAACTGGCGCAGCTTGTTGATCAGCACCGTGTGGCCAAGGTGCAGGTCGGGCGCGGTCGGGTCGAAGCCGGCCTTGATGCGCAGAGGTTGGCCGCGCTTGAGCTTCTCCACCAGTTCCGACTCGACCAGTACTTCTTCCGCACCGCGCTTGATAAGCGCAAGCTGCTCTTCAACCGACTTCATAGACAAACCCGCAAGGCTCAGATTCAGGGGGAGCCAACCATACAAGATCGGCCGTCAATTACAAGTTTCGCAAAGGAATGTGACCCGAACACGGGGTTGCGGCGTCTACGCGCCCTTGCGTGAAAATGGATTTGGTTATATTTTATACAGTTATTTCATCTTCATCATGTCATTCATCTTTTCCATTTCACCTTTTTCAAAGTCACCTTGCCCATGACCAACGAACCGCCTAAAGCGCCCCCGCTTTATCCGAAGAGCCATCTGTTGGCCGCCAGCGGCATCGCCGCCCTGCTCAGCCTGGCTTTGCTGGTATTTCCCTCCAGCGAAGTGGAAGCCAAGAAAACCACCCTCAACCTCGAGCTGGAAAGCCCTGCCGAGCAATTGAAAGACGAATCCCGCGCTGCGCCTCTGGTGCAGGCACAAGATGAGCAAGGCTCGCCCTTCGCCCAGATCGAAGACACTCCCCCCGAGACACAGAAGGCCGAACAGCAAGCCCCTGCCGACGAGCCGGTCGCCGAAGCAGCCAAGGAACCTGGCCACCGCGAAGTCACCGTGGCCCGTGGCGACACGCTGTCCACCCTTTTTGCCAAGGTTGGCCTGCCGGCCAATGCAGTGCATGACCTGCTGGCCAGCAACAAGCAGGCCAAGCAGTTCAGCCAGCTCAAGCACGGCCAGGTGCTGCAGTTCGAACTCGACAAGGACGGCCAGCTGGCCAGCCTGCACAGCAAAGTCAGCAACCTCGAAACCATTCGCCTGACCAAAACCGCCAAGGGCTATACCTTCAACCGTGAAATCAGCAAGCCGGTCGTGCGTACCGCCTATGCCCATGGCGTGATCAAAAGCTCGCTGTCGGCTTCGGCCCAGCGCGCCGGCCTGTCTCACAGCATGACCATGGACATGGCCCGCGTGCTGGGTTACGACATCGACTTCGCCCAGGATATTCGCCCAGGCGATGAATTCGACGTGGTCTACGAGCAGAAGGTGATGGACGGCAAGGTCGTCGGCACCGGCAATATCCTGTCCGCCCGCTTCACCAACCGGGGCAAAACCTACACTGCCGTGCGCTACACCAACAAGCAGGGCAACACTACCTACTACACCGCCGACGGCAACAGTCTGCGCAAGGCATTCATCCGTACCCCGGTGGACTTTGCCCGCATCAGCTCGCGCTTTTCCGCCGGCCGCAAGCACCCGATCCTGAACAAGATCCGTGCCCACAAAGGCGTCGACTACGCCGCCCCACGCGGTACGCCAATCAAGGCAGCGGGTGACGGCCGCATCGAACTGGCCGGGCGCCGTGGCGGTTACGGCAACACCGTGATCATCCAGCACGGCAACCGTTACAAGACGCTATACGGCCACATGCAGGGCTTTGCCAAAGGCATCAAGACCGGCAGCACCGTGAAGCAGGGTCAGATCATTGGTTACATCGGCACCACTGGCCTGTCCACCGGGCCACACCTGCACTACGAGTTCCAGGTCAATGGCGTGCACGTCGACCCGCTGAGCCAGAAGGTTCCGATGGCCGACCCGATCGCCAAGAACGAGCGCCAGCGCTTCCTGCAGCAGAGTCAGCCGCTGATCGCCCGCATGGATCAGGAAAAGGCCACCCTGCTCGCAGCGAACAAGCGCTAAGCCATGGCGCTCTACTTGGGGGTAATGTCCGGCACCAGCCTCGATGGCCTGGACATCGCCCTGATCGAACAAGGCGAGCAGCCTGAACTGCTCGCCACCCATTACCTGCCCATGCCCGGCGACCTGCGCCAGGAACTGCTTGCGCTATGTAGCAGCGGCCCTGACGAGATCGCTCGTGCGGCACTGGCGGAAAATCGCTGGGCCACCCTGGCAGGCGAAGGCATCCGCCAACTGCTGGCTCGCCAGGGCCTGCAGGCCGATGCCATCCGCGCCATCGGCAGCCACGGCCAGACCATTCGCCACGAGCCTGCGCGCGGCTTTACCGTTCAGATCGGTAACCCGGCACTGCTCGCCGAGCTTACCGGCATCAGCGTGGTCGCCGACTTTCGCCGGCGCGATGTGGCTGCCGGTGGTCAAGGTGCGCCGCTGGTGCCGGCCTTCCACGAAACCCTTTTCGGCCATCTCGGCAAGCATCTGGCAGTCTTGAACGTGGGCGGTTTCAGCAACCTCAGCCTGATCGAGCAAGACAAGCCAGTCCACGGTTTCGACTGCGGCCCCGGTAACGTGTTGCTGGATGCCTGGATCGAGCGCAAGCACGGCCAGGCCTATGATGCCGATGGTGCCTGGGCAGCGTCTGGAGTGGTGCAGGCCGGCTTGCTCAACGCATTGCTGGCCGACCCGTTCTTCGCCGGTAGCGGCCCGAAGAGCACGGGCCGCGAGGTGTTCAACCTGGCTTGGCTGGATGGCCACGTGGCCCGCCTGCCTGCCTACCGCGATGAGGATGTACAGGCGACACTGCTTGAGCTGACCGCACGCAGCATCATCGACTCACTGGTCAATGCCCAACAAGGCACCGAAGCACTGCTGGTATGTGGTGGCGGCGCACGCAACGGTGCACTGATGGCCCGCCTCGGCCAGTTGTTACCTGAAGCCCGCGTCACCAGCACTGGCACTCACGGCGTTGACCCTGACTGGGTAGAAGCCATGGCTTTTGCCTGGCTGGCCCATTGCTGCCTGGAAGGCATCCCCGCCAACCGCCCCAGCGTCACTGCCGCCAAGGGCCTGCGCATACTGGGCGCAATCTACCCGGCCTAACCGCTACGCCAGAAAGCAAAACGCCGCGCAATTGCGCGGCGTTTTCATAGGGCCAGGCCTCAGATCGAGAACGAAGACCCGCAACCGCAAGTGGTGGCGGCATTCGGGTTCTTGATCACGAAACGCGAGCCTTCCAGGCCTTCCTGGTAATCCACTTCGGCGCCGGCCAGGTACTGGAAGCTCATTGGGTCGACCACCAGCGACACGCCCTCACGCTCGACGATGGTGTCGTCTTCGGCCACATCCTCATCGAAAGTGAAGCCGTACTGGAAGCCCGAGCAACCGCCACCGGTCACGAACACCCGCAACTTCAGACGTTCATTGCCTTCCTCATTGACCAGGTTCTTCACTTTCTGGGCTGCCCCATGGGTGAATTCCAGACCGGTAGGGGTGAAGGTTTCGACGCTCATGTTGATTCTCCCGGCGCGGTAGCCGTCTTAAAACTCGATGACGCGCATTATCCGCTTTCCCGAGAAAATCGGTCAAGAATTGTGCGGCTTTAGTCGCGACATACAAAAAGGCCCGCACGACGCGGGCCTTTTCAAAGCAAGGATGCTTACGGCAGCAAGCCAGCGTGGGACAAGCCCATGCGCTCATCCAGGCCGAACAGGATGTTCAGGTTCTGTACCGCCTGGCCCGACGCGCCCTTGACCAGGTTGTCGATCACCGACAGCACCACCACCAGGTCACCACCCTGCGGGCGGTGAACCGCAATGCGGCAGACGTTGGCGCCGCGCACGCTACGGGTTTCCGGGTGGCTGCCCGCTGGCATCACGTCGACGAACGGCTCATCGGCGTAGCGCTTCTCGAACAGCGCCTGCAGGTCGACCGAGGTATCGACGACATTTGCGTACAGGGTGGCGTGGATACCACGGATCATCGGCGTCAGGTGCGGCACGAAGGTCAGGCCGATGTCCTTGCCAGCGGCCAGGCGCAGGCCCTGGCTGATTTCCGGCAGGTGGCGATGGCCCTTGACCGCGTAGGCCTTCATGCTTTCGCCGGCTTCGCAGAACAGCGAACCCACTGCCGCACCACGGCCAGCACCGCTGACACCCGACTTGCAGTCGGCGATCAGCCGCGACGGGTCGGCCAGGCCCGCTTCCAGCAGCGGCAGGAAGCCCAGCTGGGTGGCGGTCGGGTAGCAACCCGGCACTGCAATCAGGCGCGCCTGGCGGATTTTCTCGCGGTTGACCTCAGGCAGGCCGTACACCGCGTCCTTGAGCAGCTCTGGAGCACCGTGCGGCTGGCCGTACCACTTGCCCCATTCGGTGGCATCCTGCAGGCGGAAGTCGGCCGACAGGTCGATCACCTTGGTGCCGGCTGCCAGCAGTTCACCGGCCAGTGCATGGGCGACACCGTGCGGGGTGGCGAAGAACACCACGTCACAGGCAGACAGGGTCTTGCTGTCCGGCACGCTGAACGCCAGCCCGTCATAGTGGCCGCGCAGGTTCGGGTACATGTCCGCCACCGCCACACCCGCCTCGGAGCGCGAAGTGATGACCGCCACTTCGGCCTGTGGATGCTGTGCCAGCAGACGCAACAGTTCGACGCCGGTGTAACCCGTGCCGCCGACGATACCGACCTTGATCATAACGCTTGCCCCTTATCAACGAGCCGTCTGGAAAGCGCACGATAATAGGGGCGCAAGGCGCCTGTAACAACTCTTCGGGTGACCCTTCGGGCGCTTGACCACTACTATCTGACGACCGTGAATACCTGAAGGAACTCCCTCCATGCTCTACCTATGGATCAAAGCGCTGCATATCGTCAGCGTGGTTTGCTGGTTCGCCGGCCTTTTCTACCTGCCCAGGCTGTTCGTCTACCACGCCCAAAGCCAAGACAGCATCAGCCAGGACCGCTTCGTGACCATGGAGCGCAAGCTGTACCGCGGCATCATGAACCCGGCGATGATCGCCACCTACGTGTTCGGCGCGTGGATGCTGTACCTCACCCCAGGCTGGCTGAGCCAGGGCTGGCTGCATGCCAAGCTGACCCTGGTCATCCTGCTGACCGGCTACCATCACATGTGTGGCGCCCAGCGCAAACGCTTCGCCAGCGGCAACAACACCCGCAGCCACGTCTACTATCGCTGGTTCAACGAAGTACCCGTGCTGTTCCTGCTGGGTATCGTAATTCTGGTGGTGGTCAAACCGTTCTGACATAGCCACCCGCACAAGGAGCTTTGCCATGTCGCTACCCGCCTCGCTCGAACAACGCCTGCGCCTGCCCGTGGTTGCCGCACCGATGTTCCTGATCTCCAACCCCCGACTGGTGCTGGCCTGCTGCGCCAACGGCGTGGTGGGCAGCTTTCCGGCCCTGAACCAGCGTGACAGCGCCGGCTTCAAGGCGTGGCTGGAAGAGATCGAGGCAGGCTTGGCACAACTTCAGACACCCGCGCCCTACGCGGTCAACCTGATCGTTCACCCGACCAACCCGCGCCTGCAGGCCGACCTGGCCTTGTGCGTAGAGCACCGCGTACCAATCGTCATTACCAGCCTTGGCGCAGTGAAGGAGGTGGTCGATGCGGTGCACGGATACGGTGGGCTGGTGTTCCACGATGTCACCACCCGCCGCCACGCCGAAAAAGCTGCTGAAGCAGGCGTGGACGGGTTGATCGCTGTCGCCGCTGGTGCGGGTGGCCATGCCGGCACCTGGAGCCCGTTCGCCCTGGCTGCGGAGATTCGCCAGTTCTTCGACAAGACCCTGCTGCTGGCCGGCTGCATGAACCACGGCCATGAGATCCTGGCTGCGCAACTATTGGGCGCTGACCTGGCCTACATGGGCACGCGCTTCATCGCCACGGCAGAAAGCCACGCCCAGAACGCCTACAAGCAGATGCTGCTGAGCGCCCACGCGGCAGACATCATCCACACACCGGCAGTATCCGGCATCCCTGCCAGCTTCCTGCGCCCGAGCCTGGAGCAGGCCGGCTATGACATGAATGCCCTCAAGAGCAGCCATGAACAGGGCAAGCTCAAACCGATCGACGACGAAGCCAAAGCCTGGAAGACCGTCTGGTCGGCGGGCCAGGGCGTCGGTGGTATAGACGACCTGCCCAGTGCCCGCGCCCTGATCGAGCGCCTGCACAGCGAGTACCGGGAGGCACTGGAACGCTGCCAGGCCCTGCGCGCCCGCACCTTGTAGCAAAAGGCAACACCTTGCCTGGCCAAGCTGTACACTAGGCGCCCTCTTCCGGCCCCAGGAGCCTTGCATGACCCGTTACGCCATGATCACCGGTGCTTCCAGCGGCCTGGGCCTGGCCCTGGCGGAAGCCCTGGCACGGCGCGGGCGCAACCTGATCCTGGTGGCACGCCAGCGAGAAACGCTGGAACCGGTAGCCATCGAGCTGACCCAACGCTTTGGTGTCGAGGTACTGTTTCGCGCCTGCGACCTCAGCCAGCCGCTACGCCTGTCTGGCTTCGTGCTGGAGCTGGAAGAAGGCGAGCGGCGTATCGACCTGCTCGTGAACTGCGCCGGCCTGCGTACCTACGGGCCGTTCCTGGCCCATGAGTGGGCCGACGAGCAGGACCTGCTGGAGGTCAACGTACTGGCCCTGAGCCGCCTGTGTCACGCGATCGGCAACCTGATGGCCGTACAGGGCGGCGGGCAGATCCTCAACGTCGCGGGCCTGGCCGGGGTCGCCCCTGGCCCATGGATGGCAGCCTATGCTGCCAGCAAGGCGTATGTACTGAGTTTTTCCCAGGCCCTGCGCGAAGAACTCAAGCGCACCGGCATCAAGGTTTCGGTGCTATGCCCCGGCCCGGTCCGCTCCTCACGCCGACGCATACCGCGGCTCGATGGCAAACCACGCTGCCTGAGCCCCGAGGAAGTGGCGTTGTACACCGTTCGTGCGCTGGACAAGAACCGCGCACTGATCCTGCCCGGCCGGCGCAACCGCTGGCTGGCATTTGCCCCACGCCTGCTGCCACGCTGGCTGCTGCGCAAGCTCGCCGGGGCCATCCACCGCCGCTATTGCCCGGTCGGCATGGAATAGCCACTGGGCGAGCGGCGCCCGGCTGAGTACACTCGGCCCGACCCTCACCATGGAGCAAGTGCTGTGGACGATCTTTTCCTCAAAATCATCAACCGGGAAATCCCGGCGGATATCATCTACGAAGACGACCAGATCCTGGCCTTCAAGGACATTGCACCCGCGGCACCGGTACATTTTCTGGTCATCCCGAAAAAGCACATCCGCACGCTGAATGACCTGACCGAAGAAGACAAGGCTCTGGCTGGCCACATCCTGTTCACTGCCCAGCGTCTGGCAGTCGAGCAAGGCTGCGAGGAAGGTTTCCGCGTGGTCATGAACTGCAACCCGAAAGGCGGCCAGACTGTCTACCACATCCATATGCATGTGCTTGGCCAGCGCCAGATGAACTGGCCACCGGGCTGATCCACGGCAAGCGACCCCGCCGCTATTGCGGTAAACTGTCGGGCACATTCTTGCGGAGGTGCCCGATGGCTACCGAACGTCACTACTCGCCGCTCGACCGCTTGTTGCTGCAGGCCGATACCGCCATGCGCACCTTGCTGCCCTTCAGCGGCCAACCCGCCCGGCCATCGCCGGCCATCGTCCAGCCAGACGTCGACCTCGACGAGCAGCAGACCCGCCACATCGCCGGGCTGATGCGTATCAACCACACCGGTGAAGTGTGCGCCCAGGCGCTGTACCAGGGCCAGGCCCTGACCGCCAAGCTGCCCGAAGTGCGCAAGGCCATGGAGCATGCCGCCGAGGAAGAAGTGGACCACCTGGCCTGGTGCGAGCAACGCATTCGCCAGCTGAACAGCCACCCGAGCGTGCTCAACCCCCTGTTTTACGGCATGTCGTTCGGCATCGGCGCGCTCGCCGGGCTTGTCAGCGACAAGGTCAGCCTGGGCTTCGTCGCCGCCACCGAGCACCAGGTGTGCAAGCACCTCGACGAGCACCTGGAGCAGATCCCGCACGAAGATGAAAAATCCCGGGCCATTCTCGAACAAATGCGCGTCGACGAAGAGCAGCACGCCGAGTCTGCCCTGGAAGCCGGCGGCTATCGCTTCCCGGCGCCGGTCCGCTTTGGCATGAGCTTGCTGGCCAAGGTCATGACCAAGAGCACTTACCGCATCTGAAGGCATCACCATGACGGACCGTTTCGACGCCAAGGACCTGGCGCGCGCCGTGCAAGCCGGCATTCTCCAGCCGGGCCAGGACCAGGCGCTGCTTGCATTCCTGCGCCAGCAACCGGCGCACCGGGGCAGCTTCCAGCTGGCCCATGTCGCCTTCTACTTTGGCGCCATGCTGATCATGGCGGCCATGGGCTGGCTGCTCACCGAGGCGTGGATGCGCATCGGTGACATCGCCCTGCTGGTCATCACCAGCCTGTACATCCTGTTGCTCACAGTGTTCGCCCTCAACCTGCAACGGCGCGCCCAGCCTGTCGCTGCCGGGGTGTTGGCCGCGGTGGCCGTCAGCATCGTGCCCTTGGCAGTGTTCGCCATCGAACGCCTGGCCGGTTGGTGGCCACTGGACGACGCGCAAGCCAACTATCACCAGTACTACACCTACGTGCAGGGCGGCTGGTTGGCGATGGAAGCGGCCACGGTGCTTGCCGGGCTACTGATGTTGCGGCTGATCCCCTACCCGTTCATTGTCATGCCAATGGCTGTGGCGTTGTGGTTCATGTCGATGGACCTGAGCGAATGGTTCTTCGGCTCGCCGTTCAGCTGGGAGCAGCGCCGCGAGGTTTCGTTGTGGTTCGGGCTGGGTTTGCTGGTGGTATTCCTGGTGATAGACGGTCGCACGCGAGAGGACTACGCCCGCTGGGGCTACCTGGCCGGGCTGGCCGCATTCTGGGGCGGGTTGACGCTGCTGGACAGCGGCAGTGAGTTGGGCAAGGCCATGTACTGCCTCATCAACGTAGCGTTGATGGGCACGGCGGTTCTGTTGCGCAGGCCGGTATTCATGGTATTTGGGGCGCTGGGGGTGGCGGCTTACCTGGGGTACCTGTCGTACGAGGTGTTTGCCGAATCGCTGCTGTTCCCGGTGGTGTTGACCCTGATCGGGCTGGGGGTTATCGGGCTGGGGCTGGTTTACCAGAAGCGGCGGGAGCGGTTGAGCCACGTGATGCGAGGATGGTTGCCAGGGTGGATGCAAGCTGCACTGCCGGCGCTTCGGCGCTGATATTGCCGGGGCTGCTTTGCAGCCCCGGTTTCTCTAAGTCAACCCAGCTCAACAATCTCGTAACCATGGGTAATCTCAACCCCGGCACGCTCGAGCATGATCGAAGCCGAGCAGTACTTCTCCGCCGACAGCTCCACCGCCCGCTTGACCTGGGCTTCTTTCAACGCACGGCCTTTCACCACGAAATTCATGTGAATCTTGGTGAACACCTTCGGGTCTTCGCTGGCACGCTCGGCTTCCAGAAAGGCCTCGCAGCTTTCCACCGCCTGGCGCGATTTCTTCAGGATGCTCACCACGTCAAAGCTGCTGCAGCCACCCAGGCCCAACAGCAGCATTTCCATCGGGCGCACACCCAGGTTGCGGCCGCCGGCCTCGGGCGGGCCGTCCATCACGACGACATGGCCACTCCCCGATTCGCCGAGGAACATGGCCTCACCGGCCCACTGGATACGTGCCTTCATCTACCCGGACTCCTAATTTTCGGAAAAGGGTGTCAGCTTAGACCTTGTGCGGCTGTGGGAAAAGTACGAGAGGTGTCGGTTTAGTACCGAAACATCCTGTAGTGTCTGATAAGCTGGCGCCAAATGACTGGCGCTCGCCGCCAGCCAACCTCTATAAAAAGCCTATGCGTCGTATCGAACAGGATTTCGTGATGGTTGCCTCCGCCCTACCCGCCAAGATCAAGAATATCGACAAGCTGCTGGTGCACTGCCAGCGCCGACGCTATACCGCCAAAAGCAACATCATCTGCGCCGGCGACCGGGCCGAGACACTGTCGTTCATCATCAAGGGTTCGGTGACCATCCTCATCGAAGACGACGACGGGCATGAAATGATCATTGCCTACCTCAACAATGGCGATTTCTTTGGCGAGCTGGGCCTGTTCGAACCCGTTGAAGGTGAACAGCAGCGCAGTGCCTGGGTACGGGCCAAGACCGAATGCGAAGTGGCCGAGATCAGTTACGAGAAGTTTCGCGAACTGGCGCGCCAGGACCCGGAAATCCTCTACGCGCTGGGCAGCCAGATGGCCCAGCGCCTGCGCAACACCACGCGCAAAGTCGGCGACCTGGCCTTTTTCGACGTGACCGGGCGGGTTGCCCGCTGCCTGCTGGAGCTGTGCAAGCAGCCTGATGCCATGACCCACCCCGACGGCATGCAGATCAAGATTACCCGTCAGGAAATCGGCCGTATTGTCGGTTGCTCCCGGGAAATGGTCGGCCGCGTCCTCAAGGACCTTGAAGAGCGCAGCCTGGTGCAGGTCAAGGGCAAGACCATGGTGGTCTACGGTACCCGCTAGTCTTTGGGCAGGTCTGCCAGCACCTTGGCGTAAGCCTGTGACAGGCGCTCGAACCAGGGCGCCTCGGGTGCCACTTCATGCAAGGCGATGTGCGCGTCGGCGCGGCAGCGTTGCTCCAGGTCGCAGCATTCATTGAAGCGGTTGACCGCCGCCACCATCGACTCCCGTTCGTTGTCCAGCAGCAACGCACCGTGCACCAGCACCACCGGGCGCTTGCCGCCCAGCCCTTGGCGCCAGCGCTGGGCAGTGCCCACCAGCTTGCGGCCATTGAGGTTGACGTTGTAGCGGCCATCGCAGAACGCCCCGTCGATTTCCCCCACCGACGCCACCCCACCCCACTCACGCAGCACATCGCACAGCGGCAGGCACAAACGTTCGTAGGCATTCTCGATGCGGCCATGATCACCTTCGCTGCGCGGGGCGACATAGACCAGTGCAACGTTCACGGTCGAATGCGACTGCGGTACCGGTTCACCGCCCGTCTCACGCAGCAGCACCGGCCAGCCGGCAATCGCCAGCTCCGAGCAGGCGGCCTCGAAGTTGTCCAGACGGCTCATGCGCCGGGGCATGACCAGGGCATGGTCGGTGGGGCGCCAGAACAGCACGCCACTGTCGCGTTCGCCGCGGCACACGGCGGCCAGCAGTTCCTGTTCGGCGTGCAGGCCTTGTTCGACGGTCAGGGCCAGGGGTTGATCGGTCATTGATCCACCTTTGATGTTGTTATTGATGGCCTCTTCGCGGCGGTCCGGCGCGAGAGGCCATGACAGGCATACAAAAAAGCCGGCATAAACGCCGGCTTCATTTATTCAGTCCAGTGGCTGAACAGTCTTCTTCACCTGCTCCGGGAAGAACAACCGCTGCAACTCCAGCCCAGGCTGCTCGGCGCGCATGAACGCTTCGCCCACCAGGAACGAGTAAACCTCGTTGATCGCCATCAGCTCCACATCGGCCCGGTTGAGAATGCCACTCTCGGTAATTGCCAGGCGGTCACGCGGAATACGCGGCAGCAGGTCGAGTGTGGTTTCCAGGCTGACCTCGAAGGTATGCAGGTTGCGGTTGTTCACCCCCACCAGCGGCGTATCCAGGGTTTTCAGCGCGCGTTCCAGCTCATCACCGTCGTGCACTTCCACCAGCACGTCGAGGCCGACATCCTTGGCCGTAGCCGCCAGGTCGGCCATCTTCACGTCATCCAGTGCCGACACGATCAACAGCACACAGTCCGCACCCAAGGCCCGGGCTTCGACGATCTGGTAAGGGTCGACCATGAAGTCTTTGCGGATAACCGGCAGCGATACCGCCGCGCGGGCCTGCTGCAGGTATTCATCGGCACCCTGGAAATAATCGACATCGGTCAACACCGACAGGCAGGTAGCGCCGCCTTTCTCGTAGCTAACCGCGATTTCCGCCGGCACGAAATGCTCACGGATCACGCCCTTGCTAGGCGAAGCCTTCTTGATTTCGGCAATCACGGCTGGCTGCTTGCGCTTGGCCTGCTCGATCAGCGCATTGGCGAAGCCACGCGGGGCATCGGCAGTTTTGGCCAGGCGTTCCAGCTCGGCAAGGCTGACGCGCGCGCTGCGCTCGGCCACCTCCTGGAACTTGCGGGCAATGATCCTTTCCAGCACCGTCGGCACACTCATGCTTCGTTCTCCACCTTGAATACTGCAGTAAAGGCACCCAGCTCCTGCAGCTTTTCCCAGGCCAGGCCGGTGTGCAGTACATCGTGGGCCAGTTCCACGCCCTGAGCCAGGGTCATCGCGTGATCGGCGGCATAGAGGGCAGCCCCCGCGTTGAGCACGATCATTTCAGCGGCCTTCTGGCCGTTTTCGGTCTTGCGCCGGCCCAGCGCATCGCGGATCAGCTCAAGCGACGCTTGCGGGTTCTCGACAGCCAGGCCATGCAGGCTCTGGCTCTTCATGCCAAGGTCTTCCGGCTCGACCCAGTATTCAGTGATTTCGCCGTTCTTCAACTCGGCAACAAAAGTAGGGGCAGCCAGGCTGAACTCATCCAGGCCGTCCTTCGAATGCACCACCAGCACATGCTTGCTGCCCAGGCGCTGCAGTACCTCGGCCAACGGGCGGCACAGGGTCTGGGCGAACACGCCGACCACCTGGTGCTTCACTCCGGCCGGATTCGTAAGCGGGCCGAGCATGTTGAACAGGGTACGCAGCCCCAGGTCGCGACGCGGGCCGGCAGCATGCTTCATGGCCGAATGATGGCTTTGCGCGAACATGAAGCCGATGCCTAAGCTGTCAATGCAGCGGGCCACCTGGGTGGGCGTCAGGTTCAGGTAGATACCGGCGGCTTCCAGCAGGTCGGCGCTACCGCTCTTGCCCGACACCGCGCGGTTACCGTGCTTGGCCACGGTGCAGCCTGCCGCCGCCAGGACGAACGACGAAGCGGTGGACACGTTGAAGATGTTGGCGCCATCACCGCCGGTGCCGACGATGTCGACCACGCCATCGAGGCTTTTCAGTTCGACCTTGTCGGCCAGTTCACGCATGACCGAAACCGCACCGACAATTTCGTCGATGCTTTCGCTTTTCATGCGCATGCCCATCAGGAAGGCACCGATCTGCGCTTCAGTGCACTGGCCAGTCATGATCTGGCGCATCACATCGCGCATTTCTTCGGTAGTAAGGTCCAGCTGGCCGACGATACGGCTTAACGCGCTCTTGATATCCATGCTCGATCCTTAGCGGCGGCCGCCGGTCTGCTTGAGGAAGTTGGCGAACAGCTCGTGGCCCTGTTCGGTCAGGATCGACTCGGGGTGGAACTGCACCCCTTCGATATTCAGCGTCTTGTGGCGCAGGCCCATGATTTCATCGACCGAGCCGTCTTCAAGCGCCGTCCAGGCGGTGACTTCCAGGCAGTCGGGCAAGGTTTCGCGCTTGACCACCAGCGAGTGGTATCGGGTAACGGTCAGCGGGTTGTTGAGCCCGGTGAACACACCCAGGTCGCGGTGATGCACCGGGCTGGTCTTGCCGTGCATCACCTGGCGGGCACGCACCACGTCCCCCCCAAAGGCCTGGCCGATGGACTGATGGCCCAGGCACACGCCCAGGATCGGCAGCTTGCCGGCAAAATGCAGGATGGCCTCGATGGACACACCGGCCTCGCTCGGTGTGCACGGGCCTGGGGATACGACGATGCGCTCAGGGTTGAGTGCTTCGATCTGGGCGATGGTCATTTCGTCGTTGCGAATGACCTTCACCTCGGCCCCCAACTCGCCCAGGTACTGCACGACGTTGTAAGTGAATGAGTCGTAATTGTCGATCATCAGTAACATGGTGTTAAACCTCTTGGACTTACTGACTTCAGAATTCGAACCTTCCTGCTGCCGTCACGGGCACGGCTTCGCCACAAAGGGCAGAAAATGAAGAAGGCAAACGGGGACGGGCCGGACGGGCCGGCAAGAGATAAAGTCAGGTGCGCCAACGCCAACGGGCGTGGGCCTTGATTACGCGCATCAAGAGTTTGCTGACGATCAACACAGGATAGGTCTCGCTCATACGTCCCGGCACAGTAGCTTACCGGGGCGGCGGGCGCAATATGCCTGTAAACACGGGGAAACGAATGGACTTGGGAGGGATGCACGGCGATTTGCTAAGGTCGATCGGGCAGTACCTCATAAAAACAAAGAAAAGGATGTTCCCTGATGCGAAAAGCCCCGTTATTGCGCTTTACCCTCGCCTCATTGGCATTAGCCTGCAGCCAGGCATTCGCGGCACCCTCGCCCTACTCCGGCATGATTGTGTTTGGCGACAGCCTCAGCGATGCCGGGCAGTTTGGCGGCGTGCGCTTCACCAACCTCGATGCCAATGGCAACTATGCGCCAGTGTCACCGATGATCCTCGGCGGGCAGCTGGGTGTGAACCCGACCGAGCTTGGCCCTTCCACCTCCCCTCTCAATCCGGTATTGGGGCTTCCCGACGGCAATAACTGGGCAGTCGGTGGCTACACCACCCAACAGATCCTGGATTCGATCATCAGCACTTCCGAGACGGTCATCCCGCCAGGACGCCCCGGCGCCGGGCAGGTATTACGGGAGAAGCCAGGCTACCTGGCTAACGGCCTGCGCGCCGACCCTAATGCACTGTACTACCTGACTGGTGGTGGTAATGACTTCCTGCAGGGCCTGGTCAACAGCCCCGCCGATGCCGCAGCCGCCGGTGCCCGCCTGGCCGCCAGCGCCCAGGCCCTGCAACAAGGTGGCGCCCGCTACATCATGGTCTGGCTGCTCCCGGACCTTGGCCAAACACCGAACTTCAGCGGCACGCCGCAGCAGCCCCCCCTGTCATTACTGTCTGGTGTCTTCAACCAGTCGCTGCTCAGCCAACTGGGGCAAATTGACGCCGAGATCATCCCGCTGAACGTGCCCATGCTGCTGAGCGAGGCACTGGCCAGCCCCAGCCAGTTCGGCCTGGCCACCGGCCAGAACCTGGTGGGTACCTGCTACAGCGGCGAAGGTTGCGTGGAAAACCCGGTGTACGGCATCAACGGCACAACACCAGACCCGACCAAGCTGCTGTTCAACGACTTGGTGCACCCGACCATCGCTGGCCAGCAACTGATCGCCGATTACGCCTACTCGATCCTCTCCGCACCATGGGAACTGACCCTGCTTCCGGAAATGGCCCACACAAGCCTGCGTGCCCACCAGGACGAACTGCGCAACCAGTGGCAGACACCCTGGCAGGCCGTTGGCCAGTGGCAAGCCTTTGTCGCCAGCGGCGCCCAGGACCTGGATTTCGACGGCCAGAGCAGCGCGGCCAGTGGCGATGGCCGCGGCTACAACCTGACCGTGGGGGGCAGCTATCGCCTGAACGACGCCTGGCGCCTGGGCCTGGCGGGAGGCGTATACCGGCAGAAACTGGAAGCCGGCGGACACGACTCGGACTACACGCTGAACAGCTATCTGGCCAGCGCCTTTGCCCAATACCGCCAGGACCGCTGGTGGGCGGATGCCGCGCTGACCGCCGGGCACCTGGACTACAGCGACCTGAAGCGCACCTTCGCCCTTGGCGTGAATGACCGCAGCGAAAAAGGCGACACTGATGGCGAGGCCTGGGCGATATCCGGGCGGCTGGGCTACAACCTGGCAGCCGACAGCAGCAACTGGCAGCTGGCACCCTTCATCAGTGCCGACTATGCGCGCGTGAAGGTGGATGGTTACGACGAGAAGAGTGGTCGTTCGACGGCGCTGGGCTTCGATGACCAGGCGCGCACGTCACGCCGCCTGGGCCTGGGTTTGCAGGGCAGTGTGCAGGTGCTGCCGAGTACCCGGCTGTTCGCAGAAGTGGCGCAGGAACATGAGTTCGAGGATGACCGGCAGGATGTGACCATGCACCTCACCAGCTTGCCGGCGAATGACTTCACCCTGACCGGGTATACGCCGCACAGCGACCTGACCCGGGCGAGCCTGGGGGTAAGCCATGAAGTGGTGGCAGGGGTGCATTTGCGCGGAAACTACAACTGGCGCAAGAGTGATGAATTGACCCAGCAGGGGGTGAGCCTGGGGATCAGCGTGGACTTCTGAATAGATGGGGCCGCTTGGCGGCCCCAATCCATTTACTTGGCGGAAGTCTGCTCAGCCAAGGCGACCGCACGGAACATCGCGCGGCGCTTGTTGATGGTTTCTTCCCACTCGAGCGCCGGCACCGAGTCGGCAACGATGCCGCCACCGGCCTGCACATGCAGTTCGCCGTCCTTGATCACGGCAGTACGGATGGCAATCGCGGTGTCCATGTTGCCATTCCAGGCAAAATACCCCACGGCACCACCGTAAACCCCACGCTTGACCGGCTCCAGTTCGTCGATGATCTCCATCGCACGAATCTTCGGTGCGCCCGACAAGGTGCCAGCCGGCAAAATCGCCCGCAGCGCATCCATCGCCGTCAGCCCTTCACGCAGCTGGCCGGTGACGTTGGAGACAATGTGCATAACATTGGAATAACGCTCGATCACCATCTTCTCGGTCAGCCGCACGCTGCCGGTCGAGGACACACGGCCCACGTCGTTACGGCCCAGGTCGATCAGCATCAGGTGCTCGGCGATTTCCTTGTCGTCCGACAGCAGGTCGTCTTCCAACGCACGGTCGGCCTCTTCGGTCGCTCCACGCGGGCGAGTACCGGCAATCGGGCGCACGGTAACCAGGTTGTCCTCGACACGCACCAGCACCTCGGGCGAACTGCCAACCACATGGAAGTCACCGAAGTTGAAGAAGTACATGTAGGGCGTCGGGTTGAAGCAGCGCAGCGCGCGGTACAGGTCGATAGGCGCTGCCTTGAAGTCGATGGACATGCGCTGCGACGGCACCACTTGCATGCAGTCACCGGCCAGGATGTATTCCTTGATACGGCCGACTGCGTTCTCGTAGTCCTCACGCGTGTAGCTGGAGCGGAATTCCGGCTCGGCGGCCTGCGGGCCACTCAAGTCCAAGCCACGGCGCGGGGTGATCGGCTGACGCAGGGTTTCCAGCAGGCCTTGCAGCCGTGCCTGGCCCTGTTCGAAGGCTTGCTCTTCAGCCGGGTCGACCAGCACGATCGCGTGCATCTTGCCTGCCAGGTTGTCGAACACCACTACGGCATCGGACACCATCAGCAGAATATCCGGCACACCCAGCGGGTCCGGGTTGGGGCTGGCGCCCAGGCGCTTTTCCACATAACGCACGCAGTCGTAGCCGAAGTAGCCGACCAGGCCGCCGTTGAAGCGCGGCAGGCCGGGGATGTCGGCGACCTTGTAACGGTCCTTGAAGCTTTCGACGAACGCCAGCGGGTCTTCGACATCGTGGCTTTCCACCTCGACGCCATCATGCAAGATGCTGACGTGGTAGCCGTGAACGCGCATCACGGTGCGCGACGGCAGGCCGATCATCGAGTAACGGCCCCACTTCTCGCCGCCCTGCACCGACTCGAGCAGGTACGAGTTGGGTTGGTCGGCCAGTTTCAGGTAGATCGACAGCGGCGTGTCGAAGTCGGCCAGGGTTTCGCAGGCCAGGGGGATGC
Source organism: Pseudomonas sp. OG7 (assembly GCF_014192825.1). Lineage (NCBI taxonomy): Bacteria > Pseudomonadati > Pseudomonadota > Gammaproteobacteria > Pseudomonadales > Pseudomonadaceae > Pseudomonas > Pseudomonas sp. OG7. The sequence goes on along the minus strand of NZ_JACHYK010000009.1, from coordinate 315,593 downwards.
GGTTGTAGCCGACAGCGGCCAGGCGCAGGAATTCTTCGCGGTTCATGAGTAGCCTCGTGGCAAGCAGCAATAAGTCAGGCAAACGGATGGGCCGGCACACGCCGGCAGGCAGAAGTCAGGCGCGCCAACGCCAACGGGCCAGAGCCTTGATGACTTTCATCCAGAATTTGCCAGTAACCGCCACGGTGGACTCTCTGTCTTGTGAGGCTTGAAGGTCCGCCAACGTTATCCCAGTGGCCGGGTCTTCGCAACCGGGCAGCAAGGCGCGCAGGTCATCGATCACAAGGCTGGGGGTTTCGTCGTGGATCGGCCGGCCATGGTTGTAGCCGTAGGTCAGCCCCACGCATTGCACGCCAGCCGCCTTGGCCGCCAGCACGTCACTGCGCGAATCACCGACGAACAACGATTGTTGCGGGGTAACGCCGGCCATCTGCATGACGAACAGCAACGCCGCCGGGTCCGGTTTTTTCTGCGGCAGGGTGTCGCCGCCGATGATCCAGCGGAAATAGCGGCCGATCTTCATCTGGTCCAACAAAGGGGCGACGAAGCGCTCCGGCTTGTTGGTGATCAGTGCCATTTCCACACCCTGCTTCTGCAGCCAGCGCAGGGTGTCTTTCACGCCGGGATAAACCACGGTGAGCTCATGGCTTTGGGCATAGGCTTCCATGAACAGCGCCAGGCCCTGCTCGGCCAGCACATCATCCACAGCGTCATGCTCAATACCGCCCGCCAGTGCTCGGCGCACCAACACCTGGGCGCCATTGCCAACCCAATGGCGCACCGCCTCAAGGCCCGCAGGCGGGCGCCCAAGTTCGAGCAGCATGCGGTCCACGGCGGCGGCCAGGTCTGGCACGGAGTCGATCAGGGTACCGTCCAGATCGAACATCACCAGCCTGGGCAGCGTCCCCGGGAACAGCTGCTCGAAGCCACTCATGGGCGGGCCTGAGCCAGCTCGGCGCGCATCTTGGCAATGACTTCCTGGTAGTCCGGGGCGTTGAAGATCGCCGAGCCGGCCACGAAGGTGTCGGCGCCAGCGGCAGCGATCTCGCGGATGTTGTTGACGTTGACGCCGCCGTCGATTTCCAGGCGGATATCACGGCCACTGGCGTCGATCAGCGCACGCGCTTCGCGCAGCTTGTCGAGGGTGCCGGGGATGAACTTCTGCCCGCCGAAGCCTGGGTTGACACTCATCAGCAGCACCATGTCGATCTTGTCCATCACGTACTTCAGGGCGTCCAGGCTGGTGGCCGGGTTGAACACCAGGCCGGCCTTGCAGCCCCCGTCCTTGATCAACTGCAGCGAGCGGTCGATGTGCTGGGTGGCTTCCGGGTGGAAGGTGATGTAGGTGGCGCCAGCCTCGATGAAGTCGCCGATGATGCGGTCGACCGGGCTGACCATCAGGTGCACGTCGATCGGCGCGGTGACGCCGTACTTGCGCAGGGCAGTGCACACCATCGGGCCGATGGTCAGGTTGGGAACGTAGTGGTTGTCCATGACATCGAAGTGAACGATGTCGGCACCCGCAGCCAAAACCTTGTCGACGTCCTCACCCAGGCGGGCGAAATCGGCGGAAAGAATGGAGGGGGCAATAGCGTAGGGCTGCATGGCGCACCTGTTGGCAGAATCACGGTGGCGCGCATTGTAACTCAGGCAAACGGGTAGAGGCTGATTGGTATCAATCCGTGTCGACCAGCTGTTTCAACCTGTACCGACCTCTTCGCGGGCTTGCCCGCGAAGAGGTCGGTACAGAAAACTGACAATCAGGCAGGCTGCTGGGTTCTCAGCTTCTCGCTACGCCCACGCAACCACTCCAGGGTCAGCAGCAATATCACCGAGAAGGCAATCAGCAAGGTCGCTGCCGCTGCAATGGTCGGGCTCAGGTTTTCGCGAATACCACTGAACATCTGCCGCGGCAGGGTCGCCTGCTCGGGCCCTGCCAGGAACAGGGTCACCACCACCTCGTCAAACGACGTGGCAAAGGCGAACAGCGCCCCCGAAATCACCCCGGGCGCAATCAGCGGCAGGGTCACCCGACGGAAGGTCAGCAGTGGCGACGCGCCCAGGCTGGCCGCCGCGCGCACCAGGTTGTAGTTGAAGCCCTGCAAGGTGGCCGACACGGTAATGATGACGAACGGTACACCCAGCACCGCATGCACCAGAATCAGCGAGGTGAAGCTGTTGCCCATCCCCAGCGGTGCAAAGAACAGGTAACTGGCTACACCGATAATCACGACCGGCACCACCATCGGCGAAATCACCAGCGCCATCACCAGCGACTTGCCGGGGAAATCGCCACGGGTCAGGCCGATGGCCGCCAGGGTGCCGAACACCATGGCCAGCACCGTGGCTGCCGGGGCGACGATGATGCTGTTCTTCAGCGCCCGCATCCATTCGGCCGAGCCGAAGAAGTCCTGGTACCACTGCAGTGAGAAGCCCTGCAGCGGGTACACCAGGAAGCTGCCACTGTTGAACGACAGCGGCACGATCACCAGTACCGGCAAGATCAGGAACAGCAGGATCAAACCGCAAAGAATGCGCAGGCTGTAGAACCAGACCCGCTCCACGGGCGACATGTATGGGCTCAACATCACAAGGCTCCTCAGCTCAGGCGCAGGCGGCTGGCGCCGACCAGCCAGCTATAGATCAGGTACAACAACACAGTCGCCAGCAGCAACAGCCCGCCCAGCGCGGTGGCCATGCCCCAGTTGATGCTGGTGTTGGTGTAGAAGGCAACGAAGTAGCTGACCATCTGGTCGTTCGGGCTGCCCAGCAGTGCCGGGGTGATGTAGTAGCCGATGGCCAGGATGAACACCAGCAGGCAACCCGCACCTACACCGGCGTAAGTCTGCGGGAAGTAAACCCTCCAGAAGCTGGCGAACGGGTGGCAGCCCAGCGAAATTGCCGCACGCATGTAGCTGGGCGAAATGCCCTTCATCACGCTGTACAGTGGCAGGATCATGAACGGCAGCAGGATGTGCACCATCGAGATGTAAACGCCGGTACGGTTGAACACCAGTTCCAGCGGTTGATCGATGATGCCCATGGCCATCAGCGCGCTGTTGATCAGGCCGCCCGACTGCAGCAGCACGATCCACGCCGCCACCCGCACCAGGATCGAAGTCCAGAACGGCAGCAGCACCAGGATCATCAGCAGGTTGCTCTGCCGGGTCGGCAGGTTGGCCAGTAAATAGGCCAGTGGGTAGGCCAGCACCAGGCAGATGGCGGTGATCACCACCCCCATCCACAGGGTACGGGCAAAAATGTCCAGGTAAATGGCCTGGTCCGGGGTGGCCTTGGCCAGTTCGCCAAGGTCATCGATGCGATGGTCGACAGAGGCCAGCAGGTAGAACGACGTCACCGAACTGGTATTGCGGCGTATCGCCTGCCAGTAGGCTGGATCACCCCAACGCTCGTCGACGGCCTGCAACGCCTCCTTATAAGAGGCAGGCTCAGCCTTGAATGGCAGTGCCCGGGCGGTCTTGGTCAACAAGCTGCGGTAACCGGCCAGCTCCATGTTCAAGCGCTTGGAAAGGTCGCCAAGGGTCTGGTTCTTGCGCGATTCGGCCAGGTCCTGGCTCAGCGCCTTGTACACATCTTCGCCGGGCAGGCTCTTGCCATCCCACTGGCTGATGACTTCGACCGTGCGTGGCAGGCCGCCGACCACTTCCGGGTTGCCGACGCTCTTGTACAGCAGCGCCGCGATCGGCACCAGGAACACCAGCAGAAGAAACAGCGCCAGCGGCGCGATCAACGCCTGCGCCTTCCAGCGGTTGACCCGCTCGGCGTGCTTGAGGCGCTGCTTGAGACTTGGACCTGCGCCTTCGTTGAGGGGCACTGCAATGGCCATGGCGAACTCCGCAATACAGGCTGAAATGGGGGCTGCGATGCAGCCCCGCACACTGGACGTTTACTTCTTCGCCGCCCAGGCGTTGAAGCGTTGCTCCAGCTGCTCGCTGTTGTCGGCCCAGAAGGCCACGTCGATCTGCACCTGGTTGGCGATGTTTTCAGGCGTGGTCGGCATGTCCTTCTTCACTTCGTCCGACAGCAGGCTCACAGCCTTGGCGTTGGCCGGGCCGTAGGCGATGTTCTCGGAGTAGGTTTTCTGCTGCTCGGGCTGCACGCTGAAAGCGATGAATTTCTTCGCTTCTTCGGCATCCTTGGCGCCTTTCGGAATGGCCCAGGCATCGAAGTCGTAGATGCCGCCGTTCCACACCACCTTGAGGTTGCTCTCTTTCTGCACAGCGGCAATACGGCCGTTGTATGCAGAACTCATGACCACGTCACCCGAGGCCAGGAACTGCGGTGGCTGTGCACCCGCTTCCCACCACTGGATGCTGGGCTTGAGCTCATCGAGCTTCTTGAACGCGCGGTCCTGGCCTTCCTTGGTGGCCAGCACTTTGTAGACGTCCTTGGGCGCAACGCCATCGGCCATCAGTGCGAATTCCATGGTGTACTTGGCACCTTTGCGCAGGCCGCGTTTGCCCGGGAATTTCTTGGTGTCCCAGAAATCAGCCCAGCTGGTAGGTGCGGTTTTCAGCTTGTCGGCATTGTAGGCCATGACCGTGGACCAGACGAAGAAGCCCACGCCGCACGGCTGGATGGCACCCGGCACGTAGTCACTCTCATTGCCAAACAGGGCTGGGTCGAGCTCTTCGAACATGCCCTCATCGCAACCACGCGCCAGCTCTGGCGACTCAACCTCTACCAGGTTCCACGACACGCTCTTGGTGTCGACCATCGCCTTGACCTTCGCCATTTCGCCGTTGTACTCACCGGCGACGATCTTGCCCTTACCCGCCTTCTCCCATGGCTCGTAGAACGCTTTTACCTGGGCCGCCTTGTTGGCGCCCCCGAACGAGATCACGGTGAGGTCTGCGGCCATGACCTGGCCAGCGGCGAACAGCCCCAAGGCCAGGGCGGTCAGTTTCAACTGCTTGCGCATTCTTATTCTCTCCACAGTACAGGGTTGGTGAAGCAATCCATCAATGGGCTTCGGCAATCGGATCGAGCGCGCGGGCGTGCTCCACCTCCCAGCCCAGCGGTACTACATCGCCCACGGCCAACGCCGGGTCGAGCTCGGCAATAGGCTGTTTCACGAAGAAGTCGCCCTTGCCGCAAACTTCCAGGCGCACCCGCACGTGGTCGCCCAGGTAAATGAATTCAGCCACCCGGCCAGAGAAGCGGTTCACGCAGCTTTCGCTGTGGCCGTTCAGGCGCACGCGTTCGGGGCGGATCGACAGGGTGACCGGCTCGCCGGCCTGACCGACATTCACCGCCAGCGCCTCTACCCGCTCACCGCGCGGCAGTTGCACCTGGCAGCGCTTGCCGTCGCTGGCCAGCAATGTGCCGTTGATGCGGTTGTTCTCGCCGATGAAGTTGGCGACGAAGGTATTGCAGGGCTCTTCGTACAGCGTGCGCGGGTCGGCGATCTGCTGGATCTCGCCCTGGTGGAACACCGCCACACGGTCGGACATGGTCAGTGCTTCGCCTTGGTCGTGGGTCACGTACACCACGGTCACACCAAGGCGCTGGTGAATGTGCTTGATCTCCATCTGCATGTGTTCCCGCAGTTGCTTGTCCAGCGCGCCGAGCGGTTCGTCCATCAGCACCAGCTGTGGCTCGAACACCAGCGCCCGGGCCAGGGCCACGCGCTGCTGCTGGCCACCCGAGAGCTGGCCGGGGTAGCGCTTGGCGAAGGCATCGAGCTGCACCATGTTCAGCACGCGTTTGACCCGCTCGCTGATGTCGGTCTTGCTGAGGTTGCGCACGGTCAGCGGGAAGGCCAGGTTCTCGGCCACGGTCATGTGCGGGAACAGCGCGTAGTTCTGGAACACCATGCCGATGTCGCGCTTGTGCGGCGGCACGTTGTTGATCGAGCGCCCGGCCAGCTGGATTTCACCAGCGGTGGGCGTTTCGAAGCCGGCCAGCATCATCAGGCTGGTGGTCTTGCCCGAGCCGGAAGGGCCGAGCAGGGTCAGGAACTCGCCCTTGCGAATCTCCAGGTTGAGGTCTTTGACGATCAGCGACTCGCCGTCGTAGCTCTTCTGCACACCACGGAAGCTGACCAGCGTTTCGCTGGTTGCAGCGTTCGACTTCGCCTCGCTCATGCCTGCACCTTCTTGTTGGATGACTGCGTAGGCAAAAGAGTAGAAGAGGCGCAAGCGCCCGAAAATCGGGGGTGCTGAGAGAATGCCATCATCCGGATGGAAGATTTGTTGTAGGGATTGCCCTACAAGGATGGCGGGATTGGAATGCCCTTGCGAACACTCCACCGAACCTGTGGGAGCGGGCGTGCCCGCGAAGAGGCCGGCACAGCCATGGAGATCAGCAGGTCAGGCCCTTTCACGGGCACGCCCGCTCCCACAGGGACGTCGACAGGTTCACCGATAGCGCATGTCGCAATCAGACCAGCTTGTGCTCCATGGCGTACTTCACCAGCTCCGCCAGCGAGTTCACTTTCAGCTTCTGCATCAGGCGCGCCTTGTGGGTGCTGATGGTCTTGCTCGACAGCGCCAGCTGCTGGGCGATGTCGTTGACGTTGGCGCCCTGGGCCAGGCGCTCGAACACCGAAAACTCGCGCTCCGACAGCAGCGTGTGCAACGGCCGCGACTCAGTCAGGCCCACTTCGAACACCATGCGGTCAGCCAGCGACGGGTCGATGTAACGCCCGCCACCCGCCACCCGGCGAATCGCGGTCAGCAACAGCGCCGGGTCACTGTCCTTGGTAGCATAACCTGCCGCTCCGGCCTTCAGCGCCCGCGCCGCCATTTGTGCCTCGTCGTGCATCGACAACATCAGGATCGCCGGGGCATCGTACAACGCACGTATCCGCGGGATCGCCTCCAGGCCATTCACACCCGGCATGGAGATATCCAGCAATACCACCTCACAAGGCGTGTGGCGTAAGGTTTCGAGCAGCTGCTCGCCGTTACCGGCCTCCCCCGCCACCTGCATGTCCTTGGCCAGGCCAATCAGTTGTTTGATCCCTTCACGGACAATGGTGTGGTCTTCGGCCACCAGCACTCGAATCACGATCGCTCTCCTACTCCAACGGTATGGCCACGCTCAGGCTGGTGCCCTCGCCCGGCTCGCTGTCCAGCGTCATGCTGCCCCCCAACATCAGCACCCGCTCACGCACGCCCACCAGGCCAAACGAGGTGGGCCGGGTCTGCTCGCGGCAAAAGCCCTGGCCATCATCGCTGACCGTCATGCGCAATTGCCCCTGTGCAAGCACCAGCTCGATCTCCACGCTGTGCGCCTGGGCATGACGCATCACGTTGGTCAGTGCCTCCTGGAGGATACGGAATAACCCAATAGCCTTGGCATCGCTCAATGCTGGCAGATTATCCGGCACTTGTACCAGGCACGGGATCTGCGTGCGCGCCTCGAAACGCCGTGCCTGCCATTCGATGGCCGAGGCAATGCCGGCATCGAGGATTGGCGGGCGCAAGGCCGTGGCCACGTCGCGCACCAACTGGAACAGCTGGGCGATCAGGCGTTTCATGCTACCCAGACGCTCGTTCAGGCCCGGGTCCAGCTCGGCAAAGGCCAGCTCGCACATCGACACTTCCAGCTTGAGCACGGTCAGCATCTGCCCCAGCTCATCATGCACTTCCCGGGCGATGCGGGCTTTCTCTTCTTCACGCACGCTTTCCAGATGGGCCGACAGCTCGCGTAGCTGCTCCTGGGACTTGGCCAGTGCCATTTCCGCCCGCTTGCCTTGGGTGATGTCCCACACCACGCCGTCCCACACCACCTGGCCGTTACCCAGGCGCCGGGTACTGGCCTTGATGTCGGCCCAACGCTGTTCGCCCTGGCGGGTGAGGATGCGGCCCTGCCAGGACCAGTCCTGGTCACTGGCCAGGGCCAGGTCCTGCACCCGGTGGTAATCGGCGCGGTCCTCAGGGTGCACCAGGTTACGCAGCCCCATCTGCGGGTGCTGGATTTCGCCGGGCGTATAGCCCACCAGCGCCTCACTGCCTTCACTGATGTAGGGAAACTCCAGATCGCCCTCGGCCGGGTCGCGTTCCAGACGAAATACCAGCCCCGGCACATTGCCGGCAATGCCCTTCAGCCGCGCCTCGCTTTCGCGCAGTGCCGCCAGGGCACGGTGGCGCTCGGTGACGTCGGCGAGGTAGACCACCAGGTATTCGGAATCACGAAAGCGCAGAAAGCTCAGCGACAGTTCGACCGGCAGCAGGCTGTGGTCGGCCCGTCGGCATTGCGTCTCGAACTGGCCGATACCCGTTGCCCCCGTACGCGCGCCTTTCCACAGCTCCAGCCAGCGGTCCATGTCAAGGCTTGGCTCGAAGTCACCCAGCGGCCGTTCCAGCAGCTCCCCCTCGGCGTAACCCAGCATGCGCTCGGCAGCGTGGTTGGCGTAGCGCACGTGGCTGTCCCAGTTGACCCAGAGGATCCCCACCGTGCTCTGGTCGATGGCGAACTGGCTCAATCGCAACGCCTCTTCGCGCACCTGGCGCTCCACCAGGCTTTCCCGCGTGGCCAACAGGCTGCGCTCCAGCTGGCGCTGCTGCCGGCGTTGCCACACCAGCGTGGCTAGCGCGCACAACAGCAGCATGCCGAACAGCAAGGCCAGGTTCTGCCAGAAGCCAGGCGACTCGCTCAGGCGTGGGTACTTCGGTTGCAACCAGCGCTGGTGCATTTGCTCCAGCTCTTTGGCCGGCAATGCCTGCAGGCCACGCTCCAGCACGTCGGCCAGCAGTGGCCAGTCGCGCCGAGAACCAATGCGCAGTAGCTGCGGCAGGCCTATATCGCCAACCACCGCCAGCTCGCTGAACTCGCTCTCACGCGACAGGCGGCTGAGCTGGGCTTCATCCAGCACGGCGAAACTGGCCTGGCCACCTACCACCAGTTGCAAGGCCTCACGCTCGTTGGGTACCCCCTGCAGGTTGAGGTTGCCGTAGTTGCCACGCAGATAATCCGCCAGTTGGCTGGGCATGCGCACCGCCACACGCTGCTCGGCTTCGAGCTTTTCCAGCTCCACCGCCATGGCCCCGGTGCGCGGCCCCACCACCAGTTGCGGCACGCGCATGTACGGGTCACTGAACAACCACAGGCGCAGGCTGGCTGGCGTCTGGGTAAGGCCTGGGGCAAAGTCGATTTCCCCGGCCTGCAGGGCATGTTCAAGGCTGGCTTGGTCGGTGAAGTTGCGCCAGGTAAGGTCGAGGCGCAGTGCCTGCGCCAGGCTGTTCACCAGTTCTACGTTGGCCCCATACAGTTGCTGCAGGCGCCGGTCGAACTGGGCGTAAGGCGCCTGCAGCACCAGGCCGACGCGCAGACTGCGATGGCTGTCCAGCCACTGCTGCTGCGCAGGTTCCAGTACAACCGTGGGCTCCGCCTCGATCCTGGCCAAAGCTATCAAGGGCAGCCACAAGCAGCCGATAACCAACAGGCGACGCACTCGCTTCATCTACACGCTCGTCTTGGCAAAAGCGGCCATGCAGCATGGCCGTCACGGGCAAATACTATTAGGCTGCCGGTATCATTCTGGCCTTGGGTTGACGCATGTCCACACTTTATCGCACGACGCTGGCAATGTGCTGCCTGGCCTCGATCCTTCCGCTCGCCTCCTTGGCCGCCGATGCAGAAAAAGCACCCGCCACAACCGAGGCACCCGCTGCCGAAGCCCCTCGCCCGCCCCTGCTGGAGCGCAGCCAGGAAGACGCCCTGGCCCTGGAGCGGCTGGTACCCAGGGCCGAGCAACAGACGTTGCAAGCGGGCGCCGACAGCTTCCTGGCCTTGTGGAAGCCGGCCAACGACAGCGACCCGCAAGGGGCAGTGATCATCGTCCCGGGTGCTGGTGAAACGGCCGACTGGCCTAATGCCGTAGGCCCCCTGCGGCAAAAATTCCCAGATGTCGGCTGGCACAGCCTGAGCCTGAGCCTGCCGGATCTGCTGGCCGACAGCCCGCAGGCGCGGGTCGAGGCCAAGCCGGCTGCCGAACCCGAAAAAACCAAGGGTGAAAGTGCGCCAGCCAAGGACGTACCCGCTGACGCCAATGCCAATGTCGCCCAGGCCACTGCTGCCGATGCCGACACGGCGGAAAGTACCGACGCCGAACAGGCCAGCGAGCAGACAGACACGGCCGACGCCGAGCGCATTTTCGCCCGCCTGGACGCTGCTGTGGCGTTTGCCCAGCAGCACAATGCCCGCAGCATCGTGCTGATCGGGCATGGCAGCGGTGCGTACTGGGCAGCCCGCTACCTGAGCGAAAAACAGCCACCGCACGTGCAGAAACTGGTAATGGTGGCGGCGCAGACGCCAGCACGGGTGGAACATGACCTGGAAAGCCTGGCGCCAACCTTGAAGGTGCCTACAGCCGATATCTACTACGCCACCCGCAGCCAGGACCGCAGCGCAGCCCAACAGCGGCTGCAGGCCAGCAAGCGGCAGAAGGACAGCCAGTACCGGCAGTTGTCGCTGATTGCCATGCCGGGGAACAAGGCGGCGGAGCAGGAGCAACTGTTCCGCCGGGTGCGGGGGTGGATGAGCCCACAGGGTTGAGCTGAAATCGATGGGGCCGCTTTGCGGCCCTGTTTTTTACAGGCCCCGCCGCTTACGGATCATGGCATACGCCTGGTGCAACTCACGGGTACGCTCGGTCGCTTCCCGCACCTGCGCCTCACTGGCGCCGGTGCCCGCCAGCTTGTCCGGGTGGTGACGGCTGACCAGCCGACGATAGGCCTGCTTGACCTTGTCGCCTTCGGTGTCCGCCTCCACCGCCAACAAGCGCAAGGCAGCCGCATAGGTCATGGGGACACCTTCCGCGCCCGTAGCCTTGCGTGGCTCGTACTCCAGCGACATGGCCTGCACCTGCCGCCGGCTCAGGCCCAGTTTCTGCCCCCAGTCCAGCAGCAGCTCACGCTCCTTGTTGCCCATCTTGCCGTCGGCCCAGACCATGCGCCAACAGGCACGCAAGGTACCTTCCGCCGCATGTGGCTGCTGGCGAATTCGCCGCAGGTGCCTGCCAAGCCGGTCCTTGCCCGCCTTGCCACGGTTGAACGCATTGATAGCGCGTAGCCGGGCCGCTTCGGCCAGGTCCAGGCGCACCATCTCCTGACGCGCCTGCTGGATGTGCTGCTCGCCCACCCGACCATCGCACTTGGCCAGGCGCCCAAGCATCACGAACAGCAACTCGTCATCGCGCAAGGCCGGGCGCCCGCCCAGGCGCTCGCGCATGTCTTCCCAGCCTTCCAGGCGCAAGCGGCGGTCAAGGGCCTGCCCAAGCAACAGGCCCAGCAAAGCGCCCGGAATGCTGGCCACGGCAAAGCCGGCGCCGGCGCCAATCAGTGTCCCTGGCCACCACATGTCAGGCGCGCTCGCCAATCAGGCGCTCGACTTCGGCCAAGCGTTCGAGCGTGCCGACATCCACCCAGTGCCCACGGTAGTGTTCGCCACTGACCTGCCCTGCCGCCATGGCCTGGCGCAACAGCGGTGCCAGCTTGAAGGCACCCGGTTGGCAGCCTTCGAACAGCGCAGGGTCCAGCACCGAAATGCCACTGAAAGTCAGCGTGCCCGGCGCCTCATCGCCATCGACAACCTGTTCGCCCAGCAGGCGGAAGTCACCTCGGCCATGGTGGCCCGGGTTGTCGACCAGCACCAGGTGAGCAAGCCCTTGCAAGGGGGCTTGCAGGCGTGCGAAGTCGTAGTCGGTCCAGACATCGCCGTTCACCAGCAAAAATGGCGCGTCACCCAACAAAGGCAGGGCCTTGAAGATGCCACCACCGGTTTCCAGCGGCTCGCCCTCGGGCGAATAGCGGATGCTCAGGCCAAAGCGGCTGCCATCACCCAGGTGGTCTTCGATCTGCTGTCCCAGCCAGGCATGGTTGATCACCACCTCGGTAACGCCTGCCGCCGCCAGGGCGCGCAGGTGGTACTCGATCAGCGGCTGACCGGCCACCGGGACCAGCGGTTTTGGGGTGTGCAGGGTCAGCGGGCGCATGCGCTCGCCTTTACCTGCTGCCAGGATCATTGCCTTCATGCACGCGCTCCGGCCTGCAACTGCGCGATCAGTTCACCCAGCTCCGCCAATTCGGGCCGGCGGCTGATCACTTCTTCTATATAGGCGAAGAAACGCGGCACGTCGCCCAGGTAACGGGGTTTGCCGTCGCGGTGGCAGATACGGGCGAAGATGCCGATCACCTTCAGGTGGCGCTGCACGCCCATCAGGTCGCTGGCACGCTGGAACGCGTCGAAATCGGCCTGTACCGGGATGCCGGCAGCCTGCGCCTTCTGCCAGTAGTCACGCAGCCAACCTTCGACCCGTGGCTGAGGCCAGCTGAGGAAGGCGTCCTTGAACAGGCAGGTGATGTCGTAGGTGACCGGGCCGTACACCGCGTCCTGGAAGTCCAGCACGCCGGGGTTGGGGGTGCTCTGCATCAGGTTGCGCGGCATGTAGTCGCGGTGCACCAACACCTTGGGCTGAGCCAGGGCACTGTCGATCAGCATCTGGCTGATACGCTGCCAGGCAGCCTTCTGGGCATCGGTGAAGGTCAGGCCCAGTTCACGGCCCACGTACCACTCCGGGAACAATTCCACTTCACGGCGCAGCAGCGCGTCGTCGTAGCTGGGCAGTGGCGCGTCCATCGGCAGGCGCTGGAAGGCCAGCAGTGCATCGATAGCATCTGCGAACAGCCCGTCGGCGTTGTCGGCATCAATGATATCAAGGTATGTCTGATGGCCCAGATCACCCAGCAGCAGGAAGCCGCGCTCCAGGTCTTGGGCGTGGATCAGCGGCACATGCACGCCAGCGCTGGCCAGCAGATGGTCGATGGCGACGAACGGTCGGCAGTTCTCCTGCGGAGGCGGTGCGTCCATGACCACAAAGCTGTGGCCGGCGCCCTGCCAGCGGAAGTAGCGGCGGAAGCTGGCGTCGCTGCTGGCCGCAGTCAGGCTGCCGTCCGGCACTTCGCCCCAGGCGTTGTTGCGGAAAAGATCATTGAGCTGCTCATCGAGCCAGACCGTCAGTTGTTGCAAGCGTACATCGTGTTCAGGCATTACAAGGGTCTCCGACGGCCCTAGCCGTCAAGCGGGTCATGCTTTATTATCCAGCATCTTTTTCAGACCATCGAGAGGCGTGCGGCCCCACACGCGGGCAGATGGCACGCAGGAAGCCCGGACTAATAAGATGGCATTGAAATCCCCCGCGTTTCGTAGAAAGTTTCCGTTGCTGGTAACCGGCGGTCTGCTGGCCCTGCAACCTCTGGCCACGTCGTATGTGGTGGCAGCCGAACAGTTCGACTGCCAAGTGTCCGCTGCCGGTGGTTGGGACTGCAAGCCCAAGGCCCCAGTCAACAACCTGCCGCCGCGCCCGGTGCATGAGGGTGCTGCTGTCAGCACCGGCACCGAAGCCGCGAGCGAAGGCGAAACCGCGGACCGGCCAATGCTGGTCACCGAGGCCAAAGGCCGCGCCCTGAAGTCGCGCAGCGAAGACTACAGCCACCTGGACTGGGTTCCGCGTGAAAAACTCACCGCCGCGCAGCTGGCCGAAACCGGCCCGTACTGCGGGGGTGCGTACATCGAGCCAACCCGCCCGGGCATGGCCGACACCACGCCGAAGGACGAGTCGCCGACCTACATCAACGCCAAGGTGTCCAAGTACCAGCAGGAGCAGCAGATCGCTACCCTCGCCGGTGACGTGGTGATGCGCCAAGGCAGCATGCAGGCCGAAGCCGACGAGGCCAACCTCTACCAGACCGAAAACCGTGGCGAGCTCAAGGGCAACGTCAAGATCCGTGACAACGGCTCGCTGGTGGTCGGTGACGAGGCACAGATTCAGCTCGACACGGGCGAAGCCCAGGTCGATAACGCCGAATATGTGATGCACAAGTCGCACATCCGCGGCAGTGCCCTGTACGCCAAGCGTGGCGAAAACGCCATCATCCGCCTCAAGGACGGTACGTACACCACCTGCGAACCGGGCAGCAACGCCTGGCAGCTGAAGGGCAACAACATCACCCTGAACCCGGCCACCGGTTTCGGTACCGCGACCAACGTGACGCTGCGGGTCAAGGATTTCCCGGTGTTCTACACACCGTACATCTACTTCCCGATCGACGACCGTCGCCAGTCCGGCTTCCTGCCGCCATCGTTCAGCACCAGCAGCGACACCGGCTTCATGCTGGTGACGCCGTACTACTTCAACCTGGCGCCTAACTACGACGCCACGTTGTACCCGCGTTACATGGCCAAGCGCGGCCTGCTGATGGAAGGCGAGTTCCGCTACCTGACGCCTTCGAGCGAAGGCCAGTTCGGCGGTGCGTATCTGAACGACAAGAACGACGACCGCAAAGACCAGACTGACTACAAAGATCAGCGCTGGATGGTCAACTGGCAGCACAAGGGCGGGCTGGACGAGCGCCTGATGGCCGAGGTGGACTACACCGACATCAGCGACCCGTTCTACTTCCAGGACCTGGAGTCCGACCAGATCGGTGTTGAAAGCCAGGACCTGCTGAACCAGCAGGGTGCACTGACCTACCGTGGCGACAGCTACACCGCGCGCCTGAATGTGCATGCCTACGAGATGGCAACCATCTCGAAGATCACCCCGTACGATCGCCTGCCGCAAATCACCTTCAACGGTAAGCTGCCGTACGAGCCGGGTGGGCTGAACATTGCCTACGAAACCGAGGCTGTTCGCTTCGACCGTGATCTGAAAGACGACTTCGTCCTGGATAAAGACGGCAACCCCGACTTCTCCGCCGGCGCCGCTGGCCGTCGCCTGGACCAGAACGTCAGCGGCATTGCCCGTGCAAACGGCAACCGCTACAACGTTGCGCCGTCGATCAGTCTGCCGATGGAAGCCAGCTACGGTTACCTGACGCCCAAGCTGAAGTATGCATACACCCACTACGATCTGGACCTGGACAGCCAGGGTAAAGCCCAGGCCATTGCGCAGTCGGCAAACCCGGCGTATGGCAGCTACAACAGCTCGCTGAACCGCGATGTACCTATTTTCAGCGTCGACAGCGGCCTATACTTCGACCGCAAGACGTCGTTGTTCGGTACCGACTACAAACAGACTCTCGAACCGCGCCTGTTCTACCTCTACGTCCCGTACAAGGACCAAAAGGACATTCCGCTGTTCGACTCGGGCGAAACCCTGTTCAGTTACGACTCGCTGTTCCGCGACAATCGCTTCAGCGGCACCGACCGCATCGGCGACGAGAACAAACTGTCGCTGGGCGTGACCACCCGCTGGATCGAAGACAACGGCTTCGAGCGCCAGAACTTCAGCATCGGTCAGGCGTACTACTTCAAGGATCGTAAGGTCCAGCTGCCGGGTATCGACTACCGCACTCGCAGCGACTCGCAATCCGATGTGTCGCCGTACGCGCTTATGTACAACTACTTCTTCAACCGTGACTGGCGCTTCAATTCGGACTTCAACTGGGACCCGGACAGCCGCAGCACCCGCTCGGGCAGCGCGATGTTCCACTACCAGCCTGAAGACAACCCGAACAAGGTGCTCAACCTCGGTTATCGCTACCGTAACGACACCATCTCCTACGATTCCACGACGGGTACCTGGAAAGTGGGCGGTGGCGACTACGGTGTTCCTGGTAGCGCGAACTACATCAAGGATTACTACAAGATCCAGCAGCACGATTTCTCGGTCATCTGGCCGATCGTTCCGCAGTGGAACGTTATCGCTCGCTGGCAGCATGACTACAACCGCAACCGCACCCTGGAAGCCATGGGCGGTTTCGAGTACGACAACTGCTGCTGGAAGCTGCGCCTGATCAACCGCTACTGGATCGATTACGACGACTTCAGCCAAGCCCTCCCGGCGAACGAAAAAGGCGACCACGGTGTCTTCCTTCAGATCGTCCTGAAAGGCCTCGGTGGCGTAGTTGGCAACAAGGTCGAATCTTTCCTCGACCAAGGCATTCAAGGTTACCGTGAACGTGAAGACCAAGCTTATTGATCGACTGCGCCCGGCGTTGCTGGGCGTTGCATTGCTGAGTGGCGCGGTGCATGCCGCGGTGCAACCTCTTGATCGCGTGGTGGCCATCGTCGACAACGACGTGGTCATGCAAAGCCAGCTGGACCAGCGTGTCCACGAGGTACAGCAAACCATCGCCAAGCGCGGCGGCGGTGTGCCGCCGACCGGTGCCCTGGAACAGCAAGTACTGGAGCGCCTGATCGTCGAAAACCTGCAACTGCAGATCGGCGAACGTTCCGGCATCCGCATCACCGACGAAGAGCTGAACCAGGCCATCGGCACCATTGCCCAGCGCAATGGCATGTCGCTGGACCGGTTCCGTGCTGCCCTGGCCCACGACGGCCTGTCGTTCGACGACGCCCGCGAGCAGGTCAAGCGCGAGATGATCATCAGCCGCGTGCGCCAGCGCCGTGTGGCCGAGCGCATCCAGGTGTCGGAGCAGGAAGTGAAGAACTTCCTCAACTCCGACATGGGCAAGATGCAGATGTCGGAAGAGTACCGCCTGGCCAACATCCTGATCCCGACCCCGGAAGGCGCCAACTCGGAAGCCATCCAGGCGGCGGCGCGCCAGGTTGGCGATGTGTACCAGCAGCTCAAGCAAGGCGCCGACTTCGGCCAACTGGCCATTGCCCGCTCCGCCAGCGAAAACGCCCTGGAAGGCGGCGAAATGGGCTGGCGTAAAGCCGGCCAGCTGCCACCCGACTTCGCCAAGATGCTCAGCAGCATGCCGGTCGGCGAAATCACCCAGCCTATCCGCATCCCTAACGGCTTCATCATCCTCAAGCTCGAGGAGAAGCGCGGGGGCAGCGAGAACGTGCTGCGTGACGAAGTGCATGTACGCCACATCCTGATCAAGCCAAGCGAGATCCGCAGCGATGCGGCTACCGAGCAACTGGCCGAGCGCCTGTACGACCGCATCAAGAACGGCGAAGACTTCGGCGAACTGGCGAAGAGCTTCTCGGAAGACCCAGGCTCGGCGCTTAACGGCGGCGACCTCAACTGGGTAGACCCGAACAGCCTGGTA
The DNA here is from genome assembly GCF_014192825.1 of Pseudomonas sp. OG7. Lineage (NCBI taxonomy): Bacteria > Pseudomonadati > Pseudomonadota > Gammaproteobacteria > Pseudomonadales > Pseudomonadaceae > Pseudomonas > Pseudomonas sp. OG7. The sequence goes on along the minus strand of NZ_JACHYK010000009.1, from coordinate 298,602 downwards.
CCGGAGTTCCGTGAACAGATGGCCAACGCCCAACAAGGCGTTGTAACCAAGCCGTTCAAGACCCAGTACGGCTGGCATGTGCTGGAAGTGCTGGGCCGCCGTGCCACCGACAGCACCGAGCAGGCTCGCGAACAGCAGGCCCTGAGCGTTCTGCGTAACCGCAAGTACGACGAAGAGCTGCAAACCTGGCTGCGCCAGATCCGCGACGAAGCCTACGTTGAAATCAAGCTGCCTGGCGCTGACCAGGCCGCCCAGTGAAGCCCCTGCGCTTCGCCGTCACTCCCGGCGAACCAGCCGGTATAGGTCCCGACCTGTGCCTGCTGCTCGCCGCAGACGCCCAGCCCCACCCCCTGATCGCCATCACCAGCCGTGACCTGCTCGCCGAGCGGGCCACGCTGCTGGGGCTGGCTGTCAGCCTGCTGCCGGTAGCCCCGGGCCAATGGCCCGACCAGCCGGCACCCGCAGGCAGCCTTTACGTCTGGGATACCCCCCTCGCTGCCCCGGTAGCGCCAGGCCAGCTCGACAAAGCCAACGCCGCGTTCGTGCTGGAGACCCTGACCCGTGCAGGCCAAGGCTGCCTGGACGGGCACTTCGCCGGGATGATCACCGCCCCGGTGCACAAGGGTGTTATCAACGAAAGCGGTATCGCCTTCTCCGGGCATACCGAGTTCCTTGCCGAACTGACCCACACCGCACAGGTGGTGATGATGCTGGCCACCCGTGGCTTGCGTGTGGCCCTGGTGACCACACACCTGCCACTGCGTGATATTGCCGACGCCATCACTGCCGAGCGCGTGGAGCGTGTAACCCGTATCCTGCATGCCGACATGCGCGACAAGTTCGGCATCGCCAACCCGCGCATTCTGGTGTGCGGCCTCAACCCGCATGCGGGCGAGGGCGGCCATCTTGGCCGCGAAGAAATCGACATCATCGAGCCGACCCTGGCCCGCCTGCGCACCGAAGGCATGGACCTGCGCGGGCCACTGCCGGCCGATACCCTGTTTACCCCCAAATATCTGGAGCACTGCGACGCGGTGCTGGCGATGTACCACGACCAGGGCCTGCCCGTACTCAAGTACAAAGGCTTCGGCGCTGCGGTCAACGTAACCTTGGGCCTGCCGATCATCCGCACGTCGGTCGACCACGGCACCGCCCTGGACCTGGCCGGCACCGGCAAGGTCGACACCGGCAGCCTGCGCGTCGCGCTGGAAACCGCCTACCAGATGGCCGAGAACCGACCATGAACGAGCAATACCAACACCGGGCGCGCAAGCGCTTCGGCCAGAACTTCCTGCACGACGCCGGCATCATCGACCGCATCCTGCGCGCCATCAACGCCAAGGCCGGCGAACACCTGCTGGAAATCGGCCCGGGCCAGGGCGCCCTGACCGAAGGCCTGCTGGGCAGCGGTGCACAGCTGGATGTGGTGGAACTGGACAAAGACCTGGTGCCGATCCTGCAGCACAAGTTCGCTGACCGCAGCAACTTCCGCCTGCACCAGGGTGACGCCCTGAAGTTCGACTTCAACCAGCTCGGCGTGCCGCCGCGCAGCCTAAAGGTGGTGGGCAACCTGCCCTACAACATTTCCACCCCACTGATCTTCCACCTGCTCAGCCATGCCGGGCTGATCCGTGACATGCACTTCATGCTGCAGAAGGAAGTGGTCGAGCGCATGGCTGCCGGCCCCGGTGGTGGTGATTGGGGGCGTTTGTCGATCATGGTGCAGTACCACTGCCGGGTCGAACACCTGTTCAACGTAGGCCCTGGCGCCTTCAACCCGCCCCCGAAAGTGGACTCGGCCATCGTCCGCCTGGTACCGCACGAAGTGCTGCCACACCCGGCCAAGGATGCCAAGCTGCTGGAGCACGTGGTACGCGAGGCATTCAACCAGCGCCGCAAGACCCTGCGTAATACCATGAAGGGCCTGCTCGACAGCGCGGCCATCGAAGCTGCCGGCGTGGATGGCAGCCTGCGCCCTGAACAGCTGGACCTGGCGGCCTTTGTGCGCCTGGCCGATCAGTTGGCTGACCAGCAAGCCTGATTTCGCCTGTACCGGCCTCGTCGCGGGCTTGCCCGCGAAGAGGCCGGCATATCCAACCTAGCCCTCAAGCCCCCTCGGCGCTGGCCCTTCCCCCTCCCAATGGCCTAGACTGCATTATTGCGTAAGCTCGCCCAAGGCCCTTGCATGTCCGACCCCCGCTATCAAATCGACGTCAGCGTCGTGACCCGCTACCTGAAAGAACAATCCGACCCCGAAAACAGTCGTTTCGCGTTCGCCTACACCATCACCGTGCAGAACAACGGCTCGCTCAAAGCCAAGCTGTTGTCGCGGCACTGGCTGATCACCAATGGTGACGGCGAAGTCGAGGAAGTGCGCGGCGCCGGTGTGGTTGGCCAGCAACCCAACATCGACCCGGGCCAGAGCCACACCTACAGCAGTGGTGCAGTTATCAGCACCCGCGTGGGCACCATGCAGGGCAGCTACCAGATGTTCGCCGAAGACGGTAAGCGCTTCGACGCCGAAATCGAGCCCTTCCGCCTGGCGGTGCCCGGGGCGCTGCACTGATGGCTACCTACGCCGTTGGCGATCTGCAAGGCTGCCTGCAACCTCTCAAGTGCCTGCTTAAACGCGTCAATTTCAACCCGGCCGTCGACCGCCTGTGGCTGGTCGGCGACCTGGTCAATCGCGGCCCCGAGTCGCTGGAAACCCTGCGCTTCCTGTACTCGATCCGCCAGTCGCTGGTCTGCGTGCTGGGTAATCATGACCTGCACCTGCTGGCGGCTTGGCACAACGTCGAGCGCCTCAAGAAAAGCGACACCCTGCGCGAAATCATCGAAGCGCCGGATGCCGATCAGCTGTTCGACTGGCTGCGCCAGCAAAAGCTGCTGCATTACGACGAGGCACGCGGCATTGCCATGGCGCACGCCGGCATCCCGCCACAGTGGACGCTCGGCCAGGCACTTGGTCTGGCGGCTGAGGTGGAAGAAGTACTGCGCGACGATGGCCGACTGAAGCTCTACCTCGACGGCATGTACGGCAACGAGCCGAACAAGTGGAGCAAGAACCTCACCGGCGTCGAACGCCTGCGGGTCATCACCAATTACTTCACCCGCATGCGCTTCTGCACCGCCGAGGGCAAGCTCGACCTCAAGAGCAAAGAGGGCCTGGGCACCGCACCCAAGGGCTACAAGCCCTGGTTCGCACACAAGGACCGCCGCTCGCGGCATGTGAAGATCATCTTCGGCCACTGGGCCGCCCTCGAAGGCCGCGCAGACGCGCCAGGCGTCATCGCACTGGACACCGGCTGCGTGTGGGGCGGCGCCATGACCCTGTACAACGTCGACAGCGGCGAATACCACCGCTGCGACTGCGCCGACGACGGCACCCTGCGCCAGCCGACACAACCCACTACACTCAACGACCACACCTGAAGGAAGTAGTACCCATGAGCGAATTCAAGCGCATCCCTCCCGAGCAGGCCTTGGAGCTTCGCAAGCAAGAAGGTGCGGTCGTCGTCGACATTCGCGACCCGCAGGCCTTCGCCGCCGGCCACATCACCGGTGCCCAGCATCTGGATAACCATTCGGTTGCCGAGTTCATCCGCAATGCCGACCTCGACGCCCCGACCCTGGTGGTCTGCTATCACGGCAACTCCAGCCAGAGCGCTGCCGCCTACCTGGTAGGCCAAGGCTTCTCCAACGTGTACAGCGTGGACGGCGGCTTCGAACTGTGGCGCGCCACCTACCCGGCCGAGACCGCCCAAGGCAGCGCCGAATAAATATTTTCATTTTTCCTGCAGCCCGCGCCCCGTGCGGGCTTGCGGCTTATCTGACGAACGGTCGTTCGTAACTTCTGCCCACCTCGCCCCTTGACCTTGCAGATAACCAACTACGCTTAAGCTCAGGCCATCCAAAAAAGGGGAGAGCCGGTACACCGGCGTGCGGGTCATCGGTAGCGTTACAGGGTGTTCTGGGGGGTTTACAGCAATCGGCGAACCCGGTTGCATGCCAGCATCAGCTGACTGATCCGGCGTCGTCTCCACGTATCGAGCGAGGTGACGTCATGAGTATTTTTAGCCACTTCCAACAACGTTTCGAGTCTACGCGCCAGGAAGAACTCTCGCTGCAGGAGTACCTCGAGCTGTGCAAAGAGGATCGCAGTGCCTACGCATCGGCGGCCGAACGGCTGTTGCTGGCCATCGGTGAGCCAGAGCTGATCGACACCTCTACCAACTCCAGGCTGTCGCGCATCTTTTCCAACAAGGTTATTCGCCGCTATCCGGCCTTTGCCGACTTCCATGGCATGGAAGAGTGCATCGACCAGATCGTTTCGTACTTCCGTCACGCCGCCCAAGGCCTGGAAGAGAAGAAACAGATCCTCTATCTGCTGGGCCCGGTGGGCGGCGGCAAGTCGTCGCTGGCCGAAAAACTCAAGCAGCTGATGGAAAAGGTGCCGTTCTACGCCATCAAGGGTTCACCGGTGTTCGAGTCGCCCTTGGGTTTGTTCAACGCCACCGAAGATGGGGCCATTCTCGAGGAAGAGTACGGCATCCCACGGCGCTATCTGAACACCATCATGTCGCCATGGGCCACCAAGCGTCTGCAGGAGTTTGGCGGCGATATCTCCAAGTTCAAGGTAGTGAAACTCTACCCGTCGATTCTCAACCAGATCGCCATTGCCAAGACCGAGCCCGGCGATGAGAACAACCAGGACATCTCGGCCCTGGTCGGCAAGGTCGATATCCGCAAGCTTGAAGAGTACCCACAGAACGACGCCGATGCTTACAGCTACTCGGGCGCGCTGTGCCGGGCCAACCAGGGCCTGATGGAATTCGTCGAAATGTTCAAGGCGCCGATCAAGGTCCTGCACCCCTTGCTCACTGCCACCCAGGAAGGCAACTACAACAGTACCGAAGGCCTTGGGGCCATTCCCTATACCGGTATCCTGCTGGCGCACTCCAACGAATCGGAGTGGCACACCTTCCGCAACAACAAGAACAACGAAGCGTTCATCGACCGGATCTACATCGTGAAGGTGCCGTACTGCCTGCGCGTCAGCGATGAGATCAAGATCTACGACAAACTGCTGGTCAACAGCTCGCTGTCCAAGGCCCATTGCGCGCCGGATACACTCAAGATGCTGGCTCAATTTACGGTGCTTTCCCGCCTTAAAGAGCCGGAAAACTCCAATATCTATTCCAAGATGCGCGTTTACGACGGGGAGAACCTCAAGGATACCGATCCGAAGGCCAAGTCGATCCAGGAATACCGTGACTCCGCTGGCGTTGATGAAGGCATGAACGGCCTTTCGACCCGCTTCGCCTTCAAGATCCTGTCCAAGGTGTTCAACTTCGACCCACACGAGATTGCCGCCAACCCGGTGCACTTGCTGTACGTGCTGGAACAGCAGATCGAACAGGAACAGTTCCCGGCGGAAGTGCGCGAACGCTACCTGCGCTACCTGAAGGAATACCTGGCACCACGCTACATCGAGTTCATCGGCAAGGAAATCCAGACGGCCTACCTGGAGTCCTACAGCGAATACGGCCAGAACATCTTTGACCGCTATGTGCTGTACGCCGACTTCTGGATTCAGGACCAGGAATACCGCGACCCGGAAACCGGCGAAATCCTCAACCGCATCGCCCTCAACGAGGAGCTGGAAAAGATCGAGAAACCGGCCGGCATCAGCAACCCGAAAGACTTCCGCAACGAGATCGTCAACTTCGTACTGCGCGCACGCGCCAACAACAACGGCAAGAATCCAAGCTGGCTGAGCTATGAAAAACTGCGGGTCGTGATCGAGAAGAAAATGTTCTCGAACACCGAAGACCTGCTGCCCGTCATCAGCTTCAACGCCAAGGCCAGCAAAGAGGACCAGAAGAAACACAACGACTTCGTCACCCGGATGGTGGAGCGTGGATACACCGACAAACAGGTGCGCCTGCTGTCGGAATGGTACCTGCGGGTCAGGAAATCGCAATAAAGCGACAAGCTATACACCGCGCGCCCAAGGCTGCCATGCCGGCCTTGGGCGGCGGCAGCTGCTTTGCTGCCATGACGTGCAGCAGCTCGTAGCTTGAAGCGTGCAGCTGTTCCCAGCTACCGGAGGGACCATGAGCTACGTTATCGACCGACGCCTGAACGGCAAGAACAAGAGCACGGTCAACCGCCAGCGCTTTTTGCGGCGGTACCGCGAACACATCAAGAAGGCCGTCGAAGAGGCGGTGAGCCGCCGTTCCATCATGGACATGGAACATGGCGAGCAGATCAGTATTCCCGGTCGCGACATCGACGAACCGGTGCTGCACCATGGTCGCGGGGGCAAACAGACCATCGTGCATCCCGGCAACAAGGAATTCACTGCAGGTGAACACATCCCAAGGCCGCAAGGCGGTGGGGGTGGCGGCGGTGGCCGTGGCAAGGCCGGTAATTCCGGCGAAGGCATGGACGAATTCGTCTTCCAGATCACTCAGGAAGAGTTCCTCGAATTCATGTTCGAAGACCTCGAACTGCCCAACCTGGTCAAGCGTCACCTGACAGGCGCCGACACCTTCAAGACCGTGCGCGCCGGTATCGCCAATGAAGGTAACCCATCGCGCATCAATATCGTGCGTACCCTGCGCTCGGCCCATGCCAGGCGTATCGCCCTGACCGGAAGCAGCCGCGCACTGCTGCGCGAAGCACAAAAGGAACTCGCCCGCCTGCGGGTCGAAGAACCGGACAATTTCACCGATATCCAGGAAGTCGAACAGGAAATCGAACGCTTGAAGGCGCGCATCAACCGCCTGCCCTTCCTCGATACCTTCGACCTCAAGTACAACCTGCTGGTCAAGCAGCCCAACCCCAGCTCGAAGGCGGTGATGTTCTGCCTGATGGACGTGTCCGGCTCGATGACCCAGGCCACCAAGGACATCGCCAAGCGCTTCTTCATCCTGCTGTACCTGTTCCTCAAGCGTAACTACGACCGCATCGAAGTGGTGTTCATCCGCCACCACACCAGCGCCCGGGAAGTCGACGAGGAAGAGTTCTTCTACTCGCGGGAAACGGGCGGCACCATCGTTTCCAGCGCACTCAAGCTGATGCAGGAGATCATGGCTGAACGCTACCCGGCCAGCGACTGGAACATCTATGCCGCGCAGGCCTCCGACGGCGATAACTGGAACGACGACTCGCCCATCTGCCGCGAGATCCTCTCCAAGCAGATCATGCCGCATGTGCAGTACTACACTTACGTCGAGATCACTCCCCGTGAGCACCAGGCGCTGTGGTATGAATACGAACGCATCGGTGAAGCCTACCCCGATACGTTCGCTCAGCAGCAGCTGGTATCGGCCGGCGACATCTACCCGGTCTTCCGTGAACTCTTCCAGCGCAGGTTAGCCACATGACCGCCAGAGCACAGAGACGCCAACCCATTTCCACCGGGTCCGAGTGGACGTTCGAGCTGATCCAGACCTACGATCGGGAAATCAGCCGCCTGGCCGAGCGTTACGCCCTGGACACCTACCCCAACCAGATCGAGGTGATCACGGCCGAGCAGATGATGGACGCCTACGCCTCGGTCGGCATGCCGCTGGGCTATCACCATTGGTCCTACGGCAAGCAGTTCCTCAGCACAGAAAAGTCGTACAGCCGTGGCCAGATGGGCCTGGCCTACGAGATCGTGATCAACTCCGACCCGTGCATCGCCTACCTGATGGAAGAAAACACCATGTGCATGCAGGCACTGGTGATCGCCCATGCCTGCTACGGGCATAACAGTTTCTTCAAGGGCAACTACCTGTTCCGCACCTGGACTGACGCCAGTTCGATCATCGACTACCTGGTGTTCGCCAAGCAGTACATCGCCCAGTGCGAAGAGCGTCATGGCATTGATGCAGTGGAAGACCTGATCGACTCCTGCCATGCCCTGATGAACTACGGTGTCGACCGCTACAAGCGGCCCTACCCCATTTCTGCCGAGGAAGAGCGGCGTCGGCAACAGGAGCGCGAGGAGCACCTGCAGCGCCAGATCAATGACCTGTGGCGCACCATTCCGAAAAGCGCGGAAAAGGGTAACGACCGCGATGACGGGCGTTTCCCCGCCGAACCTCAGGAAAACATCCTGTATTTCATCGAGAAAAACGCCCCGCTGCTTGAACCCTGGCAGCGCGAAGTGGTGCGCATCGTGCGCAAGATAGCCCAGTACTTCTACCCGCAGCGCCAGACCCAGGTAATGAACGAAGGCTGGGCGACGTTCTGGCACTACACCCTGATGAACGACCTGTACGACGAGGGGTTGATTACCGAAGGCTTCATGATGGAGTTCTTGCAGTCGCACACCAGCGTGGTGTTCCAGCCTGGCTTCGACAGCCCGTACTACAGCGGCATCAACCCGTACGCATTGGGCTTTGCCATGTACACCGACATCCGCCGCATGTGCGAAAACCCGACCGAGGAAGATCGCCGCTGGTTCCCCGACATTGCCGGCAGTGACTGGCTTTCTACCATCAAGTTCGCCATGAGCAGCTTCAAGGACGAAAGCTTCATCCTGCAGTACCTGTCACCCAAGGTGATGCGCGACCTCAAGCTGTTCAGCATTCTCGATGACGACCAGCGCGACGACCTGCTGGTGCCCGCGATTCACGATGAAGCCGGGTATCGGGTGATTCGTGAGCAACTGGCAGCACAGTACAACCTGGGCAACCGTGAACCGAACGTGCAGATCTGGAGCGTCGACCGCCGTGGCGACCGCTCGCTGACCCTGCGCCACCAGCAGCACAACCGCAAACCGCTGGGCGACTCGACCGATGAAGTGCTCAAGCACCTGCACCGCCTGTGGGGCTTCGATATCCACCTGGAAACCGTGCAAGGTGAGCAGGTGATGAAGACCCATCACATGCCGCCGCGTGGCGAGCATGGCGAAAGCGCGGACTACGGGCGCATGGACCTGGCGGTCATCCACCACCTCTAGTGCAACGCCATGACGGCCGACAGGTTATCCTGTCGGCAGTTATGGAGAGCTGCACATGCACATCTACAAAGTCGGCGGCGCCGTGCGCGACCGCCTGCTCGGCCGCCCGGTCAGCGATATCGACTGGCTGGTGGTGGGCGCCACCGTCGAAGAAATGCTCGCCAAAGGCTATCGGCCGGTCGGCGCCGATTTCCCGGTGTTCCTGCACCCGAAAACCGGCGAGGAATACGCGCTGGCGCGCACCGAGCGCAAGAGCGGGCGCGGCTATGGCGGTTTCACCTTTCACGCCAGCCCTGACGTGACCCTGGAAGAAGACCTGATCCGCCGCGACCTCACCATCAACGCGATGGCCGAGGATGAGGCGGGCACGGTGTACGACCCTTTCCACGGCAAGGACGATCTCGATCAACGCCTTTTACGCCACGTTTCCCCGGCGTTTGCCGAAGATCCTTTGCGTGTGCTACGCGTTGCCCGCTTTGCTGCCCGCTATGCACCACTGGGTTTCCGGGTTGCCGACGAAACCCTGGAGCTGATGCGTCAGATCAGTGCCTCTGGCGAGCTGCAGGCCTTGACTGCCGAACGTAGCTGGAAGGAAATCGAGCGGGCGCTGATGGAAGCCCAACCGCAGGTGTTCTTCCAGGTGCTGCGCGCGTGCGATGCCCTACAGGAGCAACTGCCCGAGCTTCTAGACGATTCCCAGGCCCTGGCGGCGCTGGAGCAAGCAGGTTTACACAAGCAGCCACTGCACATACGCTGGGCCTGCCTGCTGCATGGGCTGGAACCAGCATCGATCAAAGCCGTCAACCAGCGCCTCAAGGCGCCGCGGGAATGCCAGGAATTGGCACTGCTGACAGGGGAATGCCTGGCACAGGGCAATCATGCGCTGGATTTACCTGCTGCGGCACTGCTGGAGCTGTTGCAAAAGTTCGATGTGTATCGGCGACCGCAGCGGTTCGAGGACTTCATTGCCACGTGCGAGATGGTGGCGCTGGGTGATGGCAAGGAGGGTTATCCACAGGCAGCTTATCTGCGGGGTGCATCCACCGCAGCGCGAGCGGTGGATGTGAAGCCCTTGGTGCAGGCCGGGCTGACGGGCCAGGCACTGGGCGAGGCGCTAAAGGCTGAGCGATTGAAGGCGATTGAAGCCTACATCGGTGTTGCAGAAGGGTGATTTTTCGGCTGCCCGTACTGGCCCTTTCGCGGCTAAAGCCGCGAAAGGGCCAGTACAGACTTATGCCGGTGTCAACTGCAACCCACGCCATTCAAAGGCGACCGGCGCCAACATCTGATCGATCTGCGCCTCTTGCCACAACTTCGCCATGGTCTTGCCCGCCCCCGGATGCACCAGCTCAGGCGCCAGCAACGACAATGGCCACAGCACAAACGCGTTCTTCAGGATCTCGGCCCTGGGCAGCACCAGCCCATCGAACGTACCGTGCAAATCGTCATACATCAGCACGTCGATATCCAGCGGCAACCCTTTACGGTCCGGCGCATAGCGGCCATTGTCGGCCTCGATGAACTTCAGCCGGCGGTCCAGCTCTATCAAGGGCAACGCGGTTTGCCCGGTCACCACAAAGTTGATGAATGGCCCGCTCTTGATCCCCACCGCCTGGCTTTCGAACGCCGGTGAGCAGCGCATGTCGGTCAGGATGCCCGCCAGGGCATCGAGCCCGGCGCACAAATGCGCCTCGCGGTCGATGTTGCTGCCAAGGCCCAGGTAAACCGTGCTCAGAGACATCCGCGCTCGATCTCCACGCCTACACCACCTCGGGCCGCCGGCACCGCCCCCGGCTTGGTCAGTTTCAACCGCACCCACGGGATCTGGAACTCTTCCATCAAAGTGGCCACCAGGCGCTCGGCAAAGGTTTCCACCAACTCGAAGCGCGCCTGCTCGGCAAACGCCTGGACGCGCGCCGACACGCTGGCATAGTCCAGCGCCAGGCTCAGGTCGTCACCCGCCGCCGCCGGGCGGTTGTCCCAGGCAAAGCTCAGGTCCAGGCGCAAGCACTGGCGAATATCCCGCTCCCAGTCATAGGCACCGATGACGGTATCGACTTCCAGGCCTTCGATGAACACTCTGTCCAAGCACTTCTCTCCACAGCACGACAAGGGCGACTGGCGCCGTTAGAATCAGGGCGTCCTCGCCCGGAATAGTTAGCATGTTTTGGTTACTGGCGTTGCTCGCCTACCTGCTCGGCTCGCTGTCCTTCGCCATTGTCCTCAGCCGCCTTTCGGGCAGCCCGGACCCGCGTTCCAGCGGCTCAGGCAATGCCGGCGCCACCAACATGCTACGCCTGGCAGGCCGTAAACTGGCGATCCTGACCCTGCTTGGCGACCTGTGCAAGGGCCTTTTGCCGGTATTGCTTGCCCGCTTTGCCGGGCTGGACCTGCACGCGCAAGCCTGGGTAGGCGTATGTGCGGTGCTGGGCCACCTGTTCCCGCTGTATTTCTGCTTCCGCGGTGGCAAAGGCGTAGCCACCGCCGCCGGCATGCTCATGGGCCTGTACTTCCCGGCCGCGCTGCTGGCCATCGGCGCCTGGCTACTGACGTTTTACCTTACCCGTACCAGCTCGCTGGCGGCGCTGATTGCCACGCCACTGACCTTGCCATTGCTGGCCTGGCGCGAGCCGGAAGCCCTGCTACCGATCACCGTGCTGACGGTGATGATCGTGTGGCGCCACCGCAGCAACCTGCGCGACCTGTTTGCCGGGCGCGAACGGCACTTCTGAAACCTACAGCGGCGGCAACTGTTCCATCGGCCAGCGTGCCTGCACGCTGATGGCCAGGTCCTGCTGCTGCCCGGCCAACAGGCGCTGGCAGCCGGCGTAAGCGATCATCGCGCCATTGTCGGTACAAAACTGTGGCCGCGCGTAGTACACGTTGCCCTTGATGCTGCCGAGCATGTCCTCGAGGGAGGCCCGCAACGCCTTGTTGGCACTCACGCCACCGGCGATGACCAGGCGCTTGAGGCCAGCCTGCTTGAGCGCCCGCTTGCACTTGATGGTCAAAGTCTCCACCACCGCCTGCTGGAATGCCAGGGACACGTCGCAACGGGTTTGCTCACCGTCGTCGCCAGCATCCTTGCATTGCTGCCAGGTGTTGAGGGCAAAGGTTTTCAGGCCGCTGAAGCTGAACTCCAGGCCCGGGCGATCAGTCATCGGCCGTGGGAAAACGAAACGCCCAGGCACACCCTTTTCAGCAAGGCGCGCGATTTCCGGGCCACCGGGGTAGTTGAGACCGATCAGCTTGGCGGTCTTGTCGAACGCCTCACCGGCAGCGTCATCCAGGCTCTCGCCCATCAGTTCGTACTGGCCGATACCATCGACCCGAACCAACTGGGTATGCCCGCCGGAAACCAACAAAGCGACGAACGGAAACTCCGGTGGGTTTTCTTCCAGCATGGGCGCCAGCAAGTGGCCTTCCATGTGGTGTACGCCAATTGCCGGAATGTCCCAGGCAAAGGCCAGTGCCTGGGCGCAGGAAGCACCCACCAGCAATGCACCGACCAGGCCAGGGCCTGCGGTGTAGGCGATGGCGTCGATCTCGGTGGCGACGCAACCGGCCTCGTCCAGCACCTGGCGGATGAGCGGCAGCATGCGCTTGACGTGGTCACGCGAGGCAAGCTCGGGCACCACACCGCCAAACACGCGGTGCAGGTCGATCTGGCTGAACAGTGCGTCGGCCAACAAACCGCGTTCACTATCGTATAATGCGACACCAGTTTCGTCGCAGGATGTTTCCAATCCCAGTACTAGCATGGGTTCGTCCCTTGTGGGGGCTGAATTCGAAGCCGCGCATGATAGTCCCCGTGTCGGATGCCGACCAGCGGTTTTCGATCAGAGGCTTTGCATTCCGGCTTGCTAAGGGTTAACATCCGCAACCCTTGAAAACCGACGTTCTCCAGCACACCTTTGTTTTGCCAGGAGCACGTCTACCCCGGTAATGAATTAAGGTAGCCCTGGATGCCAGCCGTCAAAGTTAAAGAGAACGAACCCTTCGACGTAGCTCTGCGTCGTTTCAAGCGCTCCTGCGAAAAAGCCGGTGTACTGGCTGAAGTTCGTAGCCGCGAGTTTTACGAGAAGCCGACCGCAGAGCGTAAGCGCAAAGCAGCTGCCGCTGTTAAGCGTCACGCCAAGAAAGTTCAGCGCGAACAGCGCCGCGCCGTTCGTCTGTACTAATACAGGCGTTCAACGCAAAGCTTCTGCCCTGCCCGGCTAACCGCCGGGCGATGGCAGTGGTCGCTTCAAACTTGAGCAGCTAGCTCAAGGCCCTGCACAAGCGTCATGCGAACTGCACATGGGCAACCTGCCTGAAACGTCAGAGCTGGTCCTTCTTGCTGTATGACCAGACGTGCACGTCCGACTGACGGGCCCTCAAGGGCCGGCGACGAGCACACTCCCTCGCACTTCCCCAAGCAACACTCGCCCCATTCGGCGCGTGAGCGATTAGACTTGCCAGTTGCCAGATGACGAGACTGCCATGGCCGGGCTGATTCCCCAGAGCTTCATTGACGACCTGATCAACCGCCTCGACATCGTCGATGTGGTGAGTTCGCGCGTCCAGCTGAAAAAAACCGGCAAGAACTACTCCGCCTGCTGCCCGTTCCACAAGGAGAAAACCCCCTCCTTCACGGTCAGCCCCGACAAGCAGTTCTACTACTGCTTCGGCTGCGGCGCAGGCGGCAACGCCCTGGGCTTCGTCATGGACCACGACAACCTGGACTTCCCCCAGGCCGTCGAGGAACTGGCCCGCGCAGCCGGCATGGAAGTGCCCCGCGAACAGGGCCGCCGCGACCACAAGCCGCGCCAGCCCACCGACTCGCCACTGTACCCGCTACTGGATGCCGCCTCGGAGTTCTACCGCCAGGCCCTGCGCAGCCACCCGACCCGCAAGGCGGCGGTGGATTACCTCAAAGGCCGCGGCCTGTCCGGGGAAATTGCCCGCGACTTCGGCCTGGGATTTGCCCCGCCAGGCTGGGACAACCTGCTCAAGCACCTGGGTGCCGACACCCTGCAGCAGAAAGTGATGATCGACGCCGGCCTGCTGATCGAGAACGCCGAAAGCGGCAAGCGTTACGACCGCTTCCGCGACCGGGTGATGTTCCCGATCCGCGACAGCCGTGGGCGCATCATCGCCTTCGGCGGCCGGGTACTCGGCGACGACAAGCCCAAGTACCTGAACTCCCCGGAAACCCCGGTGTTCCACAAGGGCCAGGAACTGTACGGGCTGTACGAGGCGCGCAAGCACAACCGCAACCTCGACGAAATCATCGTCGTCGAGGGCTACATGGACGTCATCGCCCTGGCCCAGCAAGGCTTGCGCAATGCCGTGGCCACCTTGGGCACCGCCACCAGCGAAGAGCACCTCAAGCGGCTGTTCCGCGTGGTGCCCAGCGTGCTGTTCTGCTTCGACGGCGACCAGGCCGGGCGCAAGGCCGCCTGGCGTGCGCTGGAGTCGACCCTGTCGAACCTGCAGGACGGCCGCCGCGCGCGCTTCCTGTTCCTGCCCGAAGGCGAAGACCCGGATAGCCTGGTGCGCGCCGAAGGCACCGATGCCTTCATGGCCCGTATCAACCAGCACGCCCAGCCCCTGGCCGACTACTTCTTCGAACAGCTGAGTGTCGAAGCCGACCCTCGCTCACTGGAAGGCAAGGCGCACATGGCGACCCTGGCCGCACCGTTGATCGAAAAGATCCCTGGCGCCAACCTGCGCCAGTTGATGCGCAACCGTCTGAAGGAAATCACCGGCCTCGACCCGCAGCAGGTCGAGCAACTGGCGCAACAGGCACCCGCGGCCAACAGCGTGCCGGACTACGACCCTGGCTACGACTACGACGCCATGGCCAGCTACACCCCCGACTTCGGCGACATGCCGCAGCACGACTACGCCCCTGTTCATCAGGAACAGGAGTGGAAGCCGAACAAGGGCGGCGGCAAGAAGCAATGGAGCGACAAGCCCTGGGACAAGAACCGCAAAGGCGGCAAACCCTGGCAGCAACGCGACGAAGCGCCGCCACGCGTACCGGCCCCGGTCGAGCCACCCACCCTGGCGGCCTTGCGCACCCTGCTGCACCACCCGCTGCTGGCCGGCAAGGTGGAAGACGCCAGCCATTTTGCCGACGAAGAACATCTGTACAGCCAGCTGCTGGTGGCGCTGATCGAAGCCGCGCAGAAAAATCCTGGGCTAAGCTCAATGCAGTTGATCGCACGTTGGCACGGCACCGAACAGGGCCGCCTGCTGCGGGCGCTGGCAGAAAAGGAATGGCTGATCGTGGCCGACAACCTTGAACAACAGTTTTTCGACACTATAACTAGCTTGTCCGCCCGCCAACGCGAGCGCAGCCTGGAACAACTGCTCAGGAAATCACGTCAAAGCGAATTGACCAGCGAGGAAAAAACCCAGCTCCTCGCCCTGCTGAGCCGGAATGTTCCCGCACAAACGCCGACCTCATCTGGCGCGTGAGGCCCATGCTCGGGTATAATCCTCGGCTTGTTTTTTGCCCGCCAAGACCTTCAGTGGATAGGGTGTTATGTCCGGAAAAGCGCAACAGCAGTCTCGTATCAAAGAGTTGATCACCCGCGGTCGTGAGCAGGGCTACCTGACTTACGCGGAGGTCAACGACCACCTGCCTGAGGATATTTCAGATCCGGAACAGGTGGAAGACATCATCCGCATGATCAACGACATGGGGATCAACGTATTCGAGAGTGCTCCGGATGCGGATGCCCTTCTGTTGGCGGAAGCCGACACCGACGAAGCCGCGGCCGAAGAAGCCGCTGCTGCGTTGGCGGCAGTTGAAACCGATATCGGCCGCACGACCGACCCGGTGCGCATGTACATGCGCGAAATGGGTACCGTCGAGCTGCTGACCCGCGAAGGCGAAATCGAAATCGCCAAGCGTATCGAGGAAGGCATCCGTGAAGTCATGGGCGCCATCGCCCACTTCCCGGGCACTGTCGACTACATTCTCGGCGAATATGACCGCGTCACCACCGAGGGTGGCCGTCTGTCGGACGTTCTCAGCGGTTACATCGACCCTGACGACAACATCGCTGCACCGACCGAAGAAGTGCCGATCCCTGGCACCAAGGCCGCCGCTGCGAAAGAAGAGGCCGACGACGACGAAGAAGAGTCCGAAGGCGGTGACGACGAGGAAGAGGCCGAAAGCGGCCCTGACCCGGTCGTCGCAGCCCAGCGTTTCGGTGCGGTATCCGAGCAGCTTCAGGCGACCACCAAGGTCCTGAAGAAAAACGGTCGTACCCACAAGGAAAGCGTCGAGGCCCTGCAGGCCCTGGCCGACCTGTTCATGCCCATCAAGCTGGTACCGAAGCAGTTCGAGGTACTGGTCGAGCGTGTACGTGATGCCCTGAACCGCCTGCGCCAGCAAGAACGCGCCATCATGCAGCTGTGCGTGCGTGACGCCCGCATGCCGCGTGCCGACTTCCTGCGCATGTTCCCAAGCAACGAAACCGACCAGACCTGGAGCGGTGACCTGGCCAAGCGCAACACCAAGTGGGCTGCTGCCCTGGGTGAAAAGGACGCCGCCATCGTTGCCTGCCAGCAGAAGCTGATCGACCTTGAGACCGAAACCGGCCTGACCGTTGCCGAGATCAAGGAAATCAACCGTCGCATGTCGATCGGTGAAGCCAAGGCCCGCCGCGCCAAGAAAGAAATGGTCGAGGCGAACTTGCGTCTGGTGATCTCCATCGCCAAGAAGTACACCAACCGTGGCCTGCAGTTCCTCGACCTGATCCAGGAAGGCAACATCGGCTTGATGAAAGCGGTGGACAAGTTCGAATACCGTCGCGGCTACAAGTTCTCGACCTACGCCACCTGGTGGATTCGTCAGGCGATCACCCGTTCGATCGCCGACCAGGCACGCACCATCCGTATTCCGGTGCACATGATCGAAACGATCAACAAGCTCAACCGTATTTCCCGCCAGATGCTGCAGGAAATGGGCCGTGAACCGACCCCGGAAGAGCTGGGCGAGCGCATGGAAATGCCTGAGGACAAGATCCGCAAGGTATTGAAGATCGCCAAAGAGCCGATCTCCATGGAAACCCCGATCGGTGACGACGAAGATTCGCACCTGGGCGACTTCATCGAGGACTCGACCATGCAGTCCCCGATCGACGTTGCCACGGTCGAAAGCCTCAAGGAAGCCACCCGCGACGTGCTCTCGGGCCTGACCGCACGCGAAGCCAAGGTGCTGCGCATGCGTTTCGGTATCGACATGAACACCGACCACACCCTCGAAGAGGTGGGCAAGCAGTTTGACGTAACGCGTGAGCGTATCCGTCAGATCGAAGCGAAGGCGTTGCGCAAACTGCGCCACCCGACTCGCAGCGAGCACCTGCGCTCCTTCCTCGACGAGTGAAGACAAACCCCGGCCCAGGCCGGGGTTTTTCTTTAGTGGCCCGAAACATAAAGCCCGGCTTCCACTGCACATCTGCCGCAATGCCCGTCTACACTCGACTTCAGACCACCTGAATGCGAGGCTGCCATGTCCTTGAAGCCGGCCATTCTGTTGCTGCTCCTGATGCTGTGGAACACAACGGCCGGCGCCCTGACCCTGACAGACGAGGAAAAAGCCTGGCTGGCTGCCCACCCGCAGCTAAGCCTGGGTGTCGACGCCTCTTGGCCACCGTTCGAGTTTCGCGACCAGGAGGGCCGGTACCAGGGATTGGCCGCCGATTACATCGCCATGATCCAGCAACGTCTGGGTGTGACGCTAAAACCGGTCGAACCCAGTAGCTGGACCGAGGTATTGGCGCAGGCGCGCGAAAGCCGTATCGACCTGCTGCCCGGCATCATGTCTACCCCTGAACGCCAGGGCTACCTGGCTTTCACCCGCCCATACCTCGACTTTCCCATTGTCATCCTTGCCCACAAAGGCGGCGCACAGCCGCGCAAACTGGAGGACCTGTACGGCCTGAAAATCGCTGTGGTCGAAAACTACGCCCCCCACGAGTTGCTGCGCACCCACCACCCGGACCTCAACCTGGTCGCACTGCCCAATGTAAGCTCCACGCTGCAGGCCTTGGCCACCGATCAGGTAGATGCCGTCGTCGGCGACCTCGCTTCCAGCATCTGGAGCCTGCGCCAGCTCAAGCTCGACGGCCTCTACGTCAGTGGCGAAACGCCCTATCGCTACCAACTGGCGATGGCCGTCCCCCGCAGCAACCACGTACTGGTCGGTATTCTCGACAAAGTGATGGCCGACATGAGCAGCAGCGAAGTCAGCCAGATACAACAGCGCTGGGTAGGCAATGTGGTCGACCAGCGGATGTTCTGGTCCGACCTGCTGGTGTATGGCCTGCCAACGGTGTTGTTGCTGATGGCCGTACTGGCCGTGGTGATCCGCATCAACCGCCGCCTCAGTTCGGAAATTTCACGGCGCATTGCCTTGGAGCAGGAGCTGCGCAGCAGCGAATACCACTACCGCGGCTTGATAGAAAGCCTGTCGGCCATCGCCTGGGAAGCCGATGCCAACGACTTCACCTACAGCTACGTTTCGCCGCATGCCGAAGACCTGCTCGGCTACCCCCTGAATGACTGGCTCAAGCCTGGCTTCTGGCGCAGCATTCTGCACCCGGAAGACGCCCTCTGGGCCCAGGCCTACTGCGACAGCGAAACTGCAGCCGGGCGCGACCACAGCCTGGATTACCGGGTAATCCGGGCCGACGGACAACCCCTCTGGGTACGCAACATCGTCAGCATGATCAAACACGGCCACCAACCGGTGATGCGCGGGCTGATGATCGACATCAGCGAAACCAAGCGCACCGAAGATGCCCTGCGTTTGTCCGAACAGAAGTTCGCCTCGGTGTTCCAGCAGTGCCCCGATATTTTGCTAATCGCCCGTCACAGTGACGGTTGCCTGTTGGAGGTGAACGAAGCTTTCGAAGAACAGATCGGCCTGACCCCAGGCCAGGTGATTGGCCGTACCGCCACCGACCTCAACCTGTGGGGTGTCGAAGGCAGCGGCCCGCGGGTGCTCGAACGCCTGCACCAGGGCGGTATCCGTAACCTTGAAATGAGCTTCCGCCGCAGCAACGGCCAACTGTTCACCGGCCTTACCTCGGCCGAAACCTTCGAGCTCGACGGCACCCCGGCGCTGGTGGTGGCAGTACGCGATATCAGCCAGCTCAAGGAAACCCAGGAACAGCTGCAAACCTCGGAAGAGAAGTTCGCCAAAGCTTTCCACGCCTCGCCCGACGGCCTGTTACTGTCGCGCCAGAGCGACGGTTTGCTGCTGGAGGTGAACGAGGGCTTCTGCCGCCTCACCGGCTATGACCTCAACCCGACCATCGACCAGACCTCGCTGGACCTGGGTATCTGGGTCGACCTCAACGAGCGCAAGCGCCTGGTCGACCAGCTCAACCGCGACGGCTTCGTGCGCGACTTCACCTGCCACATCCGCCGCAGTGACGGGCAGATCCGCCTCTGCGAGCTATCCGCCAGGCCCCTGCCGATTGCCGGCGTCGATTGCATGCTGACCATTGCCCGCGACATCACCGAACGCCATCTGATGCAGGAAAAGCTACAACTGGCGGCCACCGTGTTCGAAAACACCGCCGAAGGCGTGCTGATCACCGACATCGACCAACGTATCAGTGCCGTCAACCGCGCCTTCAGCGAAATCACCGGCTATAGCGAAATCGAAGCCCTTGGCCAAACCCCGCGCCTGCTCGCTTCCGGCCAACACGACAGTGCCTTCTACGCCGCCATGTGGCACCAGCTTACCGACGAAGGCCACTGGCAAGGCGAGATCTACAACAAGCGCAAGAACGGCGAACTGTACCCCGGCTGGCTGACCATCAGTGCGGTGCGCAACAACGAGCGCGAGATCACCCATTTCGTGGCCGTGTTTGCCGATATTTCCAGCCTCAAGCACGCCCAGGCCAAGCTCGACTACCAGGCCCACCACGACCCGCTGACCGGCCTGCCCAACCGTGCCCTGTTCGAGAACCGCCTGCAGGCCGTGCTTACCTGCGCGCAAGTATCAAACCGCCAGGGCGCGGTGCTGTTCCTCGACCTCGACCGCTTCAAGCACATCAACGACAGCCTGGGCCACCCGGTCGGCGACCTGCTGCTCAAAGGCATCGCTCAGCGCCTGAAGGAGCAGGTGCGTGACGTCGACACCGTGGCCCGCCTGGGCGGCGACGAGTTCATCATCCTGCTACCTGGCCTGCACAAGCCCAGTGACGCCAGCACCATCGCCAACAAGCTGCTGGCCTGCTTCGTCGCGCCGTTCCAGGCCGGTGAGCACGAGTTCTTCACCAGCGCCAGTATCGGCATCAGCCTGTACCCACAGGACGGCACTGATGTCGCGACACTGATCCGCAACGCCGACGCGGCCATGTACCGCTCCAAGGCCAAAGGCCGCAACCGCGTCGAAGCCTACACCCGCGACCTCACCGCTCAGGCCAGCGAGCGCATCGCCCTTGAGCACGAGCTGCGCCGCGCCGTCGAACGCAACGAAATGAGCCTGTGCTTCCAGCCCAAGCTCAGCCTCAAGACCCAAAGCCTGGTAGGCGCCGAGGCGCTGATCCGCTGGAGCCACCCCACCTTTGGTGAAGTACCGCCAGAGCACTTCATCCACCTGGCGGAAGAGAACGGCACCATTCTCCAGCTCGGCGACTGGGTGCTGGAGCAAGCCTGCCGGCAGATGCAGGCCTGGAAGCAACACTACGAACCGTTCGGCCCGCTGTCGATCAACCTCGCCGGCGCCCAGCTACGCCACCCACACCTGGCCCGACGCATCGAGCAACTGCTCAAGCAGCACCAGCTCAAGGCCGGCGACTTGCAGTTGGAAATCACCGAAAACTTCATCATGAGCCAGGCAGAAGAGGCCTTGGCCGTGCTGTACCAGCTGAAAAAACTGGGCGTGCAGTTGGCCATCGACGACTTTGGCACCGGCTACTCATCACTGAGCTATCTCAAGCGCCTGCCGCTGGACATCCTCAAGATCGACAAATCGTTCATCCGTGGCCTGCCTGACGACCCACACGACGCTGCCATCGCCCGTGCGATCATCGCCCTGGGCCGCAGCATGCAACTGGCGATCATTGCCGAGGGTGTTGAAAACCAGGCCCAGCAGCGTTTTCTGGCAGCGGAGGGGTGCGAGCAGATCCAGGGCTACATCGTCAGCCTGCCACTGCCACCCGAGGAATTTGCGGCCGCGTTTCTTCGCATAGCACTATCGGATCTTTCAGATGGCACAGGTGCGAAACCCTCGTTATAATCCGGCCACTTACTGAGGGCCTATAGCTCAGTCGGTTAGAGCAGAGGACTCATAATCCTTTGGTCCACGGTTCGAGTCCGTGTGGGCCCACCAGATATGAAAAAGCCGCGCAATTGCGCGGCTTTTTTGTGCCCGTTGTCTTTTTAGGTATCGCGCCCGTTTCTTCGAGGCATGTCCTGCCGCTGCGCTTACCACATCAGCCATCCGCAACGCTTCCCCCCTTCATTGCCAGGGCGACTGTCCTAGGCACAGGCTTCTCGCCGCTTCGGTAGTAAGCCAGCAGGCGCCAGCTCAAACCCAGCTCCTGAGCTGCACGATCCAACGTCAACCCATGCTGGGCCATCCAGTTCCAGATAAGCTCATGCGAACACTCCCCTGCTTGTTCGACCGCGCGTACGCGCAGGTTGGCGGCAGCAAGCTCAAGATTGTCGTCACCTGCCCGGATGATCGTGTCGTTGCACTCACCCATTGCAGCCGGTGCGAATACCTTAGGGTCGGCAAGAGGAGCCAAAGATGCGTGTTCCGGATGATTTCATCCAGAGCCACAGTGAGTTGCTGCCTGTCCGCAAAGGTTAGTCGCAAGGTACTCGCGGGCGTAGCAACGACCTCGCTCTACTGAAAATGATTGGTGATCATGGGTTCGGTTCCGAACTCCGCCTCATGAGCGGACCATTCTCGACCTTACAACGGCTAATACCGCAGGGATTAATCGTTAGATTTTGTGAGCCCTTACTCGCCTATCGGCCGCATCTCGACCTGCCTCTGGTTGTAGAAGACCATCCCAGTCGGAATATCCCGCGTAACCAGCGACATCGCGCCAATCACCACGTCGTCACCAATAACGATGCGATCAGCAACGATGCAGCTGTTCGCACCCATGCTCACGTTGTCGCCAATGCGCAGCGCGTACTCCTCCAGCCCGAGCGTCTTGATGCCGATAGAGCAGTTCTGGCGAATGAAGAAATTGCGCCCGATGCTGACATGCCGGGTAATCACCACCCCCGGCAGGTGCGCGATGCGCAGGCCGGGCGCGATTTGTGCGCCGATGTCGATGTCCACCGCGTACTTGAGGTTGAGCCGTTGTTGCATGCGCCGAGCGTGACGCCGGGCCAGGCCGCCGCGAGCATCGAGGTATTGGGCCAGGCGGTAGGCAAAGAGAAAGCGCAGTTTGTTGTCCTTGCGTGCGCGGCGCAGTACGTTGAACAGCAGGCTGATACGGCGTCCTGGCCTTTTCTTGTTGGAGACTTCCAGTCGCCAGCATTCGAGCAGGTTGTCGAGGTTCACGCTCAGGTTCTCGTTGGACTAGCGTTTCATCATGCCGAAGGCCCAGCCTTCAGGCCAGCGCGGTCGCTGTAGATGCGGTCTTGCCCTGATTGGCAGTCGCTCGATAGGCTAGCAGGCCAACCGTAGAGACTCGCCATGTCGGATTCCCGCTCCATCACGCTGGATGAAATCGATCGCCAGCTGATCGCCCTGCTGCAAATCAACGCCCGCGAAAGCGTCGCCACCCTCGCCCGCCAGTTGGGTATCGCCCGCACCACCGTCAATTCGCGCCTGGAGCGTCTGGAGAAGAACAAGGTCATCTCCGGTTATGGCGTACGTCTGGGTCAGCGGGTGCTGGGAGGCGGGCTGCAGGCGTATGTGGGGATCAAGGTGCAGCCGCGCTCCGGCAAGGAAGTGGTGCGGCGCTTGAGTGCCATGGGCCAAGTGCAGCAGCTGTGCGCAGTGAGCGGCGAGTTCGACTACGTGGCCTGGCTGCTTACGGATTCACCCGAACAGCTGGACCAGTTGCTCGACCAGATCGGCAGTGTCGACGGGGTGGAGAAGACCACCACGTCGATCATTCTCAGCAGCAAGGTGGACCGGGGGCAGCCGCTCTGATCAATCAGGCCTCCTGGCCGTCGAGCAGCCCCTCCAGAATCGCCGAAAGGCTCTCGGCAGAATGCTGCATCGACCAGACGATGTCTCGGCTACGCTCGGGGGCGTGGTGCTGGGCGTAGTCAGTGACAATCTGGTTGAGGCCACGGGCCAGCAGGCAGGCGTGGACTAGAGCGTCGGCGGGGTCGATGCCAGGACGGATGGCAAATAACGGCGGGTGGCTGGATTCGCAGTTACAAAAGGGTTTTTCAGCGGTGGCTTGCAGTTTTACAGGTTGATCGGGCAAACGGTCAGTCATGGTATAGCCTCCAGATCACAGGGATGACTGGCGGCCAATCGCT
This sequence comes from Pseudomonas sp. OG7, assembly GCF_014192825.1. Classification (NCBI taxonomy): domain Bacteria; kingdom Pseudomonadati; phylum Pseudomonadota; class Gammaproteobacteria; order Pseudomonadales; family Pseudomonadaceae; genus Pseudomonas; species Pseudomonas sp. OG7. The sequence goes on along the minus strand of NZ_JACHYK010000009.1, from coordinate 275,174 downwards.
CCCTTCTCACGGGAATTGGGTGGCAGCCATGCGCGAGGTGAGAACCGGCGAACTTGGAGGCGCATACCCGGCCAGGCAAAGCCTGCCCGCGCACAGCTGCCTTAGCAGTGCGCCTCTAGCTGCTCACACCCCGTCCAACGTGTACTTATGCCCGCCGGAGAGGCCGCGTGAGGCCCAGGTGCTTGTCTTGCAATTTACTGCGCCTATCAGATCGAGCGCCGCGCGGGCGGCGCTCGATCTGATAGGCGCAGCAAATCGCACTACAAACACTTCGTCATAAATAACTTTAAACTTATGTTTTCGACGAAAAGCAATACATTAAGACACCAATATGCACCTTAATTACGATTCCCCTACTCCTTAAAATGACCTCCAGCCATCTCCTATACTCAGGCTCCGCCACCCGCGCAGCCCCTCTGGCAAGGTCATTTCATGAACAAGAAAAACCGCCACCCCGCCGACGGCAAAAAGCCCATCACCATCTTCGGCCCGGACTTCCCCTTCGCTTTCGATGACTGGCTGGAGCACCCCGCAGGCCTGGGCAGTATTCCGGCTGAGCGCCAGGGTGAAGAAGTGGCCATCGTGGGTGCCGGTATTGCCGGCCTGGTAGCGGCCTACGAGCTGATGAAGCTAGGCCTAAAGCCGGTGGTGTACGAGGCCTCCAAGCTGGGCGGCCGGCTGCGTTCGCAAGCCTTCAATGGCACCGACGGGATCATCGCCGAGCTGGGCGGCATGCGCTTCCCGGTGTCGTCCACTGCCTTCTACCACTACGTGGACAAGCTGGGCCTGGAAACCAAGCCTTTCCCCAACCCGCTGACCCCAGCCTCGGGCAGCACCGTGATCGACCTTGAAGGCCAGACCTACTACGCCGAAAAAACCACCGACTTGCCCAAGCTGTTCCACGAAGTGGCCGACGCCTGGGCCGATGCGCTGGAAAGCGGTGCCCAGTTCGCCGACATCCAGCAAGCCATCCGCGATCGGGATGTACCGCGCCTTAAAGCGCTGTGGAACAAGCTGGTCCCACTGTGGGACGACCGCACGTTCTACGACTTCGTCGCCACCTCACGTTCGTTCGCCAAACTGAGCTTCCAGCACCGCGAAGTGTTCGGCCAGGTTGGCTTCGGCACCGGTGGCTGGGACTCGGACTTCCCAAACTCGATGCTGGAAATTTTCCGCGTGGTGATGACCAACTGCGACGACCACCAACACCTGGTCGTCGGCGGTGTGGAGCAGGTACCGCAAGGGATCTGGCGCCATGTGCCGGAGCGCTGCGCCCACTGGCCGGAGGGCACAAGCCTGAGCGGCCTGCATGGCGGTGCACCGCGTACCGGGGTCAAGCGCATCGCCCGCGCTGCTGACGGCCGCCTGGCGGTTACCGACAACTGGGGCGACACTCGCCACTACGGCGCCGTGCTCGCCACCTGCCAGACCTGGCTGCTGACCACCCAGATCGACTGCGAGGAATCACTGTTCTCGCAAAAGATGTGGATGGCCCTGGACCGCACCCGCTACATGCAGTCATCGAAGACGTTCGTCATGGTCGACCGGCCATTCTGGAAGGACAAAGACCCGGAAACCGGTCGTGACCTGATGAGCATGACCCTCACTGACCGCCTCACCCGCGGCACCTACCTGTTCGACAACGGCGACGACAAGCCGGGGGTGATCTGCCTGTCCTATGCGTGGATGAGCGATGCGCTGAAAATGCTGCCGCATCCGGTGGAAAAGCGCGTGCAGCTGGCCCTGGATGCGCTGAAGAAGATCTACCCGAAAACCGATATCGCCGGGCACATCATCGGCGACCCGATCACCATTTCGTGGGAGGCTGATCCGCACTTCCTGGGCGCCTTCAAGGGCGCACTGCCGGGTCATTACCGCTACAACCAGCGCATGTACGCACACTTCATGCAGCAGGACATGCCCGCCGAGCAGCGCGGCATGTTCATCGCCGGTGACGATGTATCGTGGACACCCGCCTGGGTGGAGGGCGCAGTGCAAACATCGCTGAATGCGGTGTGGGGTATCATGAACCACTTCGGTGGCCACACCCACCCGGACAACCCAGGCCCAGGCGATGTGTTCGATGAAATCGGCCCTATTGCCCTGGCAGACTGAATCAAGGAGGCGTCATGCGCATCGCTTTGTTCCAGGGCGCACCCAAGCCACTGGATGTGCCCGGCAATCTGCAACGGCTGCGCCATCAGGCGCAGTTGGCAGCCGAGCGCGGCGCACAGTTGCTGGTGTGCCCGGAGATGTTCCTGACCGGCTACAACATCGGCCTGCCCCGGGTCGAGCGCCTGGCCGAAGCTGACGATGGCCCGGCGGCCATGGAGGTAGCGGAAATCGCCCAGGCGCACCGCATTGCCCTTGTCTATGGCTATCCGGAGCGGGCGAACGATGGCGCGATCTACAACAGCGTGCAGTTGATCGATGCCCATGGCCGCAGCCTGTGCAACTACCGCAAGACCCACCTGTTTGGCGAACTGGACCGTTCGATGTTCAGCGCAGGCCCGGACCACTTTCCGGTGGTAGAGCTTGAAGGCTGGAAAGTCGGCCTGCTGATCTGCTACGACATCGAGTTCCCGGAAAACGCCCGACGCCTGGCGCTGACGGGTGCCGAGCTGATTCTGGTGCCGACGGCGAACATGGCGCCGTATGACTTCATCTGCCAGGTGACCGTAAGGGCACGGGCGCAGGAGAACCAGTGCTACCTGGTGTATGCCAATTATTGCGGCGCGGAAGACGAGATCCAGTATTGCGGGCAGAGCAGCATCATCGGCCCGGATGGTAGTTTGCTGGCCATGGGCGGGCGGGATGAATGCCTGTTGCTGGCCGAGCTGGAACATGAGCAGGTTGTGCAGGGGCGGGAGGCATTCCCGTACCTGAACGATTTGCGTCAGGAACTGCACATGCGTAAAGGCTGATGGCCCTTTCGCGGGCAAGCCCGCGAAAGGGCCGGGCCTGCAAACAAATGGGTTAGCATGGACAGCAGCAACCGGAGCCCCCATGCCTGACGCCATCCGCCACCTCACTCTCGCCAACGGCCTGCAACTGACACTGCGCCACGCCCCGCGCCTGAAACGTTCGGCCGCCGCACTGCGGGTGCATGCGGGCAGCCACGACGCACCGGGCAAATGGCCGGGCCTGGCCCACTTCCTCGAACACCTGTTCTTCCTCGGCACCCCACGCTTTGCGCTGGACGACGGCCTGATGCGTTACGTGCAGACCCTGGGCGGCCAGGTCAACGCCAGCACCCGGGAACGCACCACCGACTTTTTCTTCGAAGTCCCGCCCAATGCGTTGGCCGGGGGCCTTGAGCGCCTCTGCCAGATGCTGGCCGAACCGGATCTGGGCATCGAGCGCCAACGCCGCGAGCGTGAAGTGATCCACGCCGAGTTCATTGCCTGGTCACGCAACCCGCAGGCCCAGCAGCAATTCGCCTTGTTGCAGTCGGTGTCGCAAGGCCATCCGCTGGGCGCATTTCATGCCGGCAACCGGTATACCCTGGCCCTGCAGGCCCCTGCCTTTCAGCAAGCACTGACGGGCTTCCACCAACGCTTCTACCAGGGCGGCCAGATCGTCTTGAGCCTGTGCGGGCCGCAGCCGCTGGATGAGCTGGAGCAATTTGGCCGGCAGCATGCGACGCTGTTCGCCACAGGCAAGCATGTGCCGCAAATCAAACCGCCGCCATTGTCGGCGACGGCTACACCACTGGCCTTCACTCACGAAAACCTCCCGGCAGGTGCCGAGCAAGCGCTGGAGCTGCTGATCGCCTGCCTCGGCGACAGCCGCCCGGGTACCTGGCTGGGTGCACTTCGCGAGCGTGGCTGGCTGCAACGTTTCAAGGCCGAAACACTGTATGCCTTTGCCGGCCAGTTGCTGTGGCACCTCGACCTCAAGCTCAGCGCCGACGCCTGCCCAGACGAAGCCAGCGCCCTGTTGCACGGCTGGTTCAGCTTCATCCGCCAGGCCGACCTTGAGCTGTTGAACCGCGAATTCGGCCTGTTGCAGCACAGCCGCGAACGCAGCGCCAGTGCACTTGAACTGGCCCGCCGTGACAGCACGGGGCAGCCGTTTGCCCAGTTGGATGCGCACGGTTTGCAGGCCCTTCAAGCCGTGCTGCAAGGCCTGCCATGCAACGTGTATGGCCAATGGCACATGCCCTTGGTCGACCCCTTGCTGATGGCTGATCTGCCCCAGGCCAATGCCATACCGCTACCGGCAGCGCTGAGGGTCAGTGAGCAGCTCCCTGGTGCCCGCCAATACGCAGCGCTCTACCTGCGCTGGCACGTACCCTCACCGTTGCGCCAACGTTTGCAGGGTGTGCTCGAACAGGCCCTGGCGCCACTGCAGGAGCGCTGTGAACGCGCCTCGGTACAACTGCAATTCACGGCTGCCGGGGAATACTGGCAGTTACGCTGCGCCGGGCTACCGGCAGCGGTGCTGCGGGCAGTGACGCAGGCCTTGGCGTTGATGGTCACCCCCCCGGCCAGATGCTGGTTGCCTTGCACAACGCCAACAGCGGCGCTGATCCCCATCAGGGCCTTGCTCAAGCAACTGCCCGACGCGGTGCTCGGCACCCCGCCCCCAACTGGCCCTACCTGTACGCTGGAGCAGCAGCAACTCGACAAGCTGTGGCAGCACACACGCTGGCACGGCCTGGTCGCAGGCTTCGACGATTCAGCCCTGAGCGCCCTGGGCACTGCGCTACAGCACTGCCCGGGGCGCGGCTCGCTGCCTAGCCCCCTGCCCACTTGGGCCAAACGCCGTTGGCAGCATGCCGAAGTACCGGGCAGCGAACACGCCATGCTGCTGTTCTGCCCGCTACCTGCCGCCAGCGAAGCCAGCGGCCGCCTGCTCGCGCAACTGCTGCAAGGGCCGGTTTACCAGCGGCTGCGGGTGGAACTGCAACTCGGCTATGCGGTATTCAGTACCTTTCGTCAGATAGAGGGGGTCGGCGGCCTGCTGTTCGGGGTGCAATCGCCTCATACCCACCAGGCACAAATCCTCGACCACCTGCTCACGCTACTCAACAAGGGTGTCACCCTTGACCCAGGCACCCAACAAGCCCTGGCCAGTCAATTCGATGAACCGGCCATGGCCAACGCCGATGTCGCCGAATGGGCGTGGCAGACACACCTGGCTACACAACCCGGCAGGCTGGATACGTTGCGCAGGGCTATTCTGAACACGCGGCAGACGGATCTGGACAACCTGCTGGGTAACCTGCTCGATGCAGACGCCTCCTGGTTGTGTTTGGCCAACGCTGCCGCGCCAACCCCTACGTGGAAGTGATCCAGGCCCGTGATTGTTACGCAACATGCAACGGCACTTTTCGAATAATTAACCTTCCAGTACAAATTTTTCTTGTAAGATAGCGCAATCCCAGTTCCGGGAACCGCCTTTGCGCGGTGGTACCCAAGTAGTAACTGAGCAACCCCAAACCCATCCGGAAGGAGTAATCCCATGTGGACCAAACCTGCATACACTGATCTGCGTATCGGCTTCGAAGTCACCATGTACTTCGCTAACCGCTAAGCCCGGCTTAGGGTTCCACGCCTCGGCCTGCCGGGGCGTTTTCGTTTTTCCGATCCGGTTTTCTGCATAGAGAGTGGCCATGTACATCCAGGTTCTCGGCTCCGCCGCCGGTGGCGGGTTCCCGCAGTGGAACTGCAACTGCATCAACTGCAAGGGCTTTCGTGACGGCACCCTGCGGGCCACCGCGCGCACCCAGTCGTCCATCGCCCTGTCCGACGACGGCGTACACTGGGTGCTGTGCAATGCCTCGCCCGACATCCGCGCCCAGCTCCAGGCCTTCGCGCCGATGCAGCCAGCCCGGGCCCTGCGCGACACCGGCATCAACGCCATCGTGCTGCTGGACAGCCAGATCGACCACACCACAGGCCTGCTCAGCCTGCGTGAAGGCTGCCCGCACCAGGTGTGGTGCACCGACATGGTCCACCAGGACCTCACCACCGGCTTCCCGTTGTTCAACATGCTCAGCCACTGGAACGGTGGCCTGCAGTGGAACCGCATCGAGCTGGAAGGTAGCTTCGTTATCGAGGCCTGCCCAAACCTCAAGTTCACCCCATTCCCCCTGCGCAGCGCCGCACCGCCTTATTCGCCGCACCGCTTCGACCCGCACCCGGGCGACAACCTGGGCCTGCTGGTCGAAGACACCCGCACCGGCGGCAAGCTGTTCTACGCCCCAGGCCTGGGCCAGGTGGACGACAAGCTGCTGGCGATGATGCACGGCGCCGACTGCCTGCTGGTCGACGGCACGCTGTGGGAAGACGATGAAATGCAACGCCGTGGCGTGGGCACTCGCACGGGCCGCGAAATGGGCCATCTGGCGCAGAACGGCCCGGGCGGCATGCTCGAAGTGCTGGACGCTTTCCCGCGTCAGCGCAAAGTGCTTATTCACATCAACAACACAAACCCGATCCTCGATGAAGACTCCCCGGAGCGCGCCGAAGTCCAGCGCCGCGGTGTCGAAGTTGCCTTCGACGGAATGAGCATTGAGTTGTAAGGAGGCCTGATGAGCGACGCATTGCCAATGTCACCTGCCGAATTCGAGCAGGCCCTGCGCGCCAAGGGCGCCTATTACCACATTCATCACCCGTACCACGTGGCGATGTACCAGGGCCGCGCCACCCGTGAGCAGATCCAGGGTTGGGTAGCCAACCGCTTCTATTACCAGGTCAACATCCCGATGAAGGATGCCGCGATCCTGGCCAACTGCCCGGACCGCGAAGTACGTCGCGAGTGGATCCAGCGCCTGCTCGACCACGACGGCGCGCCCGGCGAGGACGGCGGCATCGAAGCTTGGTTGCGCCTGGTCCAGGCTGTCGGCCTGGACCCGGACCAGCTGCGTTCGCAAGAGCTGGTGCTGCCCGGCGTACGTTTTGCCGTCGATGCCTATGTCAACTTCGCCCGCCGCGCCAGCTGGCAGGAAGCGGCCAGCAGCTCGCTGACCGAGTTGTTCGCCCCGCAAATCCACCAGTCGCGCCTGGACAGCTGGCCACAGCACTACCCGTGGATCGACCCGGCCGGCTACGAATACTTCCGCACCCGCCTGGGCCAGGCTCGTCGTGACGTAGAGCACGGCTTGGCGATTACCCTGCAGCACTACACCACCCGCGCGGCCCAGGAGCGTATGCTGGAGATCCTGCAGTTCAAGCTGGATATCCTCTGGAGCATGCTCGACGCCATGAGCATGGCCTACGAGCTGAACCGCCCGCCCTATCATTCCGTCACCCAGGAACGGGTGTGGCACAAGGGGATCACCCTATGAGTTTCGACCGCAATCAGGTGCCGAACTGGCGCCCCGGCTACCGCTTCCAGTACGAACCGGCGCAGAAAGGCCATGTGCTGCTGTACCCCGAAGGCATGATCAAGCTCAACGACAGCGCCAGCCTGATTGGCGGCTTGATCGACGGCCAACGTGACGTGGCCGCCATCATCAGCGAACTCGAACAGCAATTCCCCGATGTCCCGGAAGTCGCCGACGACATCGAGCAGTTCATGGAGGTGGCCCGTGCCGAACACTGGATCGTCCTCGCCTGAGTTGCCGCCCACGCCGCAGGTCGGCCTGCCGCTGTGGTTGCTGGCCGAACTCACCTACCGCTGCCCGCTGCAATGCCCGTACTGCTCCAACCCGCTGGACTTTGCCGCCCAGGGCCAGGAGCTGAGCACCGAGCAGTGGTTCAAGGTCATGGCCGAGGCGCGGGAGATGGGCGCGGCGCAAATCGGCTTTTCCGGCGGTGAACCGCTAGTTCGCCAGGACCTGGCTGAGCTGATCGGCGAAGCCCGCCGGCTGGGTTACTACACCAACCTGATCACCTCGGGCATCGGCCTGACCGAAGCGCGTATCGCTGACTTCAAGAAGGCCGGCCTGGACCATATCCAGATCAGCTTCCAGGCCAGCGACGAGCAGGTGAACAACCTGCTGGCCGGTTCGAAGAAGGCCTTTGCGCAAAAGCTGGAGATGGCCCGCGCCGTGAAGGCCCACGGCTACCCGATGGTGCTCAACTTCGTTACCCATCGGCACAACATCGACAAGATCGACCGCATCATCGAGCTGTGCATCGCCCTGGAAGCAGACTTCGTCGAGCTTGCCACCTGCCAGTTCTACGGTTGGGCGCACCTCAACCGTCTGGGCCTGCTGCCGACCCGTGCGCAGCTTGAGCGGGCCGAGCGCATCACCAACGAATACCGGGACAAACTCAAGGCCGAGGGCAACCCGTGCAAGCTGATCTTCGTCACCCCGGACTACTACGAAGAGCGTCCCAAGGCCTGCATGAATGGGTGGGGCAACCTGTTCCTCACCATTACCCCGGACGGCACCGCGCTGCCCTGCCACGGCGCCCGCCAGCTGCCGGTGCAGTTCCCCAATGTCCGCGACCACGACCTGCACCACATCTGGTATGAGTCGTTTGGCTTCAACCGCTTCCGTGGTTACGAGTGGATGCGCGAACCGTGCCGCTCCTGTGACGAAAAAGAAAAGGACTTCGGCGGCTGTCGCTGCCAGGCCTTCATGCTGACCGGTGATGCCAGCAACGCCGACCCGGTGTGTGCCAAGTCGGCCGACCACCGCATCATCCTCAAGGCCCGCGAGGAGGCTGAAAGCGCCCAGCTCGCCATTGAACAGATGACCTTCCGCAATGAACGAAACTCCCGTGTCATCGCCCGTGGCTGAATTCAGCGCGGCCCAGGCCGTTGCCGCCGGCACCGACTTCGCCGAACTCAAAGCCAGCGCCGACGGGCTGTTCTGGATCGAGTTCCGCCCGGCCGATGGTGCTTGCCGTATCTGGCACTGGCTGTACCACCAGGCCCGCTGCCTGACGCCGGATGGCTTCAGCGTGCGCAGCCGGGTCTACGAGTACGGCGGTGGTAGCTTCTGCCTGGGTGGCGACGGGCTGGTGTTCGTCAACGAAAAGGACCAGCAGGTCTACACCCAGCCGCTGGACGATTCGCAACCGCGTGCGCTGACCCAGGATGTCAGCTGCCGCTACGGCGATGTGCAGTGGCACGATGGCCATGTGCTGGCCGTCGAGGAACGCCATGCCGAGCAGGTGGAGCATCGGCTTGTCGCGTTGAGTGAGAGCGACCGGGTGGTGCTCGCCGAGGGCGCCGATTTCTACGCCTCACCCACAGTGAGTGAAGATGGCATGCGCCTGGCATGGATCGAATGGGACCGGCCGGCACAGCCCTGGACTATCACCCGATTGATGTGCCGCTCACGCGACAGCAGTGGCCACTGGGGCCCCGTGCAATGCGTGGCAAGCGATGATGAATCGCTGCAACAACCGCGTTTCGATGCCCAAGGCCGACTCTACGGCCTGTCCGACCGCAATGGCTTCTGGCAGCCCTGGGGCGAGGTCGATGGCCACTGGCAGGCGTTGCCTGCCGAGACTGCGGACCATGCTGCTGCGCCCTGGCAATTGGGTACCTGCACCTGGCTGGCACTGGGGCCGCAAAGCTATCTGGCGAGTTGGTTCAAAGACGGCTTCGGGCAACTGGGGCTGCGTAACACCGATGGACGTATGGAGCGCTTCGCCAGTGGCTACACGCGCTTTCGCAGCCTGGCCATGGACAGCGATCACCTTTATGCCATTGCCGCCTCGCCCATCAGCCCGCCTGCAGTGATTGCCATCGACCGCAGTAACCACGAAGTACGTGTGCTTGCCGGGGGGGCCGAGATACTGCCGGCAGGGCAAATCAGCCTGCCGCAGTCGATTCACTATGGCAGTGACGGCGAGCGGGCCCACGGATTCTTCTACCCCGCAGCGCACTCACAAGGCGCCACGCCGCTGGTGGTGTTCATCCACGGCGGGCCGACCTCGGCCTGTTATCCGGTGCTCGAGCCTCGCATCCAGTACTGGACCCAGCGCGGCTTTGCCGTGGCCGACCTGAATTACCGGGGCAGCACCGGCTATGGCCGGGAATACCGCCAGGCATTGCACCTGCGCTGGGGCGAAAGCGATGTGGCCGATGCCTGCGCGGCGGTCGAGTACCTGGCGGCTCAGGGCCTGGTCGACAAACGCAAGGCGTTCATCCGTGGCGGAAGCGCGGGTGGCTACACCACCCTCTGTGCCTTGGCCTTCCACGACGTGTTCCGCGCCGGTGCCAGCCTGTACGGGGTCAGCGACCCGGTTGCCCTGGGCCGGGCCACGCACAAGTTTGAGGGCGATTATCTGGACTGGCTGATCGGCGATCCGCAACAGGATGCCGAGCGCTACCGCCAGCGCACGCCGCTGCTGCATGCGGGGCAGATCAAGGTGCCGGTGATTTTCTTCCAGGGTGAGCTGGACGCGGTGGTGGTGCCGGAACAGACGCGGTCGATGCTGGCGGCGCTGCAGGCTAACGGGATTGAGGCCGAGGGGCACTTCTATGCGGGGGAACGGCATGGGTTCCGCAAGGCAGAGAACCTGGCGCATGCGCTGGAAGAAGAGTGGAAGTTCTATTGCCGGGTGTTGAAAGGTTGAAATACCGGGGCCGCTTGGCGGCCCCGGAAAACCTCACCGTTTGGCGATGATGTACACCGCATGCACGATCCCCGGAATGTAGCCCAGCAAGGTCAGCAGAATATTCAGCCAGAACGCCCCGCCAAACCCCACCTGCAAGAACACGCCAAGCGGCGGCAGGATGATGGCGATGATGATGCGAATAAAGTCCATGCAAGTCTCTCCTGAAGGTGTTATCTCACAGACTAGCCGCTCTACGCAGAGGTTCCACAGGCAAAAAAAACGCCCCGGGCCGAATGAAACAGGCCAGGGGCGATGCGCAGGAACGCCAGACGGTTCGTTGAATTCTCAGTGTTGCTACACAGTCAGGCCGGCACTTCGCGGCGGGCCTGCTGCTGGGCATGAAGGCGGGCAAAAGCGCGTGCCAGGCGTAGCAGCATTTCGTCGATGTTGCCCTTGCTCACGGTCAGCGCAGGTGAAAAACGCACCACATCCGCTTGTGGCGCATTGAGCAGCAGGCCTTCGTGCAGCGCCGCAGCCACCAGTTCACGGGCCAGGTTTTCTTTGAGTTGCAATGCCCACAGCAGGCCTTGCCCACGCACTTCGCCCTGGCCATAGCGCCCGGCCAGCCGGCTCAGGCCTTCACGCAGGTGACGGCCGTTGTCCTGCACTTGCGTGAAAAAGCCAGGCTCAAGCACGGTGTCCAGCACCGCCAGGCCGGCAGCGCACATCAGTGCATTGCCGTGGTGGCTGCCTTCCAGTTCGCCAGGCTCGGCGCAGCACGCCGTACCCCGAGCCAGCAAGGCGGCCAGTGGCACCCCACCGCCCAAGCCCTTGCCCAGGGTGATAATGTCGGCACGCACGCCGTAGGTTTCCTCGGCCAGCAGCGCACCACAGCGGCCAATACCGGTCTGCACCTCATCGAGGATCAGCAGGATGCCTAGTTCGCGGCAGAGCGTTTCCACACCCTTGAGGTATTCCTGGGTTGCCGGAATCACGCCCGCCTCGCCCTGGATCGGCTCGAGCATGATCGCCACGGTGCGTGAATCCACCTCGGCGTGCAGTGCCGCCAGGTCATTGAACGGCACCTTGCTGAACCCCGGCAGCCCAGGCTCGCAGCGGTTGCATGGCAGCGGGTCGGACGCCGACAGAGCACCCAGGCTGCGACCGTGACAGGCCTGGCTGGCCGTGATGATGTGATAGGCGCCGTTGCGGTGCAGTTGGCCCCACTTGCGCGCCAGCTTGATCGCGCCTTCGCAGGCCTCGGCACCACTGTTGAGCAGGTAGGCCTGGTCGCTGCCAGTGCTCTGACACAAGCGGTTCACCAACCCCAGCAAGCCACGGCTATGGAAACCCGACCCCGGGTTGATCAACGCCTGGGCCTGGTTACTCAGCGCTTTCACCAGCACGCTGGGGCTGTGGCCCAGGCTGTTGACCGCGCCGCCTTGGGTGAAGTCCAGGTAGGCATGCCCTTCACTGTCCCACAACCAGGAGCCTTGGCCGCGCACGAACACCTGCGCTGCGCGCTCGGCGCTGGGCATCAGGCGATCACGCGACAGCTCATCGGCTTGCGGCACGATCACCGGCGCACGCTTGGGCTCAGCGGCAGCGACAGGGGCCGAGCGGCGCAGGTTGAACAGGTTCATCAGGGCTCCAACCAATCACGGTAAGGGGCGGCAACGGTGCGGTCTTGGTGCCGCCACTCGATATTTTGCCTTGCCTATCAAAAGTGTTTTTCATCCGGGGTAACAATCGAACGATTCATCGCTGTAACCCGTTGGAATACGGCGATAGACTAGGCTTCGCAAGGGTTTTCGACCATTTCGTTTTTCCAGCATTTTCGATAAGTGTTACTTATGGATTTCCGCCAACTGCGTTATTTCGTCGCGGTGTATGAAGAAGGCCACGTGGGCCGCGCTGCAGAACGCCTGTCGCTGTCCCAGCCGGCACTCTCCCAGCAGATCCGGCAACTGGAGCACAGCCTTGATTTGAGCCTGTTCGAGCGCAGCAACAAGCGCCTGTTGCCCACCTTGGCTGCCCATACCCTGTACAACCATGCCTTGCCCTTGCTTGACGGCCTACAGCGCGCCCACGAAGCCATGCGCAACTTCAAGGGCCAGTCGTTACGCACCCTGGCCATCGGCGTGCTGCAGACCGTGCGACCGAGCCTGGTGCCACAGCTGCTCGAACGGCTACGCAAGGCACAGCCGCACCTTGTCGTGCAGATCTACGAGTTGTCGGGGCTGGAGATCGAACGGCGCCTGCTCAACGGCAGCCTGGACATCGGCATCAGCTACCTGCCACCGCGCCAGCCCGGGTTGCATGGCCTGCTGCTGTATGAAGACGAGCTGCAGTTGGTCATCCCAGATACTCACCCGCTGAAGGATTTCAAGAAGGTGTCTATCCGCCAGGCTGCCGAATTGCCCATGCTGATGCTTGGCGAAGAATTCCAGATCCGTCAGATCTGGCAGGCGCAACTGGCCAGCCAGGGCCGTCGACCGCAGGTTCAGGCTGAGATGAACAACATGGCGGGTATTCTCGACAGCCTGGCGCACACGGCGCTGGCAACCATCCTGCCGGGGCGGGCCAAGGAGGCCGCCGAAGATGATCAGGGGCTGTTGTGGAAACCATTGAGCGAGCCACGGGTGCCGCTGAAGGTTGGCTTGGTGTTCCGCGATGCCCAGCGCCAGCAGGCCTCTGTGGAGCTACTGCGCACGCTGCTGGAAGAAGAGACGGACGCCCGCCTGTTGGGCGCATCACCGCTGGATGTGCTGGCCTGAAAAACACGCACACAAAGAAAACCCCGCCGAAGCGGGGTTTTCCAGACTGTTTCCCTGTGACATCCGTATCGCCCCGCCATCCTGGCAGGTGGTCCTTCGTCGTCTTCCTTGATCTGTCCTTTGCGCTTCCTGCGCAACGTCCATGGGGTAAAGATTAACCGTGGATCCAATCTGAGAACAGTGGTGAAAAGTCACCACGTCGTGTAGGAAAAAGCTTACAAAGGGGATTCATTCCCAGACATACCGAAAATCGGGGCCGCCGCGCGGCCCCTAAATACGTCAGAACTGCTCGGCATCCAGCAGGTACAGCGATTCACTGCCCGCCTTCACCGACGCCACCAGCGAATCCACCCTTGGCAGCAACCGCGCAAAGTAGAACCGCGCCGTACCCAGCTTGCCCAAGTAGAACGCCTCGTCGCCCTCACCCGCCTTGGCCGCCCGTGCCATCAGTGCCCACATATAGCCGTAGGCCACATAACCAAACGCATGCAGGTACTCGACCGAAGCCGCGCCGATTTCATTCGGGTTGCCCTTGGCCTTTTCCAGCACCCACTCAGTCAGCCCGTCGAGCTGGTCGAGGCTGGCCGCCAACGGCTTGGCAAATTCGTCCAGCTCGCCACCTGCGCTGGCAATGAACTGGCGGATCTCGTCGGAGAACAACCGGTAGTACGCGCCACCACTGGCCACCACCTTGCGCCCCATCAGGTCGAGGGCCTGGATGCCGTTGGTGCCTTCGTAGATCTGTGTGATGCGCACATCACGCACCAACTGCTCCTGCCCCCATTCGCGAATGTAGCCATGCCCGCCGAACACCTGCTGACCATGCACCGCGCACTCCAGCCCCAGGTCGGTGAGGAAGGCCTTGGCCACCGGCGTGAGCAGCGCCACCAGCTCTTCGCTGCGTTTGCGCACACTGGCATCTTCGCTGTACTTGGCACTGTCCAGTTGCATGGCTACGTAGGTGGAGAAGGCGCGGCCGCCCTCGATCAGCGCTTTCATGGTCAGCAGCATGCGGCGCACGTCCGGGTGGACGATGATCGGGTCGGCGGCCTTGTCCTTGGCCTGCGGGCCAGTAGGGGCACGGCTCTGCAGGCGGTCGCGGGCGTATTCCACGGCGTTCTGGTAGGAGCGCTCGGCCGAGGCCAGGCCCTGTATACCAACACCCAGGCGCTCGTAGTTCATCATGGTGAACATGGCCGCCAGGCCCTTGTTCGGCTCACCGACGATATAGCCGACTGCTTCGTCGAAGTTCATCACGCAGGTAGCCGAGGCCTGGATGCCCATCTTGTGTTCGATCGAACCGCAAGTGGCCGGGTTGCGTGCACCGAGGCTGCCATCTTCGTTGACGAGGAATTTGGGCACCAGGAACAGCGAAATACCTTTCGGCCCCGCCGGTGCGTCCGGCAGCTTGGCCAGCACCAGGTGGATGATGTTCTCGGTCAGGTCGTGCTCGCCACCGGTGATGAAGATCTTGGTGCCGCTGACCTTGTAGCTGCCATCGGCCTGGGGCTCGGCCTTGGTACGGATGATGCCCAGGTCGGTCCCGGCGTGCGGCTCGGTCAGGCACATGGAACCGGCCCATACGCCGGCATACATGTTCGGCAGGTACTTTTCCTTCAGCGCTTCGCTGGCGTGGGCGTTGATCGACAGGCAGGCACCGGCGGTCAGCATCGGGTACAAGCCAAAGGCCAGGCTGGAGGCGTTGACCATTTCCTCGACCTGGGCCGAGATGGCCTTGGGCATGCCCATGCCTCCGAACAGCGGGTCGCCACCCACGCCGACCCAACCGCCTTCGGCGTAGGTGTTGTAGGCCTCGATGAAACCGGCGGGGGTGCGCACAGCGCCGTTGTCCCAGTGGCAACCTTCTTCATCTGCGGCACGGCTGAGCGGCGCGATGGACTTGGCGGTGACCTTGCCGGCTTCCTCCAGCACGGCCAGAGCGGTGTCGGCATCGACAACGTCAGCCAGCCCGGGCAACTGCGCCCACTGCTCGGCCACGTTGAAGACTTCATTCAGTACGAAGCGCATGTCGCGCAGGGGCGCTTTATAGTCAGCCATGACAACCTCTCGCTAGTCGGGTCGGGGCGGTCTCGGGGAACCGCGACACAGGGGTTACTGGCAGTGTAACCGAACAACTTTTACGAGACATAGGGTCATCAATTGACCATACAGTATTGCATGGTCACGCGGTGCGTACGGCCCCTCGCTGCGATTGTTGCCCATGCACCATGACACAATTGCGTCCCGCGCCTTTGGCGCTGTACAGCGCCTGGTCGGCGGATTTCAGCACCGCTTCGGGGTTGCGATGATCGGCCTGGCGCTCGGCCACGCCGATACTGATGGTGACCGACACCGTGCCGCCACTGCTGCCCGCCCGGCGCTGGCGCCCGGCCGTATCGTCCTGCGGGCGGTTGTACTGATCGCGCAGGTGCATCACATAGTTGGCGATCACCTCACGCACCGCTTCCACGTGGGGCACGCACTCCTCGGCTGTCTTGCCCGCGAACACCAGGGCGAACTCCTCGCCGCCATATCGGTAGGCCCGGCCGCCGCCAGTCACCTTGGACAAACGGCTGGCCACCAGGCGCAACACCTGGTCACCCACGTCGTGGCCATGGGTATCGTTGAATTTCTTGAAGTGGTCCACGTCGGTCATGGCGATCACATAGTTGCGCCCCAGGCGCTGCATGCGCTCGTTCAGCGCGCGGCGCCCCGGCAGACCGGTCAGCTCGTCGCGGAAGGCCATCTGGTAGGCCTCGTGCGCTACCGCTGCGGCGATCATCAACATCACCTGGCTGCACATGATGTTAAGGGTGAACGGCAGGATGAACGTTTGCGGCAGCATCCAGAAAATGCCCAGCAGGCCGGTCAACTGCGCAGCATGCAGCGGCCTGGGGGCACGCAGGTATTGCACTACCAGCAGGATGAACACTACGAGGAACAGTGGGTAAACCATCTGGATCAGGCTCATCCACTGGCCATGCAAGGCTGGCCAGCGGATTTCCGCCAACCAGCTCAACAGGGCTTCGGGGTAACTTTGTTCGAGGGCCACCGCCACGCTGCCCACGGCAAACAGCACAGCGCCGCGGGCAACCAGGTCCTGCAGCAAGTGGGTACGTTCCTGCCAGGCGCCATACAAGCCGAACAGCGTGGGCAGCAACAGGCACACCAGGTGGAAGATTACCGCCGCGTCCTCGCGCACGCGGCCATGGTCACGGTAGAAGTCGGTCTGGGTGTCGAGCAGAAAGTAGGCGATGTACACCGTAAGCATCAGGAACAGCTCACGTTGCCGGCGATACACGGCGCAGTAGGCGCCGCCCAGCAGCAGAACCAAAGTAGGCAAGACATTGAACAGCGATGTGAAAAAGACGCTGAGGTCTCTCACATAGGCTGCGGCGAGCCCTGCCAGCAACAAGAACAGCGAAGGCAGGAAGTGGCTTGCGCGAACAGCATTAAGACGAAACAAGGGTAATCTCCAACCCGGCAGATCAATAGTGGCATTGTGCCCTTAGTTCATCGGCAGTGCACATGAACAGTTGAATTTGCCGTTGGGTCAATTGGCCCCAGATGCGAAAAACCCGCCTGCCGGTGAGGGCAGGCGGGTTCCGTGTACAGCGGTAGGATCAGTACGACAGGCCGAAGTTTTCTTCGTCCATCGCCATCAGGTTGTTGGCACCCGACAGCATGGTCGCCACATGGGTACGGGTGCGCGGCAGGATGCGCTGGAAGTAGAAACGCGCCGTTTGCAGCTTGGCGGTGTAGAACGCCTCTTCGCTGGTGCCGGCTGCCAGTTTTTCGGCCGCCAGGCGGGCGATGTCGGCCCAGAAGTAGGCCAGGCAGGCATAGCCGGAATACATCAGGTAATCGACCGAGGCCGCACCCACCTCTTCGCGGTCCTTCATGGCGGCCATGCCCACTTTCATGGTCAGCTCGCCCCACTCTTTGTTGATTGCCGCCAGCGGCTCGACGAACTCCTTGACCGCTTCGTTACCTTCCTGCGCCTGGCAGAACTTGTGCACGATCTTGGTGAAGCCCTTCAGTGCTTCGCCCTGGGTCATCAGCACTTTACGGCCGAGCAGGTCCAGCGCCTGAATGCCGGTGGTGCCTTCGTACAGCATGGAGATACGGCTGTCGCGTACGTTCTGCTCCATGCCCCACTCGGCGATAAAGCCGTGGCCGCCGTAGATCTGCACACCATGGTTGGCGGCCTCGAAGCCGACTTCGGTCATGAACGCCTTGGCAATCGGGGTCAGGAACGCCAGCAGGGCATCGGCCTTCTTGCGCTCTTCTTCGTCCTGGCTGTACTTGACGATGTCCACCTGCTTGGCCGTGAAGTACACCATCGCGCGGTTGCCTTCGGCGAAGGCCTTCATGGTCAGCAGCATGCGGCGCACGTCCGGGTGGACGATGATCGGGTCAGCAGCCTTGTCCGGCGCTTTCGGGCCAGTCAGGGAGCGCATCTGCAGGCGCTCACGGGCGTACTTCAGGCCACCCTGGAACGCCACTTCGGCGTGGGCCAGGCCTTGCAGCGCGGTACCCAGGCGAGCGGTATTCATGAAGGTGAACATGCAGTTCAGGCCTTTGTTCGCCGGGCCGATCAGGTAACCGGTGGCCGCATCGAAGTTCATCACGCAGGTAGCGTTACCGTGGATGCCCATCTTGTGTTCGATGGAGCCGCAGCTCACGCCGTTGCGCTCACCCACACCGCCCTCGGCGTTAGGCAGGAACTTCGGCACGATGAACAGCGAAATACCCTTGGTACCGGCCGGTGCGTCCGGCAGGCGGGCCAGGACGATATGGACGATGTTGTCGGCCATGTCGTGTTCACCGGCCGAAATGAAGATTTTGGTACCCGACACCTTATAGCTGCCGTCAGCCTGTGGCTCGGCCTTGGTGCGCAGCATGCCCAGGTCGGTGCCGCAGTGTGGCTCGGTCAGGCACATGGTGCCGGTCCACTCACCGGACACCAGCTTGGTCAGGTAAGTGTGCTGCTGCTCGGGGGTGCCGTGCGCAGAGATGGTGTTCATCGCACCATGGGACAGGCCTGGGTACATGCCCCACGACCAGTTCGAACCACCGACCATTTCACTCAGGGCCAGGCCCAGCGACTCTGGCAGGCCCTGGCCGCCGTGCTCGACGTCATGGGCCAGGCTCGGCCAGCCGCCTTCGACGAACTGTTCGTAGGCTGCCTTGAAGCCAGTCGGGGTCTTAACGCCCGATTCGCTCCAGGTGCAGCCTTCCTGGTCACCCACACGGTTCAGCGGCGAAAGCACCTGCTCACAGAACTTCGCGCCTTCTTCGAGGATCGCGTCGACCATGTCAGGCGTGGCGTCCTGGCAGCCCGGCAGGCTCTGATAGTGCGCCTCATAGCCAAGCAGCTCGTCGCGAACGAAGCGGATATCACGCAAGGGGGCTTTGTAATCAGGCATTGCGATGAACCTCTGAGTCAGTTCTGTGGGGTGACCAGCTCTTGGCGGCCGTCTTATCAAACAGTTGTTTGAAACTTACGTTTAGCACCGCGTTCTGTCAAGGATGGACTATGGTGCCATTTACGCCACGAAAAATGGCAAATACGCCAAACCTAGAGAAAACAATGCTCCTGTGGGAGCGGGCGTGCCCGCGAAAGCGTCCGATCAGGCCATTAAGGTGCCTGACCTGACGCTTTCGCGGGCACGCCCGCTCCCACCGGGGCTGGGTTAAATTCGAAGGGGCGAACTGTCAGGCGTAAGTGTCGATAATCCGGCCGAGCATTTCGTCGGATGCCTTGGCCACCTTTGCGCCAAGCCCGACTTCGGTTTTGCCCAAGGCCATCTGCACGGTGCTGGTGGCCAGGTCCATCTGCTGGCTGCGGTCGACCGCGCGCAAACGCTCAGCCTGAAAGTCGCTGGACTGGCTGGTGGCGGTACGTTCGGCGGTGGTGTTGGCGATCTGGCCGGCGGCCTGATCGACGCGGTTCTGGCCGGTCTGGATTGCGCTCAGGCCCGCGTAGTAGGCGGAGCTACCGGTGATTTCCATGTCAGGACTCCATTGACGCTGGATGACGAACAGGCTCAATTAAAGCAGGCCTGCCGTGAAAAGGCCCGTTTAAATCCCTAATGGCCTGGTGCCAGCTGATAGGCCTTGGGTATTCCTACACGCCAAACCGTCAGGCCAGGAAGCCACTAATCCAGAAGATCCAGTTGCAGGTGTTCAGCCACCATATCGGCACTGGCCTGCTTGAGTTTGGGTACCCGCCCCAGGCAAGGCGCCGGCAGGCGCTCGGCCAGGCTGGCCAGGTTTTCTTCCAGCCGCGAAGTACGCGGCTCGATGATGTTCGCTACCCACCCGGCCAACTGCAGCCCGTCACGCTCAATCGCCTCGGCGCTGAGCAAGGCATGGCTGATACAACCCAAGCGAACGCCCACAACCAGTATCACTGGCAATTTAAGGGCAACGGCAAGGTCCGAAAGGTTCTCCAACCCCGACAACGGCACACGCCAGCCACCCGCACCTTCAACCAACGTGAAATCGGCATTTTGTTGCAGCACATTGCGCATCGCTGCCAACAGCGCCGGCACGGCCAGCGTCACCCCCGCCTCGCGCGCCGCGACATGCGGCGCAATCGCCGGCTCGAAGGCGAACGGGTTGACCTGCTCATACGGCAACTTGATCGTACTTTCATCGATCAGCGCCTGGGCATCACTGTTGCGCAACCCTTTCGGCGTCATCGTGCAGCCCGAGGCCACCGGCTTGGCGCCCAGCGTGCTCATGCCCTGCAACCGCGCCGCATGCAACAGCCCGGCGGCGATGGTGGTCTTGCCGACATCGGTATCGGTACCGGCGATGAAATAGGCCTGGCTCATCGTGCTCCCCTTACGCCTGTGGCTTGCGCAACACACCATAGACCACTTGATAGGTGGCTGGCAGCCCCGCAGGCTGGCGAAATGCCTCATAGGCGTGCAACAGGCCCTGCATGCGCGCCCGACCGGTAAGCCCGGAAGGTCGCCCGGGGTTCAGGTTGTGTGCCCCCAACGCCTTGAGTTCATGGGTCAGGCTTCGTACATCCGGGTAGTGCAGCACGTGCGGGCAACGCTGCAATTGAAGCTGTTCCAGCCCGCTGCCAGCACACAGGCGCTGATAATCCTCAAAACGGCGGAAGCGGTTCACATGCACCAGGCCATCCACTGCCTGCCAACTGGTCCGCAGCTCGTCGAGGGTGCCCACGCACAGGCTGCTGAAGGCCAGCACACCGCCGGGGCGCAGCACACGCGAGGCCTCTGCCAGCACGCTGGCGAACTGGCCGCACCACTGCACAGCCAGGCTGGAAAACACCAGGTCGACACTGCCGTCACGCAGCGGTAAACGCTCGGCATCACCTGCCACGTGATACTGCGCCCCACCCTGTTCATGACGGGCATGGCGCAGCATGCCTTCGGCGATATCCACCGCCACGCCGCTGGCCAGGGTAAAACGCTGCGCCAGGATACGGCTGAAATGGCCAGTGCCGCTGCCCAGGTCCAGCCAGCGCGACGGCTGCAGGCCAGTCGGCAACTGCTCCAGCAGGCTTAAACCTACAGCGCGCTGCAAGGCTGCCACGCTGTCGTAGCTGGCGGCAGCGCGGGAGAACGAAGCGGCCACCTGGCGCTTGTCGGGCAGCGCGCCGGGTAAAGTCGGACGGGAAAGGTCAGTCATCGCCACTCTCATGCAGAAAACTCTTGATGCCCGCCGCCAGCTCCTGCGGATACTCCAGCAGGAATGCGTGGGAACTGTCTTCGACCAGGCCCACTTCCACATCGGGCAACAACTCGCTCAACGCTTTTGCCGCCTCTGACGGCACCAGTGCATCGCTACCGGCAAACAGGTGCAACTGCGGGCCGGCGTAGGCCTGCAGGGCTTCACGGGTATCAAGCCTGGCCAGCACTTCAAGGCCTGTGGCCAGGTACAGCGGGTCGGTATCCGGCACGCCGACACCCAGTTGCCGCAGCAACGTGCGCGGTTGCTGGGCGCCATCGCTGCACAGCGTGCGGAAGCGCTTGAGCGTGACCTGGGTATGGCTGCGGCAGCCATCGAGGAAGGTGCCGAAGGTGTCTTCGGCCATGCCATGGGGCCAGTCCGGGCGGGCCACGAAGCTAGGGTTGCTGGCCAAGGTCAGCAGGCCACAGCAATGGTCACCGCGCTTGTGTGCCAAGGCGCTGGCCAGCATGCCGCCGAGCGACCAGCCGCCCAGCCACACGTCGTTCGGCAGCTTGCGATCCAGGTGGTCGACCCAGGCCTGAACATCGCTGTCGGCCAGTTCCGGCAAGGGCATCAACTCCACCTGCAGGCGGGCGTCCTGGGCGCGCAGGCTGGCGGCCAGCGGCTCCAGTGAAGCAGTGCCCAGGCCCCAGCCGGGCAGCAGTACAAGGCGATTACGCATCGGCGTTCTCCAACTGTGGATAACACTCGGCCAATGCATTCAACAATAGCTGCACCTGCGCTTTGCTGTGCGCGGCGCTCAGGGTCACCCGCAGGCGCGCACTGCCTGCCGGCACGGTGGGTGGGCGTATGGCAGTCACCAGCAAGCCGCGCTCGCGCAGCATGCGCGACAGGCGCAGGGCCTGTGCGCTGTCGCCGATCACGATGGGCTGGATCGGCGTTGGGCTGTCCATCAGTTGCAGCCCGATCTGCTGCGCGCCTTCGCGGAACTGGCGAATCAACGCAGTCAGATGCTCACGCCGCCAGGTTTCGCGGCGCAGCAACTCCAGGCTCTTTAGCGTGGCACAGGCAAGTGCAGGTGGCTGGCTGGTGGTGTAGATGTAGGGGCGGGCGAATTGCACCAGCGCTTCGATCAGCTCTTCGCTGCCGGCAACAAAGGCACCGGCAGTACCGCAGGCCTTACCCAGCGTGCCGATCAGCACCGGCACGTCCTCCACGCCCAGGCCGAAGTGCTCGACGATACCGCCCCCCTGCGTACCCAAGGTACCCAGACCATGGGCATCGTCGACCATCAGCCAGGCACCACGCGCCCGGGCGACATCGGCCAGTGCCGGCAGTTCGGCCAGGTCGCCGTCCATGCTGAACACGCCATCGGTCACCACCAGGGTATTGCCGACGGCCTTGTCCAGGCGGCTGGCCAGGCTGGCCGGGTCGTTGTGCAGGTAGCGGTTGAAGCGGGCGCCACTGAGCAACCCGCCATCCAACAGGGACGCGTGATTCAAGCGGTCCTGCAGCACGGTATCGCCCTGCCCCACCAATGCGGTGATAGCACCCAGGTTGGCCATGTAGCCGGTGGAGAACAGCAGCGCACGCGGGCGCCCGGTCAGTTCGGCCAACGCCTCTTCAACCTGATGGTGCGGCGTGCTGTGGCCGACCACCAGGTGCGAAGCGCCGCCGCCCACACCCCAGCGCTTGGCGCCGGTCTGCCAGGCGGCGATCACTTCAGGATGGTTGGCCAGGCCCAGGTAGTCATTGCTGCAGAAAGCCAGCAAGCGCTGGCCGTCGACCACCACTTCCGGCCCCTGCGGGCTTTCCAGCAGTGGCCGCTGCCGATACAGGTCTGCGGCGCGCCGTTCGGCCAGGCGCGCCGCCAGGTCGAAGGCCATGTCAGGCCGATGCAGCGTTGTAGAACATCTCGCTGCTGCGCTGTTCGACCAACGCCTGCTCGATGGCCGCCTGGTGCACTTCGTCGGCGTGCTCTTCACGCGCTTCGGGCTTGATACCCAGGCGCGCGAACAGTTGCATGTCCTTGTCGGCCTGCGGGTTGGCGGTGGTCAGCAGTTTTTCGCCGTAGAAGATCGAGTTGGCGCCAGCCATGAAAGCCAAGGCCTGCATCTGCTCGTTCATTTGCTCGCGGCCGGCGGACAGGCGCACGTGCGACTTGGGCATCAGCAAGCGGGCCACGGCCAGCATGCGGATGAAGTCGAACGGGTCCACATCCTCTTCCTCGGCCAGCGGCGTGCCGGCCACCTTGACCAGCATGTTGATCGGCACCGACTCCGGGTGCTCGGGCAGGTTGGCCAACTGGATCAGCAGGCCGGCGCGGTCGTCCAGCGACTCCCCCATGCCCAGGATGCCGCCAGAGCAGATCTTCATACCAGCATCTCGCACGTAGGCCAGGGTTTGCAGGCGCTCGCTGTAGGTGCGGGTGGTGATGATGCTGCCGTAGAACTCCGGCGAGGTGTCGAGGTTGTGGTTGTAGTAGTCCAGGCCCGCCTGGGCCAAGGCCACGGTTTGCTCCTGGTCGAGTTTGCCGAGGGTCATGCAGGTTTCCAGGCCCATGGCCTTCACACCTTTGACCATCTCCAGCACATAGGGCATGTCTTTGGCCGACGGGTGCTTCCACGCCGCGCCCATGCAGAAACGGGTGGAGCCGATGGCTTTGGCGCGCGCGGCCTCTTCCAGCACCTTCTGCACTTCCATCAGCTTCTGTTTTTCCAGCCCGGTGTTGTAGTGGCCGGACTGCGGACAATATTTGCAGTCTTCCGGGCAGGCGCCGGTCTTGATCGACAGCAGGGTCGAAACCTGCACGCGGTTCGGGTCGAAATGCGCGCGGTGCACGGTCTGCGCCTGGAACAACAGGTCATTGAACGGTTGCTGGAACAGCGCCTTGACCTCGGCCAGGGACCAGTCGTGACGTGTTGTTGCAGTTGTGCTGGCGCTCATCGGCGTTTCCTTGTTTAGGCTGTAGCTGGCGCCGGGACAGGAAAGCCCGCCAGCGCATCACGGATAGCTCGCATACTCATGGAAGGCCTATGAACTGTCAACCATACTGGAAAACACTGGTTTACAAATGCTCATTTATTAATCAATCATGTTTGTTGTGTGATGAACCTGCCGAGCAGGCCTACCCCCTGTGTATTGCCTGCGAGCAGGAATTACCTTGGCTAGGTGATCATTGCCTGCGCTGCGCCCTGCCGCTGCCCATGGCGGGCCTGACCTGCGCTCAGTGCTGTCGCCGCCTGCCGGCCTTCGACCAGGTGTTTGCGCTTTGGCAATTCGGCTTTCCGGTCGATACGCTGGTCAGCCGCTTCAAGCACAACCGACAGTGGCCCTTGGGGCGGTTGATGGCTGAATTGCTGGGGCATGGGCTGCTGCACCGCTTTGCCGAAGGGTTAGCCCGCCCTGACCTGCTGTTGCCCGTTCCCTTGGCCAGGCGTCGACTGCGCGAACGAGGGTTCAACCAGGCGGGGATGCTTGGGCGTTGGTTGGCTTCGCAACTTGGACTGGTTTGCGACGAGCGGTTATTGGTGCGCACGCGCGAGACGCCTGCACAACAACAGCTGGACGCCAAGGCACGGCAGCGCAATTTACGTCAGGCGTTTGCGGTCACGGGCGATTTGACAGGCAAGCATGTCGCCATTGTCGATGATGTGGTAACCACCAGTGCCACCGTGCAGGCCATTGCCGAAGTGCTGCGCAAGGCCGGCGCGCAGCGTGTGGATGTGTATTGCCTGGCGCGCACGCCCAAGCCGGGGTATGCATGACACTGCACAGTCCTACACAATCCACCTTCAGGCCCTTCACCTACAACGACTCAATGCTCATGCCGCTGCCTACTTTGCTTACCCAGCACATCGCCCGCCGCCCCCAGCGCATTGCGCTGCTGCAGCACATTGCCGAGCAAGGCTCGATAACCCGCGCCGCCAAGGCTGCGGGCATCAGCTACAAGGCAGCCTGGGATGCCATTGATGAGCTCAACAACCTGGCCAGCCAGCCCTTGGTGGAGCGCAGCACAGGTGGCCGTGGCGGTGGCGGTGCGCGTTTGTCGCCGGAAGGCGAGCGGGTGCTGCGCCTGTATCAGCGGCTGCAGGCCTTGCAGGCGCAAATCCTCGAGGCCGCCGAAGAGTCCAGCGACCTCGACCTGCTCGGCCGCCTGATGCTGCGCACCAGTGCACGCAACCAGCTGCAAGGCCAGGTCAGCGGCCTGCGCCGTGAAGGCCGGTATGACCGTGTCAGCCTGGCATTGGGCGGTGGGCTGGAAATTGATGCGCTGATCACGCACGACAGTACCGCGCGGCTGGAGTTGACACTGGGGGCGATGGTGGTGGCGCTGCTCAAGGCTGGGTGGGTGCGGTTGTTGGCGGAGGGGGAAGAGGTCGAAGCGGGCAGCAATTGCTTGAGCGCAACGGTGGAAGACGTGCTGAGCGAGGATGATGGGCCTGGTGAGGTCCGGCTGGCGCTGGGCAACGGGCAGACGCTGTGCGCCATTGCCGAGGCGGATTGGTTGGCCGGGCAATCGGTGGCAGCTGGTAGTTCGGTACGGGCGCAGTTTCATCCGTCCTATGTGCTGATCGGGGTTCCTGCATAGCCTGGCCGCGCTTCAGCGCGGTTCGCGGGTGAGCCCGCTCCCACAAAAACTGCGCCGCCTGAGGCATTTGCACAAAACCTGTGGGAGCGGCTATAGCCGCGAAGAGGCCGGCGCAGGCGGAACGCGCTACCATGGCCCCACGCTGCTTACCCTCCGGAGTCACCATGTCCCACCCCTTCGACACACTCACCCCCGACCTGGTCCTGGACGCCGTGGAAAGCATCGGCTTTCTCAGCGATGCACGGGTGCTGGCACTGAACAGCTACGAGAACCGCGTCTATCAGGTGGGCATCGAGGACGCGCAGCCGCTGATCGCCAAGTTCTACCGCCCAGGCCGCTGGAGCGATGCGGCCATCCTTGAAGAACACAGCTTCACCGCCGAGCTCGCCGACTGTGAAGTGCCGGTGGTTGCGCCGATGCAGCACGACGGCCGCACCTTGTTCGAGCACCAGGGCTTCCGCTTCACCCTGTTCCCTCGCCGCGGCGGCCACGCCCCGGAGCCGGGCAACCTCGACCAGCTCTACCGCCTTGGTCAGTTGCTCGGCCGGCTTCATGCGGTCGGTGCCACACGCCCGTTCGAACATCGAGAAGCGCTGGCGGTGGACAACTTTGGCCACGCGTCACTGAACACGTTGCTGGAGGGCAACTTCGTACCGCGAGAGCTGCTGCCTGCCTACGAATCGGTTGCCCGAGACCTGCTCAAGCGGGTCGAAGATGCCTACGAACGCACCCCTCACAATGTGATCCGCCTGCATGGCGATCTGCACCCCGGCAACCTGATGCACCGCGACGACGTCTACCATGTGGTCGACCTGGACGACTGCCGCATGGGCCCGGCCGTCCAGGACCTGTGGATGATGCTGGCCGGCAGCCGCGAAGAGCGCCTGGGGCAGTTGGCCGAGCTGATCGACGGCTACAACGAGTTCCACGACTTCGACCCGCGCGAGCTTGCCCTGATCGAACCCCTGCGCGCCCTGCGCCAGCTGCATTACAGCGCCTGGCTGGCACGGCGTTGGGACGACCCGGCGTTCCCGCCAAGCTTTCCGTGGTTCGGCCAGCCCCGCTACTGGGGCGACCAGATTCTCGCCCTGCGCGAACAAATGGCGGCACTGGATGAAGCACCGCTGAAATTGTTCTAGAAGCACGCCCGCCTCTGTCTACAATAGGCGTCGCTTTATTTAGCTACCTAAGCAAGGATTCTGCATGCACGCCGCAAACCCGCGTCGCGGGTACCTACTGGGCCTCAGTGCCTACATCATCTGGGGCCTGTTCCCCCTGTACTTCAAGGCGATCCAGAGCGTCCCGGCGGTGGAGATTATTGTCCACCGGGTACTCTGGTCGGCATTGTTCGGCTCGCTGCTGCTACTGGTGTGGAAGCACCCCGGCTGGTGGCGCGAACTGCGTGACAACCCGCGCCGGCTGGGCATCCTGGCCCTGAGCGGTGCGCTGATCGCCGGTAACTGGCTGACGTACGTATGGTCGGTGAACAACGGCCGGATGCTCGAAGCCAGCCTGGGCTACTACATCAACCCGCTGATCAATGTGCTGTTGGGCATGCTGATTCTTGGCGAACGCCTGCGCCGCCTGCAGTGGCTGGCGGTGGGCATGGCCGCAGTGGGCGTGGCCCAGCAGGTGTGGCAAGTGGGTAGCCTGCCCTGGGTGTCGCTGGTGCTGGCGCTGAGCTTCGGCTTCTATGGGCTGATTCGCAAACAGGCGCCAGTGGCGGCATTGCCGGGCCTGGTAGTGGAAACCTGGATGCTGGTGCCGCTGGCCCTTGGCTGGCTGCTGCTGCACCCGGCGGCGATGAGTGCCCAAGCGGCGTTCTATACCAGCAGCGAGGCGCTGTGGCTGATGGCTGCCGGGCCGGTGACGCTGATACCGTTGGTGTGCTTCAACGCAGCGGCGCGGCACCTGCCGTATACCACGCTGGGCTTCCTGCAATACCTGGCACCCACGCTGGTGTTGCTGCAAGCAGTGCTGCTGTTCGATGAGCACCTGTCGTCGAGCAACCTGGTGGCGTTCATGTTCATCTGGGCAGGTTTGGCCATTTACAGCGTCGACGCCTGGTTAAGTTTGCGCAAGCGCAGCTGATCAAAAAACGATCAAATCTCTGCAGGCCAGGTGATGCGTGGCCTGCAGAGACATCTCCAAAGGTTATCCACACCCTCGTCCCCGTGCTTTGTGCACAAGGTGCTGATTTTTGGGTGTTTTTTGATCAAAGCTGTGCAAGGCACGCGCGGCCTGGGCTGGAGAGGGGAACCCCCAGGTTATCCACAGGGCCTTCCCCGTGATATCGGGATAACCGCAAGGGCCAGTCTCGAATCAATCCTCGGCCCGCAAGTGCAGTTCCACCATCAAGTCATCCGCCAGGCTCTCCAGCTTGTGCTGCAGCACATCCAGCGGCAAGGTCAACGGCAGCGCCAGCAGCGCATCGGCATGAAACAGCGGCTCGCTGCTCATCGGTGCAGGCCGCACCTCTGTGGAAAACCGCTCGACGTTCACCTGCAACTCAGCCAGCAAACGAGTAATGTCGCGCACGATCCCTGGCCGGTCGTTACCCACCAGTTCCATGGCAATCGGTTTCCATGTGCAAGAAGGCTCAATCCCGCTCTCGGCAATCAGCACCCGAATGTCATACCTGACCAACCCCTGCAGCGACGCCACCAGCTCATCGTAGTTTTCAGCCGGCACCGCCACCCGCAGGATGCCGGCAAACTGCCCGGCCATACGCGACATGCGGCTTTCCAGCCAGTTGCCACTGTGGTCGGCGATGCATTGGGCAATACGTTCGACCTGGCCGGCCTTGTCAGGGGCAATTACCGTCAGTACAAGATGATCCACAAGCCCTTCCTCGTGTCGGACCGCGCCGGGCGGCAGAAAATCGGGGGATCGACTCAGTATAGGCAAGGCGCGGCAACCTGCCGCAGGGCAATCCGCACGACCAATCGTGTACTGTTTCAAGATTTATCTGGAACAATCCACCTGTTTTTTGCGAACATACCCACTCCCAGCGTGACCATACGCGACCAACGGGTCGCATAACGGCGCTTTTAGTCTGATTTTGCCCCGCCTACTGCTTCATGTAGTATCCCGTGGCGCGGACTACAAAACGTCGTTTGGATGTCTGCCAAGGCGCCTGTGAAAATACGCACACTGCCCGCCAGCCAGTCTGGAAGGCCGCACCCAGCCGCGTCCGGCGCAACCCGGGGGCATGCACTGGTGCCGTGTTTAGAGAAGCGCTACAGGCTTAATACAGAAGAGCGAAATAGCTGAGCAGAGTGAGGCAAGCAATGACTGGATACGTTCAAGTCGGTGGCCTTCAGGTCGCCAAGGTCCTGTACGACTTCGTGAACAACGAAGCCATCCCCGGGACCGGCATCGTCGCCGAGCAGTTCTGGGCGGGTGCAGAGAAGATCATCAATGACCTCGCTCCAAAGAACAAAGCCCTGCTCGCCAAGCGCGACGAGCTGCAAGCCAAGATCGACGCCTGGCACCAGGCACGCAAAGGCCAGGCCCACGACGCCGTAGCCTACAAAGCATTCCTCCAGGAAATCGGCTACCTGCTGCCACAAGCCGACGATTTCCAGGCCACCACCCAGAACGTGGACGAAGAAATCGCCCACATGGCTGGCCCACAGCTGGTCGTTCCGGTGATGAACGCCCGCTTCGCCCTCAACGCCGCCAACGCCCGTTGGGGTTCGCTGTACGACGCCCTGTACGGCACCGACGCCATCAGCGATGAAGGCGGCGCCGAAAAAGGCCAGGGTTACAACAAGGTTCGTGGCGACAAGGTCATCGCCTTTGCCCGCGCCTTCCTCGACGAAGCCGCGCCGCTGGCCGCCGGCTCGCACGTCGACTCCACCGGCTACCGCATCGAAGGCGGCAAACTGGTTGTGGCCCTCAAAGGCGGCAGCAACAGCGGCCTGCGTGATGACGCGCAACTGATCGGCTTCCACGGCGATGCCGCCGCGCCGACTGCCGTGCTGCTCAAGCACAACGGCCTGCACTTCGAAATCCAGGTCGATGCCAGCACCCCGGTTGGCAGCACCGACGCTGCGGGTGTGAAAGACATCCTGATGGAATCGGCACTGACCACCATCATGGACTGCGAAGACTCGGTTGCCGCCGTCGATGCCGACGACAAGGTGATCGTCTACCGCAACTGGCTGGGCCTGATGAAAGGCGACCTGGCCGAAAGCGTGAGCAAGGGTGGCAAAACCTTCACCCGCACCATGAACCCGGACCGCGAGTACGCCGCGCCAAACGGCGGCAGCGTGACCCTGCATGGCCGTTCGCTGCTGTTCGTGCGTAACGTTGGCCACCTGATGACCAACCCGGCGATTCTCGATGCCCAAGGCAACGAAATTCCTGAAGGTATTCAGGACGGCCTGTTCACCAACCTGATCGCCCTGCACAACCTCAACGGCAACACCACCCGCAAGAACACCCGCAGCGGCAGCGTGTACATCGTGAAGCCGAAGATGCACGGGCCGGAAGAAGTGGCGTTCGCCGCCGAGATCTTCAGCCAGGTCGAAGACCTGCTGGGCATGCCGCGCAACACCGTCAAGGTCGGCATCATGGACGAAGAGCGCCGTACCACGGTCAACCTCAAGTCCTGCATCAAGGCAGCCGCCGAGCGCGTGGCGTTCATCAACACCGGTTTCCTCGACCGCACGGGCGATGAAATCCACACCTCGATGGAAGCCGGCGCCGTGGTGCGCAAGGGCGCCATGAAGAACGAGAAGTGGATCGGCGCCTACGAAAACAACAACGTCGACGTTGGCCTGGCCACCGGCCTGCAAGGCCGTGCGCAAATCGGCAAAGGCATGTGGGCCATGCCCGACCTGATGGCTGCCATGCTGGAGCAAAAAATCGCCCACCCGCTGGCCGGTGCCAACACCGCCTGGGTGCCGTCGCCGACTGCCGCCACCCTGCACGCCCTGCACTACCACAAGGTGGACGTACAGGCGCGCCAGCGTGAACTGGCTTCGCGCACCCCAGCGTCGGTAGACGACATCCTGGCAATCCCGCTGGCTGCCGATACCAACTGGTCTGCCGAAGAAATCCGCAACGAGCTGGACAACAACGCCCAGGGCATCCTCGGCTACGTGGTGCGCTGGATCGACCAGGGCGTGGGTTGCTCGAAGGTGCCGGACATCAACAACGTCGGCCTGATGGAAGACCGCGCCACCCTGCGTATTTCGGCCCAGTTGCTGGCCAACTGGCTGCGCCATGGCGTAGTCAGCCAGGAGCAAGTGCTGGAAAGCCTCAAGCGCATGGCCGTGGTGGTTGACCAGCAGAACGCCGGCGACGCCCTGTACCGCCCGATGGCGCCGAACTTCGACGACAACGTCGCGTTCCAGGCCGCTGTCGAGCTGGTGGTGGAAGGTGGCAAGCAGCCGAACGGCTACACCGAGCCGGTGCTGCACCGTCGTCGCCGTGAGTTCAAGGCGCGTAACGGGCTGTAAATCGTAAGGGGCCGCTTGGCGGCCCCTTTCCGTATCACTCTAGTTTCAGTTCTTTCTTCACTAGCTCCAGCAGCTTGCCCAGGTCCACCGGCTTGAGCAGGAAATCCACCACCCCCAGGTGCATCACGTCTACCGCCTCTTTCACATCGGTGTCGCCCGACACCACGATGATCGACAACGCCGCCCGCTCCGACTCGCGAATGGTCCGTATCAAGTCCAGGCCATCCTCAGGCTGCATGCGCAAATCCGTAATCATCAAGCTGATACGCTGCTGATAATGCAGGTATAGCCTGGCCTCCTCGGCCCCGTCCGCACCCACCGCATCAATCCCACGGCTTTTCAGGTAGAGGATCAATGCCTCCCTGTTCACCGCGTTGTCATCCACCACCAGCACCAATGGCCTGGGCGCCACAGGCGCACTCACCACGGCCAATGCCTCGCGCTCGGCGTCGCTCAGGATGTCGGTTTGCTCAGGCATGGTCATCTCGTCAAAAAAATTCCGCTTCAGCAGTAGGACCACTTTACTTGCGTAACCCGGTGCGCCTTTCGTCGGGTCTTTGACAGGAGTGCTCATAGACTTACGTCCAATGGGCACCACCCCGCCGCAAGCCGACCATGGAGGCAGAGAACAACAGGGCCGGCACCTATATATAGATATATATAGTTCGGCATAGCGATACGGTCAGTTTCATGAGCAAAAAGGACGCCTACAGCCAGGCGGGCAGGACGGCAGTGCTGCAGAACATCCAGGGCACCCTGCAGTTCCTGCAGCGCTTCCCGCCGTTCAACCAGATGGAGCACAGCCACCTGGCCTTCCTGGTGGAACAGTGCCAGCTGCGCTTCTATGCCAGCGGCGAAAGCATCGTCAAACCTGCCGACGGGCCGGTGGAGCACTTCTACATCGTCAAGCAGGGGCGAGTGGTTGGCGAGCGCCAGCACCTGGTCAAACCGGGCGTTGAGACCACCTTCGAAATTACCAGTGGCGAATGCTTCCCGCTGGCCGCACTGCTGGGCGAACGGGCGACCCGCACCGAGCACCTGGCCGGTGAAGACACCTTCTGCCTGCAGTTGAACAAAGCCGCGTTCATCCGCGTGTTCTCGATGTCTGAAGTGTTTCGGGATTTTGCCTTGCGTGGGGTCAGCAGCCTGCTCGACCAGGTCAACCAACAGGTTCGCCAGCGCGCGGTGGAAACCCTCGGGACCCAGTACTCACTGAACACCCCGCTGGGTGAGCTGGCCATGCGTCACCCGGTGGTGTGCAGCGCCGATACACCGTTGCGCGATGCCGTGCGGCTGATGCACGAACAGCAGGTCGGCAGCATCGTGGTGATCGACCTGCAGCGCTACCCTGTCGGCATCTTCACCCTGCGCGATCTGCGCCAGGTGGTGGCGTCGATGGATGCGGACCTGGGCGCCCCCATCGAGCGGCACATGACCGCCAAGCCGTTCTACCTCAGCCCCCAGGCCAGCGCCTTCGACGCGGCCATGGCCATGACCGAACGGCATATCGCCCACGTGTGCCTGGTGGAAAACCGACGCCTGTGCGGGGTGGTTTCCGAGCGTGACCTGTTCTCACTGCAACGGGTCGACCTGGTGCACCTGGCGCGTACCATCCGCCATGCACCTCGGCTGGACACCCTGGTTTCGCTGCGCGGTGAAATCAGCCAGCTGGTCGAGCGCATGCTCGCCCACGGCGCATCGTCCACGCAGATCACCCAGATCATCACCTTGCTCAACGACCACACCGTGTGCCGAGTGATCGAGCTGGCATTGGCCGAGCGCGGCGACCCGGGCGTGCCATTCAGTTGGCTGTGCTTCGGCAGCGAAGGGCGGCGCGAGCAGACCCTGCACACCGACCAGGACAACGGCATCCTCTTCGAGGCCGCCGACAGCGCCGAGGCCGACAGCATCCGTGCGCGCCTGCTGCCGCTGGCGCAGTACATCAACCAGTGCCTGGCACAGTGCGGCTTTACCCTGTGCAAGGGCAACATCATGGCCGGCAACCCTGAATTGTGCCTGTCGCGCAGCGAGTGGGCACGGCGCTTTGCCGGTTTTGTCCGCGAAGCCAGCCCGGAGAACCTGCTGGGCTCCAGCATCTATTTCGACCTGCGCGTGGTGTGGGGCGACGAGCAAGGCTGCGAGCAGTTGCGCCAGCGCCTGCTGGAGCAAATAGCCGACAACCGCCTCTTCCAGCGCATGCTGGCCGACAACGCCCTGCGCCAGCGCCCACCGGTAGGCCGCCTGCGCGAATTCGTGCTGACCCGCCAGGGCAACGACAAGGCCGCCACCCTCGACCTCAAGGTCCAGGGCCTGACGCCCTTCGTCGATGGCGCACGCTTGCTGGCCCTGGCCAATGGCATTGGCGCCTGCAATACCCTGGAGCGCCTGCGCCAACTGGTGGCCAATGGCGTGATCGAGCCACTGGACGGCGCTGCCTATGAAGAGGCTTATCACTTCATCCAGCAGACCCGCATGCAGCAGCATCAGCGCCAGACCCGCGACAACCTGCCGTACTCCAACCGGCTCGACCCGGACAGCCTCAACCACCTGGACCGGCGCATCCTGCGCGAGTCCCTGCGCCAGGCCCAACGCCTGCAAAGCAGCCTGGCCTTGCGGTATCAGCTATGAGCCTGTTTGCCTGGCTGCGCCCCAGCGCGCCCGAGCTGGACCACGCCATGCGTCAGCGCCTGGCCCGGCTGCCCAAGCCCGCACCGCTGGGTGTGTGCAGTTTACGTGAGCAGCGCTGGGTAGTGCTGGATCTGGAAACCAGCGGGCTTAACCCCAACCGTGATCAGGTGTTGTCGATCGGGGCGGTGGCTATCGAGGACGGTGCCATCGACTTTGCGCAACAGTTCGAACGTACCCTGCACAGGCCTTTGCAGAAAATCAACGCCAGCGTGCTGATTCACGGCCTGGGCCCTAGTGCCTTGGCCGCCGGTTGCGACCCGGCCGAGGCCTTGCTGGATTTGCTCGATTTCATTGGCAGCAGCCCGGTACTGGCGTTTCACGCGCCATTCGACCAACGCATGCTGGCGCGGGCGCTGAAGGAAAGCCTGGGTTACCGCTTGCAGTCACCGTTCCTCGATGTGGCCGAACTGGCGCCGATGCTTAACCCCGACACCGTGCTGCGCGAGGCCGGGCTGGATGACTGGGTCGCGCGGTTTGGCTTGCAGGTGGAAGAGCGCCACCATGCCAGTGCCGATGCTCAGGTTACGGCTGAACTGGCGCTGATTTTGTTCAGCCAGGCCCGGCGCCAGCAGCTGGACAGCCCTTTGCAGCTGGAGCAGCGGTTGCGTGGGTGGCGTAGGCGCAACGTGCACAGTCACGGTCTGTAGATTTGTATTGGCCTTGCCGGCGATTGGGCCATCAGCCTTTTCCATGATGGCAATCCGATAAGCGTCCATTGCACCCACCCCCTCCCCTCTGCAACAATCGCGAATAATTATCGTTAGTTAATGCATACGTTCCGGGGGGACGCTGCTTGTCTTCTGCACAGAGCCCACACGCCGATCTGGTCGGTGCGCTGTACCGCGACCATCGCGGCTGGCTGCTCGCCTGGCTGCAACGCAGCATGGCCTGCCGCCAACGTGCCGAAGACTTGAGCCAGGACACCTTCGTGCGCCTGCTCGGCCGCGAGCAGCTGGACACCCCCCGCGAACCCCGCGCTTTCCTCGCCGCCGTGGCCAAGGGGCTGATGTTCGACCACTTCCGCCGTGCGGCGCTGGAACAGGCCTACCTGGCCGAGCTGGCGCTGATCCCGGAAGCCGAACAGCCCTCGCCCGAAGTGCAGCACCTGATCCTCGAAGACCTCAAGGCCATCGACCGCCTGCTGGGCAAGCTGTCGAGCAAGGCCCGCGCGGCGTTCCTGCACAACCGTCTGGACGGTATGGGCCATGCGGAGATCGCCGAGCGCCTGGGCGTTTCGGTATCGCGGGTGCGCCAGTACATCGCCCAAGGCATGCGCCAGTGCTACGTGGCCCTGTACGGGGAGCCGACGTGAGCAACGCGCCGGTTTCGTCCCGGGTACTTGAAGCCGCCATCGCCTGGAAACTCAGCCTCGGCGACGCCAGCGGCACACCGGATGAACGCAACGAATTCACGCGATGGCATGCCGCCAGTGAAGAACACGCGCGGGCCTGGCGCCAGCTCGGCGCCATGGACCAACGCGTCAGCGCGGCGGCCGGCCCGGCACGCCAGGCCCTGCTGCAGTCGCGCGTCAGCATGCGGCGCCGAATCGGCAAGGTTGGCGGCGGACTGGCCGGGATGTTCCTGCTCGGTTCACTGCTGGCCTGGGTCGGCGCCCCGTCGCTGGCACCCAGCTACTGGCTGGCCGACCAGCGCACCGCGACTGGCGAGTTGCGTACCTTGCGCCTGCAAGACGGCACATTGCTGAGCCTGAACACCCACACCGCCGTGGATATCGACTACGCAGGCGAGCAACGGGTGATCGTGCTGCACCAAGGCGAAATTTCGGTCGAAACCGGCCACCAGGACCCGCGTCCGCTGCTGGTACGCACCGACGATGGTCGCCTGCGGCCACTGGGCACGCGCTTCCTGGTACGCCGCGAGGCCGACGGTACGCGCCTGGAAGTGCTGCAAGCCTCGGTTGCGGCCATGCCGCATAACAGTGGCGACGAGCAGGTGCTGCGTGAAGGCCAGCAAGTGTTGATGAACGCCAACGGCCTTGGCCAGATCGGCACGGTGCCCGCCGGTGCCGATGCCTGGACCCGGGGCATGCTGGTGGTCGACAACGTGCGCCTGGGCGACCTGCTGGCCGCGCTGGGCCAGTACCGCAGTGGCCACCTCGGGGTGGACGCCAAGGTCGCCGACCTGCGCGTGACCGGCAGCTTCCCACTGACCGACACCGACCTGGCGCTGGCATCACTGGTGCCGGCTTTGCCTGTGAAAATCGAGCGGCATACCCAGTGGTGGGTGAACGTGGTACGGAAGTAAGGCCGAAAGCCAAAAATACTGCTCGATAATTTTCAGATCAGCCCTGTCACTTTTCAAATCTCGCTCGGCAAGGAAGCAGTTAGCACTTATCCGTCCAGGAGCCACTGCATGTCCCGTGCTGTTGATCGTATCTTGCGCCCTAGCCTGATGGCCCTTGCCATCGCCGTAGCCGCGCCATTGGCCAGCCCTGTCCTGTGCGCCGCCGAGCAATCCGCTGCGCGCGCCTATGACCTGCCCAGCGCCCCGCTGGCCACCACCCTGAACCAGATCGCCAGCCAGGCCGGTATCGCCCTGGCCATCGACCCGGCGTTGGTCAACGGCCGCTCCTCGGCCCCGGTGACCGGCCAGTACGACGGCCTAGGTGCCCTGCAAGCCGCCTTGCGCGGCACTGGCCTGCAACTGCAACAAAGCAGCGTGGGCAGCTACAGCCTGGTGGCTACGCCGGAAGGGACACTGGCGTTACCAGAAACAGCGATCAACGCTACAGCCAATTATGAAAGCGCCTGGGGGGCGGTTGAGGGTTACACCGCAACCCGCACGGCAGCAGGCACCAAGACAGACACTGCCATCGCCGAACTACCCCGCTCGGTAACCGTGATCACCCGGCAGCAGATGGAAGATCGGCCAGTACTCAGCCTGAATGATGCCCTGCGCTATACGGCAGGCGTGCAGAGCAGCGGCTACGGCTCCGACTCGCGCAGCGACTGGTTGCTGGTACGTGGTTTTGTGCCCACCCAGTTCCTCGATGGCCTGCCAT
Organism: Pseudomonas sp. OG7; assembly: GCF_014192825.1. Classification (NCBI taxonomy): domain Bacteria; kingdom Pseudomonadati; phylum Pseudomonadota; class Gammaproteobacteria; order Pseudomonadales; family Pseudomonadaceae; genus Pseudomonas; species Pseudomonas sp. OG7. The sequence continues at coordinate 238,485 of NZ_JACHYK010000009.1, read as the reverse complement.
TACCCAAGGGGAACTACGCCACCCCCAAAATCGAACCCTGGAACCTGGAGCGCATCGCCGTGCTGCGCGGCCCGGCTTCATCAGTGTACGGCCAGACCCCGCCAGGCGGGTTGCTGGACATGACCAGCCGTCGGCCGCAACTGGAAAGCAGCCATGAAATCGAAGCCCAGGTTGGCAGCAACAATCACAAGCAGATCAATTTTGACAGCACCGGCAAGCTCGACAATGCAGGCCAGTTCCTGTACCGGGTGAGCGGTACCGTGCGTGACAGCGGCTCGCCGATCGACCATATACCGGACAAGCGCTATAACATCGCGCCCAGCCTGACCTGGAACATCAACGACGACACCAAGCTGACCTTCATCTCCCAGTACACCCGCGATGATACGGGTATTACTGGCCAGTTCTTGCCTCTGCAAGGCACCAAGCTGGACAGCCCGGCGGGCAAGATTTCTCACCACAAGAACTTGGGTGATCCAGATTGGGAGTCCTACGACCGCACCTACTACCACCTCGGCTATGCGTTCGAAACCCGCCTGAATGACACCTGGCAGTTCCGCCAGAACCTGCGCTATGCGCGCAACGAACTGGACTTCAAGGGCATTACCGCCGGTGGCTCGATCTGGCCAGCCGGACCGGACGAGGCCGTCAGCGCCGATGGCACCGTGCAACGTACTGCCGGTATCGTCGAAGAAGATATCTCCCAGTTCGCAGTGGATAACAACTTCCAGGCCGACTTCCAGACTGGCCAACTCTCCCATACCCTGCTGCTGGGCCTCGACCATCAGCGCTCGGACAGCAACGCTCGCTGGCGTTGGGGCTCGGCCGGCGTGCCATCAAGCAATATCCATAACCCGATATACGGCCAGGATTTCTCGAACGTTCAGTACTTCGACATGTACGACTACGATCAGAAAACCCAGCAGACCGGCCTGTACGCCCAAGACCAGATGGCCTTGGACAACTGGCGCCTGACCCTGGGTGGTCGTGAGGACTGGGTGCATACCGGCACCACCTTCCACAATCAGGGCGACGCCACCAATACCCAGCGCGACAAGAAGTTCAGTGGTAACGCAGCGCTCAGTTATGTATTCGATAACGGGCTGACGCCATACATCTCCTATGCCGAGTCGTTCCAGGCCGCTACCGGGTCAACCGTCAATAGCACCGATGCATTCAAGCCGACCGAAGGCAAGCAGTACGAGCTGGGTATCAAATACCAACCGCCAGGCAGCAAAAGCCTGTTCACCGCAGCGGTATTCGACCTGACGCAGCAGAACATGTCGGTGACCGAGGGTGGCGTCACCCGCCAGGTTGGCGAAGTGCGCGTGAAAGGCCTTGAGCTTGAGGCTACTTCGGATGTGAGCGAAAACCTCAAGCTGGTGGGCTCCTACACCTACAACGACAGCGAAATCACCAAAGGCACCCGTGAAGAGAAAGGCAAGCGCATGGCGCAGGTTCCGCGTAACCAGGCCACTGCCTGGGCCGACTACACCTGGCACAGCGGGGCGCTGGACGGCTTTGGCGTAGGCGTTGGCGTGCGCTATGTGGGCGACACCTACGGCAACACCACGAACACCGACTGGGGCCATGTGGGCTCGTACACTGTGTACGACGCCTCCGTACATTACGACCTGGGCCGCCTGAACAGCACACTCAAAGGTGTCACCGTGGCCGTAGATGCGAAAAACCTGTTCAACAAGGACTACCTGTCGACGTGCGACGGGTACTACTGCTACTACGGCGACGAACGCAACGTGGTCGCCAGCGTCAATTACAAGTTCTGAGTGAACGGGGGCCGCTTTGCGGCCCCCTGTTCCAACAGACAAAAAACGGTACCGTGATGAAAAGCCCGACCATCCGCCGCTGGTCCGTGATCCACACCTGGAGCAGCCTGGTCTGCACCCTGTTCCTGCTGTTGCTGGCGCTCACCGGTCTGCCGCTGATTTTCCACCACGAACTCGAACATCTGCTTGGCGACGCCCCGCAATTGCGTGAAATGCCCGCAGGTACCCCACACCTCGACCTGCAACAGCTTGTACTGAAAGCGGAGCAGCACCGCCCCGGCGAGGTCATGCAGTACTTCGGCTACGACAAAGACGAACCCAATGGCGTGGTCGCCATCACCGCCGCCACTGCTGGCACCGACCCCAACTTGTCGCACACCTTCATGCTCGACGCCCGCACCGGCGAAGCCGTGGCCATGCCGGCCGCCAATGGCGGTTTCATGATGGTGATGCTGCGCCTGCATGTGGACATGTTCGCCGGCCTGCCCGGCAAGCTGCTGCTAGCCTTCATGGGCGTACTGTTCATCCTCGCAATCGTCTCCGGCACCGTGCTCTATGCGCCGTTCATGCGCCGTCTGGACTTCGGCACGGTACGCCACGAAAAATCCCGTCGCCTGCGCTGGCTCGACCTGCATAACCTGATCGGCGTGGTAACCCTGGCCTGGGCACTCACGGTAGGCGTGACCGGCGTAATCAGCGCCCTGTCCGACCTGGTCATCGCCGCCTGGCGCAACGACAGCCTGGCCGCCATGGTGGCGCCTTACCGCGACGCCCCGCCGCTCACCGAGCGCGCGCCCGCCACACGCCTGCTGGAGATTGCCGAACAGGCTGCCCCCGGCATGCGCCCGGACTTCATCGCCTTCCCCGGCACACGCTTTTCCAGTGAACACCACTATGCCGTGTTCATGAACGGTGCCACGCACCTAAGCTCGCACCTGTTCACACCCGTGTTGATCGATGCCCGTACCCTGGAAGTTACAGCGGTCGGCGAACGCCCCTGGTACATGGACGCCATGGGCCTGTCGCAACCCTTGCATTTTGGCGATTACGGCGGGCGCCCGATGCAACTCCTCTGGGCGGTGCTCGATGTGCTGACCATCATCGTGCTCGGCAGCGGCCTGTACCTGTGGTGGGGCAAGCAACGCAAACCCAAGGAGGCACGCGCATGAGCCACTCGTCGCAACCCGCCTTGCGCATTTTTGCCTGGCCGGCGCTGATCGCCTTGCTGGGAGCCCTGGGGCTGTTCGCCGCCTTGCTGGGTGATGGCTGGTGGGATGGGCTATCCTGGCTCGGGCTCGGCCTACCGGCATGGTTCTCGATACGCGGCCTGTGGCGCCGCTGAGGTAGCCGGCTAACACCGCCATCCTGGCGCCCTGGCGCAGCATGGTCCGCCTTCGCAACAGGAGCCGGACCATGACCACCCAGCCGCATTTTCACACGCTGGATAACCAGCTTGATGCACTGCTACCCCCCATTCATGGCGTCGAGCACAGCCTTGATCTGACGCTTGCCCAACTGTTCCCGGGCCTCTCCATCAGTGCGCGCACGCTGTTTTTCGGTACGCATCACCTATTGCAACTGGTGGGATTCCATCTGTTCGACGGTGGCACTTTTCGTCTGCCTGCGGGTAGCCGCATCAGGCATGTCGACTACCCGGCACTTAGCCTACCTCCCGATTTCAGCAGCCGTATCGGCAGCTTCTGCCAAACCATTCGTCAGCAACTGCATGCGCGCCAGGCAGCGTACTGGCTGGAGCGCAACAGCAAAGGGCTGACGCGTGCTGTCAGCCTGGCAGTGTTGTTCCGCGACCAGCTGGATGCGGAAATTCGCTTGCGCACTACCGATCAGACCCTGTCTGCAGCGCATGCCCAACTGCTCAGGACATGCCTGGAACTGCCACAACCTTGGCAGCGGCGGCACTTGCCCGTCACCGCACGCCCTCAGGTCTACCGCCTGTTGCTAACCAGCACTGACCCCAACTGGCGCAGCCATGTGCCGGGTTTTCTGGTGATTACCGAGCAGGGGGCTGAAGGACGTACGCTTGAGCACCCTGAACCGGTTGGCCGAGCACTATTGTGCAGTATCGCTCACGGCATCGAAGCCTTCGACAACCTGAACGATCTCCACAAGGAGGTATGCGAGCGCCTGGAAGATCCGCAGCAGAGCGAGCACCTGCTCAAGCTCATGATTACCCCTGCTGACCAGCAAAGCGCGCGTTGCGCGGCGCGTTTACGTTATGACTGGTATACCGAGGACGTGGCCGGCTACCTGGCCTCTACCTTGCGTGACGCCCAATCAAGGCACTTGAGCCATGCCTGGCAACTTGCATGGAAGCAAGGCAAGCAGCGTGATATCGAGCAGCTGGACAACGCGCTTGCCCCAGCACTCGACATACGCAGAGCCGTCGGTAGCCGTGGCCCACTGGCCAACCGCTACGGCCTGCTGCTGGAGAAGCACATGCCCAATTGGCTGCGCACCGCATCGCAGCAAGGTGTCGCTCACATCATGCAGGCCATGCAAGAACAGGTGATGGCCATCGAAGCGGCCAGTGCGCCTGGCATTCTGACTTTGGAACAGTTCAGCCAGCAGCATTCGCTGCTGCAGTGGGTAAACGTGCGCCTGCGCGAGTACCTGCAACGTGACCCGGGCCTGGACTGCGATCCGCGTGATATCACCATCAGCGTCACCCTTGCCCGCCAGGTAGGGCCGATCGTGAACCCTCTCCCGCTGGGCAGCACAGTGGGCTACATTCCGGTGGTCAGCCGACAACAGGTGGGCGGTACCGTCGAACTGGTGAATCACACCTACCGCCTCGACGAACTGGCGCTGCTGAACATCAGCTGGTTCGATGTGGACTACTGGCTGACTGCCCGGGTCTATCTTCACGGTGATCAACCCTTGCCCGCGCTCACGCCATTGCGGGTAAAACAGATCGTACGGCGCCTGAATGCCGGCAGCGGTTACAAGGCTTACCTGCACACGCAATTGCTCGACTCGCCAGAGGGCCGATGGCGCCAGGCGGCATACACACAGGTCTACCGCGCCCGCCTGAATGCCGAAGCGGTAAAAGCGCGCTATGTAGGCCATTTTCTCGCCGACACTTTCGCGCAGGGGTATGGCTGGGCCAGTACGCTCATCCGCAACCCCGACAGCCATGCACGCCCACATTACAACGAGCAACAGGTGATCGTTCAGCAACTGCTCGTACACGGCGATACATTGATGGGGGTTTTGCTGCTCGTCTCGCCAGAGAACTCGAATCGAATCGTCGTTCATTGCCCTGACGTCCCGGACAGGCGCTATTGGCGTGAGTACCGCGACATCAAAGCGTTGATCCGGGCTATTCGCGGTGACCTGAGGTTGCAGGACTACCTGGTCCAGCGCCTGCCGCAGGCCAGCAGCAAAAAGCTCAAGGCGCGGTTGCTCAAGGGGCGGGTAGGTGGTGCATCCATTACACGGCAAACCATCACTGGCGATCTGTATCAGGCACTCTACCGGGCCGAGGTCAGAAATCTGATCGCGCACACCGACTCCGTCACCCGCAGCAATCAGGAGCTGCTAGGGGAGTTCTCGGTCAATGTGCTGCGGCTGGTGCTGGACATTGTCACCTTCGTACTGCCGCAACGGACTTTGGTCGCCTTGGCATTTGGCCGTATGGCGATTTCCATATGGGATGGCTTCGAAGCGTTCGACCACGACGACCATGCGGGCGCCTTGCACCATGCCGTGGCTGCTCTCGGCCATGCCACCGCCGGGCTGAACGATATGGCAGGTTCCAGCTTGATGCGCCGTGCTTTGCGGGGGCTGCCCAAACCGCCGCCGATACCGCTACCTAAACACTACGAAACCGCGCCGGACCTTGCCAGGTTGCGCTACCGGATCGACTCGGTACATGGTGAGGCCGTCTATGAACAACTGTCGGCCAGCCCCGGGCTGACCCAGTACTTCGTGCGGGATAACCTGGGCCGCTACTTCAATGTCAGTTTTGACGGCACCCGTTGGCGAGCCACCGATCCCGACCAGCCTTATGCGTACCTGAAACTGCCGATCAAGCGCAGTCAGGATGGCAACTGGGTAGTGGACTCTCCCGTACGCTGGCATGACGGTTTGCCAGACATCACGCAACTGCTCGAACAGTGCCGGCTAGCAACACCGCTCAAGGGCACCGTAGCGATTGAAGACGAACACCTGTTCAACCACGACAGCACACAGTACCTGCAACTGCATAACCATCAGTTGCCAGTACGCCGCCACCTGCTGCCTGGCCACTATCACCTGGTGTTGCCCGCTGGCTTGTCTGGTGTCGTGCCTGCCTGGGCGGTGCTGCGCCACCAGGAGGGTGAATGGCGCATCCGGGTTCGCCAGACCGGCCGCGGCAGCGACTGGCTGGCGTTACCCTCGGGCTATTCGGCCAGCTTGGGCAGCAGCCGGTCCAGCCGCTGATGCAAAGCGCTGCCACTCGGCCAGTTGCGTAACAGCCGCGCCCGGTCCCGGGCGTAGGCCGGGGCGAAGCTGAGCTGGGTGGCGTGCTGGCACATGGCATCCAGGTCGATCAATGACCACTGGCCGTTGTCCCAGAACAGGTTATGGCCCTTGAAGTCGCCATGGCTGATGCGTTCGCGAATCAGCTGCTGCATCACGTGCACCAGGGCATCCACCTGTTCCTCGGGGGCCTCGCCGCTCTCCACATAGGGCGCGAAGCAGGCCGTCAGGTCCGGGCCATCGACATACTCGGTGACCAGGTAGGCGCGGCTGCGCAGGCCCATCACCCGCTGTTCCAGCACCGCCAGCGGCTTGGGTGTGGCGATGTCGAGAAATTCCAGGCGGTGGCCTTCGATCCACGAATGCCAGGCACGGCTCGGGCGCCAGAAGCGCTTGAACCAGTGCGCCGTGTTCTTGATGTTGTAGCGCTTGAGCACCAGCTGGCGGCCATTGACCTCGATCCGCGCCACGCTGGCAGCACCTCCGGTCTTGTACAGGTGGCCCTGGTCGATCAACGCATCAGCCTGCGCCAGCACAGGTTGCATGGCATCGACCTCGCTGCGGCGAATCGCCTGCAAGCCCGACAGGGTGCGCTCGACGCTGAACAGGCTGCACTCGCGGCCGGCCTTTTCCAGGTAATCCTTCTGGCGCCAGTTGCGCACCTTGTCCACCTGCTTCTGCAAGGCCTCCATCGGCAGTGCATGTTCGGCATTGGCCAGCAGGTAATGCACCAGCAGTTCTTCGATGAACGGCTCCAGGCGCTTGGGTAGCTGGGCGAAGAACACGCCGAGGTTTTCCAGCACGCGTGGGCGCGACAGCTGCTGGCCAGGCGTTTCGGCCTTGATGCCAGCGCCATCGATCAGGTACAGCTTACCGCCGTGGCGCAGCAAGTTGTCCAGGTGCAGGTCTTCCTGCCACAGGCCCTTAGCGTGCATCTGCGCGACAGCCGTTAGCGCTTCGCCCAGCACCAGGTGTTGCTCGTCAGATAGCACCGGCAGGTTTTCCACCGCAGCCCAGGCATCGGCGAGGCTTTCGGCGCCGTCGAGGAATTCGAACAGCAGCCAGCCACCCTCGCCTTCCTTGAGGCCGTCAGCCAGCAGCTTCGGCGTGGTCAGCCCCTGTTCGGCCAGCAGCTTCACGCCTTGTAGCTCACGCTGGAAATGCCGGGCGGCGCTACCGCCTACCAGCAACTTGGCCAGCACCGGGGTACCGCGCCAGACGCCAGCGCCCACATAGCGCTGGCCCGGCAGCACGCGCAACAGGCTGAGCAGTTGTAGGTCGGCGCTGCCGGCTGCGTCGGCCAGGGTGATACTCAGGGGTAACGACGGGCTTCGCCCGGCGTCCTTCAGTTCAGACAAACGCATCAGCGGGCCTCTTTTTCACGACGGCGTTGCGTCAGGCGTTGCCGCCAGGTGTCGACCAGTGTGCTGTCAGCCGGCTGCGCCAGGTAGGTCGCCAGCAGCGTGCGCACATCGGCCTCGCTCCAGGCCCGGGCGCGGCGCAGCAGCGGCTCCAGGTCCTTGAGGCGGTCGCGCATGCCGAACAGCAAAGGCCGGGTCTTTTCCAGGTCGATCAGTTGCGCGTCCCAGCCATCGCGGCGTTGGCGCAGGAAGATGTGCTTGGGGTAGAAGCAGCCATGCACCTGGCCGGCGCTGTGCAGGGTGCGCGCCAGCTGGCCACACGCCTGCAGGATGCCGGTGCGTTCGCCATCGCCTAGCTGCGGCCATTGGGCCAGCAGGCTGTCGAGGTCGGCCCATTCGTCCAGGGCACGGGTCATCAGGATGGCCCGGTGTTTGCCGCCTTGCTTGCGCTCACCATAGAACACCGCCTGCAAGGCCGGAATGTGCAGCTTCTGGTAGCGGCTGATGTTGCGAAATTCTCGCGCGAAGGTCGGCTCGCCGAACGGTCGGTGCAGGGTGCGGGTCAGGTAGTCGCTCTGGCGCTTGAGGTAGTAGCCCTTGCCTTCGAGTTCCAGGCGGAACACGCTGCTCCAGCCGCCACGGCCCGTGTTGGGTTCGTCCACGGCATCCAGTTGCAGCGCCCACAGCGCCTCGAAGTCGTCCAGGCCATGGCGTTTGAGCAGCGCGAGGTCCGCGCTGGCCAGGTAATCGGTCATTCCCTTCCCTCGAAAAAGCCCAGCACCTGGCGAATGCGCTTCTTGTCACGCACATTCAGCCGGTCGCGGCCACGGTATTGCAGGTAGAAGCGCAGGCGCTGGGTGGCCGACAGGTGGTATTTGGCCACTTTGTCCAGGCAGGCCAGGTCCTTGATCATCCGGTGCCGCCACATGAAGCCGCGCCAGAAGTCGCCGGTAGGGCAGTCGATGAAGAATAGCGTGCCTTGGTCATCGACCAGCAGGTTGCGCCACTTCAGGTCGTTATGGGCAAAGCGGTGCTCGTGCATCACCCGGGTATGGCGCGCCAGCTGGCGGCTGAGGTGATCGACCCAGGCCCGGTCGGCCAAGCGTGCATCGTTGCGTTCAGCCAGCGCCGACAGGTCTTCGGTGCGCGGCAGCTCGCGGGTGATCATCGCCCCACGGCCAAAAGCCAGGCCATTGCGCTCAAGCCCCCACGCCACCACTTCGGCAGTGGGAATACCCCACTTGGCGAACTGCTTGAGGTTCTGCCATTCGGCCTTGATGCGTGGTCGGCCCAAGTAGCGGCGCATGTGCTTGCCGGCCCCAGTGTAGCGTTTGACGTAGTAGTTGACCCCGTCACGCTCGATGCGCACCACCTCGCTGAGCGGGTCGCGGGTCAGGCGCTCGCCCTGGAGGGCAAATACCGCATCGAGGCTGCCGAAGTCCGCCGCCAGGTGTTCATAGCCTGGCGCCAGTGTCCAACCCGCCATCAGAGTGCATCCCCATAGCGTTGCTTGCGGTCATAGAGTTTCTGCGCCTTGCGGTCCAGCCAGGCGAGCAAACGGGCTTCGTCCTTCAGGATTTGCCGCAGTGGGCGCTGGAAGTAACCCCGCAAAAAGCGCAGTTTGTCGCGCTGGGTCAGGCCGATGTCCAGCGCCGAGAAGTACAGCGCGGCCAGGTCCTTGTCGCGCCAGCGGCGGCTGATTTTCGCTCGGGTCTGGGCACGGTGCAGGTCGATAACCGACAGTTTGAAGTCATCCGCCGTCACCGGGCGGTCGGTGTGCAGCAGGAAGTGGCAGATGTAGCAGTCGCGGTGGTTGACCCCGGCGCGGTGCATGCCACCGGTCATCTTCGCCACTTCGGCGATCAGCGCGCGCTTCAGGCGTGGCGCGGGCGGCTGCTTGACCCAGTCGATGCTGAAATCTTCCAGGCTGATAGTCGGCGCCAGTTCCTCGGTGATGATGAACGAGTGCTGCGTAGCCGGGTTGCTGCCGCGCTCGCCATAGGCGACGGCGGTCATGGTCGGCACGCCCACCTCGTGCAGGCGCTGGATGGCCTGCCATTCCTGGCCGGCACCGAGCACCGGCAGCTTGGCGGTGAACAGGTTCTTGAAGATCTCGCCCCAGCCGATGCCGCGGTGGATCTTGACGAAAAACCCTTCGCCCTCCACCTCGGTACGCAGCGTGCGGCGCCCTTCCAGTTCGCGATAGACCTCGCCTTGCAGCGCCTCGACGGCGTCGAAGGCATCTCGCCCGGCCCACAGGCGTTTGAAGGGCTCGGCCACTATCAGCTTCATGCGGTTTTCTGCCCCAGGATCACGTCGGCAGCATGCTGCGGCATGCTGTACAGATCAGCGGTTTCAGCGAACGCCAGGCCGTTGCGCGACCAACTGGCGCGGGCCTGCGAGTCTTCGAGCATGCGTTGCAGGTAGCCATTGAGCTGGACCTGTTCGAACGGCTCGTCCAGCACCAGGCCGCAGTCGGCCTCGGCAATGTAGTGGGCGTAACCGCACACCTTGGACACCAGCACCGGCAGGCCGGCCACCAGCGCTTCGAGCAGCACCGTACCGGTGTTCTCATTGTAGGCCGGGTGAATCAGCAAATCGGCACCCAGCAGGAAGCGCGGGATGTCGCTGCGGCCCTTGAGGAACTGCACCTGGTCGCCCAGGCCCAGGGTGGCGCTTTGCAGGTGGAACACCTTGGGGTCGTCCTGGCCGATCACCATCAGCCTAGTGCGTTTGCGCAGGGCCGAAGGCAGTGCGGCCAGCGCCTTGAGGCTGCGGTCCACACCCTTGGTCTTGAAGCCCGAGCCAATCTGCACCAGCAGCAGGTCGTCATCGCCCAGGTTGAATTCCTTGCGGAACTCGGCGCGAATTTCAGCGGCATTGGCCGGCGCACGGCGGTCTTGGGAAATGCCTGGCGGCAGCAGATGGAAGCGTTCCACCGGGGTGCCGTAGTGCTTGATGAACAGCGGCTGCTGCACTTCGGAAATCATCAGCACATCGGTGTGCGCGTCCTTGGCGAATACCGCACGCTCGTACTCGGCAAAGTGCCGGTAACGGCCCCAGCGGCGGTACAGGCCGCCACGCAGGGTCTGCGCCTTGTCTTCGAAGCAACCGTCGGCGGCGTAGTACACGTCCAACCCCGGCATCTTGTTGAAGCCGATCAGGCGGTCGACCGGGCGCTTGGCCAGGTCGGCGGCCATCCAGGCGCTGAGCTTCTCGTTACGGCGGTGGTTGAAAATCGCCTTCACCGGCGCCACCAGCACTTCAAAGCCCGGGGGAATGTCACCTTCCCAGATCAGCGTGTATACACGGATCTGGTGGCCCCGCTTCTGGCATTCCAGGGCAATGCGCATGAAGTCGCGCTGCAGCCCGCCGAAGGGGAAATATTTGTAAAGCACGAAAGCCAGTTGCATCAACGGACATCCTCAGCCAGCAGCAACGCGCTCAAGCGGCCCGCCACATGCTCGGGATTCAGGCGAGTGAAGCACAGCGGCCACTCGCGTTTCAGATCGAATCGGCGCAGGTCATCGGCGCTCGGTTTGTAGGTGCACTTCTTCTGCAGGCAGGGAGCGCAAGGCCAGTCACTGGCCTGGTGAATCTGGGTCCGTCCGTAGGCACCAGTCAGGCCCGGGTTGGTCGGGCCGAACAGCGAAATGGTGGGTACATCGAGTGCTGCGGCCAGGTGGCCAAGGCCAGTATCGACCGCCACGCAGGCTTTAGCCGCTGCCAGCACGCGGGCAACGCCGGCAAGGTTCAATTTGGGGAGTACCTGGCAGTTGTTCAAGCCCTGGGCGATGCGCTCGGCGCGCGCCTTCTCGGCCGGGTTACCCCAAGGCAGACGTACTTCCAGCTTGCGCCGGCCCATGCGCTCGGCCAGTTCGCGCCAATAAGCTTCAGGCCAATGCTTGGTTGCCCAGGTGGTGCCATGCAGGAACACTACATAGGGCGCAGCCGGCGGCAGCTGCAGGCGGTCCAGGTCCAGGCCGTAGTTGCCGATGCCTTCCGGCAAGTCGTAGGCCAAGGCCATGGCGAACAACTGGCGTACCCGCTCCACCGCATGCTGGCCGGTGGCAACCGACAGACGCCGGTCATAGAAGCGGCTGGCCCAGCCTTCGCGGGCCGAGTAGCGGTCCAGGCCGGCGACGGGGGCCTTCACGTAGCGGGTCAGCCAGGCCGACTTCACCAGGCCCTGGGCGTCGATCACCAGGTCGTATTGGCGTTCGCGCACACGCTGCTTGAACGCCTTCCACTCGCCACTCTTGAGGGTTTGCCAGAGGTTCTTGCGCCAGCGGCGGATGGCCACCGGGATAACCTGGTCGACCGCCGGGTGCCAGCTGGGGATTTCGGCAAAGCCTTCTTCCACCACCCAGTCGAAACGGATGCCCGGGATGGCATGGGCGGCATCGGTAAGCGCCGGCAAGGTGTGGATCACATCACCCAGCGACGAGGTCTTGATGATCAGTACCCGCACTTAGTCGACCTCGGCCACGGTATCGATCAGGTCCGGCCCGCTCAGGCTGTGCAGGGCGGCAATGACTTTGCCCGGCTCCAGCAGACGCAGGCAGTTGTAGTGACCGAAGCGGCAGGTACGGTCGAAACACGGGCTGCACTCGATGCCGGTGCGCACCACTTCCACCTGGTCGGCCAGCGGCGGGGTGAATCCGGGCGACGTCGAGCCGTATACGGCCACCAGTGGGCGGTTCAGCGCGGCGGCCACGTGCATCAGGCCGGAGTCGTTGGACACCACGGCATGGGCGCAAGACATCAGGTCGATGGCCTCGGCCAGCGAGGTTTCGCCGGCCAGGTTGGAAGACTCTTCACGGAAACCCGGGATCAACCGGTCACGGATCTGCTCACCGACCGGGTGGTCTTTCTTCGAGCCGAACAGCCACACCTGCCAGCCCTGACGGATCATCGCGTCGGCCACGGCAGCGTAATGCTCGGACGGCCAGCGCTTGGCCTCACCAAACTCGGCACCAGGGCACAGCGCCAGTACCGGGCGGTCCAGCTCCAGGCCGAACTTGGCCAGTGCGGCGTCGCGGCTTTGCGCTTCGATCTGCAGGCTGGGGCGCGGGTACGGCTGCGGCAGCTCGGCACCAGGCGCGTAGGCCAAAGCCATGAAGCGCTCGATCATCAGCGGGTAGCGGGCCTTGTCCAGCTTGCGCACATCGTTCAGCAGGCCAAAGCGCATTTCGCCCCGCCAGCCGGTGCGTTTGGGGATACCGGCGAAGAACGGAACCAGTGCCGACTTCAGCGAGTTGGGCAGCAGGATGGCCTGGTCGTACTGGCCGGCCAGGGACTTGCCGATGCGCCGGCGCGTGGCCAGCTCCAGCGCGCCGTGACCGAGCGGGAAGCTCAAGGCCTGGCGCACCTCGGGCATGCGCTCCAGGATCGGCCGGCTCCACTCGGGGGCCAACACGTCGATCACGCAGTCGGGGTGCTGCTGTTTCAGGCACTGGAACAGGGTCTGCGCCATCACCATGTCGCCGACCCAGCTGGGGCCAATGATCAGTATTCTCATGCTTAGTCCAGAAACGCTCGGGGAGGCTACAGACTGCGGTACAGCCTGGCCTCCCCTCTTTATATTCAGGCTATGTGGCGGACAGTGTACCACTCAGGCAAGTCCATGGCTGATCACAGCCCCTGTGGGGACGGTGGGCCGTCAGGTCAAACCCAGTTCCCCCCAGATCCGCCGCACTTGACGGCGTTCATCGGCAAACTGCGCCGCGTCGATCACCCCGGCCTGCTTCTGCAGGGCCTGGCGGTGCGAGGCTGAGCGGAACGCCTTGTACACTTCACGCAACAGCACCGCGTCACTGGCCGGCATCAAACTCGCCTGCTCCAGTTCTTCCAGAATGCGGATGTTATCGGTCCATCGGAGTATGGCCGGGTGGTCATGGGACCAGGCCAAAGCCGCGTATTGCACCATAAATTCGATATCGACGATACCGCCGGCATCCTGCTTGATATCGAAGGGCACACCGGCCTCGAACGCGTTAGCCGCAGTACCCGCAGCCGTGGCCTTGGTCCCCAGGTTGTCACGCATCTTGGCGCGCATTTCACTCACTTCGGTGCGCAGTTTTTCCAAGTCGCGGGCCTGGCCCAGCACCTTGGCACGCACGCCTTCGAACGCCGCGCCAACCTGCTTGCAGCCCACCAGCACGCGGGCCCGCACCAAGGCCTGATGCTCCCAGGTCCAGGCTTCGTTCTGCTGGTAGCGCTCGAAGGCGCCCAGCGAACTCACCAGCAGGCCGGAGGCGCCGGACGGACGCAGGCGCATGTCCACGTCATACAGCTGGCCCGAGTTGGTCTGGGTGGTCAGCAGGTGGATGATGCGCTGGCCCAGCCGGGTGAAGAACTGCGCACTGTCGATGGGCTTGGCACCGTCGGTTTCCTCTTGCGGGTCGCCGTCGTGGATGAACACCAGGTCCAGATCAGAGCCGTGCCCCAGCTCCAGGCCGCCGACCTTGCCATAACCAATGATGATGAATCCCGGATCGCAGAGGCTGCCGTCGCTGCGCTTGGGCTGGCCATGGCGGGCCACGGTCTGGCGCCAGGCCAGGGCCAGTACCTGGTCGAGGATGGCTTCGGCCAGCCAGGTCAGGTAGTCGCTGACTTTCATCAACGGCAGGTTGCCACTGATTTCCGACGCGGCCACACGCAGGCTGTGGGCCAGCTTGAAGTGGCGCAGCGCCTCCATCTGCTGCTCCAGGTCATCCTCGGGGATGCGCGTCAGGCGTTCGCGCAACTCGCTGGCCAGCTCGGGAGCCAGGGGCGGGCTGAACAGGCGGCCTTCGTTAAGCAGTTCGTCGAGCAGCAACGGGTACAGCGCAATCTGCTCGGCAATCCACGGGCTGGCGGCGCACAAGGTCAGCAGACGGCGCAGGGCACCCGGGTTTTCGGTCAGCAGCACCAGGTAAGCCGAACGCCGCGCCACGGCTTCGACCAGTGGCAGCACACGCTCCAGCACCAAGTCGGGATTATCGTGCTCGACCGCCTGGGCCAGCAGGCGCGGAATAAAGGCATCCAGCCGCTCACGGCCAATGCGCTGCATCGACCGCAACTGCGGGCTTGAGCGCAGCCCCGCCAAACGCCGCAAGGCTTCGACAGGCTCTTTGAAGCCAGCCTCTTCCAGCTGCCGGCCAGCGGCTTCTTCATCCTGCGCCTGTTCCCACAGCGGCGACCATTCGCCACCCACCACCAGTTCGCCTTCACCGTCTTCATCATCCGGGTCGGCGATCACCTGACGGAAGTGCCAGTCGATACGGCCACGCCAATAGGTCAACTGGTCGTGGAAGCTCTGCCAGTCGGCAAAACCGAGCATGTAGGCCACCCGCGCCTGGTCGGTCTCGCCCTCTGGCAACATTTGCGTCTGGCGGTCGGCGATGGCCTGGATGGCATGCTCGGTATAACGCAAGAACTCATAACCTTCGCGCAGCTCGGCGACCACCGCCGGCGGCAGGTAACCCTGGCCTTCGAGGGTGGCCAGCACCTTGAGCAACGGCCGTTGCTGCAAGCTCAGGTCGCGCCCGCCGTGGATCAGCTGGAAAGCCTGGGCGATGAACTCAACCTCGCGGATACCACCGGCACCCAGCTTGATGTTGTCGGCCATGCCCTTGCGCCGCACTTCCTGCTGAATCAACTGCTTCATGGTGCGCAGCGCTTCGATCGCGGAAAAGTCCAGGTAACGGCGGTACACGAACGGGCGCAGCATCTCCTGCAGTTGTGCGCCGGCAGCCTGGTCACCCGCCACCACCCGCGCCTTGATCATCGCGTAGCGCTCCCAGTCGCGACCCTGGTCCTGGTAGTACTGCTCCAGGGCATTGAAGCTGAGCACCAGTGCGCCGGCCGAACCATAGGGGCGCAGGCGCATGTCGACGCGGAACACGAAACCATCGACGGTAACCGGGTCCAACGCCTTGATCAGCCGTTGGCCCAGGCGGGTGAAGAACTCCTGGTTTTCCAGCGAACGCTTCACCCCTTCGGTTTCGCCGCCTTCGGGGAAGCCGAAGATCAGGTCGATGTCCGACGACAGGTTCAGCTCCACCGCCCCCAGCTTGCCCATGCCCAGCACCACCATGTGCTGCGGCTGGCCGCTGCGGTTGCCGATGGGCGTGCCGAACTGCTGGCAATGGCGCGGGTACAGCCATTGGTAGGCTTCGTCGATGGCGGCATCGGCCAGGTCCGACAGGTCGCGGCAGGTTTCACTCAGTTCCGCCTGACGGGTGATGTCGCGCCAAATGATGCGCAACTGCTGGCGGTTGCGCTCGCGGCGCAGGTTGCGCGCCAGCTCATCATCGCTTTGCGCCGCCTGGGCGACCGCCGCGATGTGCCCGCGCAGCTCACCCGGCGCATAACGACGCTCCAGTTCGCCACTGGTCAGCAGGCCGAACAGCATGGCCGGCTCGCGCTGGGCCAGGCCCAGGACAAAATCGCTGGCTGCGGCCACCTGGTCGAATTGCTGCCGGTGCAGCGGGCTCCAGGCATTCAGGTCGAGCTCAGGGTGAGCCGCTAGCGCATCGCTGAGGAATTGCTGGTTGCGAGCGACCAGTGGCTGAAGGATGGCGGGCAGATCGGACGGCAAAGGCAGGCGCATGGTCTATCCTTGATCGGCGTGAAATAGAGGGGAAAAAGCGGCCAAGGGGAAGCCGGACCACGGTTGGACTGTCGTACAAAAGTTGGAAATAGCTGAAAAAAACGAAAACTTGGCAACAAACATCAAGAACCACCCGTTCGCGACACAATGCCAACCAACATGAACGTTTTTCCTCACAAGCCAAGGTGCGACCAAACGTCGCACAAATGTAGTTTTACTACTACTCGCGTCGTGTAAAAGCATGAAATGCGAAAGCAAATGTAGTAAAACTACAACGCGCCGGAAGACACCCCCGGTAATCCAAGAATTCACGACGTCTGCCCATAAGGCCAGTCGCAACTTCAGGCAATCGATTCTGGTTGCCTTTCCGCCCTGGAGCAAGCCATGCAAGACCTCGATCCAATCGAAACCCAGGAATGGCTGGATGCCCTGGAGTCGGTCCTCGACAAAGAAGGCGAAGACCGCGCTCATTACCTGATGACCCGTATGGGCGAGCTGGCCACCCGTAGTGGCTCCCAGCTGCCGTATGCGATCACCACGCCATACCGCAACACCATCCCTGTCACCCACGAAGCACGCATGCCTGGCGACCTGTTCATGGAACGCCGCATTCGCTCGATGGTGCGTTGGAACGCCTTGGCCATGGTCATGCGCACCAACCTGAAAGACTCGGACCTGGGCGGACACATCTCCAGCTTCGCCTCCAGTGCCACCCTGTACGACATCGGCTTCAACTACTTCTTCCAGGCCCCGACCGAAGAACACGGCGGCGACCTGATCTTCTTCCAGGGCCACGCCTCCCCAGGCATCTACGCCCGCGCCTTCATGGAAGGCCGCATCACCGAAGACCAGATGAACAACTTCCGTCAGGAAGTGGACGGCAACGGCCTGTCTTCGTACCCGCACCCATGGCTGATGCCTGACTTCTGGCAGTTCCCGACCGTATCGATGGGTCTGGGCCCGATCCAGGCCATCTACCAGGCACGCTTCATGAAGTACCTGGAAGCGCGCGGCTACATCCCGGCCGGCAAGCAGAAAGTCTGGTGCTTCATGGGCGACGGCGAGTGCGACGAGCCGGAATCCCTGGGCGCAATCGCCCTGGCCGGCCGCGAGAAGCTGGACAACCTGATTTTCGTCATCAACTGCAACCTGCAGCGCCTCGACGGCCCGGTTCGCGGCAACGGCAAGATCATCCAGGAACTCGAAGGCGTGTTCCGTGGCGGTGGCTGGAACGTCAACAAGGTTGTCTGGGGCCGTTTCTGGGACCCATTGTTCGCCAAGGACACCAACGGTGCCCTGCAGCGCCGCATGGACGAAGTCATCGACGGCGAGTACCAGAACTACAAAGCCAAAGACGGCGCGTACGTTCGTGAGAACTTCTTCAACACCCCAGAGCTCAAGGCCATGGTCGAAGACCTGTCCGACGACGAGATCTGGAAGCTCAACCGTGGCGGCCACGACCCGTACAAGGTCTACGCGGCGTACCACCAGGCGGTCAACCACAAAGACCAGCCGACCGTCATCCTGGCCAAGACCATCAAGGGTTACGGTACCGGTGCCGGCGAAGCCAAGAACACCGCGCACAACACCAAGAAGGTCGACGTCGACAGCCTGCGTCACTTCCGTGACCGCTTCGACATCCCGGTCAAGGATGCCGACCTGGAGAACCTGCCGTTCTTCAAGCCGGAAGAAGGTTCTGCCGAAGCCAAGTACCTGGCCGAGCGCCGTGCTGCCCTGGGCGGTTTCGTGCCACAGCGCCGCGCCAAGAGCTTCAGCGTACCGACCCCGCCACTGGAAACGCTGAAAGCGATCCTGGACGGCTCGGGCGACCGCGAAATCTCCACCACCATGGCCTTCGTGCGCATTCTGGCGCAGCTGGTCAAGGACAAGGAAATCGGTCAGCGCATCGTCCCGATCATCCCGGACGAAGCCCGTACCTTCGGTATGGAAGGCATGTTCCGCCAGCTGGGCATCTACTCGTCGGTCGGCCAGCTCTACGAGCCAGTCGATAAAGACCAGGTGATGTTCTACCGCGAGGACAAGAAGGGCCAGATCCTCGAAGAAGGCATCAACGAAGCCGGCGCCATGTCGTCGTTCATCGCTGCCGGTACCTCGTACAGCTGCCACAACCAGCCGATGCTGCCGTTCTACATCTTCTACTCGATGTTCGGCTTCCAGCGCATTGGCGACCTGGCCTGGGCCGCTGGCGACAGCCGCACCCGTGGCTTCCTGATCGGCGGTACCGCCGGCCGTACCACCCTGAACGGTGAAGGCCTGCAGCACGAAGACGGTCACAGCCACATGATGGCGGGCACCATCCCGAACTGCCGCACCTACGATCCAACCTACGGCTACGAGCTGGCGGTGATCATCCAGGACGGCATGAAGAAGATGACCGAAGAGCAACAGGACATCTTCTACTACATCACCGTGATGAACGAATCCTACCAGCAGCCAGCCATGCCGGCCGGTGTCGAGGAAGGCATCATCAAGGGCATGTACCTGCTGGAAGAAGACACCCGCGAAGCCGCGCACCACGTACAGCTGATGGGCTCCGGCACCATCCTGCGCGAAGTCCGCGAAGCGGCGAAAATCCTGCGTGAAGAGTTCAACGTCGGTGCCGACGTGTGGAGCGTCACCAGCTTCAACGAACTGCGCCGCGACGGCCTGGCCGTAGAACGCGCCAACCGCCTGAAGCCTGGCCAGAAGCCACAGCAGACCTATGTCGAGCAGTGCCTGAACGGCCGCAAAGGCCCGGTCATCGCCTCTACCGACTACATGAAACTGTTCGCCGAGCAGATTCGCCAGTGGGTTCCGAGCAAAGAGTTCAAGGTCCTGGGTACCGACGGTTACGGTCGCAGCGACAGCCGCAAGAAGCTGCGTCACTTCTTCGAAGTCGACCGCCACTTCGTGGTGCTGGCTGCCCTGGAAGCCCTGGCTGACCGTGGCGAGATCGAACCCAAGGTTGTTGCAGACGCTATCGTCAAGTTCGGTATCGACCCGGACAAGCGCAACCCACTGGACTGCTGAGGAGTATTTTTAAGTGAGCGAACTCATTCGCGTACCTGACATCGGCAGCGGTGAAGGTGAAATCATCGAGCTGTTCGTCAAGGTCGGTGACCGTATCGAGGCTGACCAGAGCCTGCTGACCCTGGAGTCCGACAAGGCCTCCATGGAAATCCCGGCCCCCAAGGCCGGTGTCATCAAAGAACTGAAAGTAAAGCTGGGCGACCGCCTGAAAGAAGGCGACGAGCTGCTGGTTCTGGAAGCCGAGGGCGCCGCTGCTGCGGCCCCTGAGGCTCCGGCCGCTGCTGCTCCGGCCCCGGCTGCTGCCCCGGCGCCTGCTGCCGAAGCCGCCCCTGCGCCAGCCGCAGCCCCGGCTGCCGCCAGCGTGCAGGACATCCACGTGCCGGACATCGGCTCGTCGGGCAAGGCCAAGATCATCGAAGTGCTGGTCAAGGTCGGCGACACTGTCGAAGCCGACCAGTCGCTGATTACCCTGGAGTCCGACAAGGCCTCCATGGAAATCCCGTCGCCAGCTGCTGGCGTGGTCGAAGAAGTGCTGTGCAAGCTGGAAGACGAAGTCGGCACTGGCGACCTGATCTTCAAGCTGAAGGTCGCTGGCGCAGCCCCGGCTGCCGCTCCGGCCCCTGCTGCTGCCCCGGCGCCAGCCAAGGCTGAGGCTGCTCCGGCAGCCGCACCCGCCGCTGCCGCCCCGGCTGCTGCCCCAGCACCGGCTGCTACCGCACCGGCCGCTGGCAGCAACGCCAAGGTTCACGCAGGCCCCGCCGTTCGTCAGCTGGCCCGTGAATTCGGTGTCGACCTGGGCGCTGTTGCCGCCACCGGTCCGCACGGCCGCATTCTGAAAGAAGACGTGCAGGTTTACGTCAAAGCGATGATGCAGAAGGCCAAGGAAGCTCCGGCCGCTGCCGGTGCAACCGGCGGCGCCGGCATCCCGCCGATCCCTGCCGTGGACTTCAGCAAGTTCGGTGAAGTGGAAGAAGTGGCCCTGACCCGCCTGATGCAGGTCGGTGCTGCCAACCTGCACCGCAGCTGGCTGAACGTGCCGCACGTGACCCAGTTCGACTCTGCCGACATCACCGAGCTGGAAGCCTTCCGCGTTGCGCAGAAGGCCGTGGCCGAGAAGGCCGGCGTGAAGCTGACCGTGCTGCCACTGCTGCTCAAGGCCTGTGCTTTCCTGCTCAAGGAACTGCCAGACTTCAACAGCTCGCTGGCGCCAAGCGGCAAGGCCATCATCCGCAAGAAGTACGTGCACATCGGCTTCGCCGTGGACACTCCAGACGGCCTGCTGGTCCCTGTGATCAAGAACGTCGACCAGAAGAGCCTGCTGCAACTGGCTGCCGAAGCGGCTGCGCTGGCCGAAAAAGCCCGCACCAAGAAGCTGTCGGCCGACGAGATGCAAGGCGCCTGCTTCACCATCTCCAGCCTCGGCCACATTGGCGGCACCGGCTTCACGCCGATCGTCAACGCGCCGGAAGTGGCTATCCTGGGCGTCTCCAAGGCGACCATGCAGCCAGTGTGGGATGGCAAGGCCTTCCAGCCGAAGCTGATGCTGCCACTGTCGCTGTCCTACGATCACCGTGTGATCAACGGCGCAGCCGCCGCGCGCTTCACCAAGCGCCTGGGCGACGTGCTGGGCGATATCCGCACCATGCTGCTGTAAGGCAGCCCGCTGCCCCTCCTTGCGAGGGGCAGTACCCTTTTCGAGCTGCCACGCTCGTACCTCAACCCCGTCGATTGGCGGGGCTTTTTTTTGTCCGCCGATAGGGTTGTGGCGCCGGGGAGATCGAGCGCCGCGCGGGCGGCGCTCGGTTTCCCAGGCGCCAAAATTCTCAAGGCGAACTAACATTTCCGGCCCAACAGCCGATAACCCGTACACAGCATCACGCATGGCCGCTTGCCAGCCCTCGGGACATGATGCAACCTTGCCGAATCTGCCGCCGCCGCAAGGCCGCGTTCCCTCTTCAAGCGAGTCTTCGATGAAAAGCCAACCCGATGCCGCCAGCCGTGTGGCGGCCGAGGTCGTCACGCCGTTACCCGTGCCCTCGCGGCTCGGCATGCTGCGTTTCGAACGGCTCAACGAAGCCACCTGGGCCATGCTCTACCTGGACCCGGCCTGCGAGCGCCAGTTCGGCCTGCACGCCGGCGACCTGTGTGCCTTGGTAGATGCACCCTACGCCAGCCTGATGGAACCGGAAGCACGCTACCGGCTGCACGATGAGGTCCAACTGCAACTGGCCCAGCGCGGCTACTACCGCGTGCGCTACACCCTGCACACGCCCAGCGCCTCGCTGCGCCTGCTGGAGGTGGGTGAAGCCTACAAGCAGCATAACCGCCAGCTGTTGCGCGGCTACCTGAGCGTGCTCGATGACCTGCAGGACGATACCGGCGAAGCCGACGCCAACGACCTGGAATCACGCAACAACCGCCTGCAGCTGGCCCTGCAACTGAACCAGCGCGCCCAGCAAGAGCAGCTGGAACACCTGGAGCGCGTGCGCGGCCAGCAGGACCTGATCCTGCGCTTGGCCCGCCAGCGCTACAGTGCCGGTAACTCGCTGCTGGAAGCTGCCCAGCTGATTACCCGCAGCGCCTGCGAAATCTACAAGGTCGACAGCGCCAGCATCTGGCACCTGGACGACCAGCGTCTGGAACCGATCACCGCCTGGTACCGCGTCGCACAAGAGCATCGCCAGCCCGAAGCCATCGATGCCAGCCACTTCCCCGACTACCTTGACGCGCTGCACGCCAGCCGCGCCATCGACGCCCACAACGCCGGCCACGACCCACGCACCCGCGCCCTGGCGCAAAGCTTGCGCCCGGAAAACAAGGCCATGCTCGACGCCAGTATCCGTGTCGATGGCCAGGTAGTCGGCGTGCTGTGCCTGGAGCAGACCGGCCAGCCACGGGCCTGGCAGTCGGACGAGATTGCCTTTGCAGGTGAGCTGGCCGACCAGTTCGCCCAAGTCATCACCAACCACAACCGGCGCACTGCGGCCAGCGCATTGCACCTGTTCCAGCGTGCCGTCGAGCAAAGCGCCAGCGCCTTTTTGCTGGTGAACCGCGATGGCCGGGTGGAGTACGTCAACCCGAGTTTCACTGCAATCACCCAATACAGCACCGATGAAGTGCAAGGCCGTCACCTGGGTGAGCTGCCGGCATTGGAGAACCTCAGCGAATTGCTGTTCGACTCGCCGTCGAGCCTGGCCATGGGCAACAGCTGGCAGGGCGAGTTCAAGAGCCGGCGCAAGAACCTGGAGCCCTACTGGGGCCAGTTGTCGATTTCCAAGGTGTACGGCGATAACCGTGAGCTGACCCACTACATCGGCATCTACGAAGACGTCACCCAGACCAAGCTGGCCCAGCAGCGCATCGAGCGACTGGCCTACACCGACAACCTGACCAACCTGGGCAACCGCCCGGCGTTCATCCGCAGCCTGGACGAGTGCTTTGCCCGCGATGGCGAAAGCGCGATGTGCCTGCTGCTGGTGGACATCGACAACTTCAAGCGCATCAACGACAGCCTTGGCCACCAGACCGGTGACAAGCTGCTGATCAGCCTGGCCCGCCGCCTGCGCAACAGCTTGCACACCGGCGGTATCCTGGCGCGCTTTGCCAGTAACGAGTTCGCGGTATTGCTTGACGACACCAGCCTGGAAGATGGCCAAGGCGTTGCCCAGCAATTGCTGCGCACCCTCGACAAGCCGATGTTCGTCGACAACCAGTTGATCAACGTCACGGCCTCGGTGGGCCTGGCCTACGCGCCGCTGCACGGCGCTGACCCGGCCAGCCTGATGAAAAACGCCGGCCTGGCGTTGCACAAGGCCAAGGCCAACGGCAAGCATCAGGTGCAGGTGTTTACCGAAGTGCTCAATGCCGAAGCCAGCTACAAACTGTTCGTCGAGAACAACCTGCGCCGTGCCCTTACCCAGAACGAGCTGGAAGTGTTCTACCAGCCCAAGATCTGCCTGCGCAGCGGCCGCCTGTTGGGGCTGGAAGCGCTGTTGCGCTGGAACCACCCCGAGCGCGGCATGATCCGCCCGGACCAGTTCATCAGCGTGGCAGAAGAAACCGGCCTGATCATTCCCATTGGCAAATGGGTGATCCGCCAGTCATGCAGCATGAGCCAGCAACTGCGCGAGGCCGGCTTGGGTAACCTGCACGTAGCGATCAACCTGTCGCCCAAGCAGTTTTCCGACCCCGACCTGGTAGCCTCTATCAGCACCATCCTCAAGGAAGAAGCCCTGCCCCCGCACCTGCTGGAGCTGGAGCTGACCGAAGGCCTACTGCTGGAAGCCACCGAAGACACCCACCGCCAGCTGGACGAGCTGAAGGCCCTGGGGCTGACCCTGGCCATGGACGATTTCGGCACCGGTTACTCCTCGCTCAGCTACCTGAAGAAGTTTCCGATCGACATTCTCAAGATCGACCGCAGCTTCATCAATGAGATCCCCGACAACCAGGACGACATGGAAATTACCTCGGCGGTGGTGGCCATGGCGCACAACCTCAAGCTGAAGGTAGTGGCTGAAGGAATCGAGACGCCGGAGCAGCTGGCGTTTCTGCGCCGCCACCGTTGCGACGTGGGCCAGGGTTACCTGTTCGACCGGCCGATTCCGGGACGGGAGCTGGCTGAGCGGCTGAAGCGCTACCCGCGTGGCCCGGTGGCCTGACAGCGGCGTAAACCTCGGGCACTATAGAAGTCATTCGGGCCTCTTCGCGGGCATGCCCGCGAATGCTTCAACACCTATCCAACTGAAAAAACACAGAGGAACGGCCATGGTCCTGCGTTCGGAAATCCTGGTGAACAAAAACGTCATGCCAACTGCGGAACAGGCGCTGCCTGGCCGCGAAACGCCAATGACCCTGCCCGAGTTCCACTACGTGTTCGAAGGCACCCCGCTGCTCGGCCCGTTCTTCGAAGGCGCCATCGACTTCGCCATCTTCGGCCTGGGTTGCTTCTGGGGCGCCGAGCGCCGCTTCTGGCAGCGCGAGGGCGTGGTCAGCACTGTGGTCGGCTACGCCGGCGGTTTCACCCCAAACCCTACCTACGAAGAAGTCTGCTCGGGCCTTACCGGCCACACCGAGGTGGTGCTGGTGGTGTTCGACAAGGACAAAGTCAGCTACCGCGAACTGCTGGCGATGTTCTGGGAGTTGCACAACCCCACCCAGGGTATGCGCCAGGGCAATGACGTCGGCACCCAGTACCGCTCGGCCATCTACTGCACCAGCCCGGAACAGCTGGAACAGGCCAAGGCCAGCCGTGACGCCTTCCAGGTCGAACTGAACAAGGCAGGCTTTGGTGAAATCACCACCGAGATCGACCAGGCGCCGACCGTGTACTTCGCCGAGGCCTATCACCAGCAGTACCTGGCCAAGAATCCGGACGGCTACTGCGGCATCGGCGGCACCGGTGTATGCCTGCCGCCCAGCTTGCAGGGCAACTGAACCATGGCCACGATGACCCTGTTCCATTCGCCGCTGTCGCCCTTCGTGCGCAAGGTCATGGTGGTGCTGCACGAGACCGGCCAGCTTGACCGCGTCACCCTGCAGCCGGTGAACATCAGCCCGGTGAGCGGCGACCCACAGCTCAACCAGGACAACCCGATCGGCAAGATCCCGGCCCTGCGCCTGGAAGACGGCACCGTGCTGCACGACAGCCGGGTGATCTGCGAGTACCTCGACCTGCAACACGTCGGCCTGCCGCTGTTGCCGCGAGAGGGCTCGGCGCGCTGGCGGCGCATGACGCTGGTGTCGCAGGCCGATGCGATCATGGATGCGGCGGTGTCGTCGCGTTATGAAAGCTTCCTGCGGCCCGAGGACAAGCGCTGGGACGGTTGGTTGCAGGCGCAGGGCGACAAGATCCGCCGTAGCCTGGCCAACCTGGAGCAGGAGCATTTGCCCGAGCTGATGTCCGGGTTCGATCTGGCGGCAATTGGCGTGGCCTGTGCGCTGGGGTATCTGGATTTGCGTCAGCCGGAGTTTGGCTGGCGTGAGCGCCAGCCTGGGTTGGCGGCGTGGTATGCCGAGGTGGCCAAGCGACCGTCGATGGTGGCTACCTCTCCAGTGGCCTGACAGGGCCTCTTCGCGGGCACGCCCGCTCCCACAGGGTATGGCGCCAATTTCAAGATGTGCGCCGTACCTGTGGGAGCGGGCACGCCCGCGAATGCCTCACCTAGGTACAACAGGAAACAGCTGACCGATCCGCTGGGCCAGCCACCGCCCAATCTCTCTGTCCTCCCTCATGCCGCCCTCCCCACCCGCGCCCAGTCCAGCCGCCGGGTCAGCACCATGAACACCCCCAGCAAGCCAAAGCACAGCAGCGAGCCCATCAGCAGCGCATAATCCTCGGCGCTCAGCAGCCCGTAGAGCAGCGCATACAAGGCTGCCAACCCTGCCGCGAACCCAACCCCTCGCCCCAGGCTGCGCAACACATGGCTCAGGTAGAAGCCGATCAGCAGCACGCACGCCGAAGCCGACAACCCATACGCCAGGCCAAACCCGATGTGTTCTGACAACGACAGCAACAATAGGTAGAAGAACGCCAGCGCCACGCCCACCAGGATGTACTGCACCGGGTGTACGCTCAGGTTTTTCAGCACTTCGAACAGGAAGAAGCCGGCAAAGGTCAGCGCAATGAACAACAGCGCGTATTTAATCGCCCGTTCGCTTTTCAGGTACTGGTCCACCGGGTCGACAAAGCTCACGCCGAAGCTGCGTTCACTGAAGTCGGCGCACTGCCCGGCAATGGCGCATTGGCGCAGGGCGTCTTCAAGGTTGGTGGCAAAGAACGAAGTCTGCCAATGGGCGCTGAAGCCCTGGGCATCGATGTCGCGGCGGTTGGGCAGGTAGCTGCCGACGAAGCTTGGGTGCGGCCAGTTGGCGCGCATGTCCACGCTGCTGGTGCGGCCCACCGGCACGATGTGCAACTGGCCAGTGCCTTGCAGCGCCAGATCGAAGCCGTAGCTGAATTCCCGCGCCTGCAGGCCGTCCAGCGCTGGGAGGCTGGCATGCACGCCGCCGCGCATCCAGTCGAGCCGGGTACCGGCCTCGAACGGCACCTTTTGCTCATCCATGCTCAGTTCCAGGCCGTTCTCGATGCCGCGGATATCGCTGATGCCCACCACCAGGAACGGCTTGTCGAAGCGGTAGTCGTCGAAGTCCTTGTCGATGCCCCAGCGCTCCGGGAGCTTGAAACGGCCGCTGATGCGGCCTTTGGCGTGGAACAGGCGGGCCTGGTAGATACCTCGGGCACGCAGTTCGGTGTCCACATCCAGGTTGGCGTCGAAGGTTTCCGGCAGGAAGTACAGGTGGCCGGCAACAGTGCTGGTTTCCTGAGTACGCTCGCCATCCTTTTCGATCCAGCGGCGCTGGTACTTGCGATACGGCACCACCAGCAGCGGGCCGCTGAGCTGCTGGTCGAAGCTGGCACTTTGCGCGATGTCGCGCAGTACGTCGTCGCGCAGGGCCTGGCGCTCATCGATCAGGCCGTTGATCAGCAGCAACGGGATGAGCAACAGCACTATGAGCACGGCGATCATGCCGAGTTTGTAACCGAGGGTCTTGGTCATGGGGCCTCCTGTGGCAGTGGGCGCAGTGTCTGCGTCTTGCGTGGAGGCTTCAGGGAGGTTGTGTGGAGATCGTGTGTACTTTCAAGGGCCTCATCGCCGGCAAGCCAGCTCCCACAGGCCTCCACAGCTTTCAAGCCTGGCGCTGTACCTGTGGGAGCTGGCTTGCCGGCGATGGGCTGCAAAGCAGCCCCGGCTATCTCAGCTGATACGCCGCACCGGCAGCCACAACCTCACCCGCACGCCACCATCGACGTTATCCACCGCCAACGCCCCACCATGCAGCTGCATCACTTCAGCCACAAAGTTCAGCCCCAGCCCGGTGCTCTTGCGCCCACTTCCTGGCCGCGGCAGCGAGTAGAACCGCTCGCTGACCCGCCCGATGGCATACGCCGGTATCGCCTGCCCCTGGTTGAACAGGCTCAACGCCACCCGCTCGCCATCGCGTTCCAGGTCGAACAACAGCGCGCCTCCCTCCGGGGTGAAGTCCAACGCGTTGTCGAGCAGGTTGGCCAGCGCCTGGCGCATCAGGAACGGATCACACAGCAAGCGCAAGCCGGCAGGCACCCGCTGACGCACATGCAGACTGGCCCCGTCGATGCGCGCCGCATGGGCCAACAACAACTCGTCCACCAGCGCCGCCAGTGCCACCTGCTGCTCGTCTTCCAGCGCCTGCATCTGCTCGACCCGGGCCAGGTTGAGCAGACGCTCGACCATCTGCTGCAAGCGTTCGCTCTCACGCTCGATATTGCCGGCAAACCGCGCGCGCTGGTCGGTCGGCATATCGTCCTGCAACAGCTCGGACGCCCCGCGAATGGCCGCCAGCGGGCTTTTCAGCTCGTGGGTCAGGGTATGCACGTAACGCTCGACATAGGCCTTGCCCTCCAGCTGCGTGCGCATGCGTTCCACAGCCTGAGCCAAATGCGCCAGCTCGCCGCCCTTGTAATGGGGTAACGCAGCACGCTCGCCTTCGCTCACAGCCTGCGCATAACGAGCCAGCCGACGCAACGAGCGCGACAACCACCACGACAACGCTGCACCGATCAGCAGGCCAAGCCCGATCAGCCCGAGGCCCAGGGTAAGCAAACGCTGTTCGGAGCGGTCGATGTACGGTTGCAGCGAGCTGTTGGGCTTGGCCACGGTGACCACGCCGATGATCTTGCTCTCATCCATGATCGGTGCAGCCACGTGCATCACCGAGGTGCTTTCATCGTTGGGATCGCTGCGGGTGGAGCGGGCACCGTACTCGCCACGCAGGGTCTTCAGCACGTCATTCCACTGCGAATAGTCCTTGCCCAGGGCCTCGCCGGTGGAATCCAGTAGCACGATACCCTTGGCATCGGTGACATAGATGCGGTGGCTGACCTGGGTTTTGGCCAGGCCCCAGATTTGCGCGCCGGGGCTACGCGTGCCATAGGCCTTGAGCACTTCGGGCAGATGGCTTTGGTTCAGGGTACCGGCCTTGACATCATCACGCAGGATCTCGGCCAGCAGGTTGGCGGTGTCTACCAGTGTTTCTTCAGACGACTGGCGCACCACCGGGCGAATCTGTTCGCGCACGGTATTAAGCAAAAAGTAGCCCGCCAACCCGACGAACAGGAAGTACACCAGGAAAATCCGGATGCCCAGGCGCATCAGGCATGGTCCGGGCTGTAGCTGTAGCCGAGGCCGCGGTGGGTCTGGATCGGCTCGGCGTCGCCCGCTACCTGGCGCAGCTTCGCGCGCAGGCTCTTGATATGGCTGTCGATGGTTCGCTCGTAGCCCACATCGGAGGCCACGCCCAAGGCGTCGAGCAACTGTTCGCGGCTGAACACCCGCTGCGGTTGTTCCAGCAGGGATTGCAGCAGACGGAACTCATGGCGGGTCAGGGTGAGTGGCTGGCCACGGTACGTGATCTGCATGCGCAGGGTGTCGAGCTGGAACAGCACGGTATCGGTGGCAGGCTCTGCCCGGGGCGCCATGCGCTTGAGGATCGCGCGCACCCGTGCGGCCACTTCGCGCGGGCTGAAGGGTTTGACCACGTAGTCGTCGGCACCGATTTCCAGGCCTACCACCCGGTCGATTTCACCGTCGCGGGCACTGAGGAACATCACCGGCACCTCGGTGAAACGGCGCAACTGGCGGCAGGTTTCGAAGCCACTGATGTCGGGCAGGCCGATGTCGAGGATGATCAGGTCGGCCGGGCGCTGGCGTTGCTGGTCGAGGGCGGCGCTGCCCAGGGTCACCCATTCAGTACTGTGGCCATCGGCCTGAAGGGCGTAGACCAGGGTGTCGGCGATGGCGGCTTCGTCTTCGACGATGAGGATATGGGGCATGGCGTCCGGCCTTGTTGAGGGCAGACTGCACTTTTAGCTTACTGGCCTCTTCGCGGGCAAGCCCGCTCCCACAGGTACTGTGCTGCCCTTCAGAGCAGCGCTAGTCCTGTGGGAGCGGGCGTGCCCGCGAAAGGGCTAGAACAGGCGGATCGAATCAGCAGTCAGGCTTGCCAGCAGTAAACTTCTTGGCGGGGTTCACGGCAGCCTTGAACTCGCGGAGCGCCTTGGAACCCACCAGCAGCGGGTAATTGAAGCTGCTGCGGTCCACCAGGTTCACCTCCACGGTGCGCTTCACGTCACCCAGGCACAGTTCCAGGTCCACCACCGGGCGCTTGGAGATTTCCGGCGCATCGCCTTCTTCCTCTTCATCGGCGCGGCCCTTGATCTTGCTGATGCGCGATACCTTGTGCTCGTACACCTTGCCATCCGAGTCCTTGGTGGCCAGGCGGAAGCGTACCCATTCCTCGCCATCACGGGTGAACAGTTCGATGTCCTTGGCCGATAACGACGCGGTGAAGGCACCGGTGTCCATCTTGGCTTTCAGGGTTTCGCCCAGCTCGGGCAGGGTGATGTTCTCGTAACGGCCATAGATCGTAGGCTCAGCGGCCATTACCGGCAGTGCCAACAACGACAACAGGGCAAGCAGAGGTTTCACAGGCAGGCTTCCTTGAGAGGGTTCAGTGCTTAGACTGCACGGGCAGGATAGGTTCGCTGTCACAAGGTTAACCAACATGTTGTGAAACATTTGTCCCTGCCGTCGGGCATTGGACATTTGGCGTAGGCTACGGCGCTGCTTATCATTGCCAACCGTTTATCTCCCACAACAAGAGTCTCTTTATGCGTCGCCTGCTGACCGGCATTCTCACTACCACCCTGTTGCTGCTCAATACCGTGGTGTTGATCTGCCCGCTGCTGGTCTTCGCCCTGCTCAAACTGGTGTTGCCGGGCCGTGGCCGCGACTATGCCTCGTGGGCGGTGATGTGGGTAGCCGAAACCTGGTCGGAAATCGACAAGGCCATCTTCGCCTTGTGCATTCCTACCCAATGGGACATTCGCGGCGTCGAGAACCTGCGCAAAGACACCTCGTACCTGGCCGTGAGCAACCACCAGACCTGGGTCGACATCCCCGCGCTGATCGAAAGCCTCAACCGCCGTACACCGTTCTTCAAGTTCTTCCTGAAGAAAGAGCTGATCTGGGTACCGCTGCTGGGCCTGGCATGGTGGGGGCTGGATTACCCGTTCATGAAGCGCTACAGCAAGGCCTTTCTGGAGAAGCACCCCGAGCTCAAGGGCAAGGACCTGGAAATCACCAAGGCCGCCTGCGAGCTGTTCAAACGCCAGCCGGTGACCGTGGTGAACTACCTGGAAGGCACCCGGTTTACCGAGGCCAAGCGCCTGGAACAGCAGTCGCTGTATCGCTACCTGCTCAAACCCAAGGCGGGTGGCGTGGCGTTTGTGTTGGCGGCGTTGGGTGAGCAGCTGGATGCCTTGCTGGATGTGACCATCGTGTACCCCGGCAACAAGGCACCGGGGTTCTGGGATTTGCTCAATGGCAGCATTAGCCGGGTGATTATCGATATTCAGGTGCGTGAGCTCGACCCGGCGTTGTGGGCGGGGGATTACGAGAATGATCCTGAGTTTCGCCAGACTGTGCAGGCCTGGGTGAATCAGCTTTGGGAGGAGAAGGACCAGCGGATTGAGCAACTGCGCCAGGAAATGATCTGAGATTCTTATCGTCTGGGCTGCTCAGCTTCCACAAGAAGACAGTTGCTCCCGCAGGGCCCGGTCTTTAGACAGAAGGCTGAACCAACGGTGCCGGCGTCGTCCACAGGCTACCCAGGTTCTGCAACAACGACCCGGCAATCCCCTGCTGCCCCAGGTACTGCAGAATCAACGGCGCGAACTGCCCGATCATCCCGGTATCCATCCCCAGCGCCTTGAACGCAGTGTCCAGGTCGCTGCGGTTTTCCACATTGCTGCCCAGCGCATTGTTCAAGGCCGACTGGCTCCCGCTGTTCTTGCCCAGCAACTCACCCAGGCCACTCAAGCCACCCAGTGCATTGGCCCCCGCAAGCAGGTCCAGCCCCGGCACCGCCTTGGTCAATTGCCCATAGTCATCGCTGCTCAGGTTATTGCGCGCCAGCCCCAACATCGCCCCTGCCCCGCCAATGGCCTGTTCGGGGGTGATATTCAATTGGCTGCCCAAGGTGTTGAGCAAATTGGCCTGCGCCTCGGGCGCCTGCACCTGACCTTGCTGTTGCTGGTTCTGCATGGCAGACACGGCGTTGGCCGCGTCGCTGAGGTTGAAGGCAAACACCGGGCTTGCGGCCAGGGTCATCAGGGTTGCCAGGGTGAATGCTTTCATCGGAAGGGACCTCATGGGCCGGGATGGCCGGGGAAACGAGGCATTGGACTTAGGGTTTCACGGTTGGTTCCGGGCTGGTTGTCGAGGCTATCAAAGTGGCCCAGGTCAGCGGTGCCAACCTGTCATTTCTATCAGTAGCGCCATGCGCTGGATATCGAAATACTGCTAACAATAATTCACATCAAGCAGGCCAAGGTGATGAAGAAAACCCCTGATTCTGAGCGCGCCCTTCATTTTTCTGCGTACACACCTTACGGGTACGTAGTTAATTCACCTCCAAAGCAAAGGCTGTTGGCATTTAACGGTCAGTTCCGAGATGCTCTGACAGGCCTCTATGCTCTTGGCAACGGTCATCGTTGCTTCAACCCCGTCCTGCAACGATTTCAATCGGCTGATGTAATGAGCCCGTTTGACAAAGGCGGTATCAATGCATATGCCTACTGTGGTGGCGACCCAATCAATCGTCTGGACCCATCAGGTCAAAGTTGGATGAGTTTATTTAAAGGCATCGGCAACTTATTCGGGCGAACCAGAAGTCGAGATCGAATCCCTGTACCTCACAGAGCACCCACCATCCAAGAACGGTACCCGTCTCAACCAGAATATTCCGGCATCAACTCGCGAAGCTCTGACGGTAGTTCCTCCTCTAACTATGCCAGCCTTAACTCGCACAGCTCTAGCGGTAGTTTTTCCTCTAACTATGCCGACCTTAACTCGTATGAATCAGTATCCGCACAAGGTGCGCCTACTCTACCGCGAAGAGCACCACCCTCTAGCCATGGTTCCAGTAGCCGCTTCTCGGTCAACAATCCTGATCGGATACCAACCGGCCGTAACGCTGATGATATCGGAATTTGGGCTGACCATACACGAACAGTGCCTGGCAAAGAGCCGTTTCAAGGCCTCTCTGAAATAACCAGGGAGATATCGATTGCCGCAAGTCTTTCAGCTCAAAAAAATGGAAGAATCAAGAGCAATATAATGAGGGGAATAATGAGAGATCATCACCCAGGCAGGCTATACATGTATGCTCAGGACGGCCAAATACTAAGTCTACAACAGAATATTCAACGGCGTATTCGCCGACGAAATGAGTGAATCAGCGAGTATAGGGTGTAAAAAGCCCCTCAAATTGAGGGGCTCTTATTAAGCGAAATTTGTTACGCCGCACCCCACATCTTGTGCGGGTCGATCACAAACTTCTTCGGCACACCCGCATCAAACTCGCCATACCCTTCCGGCGCCTGATCCAGGTTGATCACCTGCACACCCACCACTTCAGCAATGTTGATACGATCCCACATGATCGCCTGCATCAGCTGGCGGTTGTACTTCATGGTCGGGGTCTGGCCGGTGTGGAAGCTGTGCGACTTCGCCCAGCCCAAGCCAAAGCGAATGCTCAGCGCGCCGATCTTGGCAGCGGCATCCACCGCGCCCGGGTCTTCGGTCACGTACAGGCCCGGAATACCAATGCTGCCGGCAACGCGGGTAACCTGCATCAGCGAGTTCAGCACGGTGGCCGGGGCTTCGTGCTTGGCGCCCTCGTGGCCATGGCCGCGGGCTTCGAAACCGACGGCGTCGACGGCGCAGTCCACTTCCGGCTCACCGAGGATGTCGACGATCTGCTCGTGCAGCGGGGTGTCCTTGGACAGGTCGACCACTTCAAAGCCCTGGGACTTGGCGTGCGCCAGGCGGGCCGGGTTGAGGTCGCCGACGATGACGCAGGCGGCGCCCAGCAGGCGGGCCGAGGCAGCGGCAGCCAGACCGACCGGGCCAGCGCCCGCGACGTAAACGGTGCTGCCTGGGCCTACGCCGGCAGTGACGGCGCCGTGGTAACCGGTTGGCAGGATGTCGGACAGGCAGGTCAGGTCACGGATCTTTTCCATGGCCTTATCGCGCTCGGGCAGTTTCAGCAGGTTGAAGTCGGCGTATGGCACCAGCACGTATTCCGCCTGGCCACCGGTCCAGTCGCCCATGTCGACGTAGCCGTAGGCACCGCCGGCGCGGGCCGGGTTGACGGTGAGGCACACGCCGGTGTGCATCTCTTTGCAGGAGCGGCAGCGGCCGCAGGCGACGTTGAACGGTACCGACACCAGGTCGCCGATCTGCATGCGCTCGACGTCGCTGCCCTTCTCGACGATTTCACCAGTGATTTCGTGGCCCAGGACCAGGCCGACCTGGGCAGTGGTGCGGCCGCGGACCATGTGCTGGTCGGAGCCGCAGATGTTGGTGGAGACCACCTTGAGGATGACGCCGTGTTCGATCTTCTTGCCGCGCGGGTCCTGCATTTTCGGGTAGTCGATCTTCTGCACTTCGACCTTGCCGGCGCCGAGATATACCACTCCACGATTGCCAGACATGCTCTTACCTCGCTTGATTTGTATTTATGCAGCGGTGGTTGAACGCGCCGCCATCCATGGGCGGCATGTGTTTCTGGAATGAGGGGAATTGTGGGCCTGATGGGCCGGGATGCACTGACTGGGAGCGACAGAGAGATGCCTTTTAGCGGCAGGGGTGTCGCTGGAGGGTATGGAGGATGAAACAGGGGTGTTGACCTGTTCTGGCCTCTTCGCGGGCAAGCCCGCGAAGAGGCCAGTGAAGGCTGTTACAAAACGACCGTCCGGTTGGCGTTGAGGAACACCCGACGCTCGATGTGATAACCCACAGCCCGCGCCAGGGTCAGGCACTCGATGTCGCGCCCTTTGGCAATCAGGTCTTCCGGGTAATGGCTGTGGTCCACCACTTCCACGCCCTGAGCAATGATCGGCCCTTCGTCCAGGTCGTTGTTGATGTAATGCGCAGTCGCGCCGACCATCTTCACGCCCTTGTTGTACGCCTGGTGATAAGGCTTGGCGCCTTTGAACCCTGGCAACAACGAGTGGTGAATGTTGATGGCCCAGCCATCCAGGCGCCTGCACAACTCAGGCGATAGCACCTGCATGTAGCGAGCGAGGATAACCAGCTCGGCGCCGGTCTCCTCGATCACCTGCAGCACCTTGCGCTCCTGCCCAGGCTTATCCTTAGGATCGAGCGCGAAGTGGTAGTAAGGAATCTTGTGCCACTGGGCCAGCGGTTCGAGGTCGGGATGGTTGGACACCACCGCAACCACGTCCATACCCAACTGGCCGATGCGCTGGCGGTACAGCAGATCGTTCAGGCAGTGGTCGGCCTTGGACACCATGATCACCACCTTGGGGCGGTGATTCGGTGCGGTCAGCTCAAACGTCATGCCGAACGCTTCGCTGCGCTCGGCAAGGCCGGCCCGGAAGCCCGCCTCGTCGAAATCATCCGGCTGGCGGAACTCCACACGAATGAAGAAGCGCCCCGACTGCCGGTCATCGAAGGAGTGGTGCTCCGTCACGTAGCAGCGCTGCTCGAAGAGATAACGCGTCACCACGTCGACGGTGCCGAGCATGCTCGGGCAGTCGGCGGTGAGAATCCAGGTATCCGGTGCCCGACTCATGTTCTGCGCTCCTTAAGCTTCGATGCTCAGGCCGTACTCGGCCGAAGCGTCCTGCAGCCACAGCCACCAGTAGTCGGCGAAACTGCGGCGAATCACCAGTTCCCAGGTGTCTTCTGCAGTGCGGCGGATCACCAGTTGCGACTTGGCGAACACGGTACCCACTGCCTTGCCCACCGGGAAGTTGTTCGGGTGAACATCATAGCTGGTGGACTTCATCAGCACTTCACGCACATTCGGGCCGCGCAGTTCCAGCAGGCTTTGCCCGCCGCTCACGTTGACCACCTGGATGTGCTGGCCTTCAAGGGCTGCACGCAGCTTTTGCTCGACAGCCAGTTCCTGGCCACCGGGTACGATCAGCAACCATTCATCCGGGCCGACCCATTGCAGCGACATGTCGTTGTTGGCGACCACGGTCAGGGCCACCGGCAGCTCCAGGCCCAGGGCCTTGTGCACGCCTGCGGCGAATTCCGGGTTGTGGCCATCGCCGCGAAGGGTGAGGTGGCCAAGGAACTTGCGTTCACGCAGGGTCACGCCTGCGTTCTTGCGGCCTTTGCCAACCAGGCTGGCCAGGTCGGCGTGGTGCAGTGGCGACTGGGCCTTGGCCTCGGCGCCGGGGTTTTGCTGGAAGACGTTGATAGCGCTCATTTCTTACCTGCCTTGAATTCTTGTTCGTCAGGGCAGCGCAGCACCGGGTTTTGGGCTGCGCCGCTATCCGGGGGCCTTTAGACGTTCTGCCGCTCACCCTTCGGATCGAAGAACACCGAAGACACGATCTCCGCCTCGATCACGCTGCCATCCGCCTGCGGCGAGTACACGCGCTCGCCCATGCGCTTGAGGCCGCCTTTGACCACGCCCATGGCGAACGAGTAGCCCAGGGAGTTGGACGCGTAGCTGGAGGTCACGTGGCCAACCATGTCCATCGGGATCGGCTGTTTCGGGTCGAATACCAGCTGGGCGCCTTCCGGCAGCCATTTGGTCGGGTCGACCGGCTTCAGGCCTACCAGTTGCTTGCGGTTCTCGCGCACGCAGTCTTCACGGTTCATGCCACGCAGGCCGATCCACGAGAACGGCTTGTTGCGGCCCACGCACCAACTCATGTTCAGGTCGTCCGGGGTCATCGAGCCGTCGGTGTCCTGGCCCACGATGATGAAGCCCTTCTCGGCACGCAGTACGTGCATGGTCTCGGTGCCGTACGGGGTCAGGTTGTACTTCTTGCCGGCCTCGATGATCTGTTCCAGCACGCCCATGGCGTAGTTGGCCTGCACGTTCACTTCGTACGACAGCTCACCGGTGAACGAGATACGGAACACACGGGCTGGCACGCCGCCCACGTTGCCTTCCTTCCAGGTCATGAACGGGAAGGCTTCCTTGTCCATGTCGATGTCGGTCAGCTCGCTCAGCAGCTTGCGGCTGTTGGGGCCGGACAGGGTCATGGTGGCCCAGTGGTCGGTGACCGAAGTGAAGTACACCTTCAGCTCTGGCCATTCGGTCTGGTGGTACAGCTCCATCCACTGCAGCACGCGGGCGGCGCCGCCGGTGGTGGTGGTCATGATGAAGTGGTTATCGCCAACGCAGGCAGTTACGCCGTCGTCGAAGACCATGCCGTCTTCCTTGCACATCAGGCCGTAGCGGGCCTTGCCCACGTCGAGCTTGGTCCAGGCGTTGGTGTAGATGCGGTTGAGGAACTCGCGCGCATCCGGGCCCTGGATATCGATCTTGCCCAGGGTGGAGGCGTCCAGCAGGCCCACGCTGTCGCGCACGGCCTTGCATTCACGGGCCACGGCGGCATGGATGTCTTCACCGGCTTTCGGGAAGTACCACGGGCGCTTCCACTGGCCGACGTCTTCGAACTCGGCGCCGTTCTTCACGTGCCAGGCATGCAGGGCGGTGAAGCGCACCGGCTCGAACAGGTGACCACAGTGACGGCCCGCTACGGCGCCGAAGGTAACCGGCGTGTAGTTGGGGCGGAACATGGTGGTGCCCATTTCCGGGATGGTGATGCCGATCGAACGGGCGGCGATGGCCAGGCCGTTGATGTTGCCCAGTTTGCCCTGGTCGGTACCGAAGCCCAACGCGGTGTAGCGTTTGACGTGCTCGACCGACTCGAAGCCTTCACGGGTGGCCAGTTCGATACCGGCAGCGGTCACGTCGTTCTGCTGGTCGACGAACTGCTTCGGCCCCTTGGTGCCCTTGTCGTGCGGCACCAGGAACAGCGCCACGGTGGCCTCTTCCTTGCGTGCAACGGTTTTCGGCAGGGTGCCGACGGTTGCCTTGAAGCCTGCTTCGGTGGCTGCGCGCACGCCGCCTTCGAAGCCATCGGCAATCACGTCGCCAAGGGCGTAGACACCATTGATACCACCCACGCATTCGCGTTTTTGCGGCGCATCGCCCGGCACGAAGCCGAGGATGTCGTCACGCCATACCGGGCGACCGCCCAGGTGCGAGGCCAGGTGTACGATCGGGCTGTAGCCGCCCGAGGACGCGATCAGGTCGCACTCGAGGGTTTCGCCTGGGCTGGTGACTTTGTGCGCCTGCACATCGATGGCGGCCACACGGGCGCCGGTGACGTGCTTGCTGCCTTTGGCCTCGACCACGGCGCTGGAGGTAAGGATACGAATGCCCTTGGCACGCGCTTCTTCAACCAGCGAGCCACGTGGGTTGTGGCGGGCGTCGGCGATGGCGACCACTTGCAGGCCAGCGTCGTGCCAGTCCAGCGCGGCGCGGTAGGCGTGATCGTTGTTGGTCGACAGCACCAGCTTGCGGCCTGGGGCCACGCCGTAGCGGCGAACGTAGGTAGAAACGGCACCGGCCAGCATGTTACCCGGCACGTCGTTGTTGCCGTACACCAGCGGGCGCTCGTGGGCGCCGGCAGCCAGTACCACGCGTTTGGCGCGTACACGGTGCACACGGTGGCGAACCTGGCCGATCGGGGCGCGGTCGCCGAGGTGGTCGGTGAGGCGCTCGTGGATGGTCAGGAAGTTATGGTCGTGGTAGCCGTTGACCGTGGCGCGTGGCAGCAGGGTAACTTCCGGCAGGCCTTCCAGCTCTTTGACCACGGCGTTGACCCAGTCGGTGGCAGGCTTGCCGTCGAGGGTTTCGCGGGTGTCGAGCAGGCTGCCGCCGAACTCTTCCTGCTCGTCAGCCAGGATCACGCGGGCACCGCTGCGCGCAGCGGCCAGGGCAGCGGCCAGGCCAGCAGGGCCGGCACCGACGATCAGCACGTCGCAGTGCTGGTTCATGTAGTCGTAGCTGTCCGGGTCGTTCTGCAGCGGCGCACGGCCCAGGCCTGCGGCTTTGCGGATGTACTTCTCGTACGTCATCCAGAACGATTTCGGGTACATGAAGGTTTTGTAGTAGAAGCCCGGCGGCATCATGCTGCCGCCCACCTTGCCAAGGATGCCCATGACGTCGTTGTTGACGTTCGGCCAGCCGTTGGTGCTGGTGGCGACAAGGCCTGCGTACAGCGCCTGCTGGGTGGCACGCACGTTCGGGATCTGGGTGGCTTCGCTGGAGCCGATCTGCAGGATGGCGTTCGGCTCTTCGGTACCTGCAGCGATGATGCCGCGTGGACGCGAGTACTTGAAGCTGCGGCCAACGATGTCGACGCCGTTGGCCAGCAACGCGGCGGCCAGGCTGTCACCGGCATAACCCTGGTAGGTCTTGCCGTTGAAACTGAAGTTCAGGACCTTGCTGCGGTCGATACGGCCGCCGCTGGCGAGGCGATAGGTCTGGCTCATACTTTTTCCCCTTGGCCTTTGACGGTCGACGGTGCGTTTGCAGCTTTACCGTTGGCGGTCACTTGCGGCTTCTCGCCAATCTTGTAGGTTTCCAGAATCTCGTAGGTCACGGTGTCGCGGGTGACATTGAAGTACTGGCGGCAGCCGGCAACGTGGTCCCACAGTTCATGGTGAATCCCGCGTGGGTTGTCACGGTAGAACATGTAGGTACCCCACTCCTCGTCGGAGCAGGCGTTAGGGTCCAGCGGGCGGGCGATGTGCGCCTGGCCAGAGGCGTGGAACTCTTCTTCGGAGCGCAGCTCGCCGCAGTGGGGACAGAAAATATGCAACATGACGGTGTCTCCGGTTAGTGGGCGACGGCGGCGGCGCCGTGTTCGTCGATCAGTGCGCCGTTGTAGAAACGGTCCATGGAGAACGGCGCGGCCAGTGGGTGCATTTCGCCCTTGGCCAGGCTCGCGGCGAAGACGTTGCCCGAACCCGGGGTCGCCTTGAAGCCGCCAGTACCCCAACCGCAGTTGAAGAACATGTTCTTGACCGGGGTCTTGGTGATGATCGGGCAGGCGTCTGGCGAGGTATCGACGATGCCACCCCACTGGCGGTTCATGCGAACGCGCGACAGGTTGGGGAACATTTCGACGATGGCCTGCAGGGTGTGCTCGATCACCGGGTACGAACCGCGCTGGCCGTAGCCGACCCAGCCATCGATACCGGCACCGATCACCAGGTCGCCCTTGTCGGACTGGCTGATGTAGCCGTGTACGGCGTTGGACATGATCACGCTGTCGATGATCGGCTTGATCGGCTCGGACACCAGCGCTTGCAGCGGGTGCGATTCCAGCGGCAGGCGGAAGC
Organism: Pseudomonas sp. OG7; assembly: GCF_014192825.1. Lineage (NCBI taxonomy): Bacteria > Pseudomonadati > Pseudomonadota > Gammaproteobacteria > Pseudomonadales > Pseudomonadaceae > Pseudomonas > Pseudomonas sp. OG7. The sequence goes on along the minus strand of NZ_JACHYK010000009.1, from coordinate 198,941 downwards.
CGGCCAGCTTGGCCATGTGCCCGGAGTTACCGGCGGTGACCACACCAACGCGCTTGGCGCCAATGAAGCCTTTGTTGGTTTCCACACCGATGACCGCGCCGTTTTCCTTGCGGAAGCCGATCACTTCGGTTTGCTGGATCAGGTCAACGCCCAGGGCGTCGGCAGCACGGGCGAAGCCCCAGGCCACGGCGTCGTGACGGGCCACGCCACCACGGCGCTGCACGGTGGCACCCAGGATCGGGTAGCGGGTGTTCTTGGAGCAGTCCAGGTACGGGATTTCTGCGGCAACCTGGGCGGTGTTCAGCAGCTCGCCATCCACGCCGTTCAGGCGGTTGGCGCTGACGCGGCGCTCGGAGTCACGCATGTCCTGCAAGGTGTGGCACAGGTTGTACACGCCGCGCTGGGAGAACATGACGTTGTAGTTCAGGTCCTGAGACAGGCCTTCCCACAGCTTCATGGCGTGCTCGTACAGGTGCGCCGACTCGTCCCACAGGTAGTTGGAACGCACGATGGTGGTGTTACGGGCGGTGTTGCCGCCGCCCAGGTAGCCCTTCTCGATAACGGCGACGTTGGTGATGCCGTGCTCTTTGGCCAGGTAATAAGCCGTGGCCAGGCCATGGCCGCCACCGCCGACGATAACCACGTCGTACACCTTTTTAGGGGTGGGCGTGCGCCACATGCGCTGCCAGTTTTCGTGGTGGCTGAGGGAGTGTTTGAAAAGGCCGAAGCCCGAGTAGCGTTGCATGGTCGTTTACTCCACTCAGCGGTAAACAGGGAAGTCGGCGCACAGGGCAGCGACGTTCTTCGCCACATCGGCTTCGACGTCGGCGTCACCGAGGTTGTCGAGGATGTCGCAGATCCAGCCGGCCAGGGCCACGCACTGGGCAACCTTGAAGCCACGGGTGGTGACGGCCGGGGTACCGATGCGCAGGCCCGAGGTGACGAACGGCGACTGCGGGTCGTTCGGCACGGCGTTCTTGTTGACGGTAATGTGCGCGCGGCCGAGGGCGGCGTCAGCATCTTTACCCGTCAGGCCCTGGCGAATCAGGCTGACCAGGAACAGGTGGTTGTCGGTGCCACCGGATACCACGTCGTAGCCACGGTCGATGAACACCTGGGCCATGGCCTGGGCGTTTTCGATCACTTGTTGCTGGTAGGCCTTGAAGCCTGGCTCCAGTGCTTCCTTGAAGCACACGGCCTTGGCGGCGATCACGTGCATCAGCGGGCCGCCCTGGGCGCCTGGGAATACAGCGGCGTTCAGCTTTTTCTCGATCTCTTCGTTCGACTTGGCCAGGATCAGGCCGCCACGTGGGCCGCGCAGGGTCTTGTGGGTGGTAGTAGTCACCACGTCTGCGAACGGAATCGGGTTCGGGTACAGGCCAGCAGCAACCAGACCGGCAACGTGGGCCATGTCGACGAACAGCAGCGCACCGACCTTGTCGGCGATGGCGCGGAAGCGTGGGAAGTCGAGGGTTTTGGAGTAGGCCGAGAAGCCGGCAACGATCATTTTCGGCTTGTGCTCGACGGCCAGGCGCTCGACTTCGTCGTAGTCGATCAGGCCGGTGTTGGTGTCGATGCCGTACTGAACAGCGTTGTACAGCTTGCCCGAGGACGACACTTTAGCGCCGTGGGTCAGGTGGCCGCCGTGGGCCAGGCTCATGCCGAGGATGGTGTCACCGGCCTGCAGCAGGGCCAGGTAGACAGCGCCGTTGGCCGACGAACCGGAGTGCGGCTGGACGTTGGCGTAGTCGGCGCCGAACAGCTGCTTGGCGCGCTCGATGGCCAGGGCTTCTACCTTGTCCACGTGCTCGCAGCCACCGTAGTAGCGCTTGCCCGGGTAGCCTTCGGCGTACTTGTTGGTGAGGCCGCTGCCTTGGGCCTGCATGACGCGCTTGCTGGTGTAGTTCTCCGAGGCGATCAGCTCGATGTGATCTTCCTGGCGCTGTTCTTCGGCATTCATCGCCGCCAGCAGTGCGTCGTCGTAACCTTGGATCTGGTCTTGCTTGCTGAACATCGTGTATCTCCCGGCAGCGATCGTTTTTTGTCGTGGGGCACTGTGGCCCTTTGTGGCGATGTTATGACTGGTCGGGGCGGGTCAGATGCCTGCGCACGCCTTGCAATGGCGCGTTTACGACATTGGCTTTTGTGTTAGTCGTGCCGGCCTCTTCGCGGGACAAGCCCGCTCCCACAATGGCCCTGTGTACACGGGCCATTGTGGGAGCGGGCTTGTCCCGCGAAGAGGCCGGTCCAGACAACCCTGAAATCAGCTTATGTCGGGGTTGTATAGGCAACCGCTGAATCGATGGTTTAGAGTGCTGTTCTGCGTCGTTCACAGGACCGTGTCATGACAGATAAGAGCCAACAATTCGCCAGCGACAACTATTCCGGCATCTGCCCAGAAGCCTGGGCAGCAATGGAAAAGGCCAACCACGGCCACGACCGCGCTTACGGCGACGACCAGTGGACCGAGCGCGCCTCGGAATACTTCCGCAACCTGTTCGAAACCGACTGCGAGGTGTTCTTCGCCTTCAACGGCACCGCCGCCAACTCCCTGGCCCTGGCCTCGCTGTGCCAGAGCTACCACAGCGTCATCTGCTCCGAGACCGCGCACGTCGAAACCGACGAATGCGGTGCCCCGGAGTTCTTCTCCAACGGTTCCAAGCTGCTGACGGCGGCCAGCGTCAACGGCAAGCTGACGCCGGAATCCATCCGTGAAGTGGCGCTCAAGCGCCAAGACATCCACTACCCAAAACCACGTGTGGTCACCATCACACAGGCCACCGAAGTAGGCACCGTTTATCGCCCAGATGAGCTCAAAGCGATCAGCGCAACCTGTAAGGAACTGGGGCTGAACCTGCACATGGATGGCGCGCGCTTTACCAATGCCTGCGCGTTTCTCGGCTGCAGCCCGGCCGAGCTGACCTGGAAGGCCGGTGTAGATGTGCTGTGCTTTGGCGGCACCAAGAACGGCATGGCCGTGGGTGAGGCGATCCTGTTCTTCAACCGCCAGCTGGCCGAAGACTTCGACTACCGCTGCAAGCAGGCCGGGCAACTGGCGTCGAAGATGCGCTTCCTGTCGGCACCGTGGGTGGGCCTATTGGAAGATGGCGCCTGGTTGCGCCATGGCAACCACGCCAACCACTGCGCGCAGTTGCTGGCCTCGCTGGTAAGTGACCTGCCGGGTGTGGAGCTGATGTTCCCGGTGGAGGCCAACGGGGTGTTTCTGCAGATGCCGGAGCACGCGATTGAAGCGCTGCGCGGCAAGGGGTGGCGGTTCTATACCTTTATTGGCAGCGGCGGTGCACGGTTCATGTGCTCGTGGGATACCGAGGAAGAGCGGGTGCGGGAGCTGGCGGCGGATATCCGTAGCATCATCACTGACTGACAGGCCGCATCGCGGGGCAAGCCCGCACCCACAAGTACAGCGCCGTCGCTGAGATTGGCGCTGTACTTGTGGGTGCGGGCTTGCCCCGCGAAAAAGCCAACACCGATCTAGAGCCTGAACCCACCCATCTGTCGCGCCAGGTCATCGGCCAAGCCACGCAGCGCCTGGCACTCCTCGCGACACCCTTGCACCTCCGCCGCCGTCTCCCGCGCCAGGTCGGAAATCCCCTGCACTGTCCGGTTGATCTCTTCAGTCACCGCCGACTGCTCTTCCGTCGCCGTTGCCACTTGATGGTTCATGTCGCTAATGTGCTCCACCTGGTCGGTAATTGCACCCAGCGACGCCCCGGTGCGCTGGCTCGATGCCACACCACTGCCAGTCGCCTGCTGCCCCGCCTGCATCGAGCTCACCGCCGAACCCGCGCCCTGCTTCAGGCGCTGGATCATCTGCTGCACTTCGTCGGTGGACAGCTGTGTACGTCTGGCCAACGTACGCACCTCATCGGCCACCACGGCAAACCCGCGCCCCATCTCCCCTGCCCGTGCGGCCTCGATGGCAGCGTTCAACGCCAGCAAATTGGTTTGTTCAGAGATGCTACGGATTACTGCGAGCACTTCATCGATCGAGGCGACTTCATCAGCCAACTGGCTGACGGCATCAGCGGCCTTGCCGATGTCGCCCGACATCCCCTCGATACCACGAATCGAGCGTTGCACCACCTCACGCGCCTGCAAGGCCTCGTCCCGTGCCGACTGCGAGGCCTGCGCCGCCTCACCGGCATTGCGGGCTATGTCCTGCACGGTCAGACCCATCTCGTGTACAGCGGTGGCGACCATCTCGGTCATTTCCTGCTGCCGTCCGGAACGCTCGGCGGTGTTGTCCACCACCTGAGTCACCTGCTCAACCGCCCGATGCAGCCGTTCGGAAGTCTGCAACACCTCGCCGATCAGGCTGCGCTGGCTGTCGAGGAAGCGGTTGAAGCCACGGGCCAGGTCACCCAGTTCGTCCTGGCGTGCATCATCCAGGCGGTGGCTGAGATCACCCGCACCGCTGCCGATCTGCACCAATGCCGCAGTGACGCGACGGATTGGTCGCACCAGACCACGCGCCAGCAGCACCACCAGCAGTAGCGACACCAACGCTACGGCACCACCGATGAGACTGGTCAGCCAGACAGCCTGGTGCATTTGCGCGTAGATTTCCGACTCTGGCACTTCGGCCACCAGGGTCCAGTTGAGGTCGCGCAGGGGCAAGCCAAGCGCCAGGTAGCGTTCGCCGTCGCGGCTGAAACGGCTGCTGCGCAGGCCTTCGCTTCCCGTCATGACGCCCTTGGCTGCGTCCGTGCCAAGCTGCTCGGCAAGCTGGCGCTTGCCACTGAAGGCAGCGTCCGGATGCACCTGGATCAAGCCATCGTTACGCACCAGAAATACTTTGCCGTGTTCGCCGAAGCTGAAGTCGTGAATCAGCTTCGAGAGTTCGGTCATGCGCAGGCCCATGCCGGCCACGCCCACCAATTGGCCTTGCTTTTCTACGCGGTAGTCGATGAACAGCGCCAGCTCGCCGGTCGCACCGTCGATGTCGATGTTGATGAACCGCTCGGCGCCGCTGTCGATGTAACCGTAGAACCATTTGTCCTTGGGGTTGCTGCGGTCAAGGGTGCGGTCCAGGCCATTCTCGTTGTAGTAATGGCCGGTTTCGGTCGAGGCAAACAGCGTGGTGAAGGCTTTGTTGCGCTGCTTGGCGGCGGCCAGGTATTCGATGAATTGCGGGGCCTGGACGGGGTCTTCGCCAGCAGCCAGCCAGTCGCGCAGCAGGGTGTTGCCGGCAATGTCTGCTGCAGCTACCAGCGGCTGGCCGAGCATGCGCTCGATGTCGTTGCGGATGGCTTCGATGCTGGCCGGCAGCGCAGTGTCGACCAGGTAGCGATCGGTGAGGCGGTTGAGCGCCACGGTGAAAATGATGACCACCACCAGGATGCTGGCCAGCAGGGCGGCGCCCATGCTGGTGATCAATTGCCACTGGATGCTTTTACGCCAGATACGCATGCCCCTACTCCCCGCACATTATTGTTTTGCGAGAAGTGTATACACTTGCGTATCCAGTTAATCCAGTGATCTAGAACAACAACACGAATCCTGTGGGAGCGGGCGCGCCCGCTCCCACAGGGATCTCGGTATCAGGCCGTTATTGCTCGGCAATGGTCCGCACGATGGCGTCCACCGTGGCGTCGATCTGCGCCTGGGTACGTGCCAGGGTTTGCTGGTGTTCTTTCTGCAGTTCAACCTGCTTTGAGCACAGGTTAAGGGCAGCCAGCACCAGCAACTTGTCGCCGATCAGGGTCGGGTACTGACGCTTGGTCTCGTTCAGGGCGGTGTTGAGCATCCGCACCGCCTGGGCCAGGGTTTCTTCCTGGCCTTCGGGCGCCTTGATCGAATAGTCGATGCCGAGAATCGACACGACATTGACCGGCTGCTCGTGCAATCTCATGCGCCGACGCCAGCGCTGGCGCGATCAACCAGGGCCTGCAGGCGGGCAGCGGTGCTGCCGTTTTTCTCTTCCTGCTCCATCAGCGACAGTTGCAGGGTTTCGTTCTCTTCCTTGGCCTGCGCCAATTGCGTGCCGAGGGTAGCGTTCTGCTCGGTGAGTTGAGCGTTTTTCTGCATCAGGTCGCTGACCAGTTGCTCGATTTGATTCAGGGAAGCTTCCAGCATGGGTCTATCTCAGGTTGTTGCGAGGGGCGCACACGATAAAGAAAAGTGCCGCCCATCGCCATTAAATATCAGATTCATAAGGTGTCGAACCCGCAGATTGACAGGGTAACGGCCCCCTTGTTCCGACCTGCGTCAACCGCCGGTCAGGAAAAGGTTAGCCACCTCACAATTTTCACCGGTCGCACTCAAGACTGGCCAGTCACGACCGATAGCCCGGCAAGTCATGTTTTGTCGCACTTTACGCACCTTATTTCCCCTTGCCTGGACCCTCCTCTCCATGTCTCTACGCAACATGAATATCGCCCCGCGCGCGCTGCTGGGCTTCGCGCTGATCGGCCTGCTGATGCTTGGCCTTGGTGTCTTCTCGCTGATACAGATGGGCAACATCCGCCAAGCCGGCGTGGCTATCGAGCAGGTCAGCGTGCCCAGCATCAAGATCCTCGACGAACTCACCGCGCTGAACCTGCGTATGCGCACCCTCTCCTACCGCCTGCTGCTCAACCGTGAGCCAGAAACCCAGCGCGATACCCTCAACCTGCTGGACCAGCGCAACAGCCAGATCGACCGCGCACGCCAGGCCTACCTGCCCATGATCACCGCTGCCGACGAACAGGCCGCGTTCGACCAGTATGGCCAGTTGCTCAACCAGTACCGCCAGCTGGAGTCGCGCATGCGCACCCTGAGCCAGGCCGACCGCCTGGACGAACTGCGCGACCTGCTGAACCGTGACCTGCTGGCCAATTCCGAGCAGATCAACAAGGTCATGGACACCCTCGTGCGCATCAACACCGACCAGACCCGCGCCACCAACGAAAAAGCCGCCAGCCAGTACGCTGCGGCTTTCGCCCTGGTGATCGGCCTGCTGGTTGCCGCCACCGTGCTGACTTTCGCCTGCGCCTTCCTGCTGACCCGCAGCATCGTCAAACCGATCGAAGAGGCGCTCAAGTGCGCCGAGCAAGTCGCCGACGGTGACCTGACCCACGTCATCCGCGCCGAAGGCACCGACGAAGCCGCCCGTTTGCTGCGCGCCATGGCCCGCATGCAGGACAAGCTGCGCGATACCCTGCAGCTGATCGCTGGCTCTGCGACCCAGCTGGCCTCGGCGGCCGAAGAGTTGAACGCCGTCACAGACGAAAGCGCCCGTGGCCTGCAACAGCAGAACAACGAGATAGAACAGGCCGCCACTGCCGTAACCGAAATGACCAGCGCTGTGGAAGAAGTGGCGCGCAACGCCGTGAGTACCTCGGAAGCGTCCAGTGAAGCCAGCCGCTCGACCGGCGACGGTCGTGACTTGGTAATGGAGACCGTGGGCGCCATCGAGCGCATGAGCGGTGATGTGCAGGCCACTGCCAAATTGATCACTCACCTGGCCGAACAGTCGCGCGACATCGGCAAGGTACTCGACGTGATCCGCGGCCTGGCCGACCAGACCAACCTGCTGGCGCTCAATGCTGCCATCGAGGCGGCGCGTGCCGGCGAAGCGGGCCGTGGTTTTGCCGTGGTGGCCGATGAAGTGCGTGCGCTGGCACACCGTACCCAGCAGTCGACCAGCGAGATCGAGCGGATGATCGGCAGCATTCAGGGCGGCACGGAAGAGGCTGTGGAGTCGATGCGCACCAGCACCGAGCGTGCCGAGTCGACACTGAATATCGCCCGGGGCGCGGGCATGGCGCTGGATACCATTGCTGGGGCAGTGGCACAGATCAACGAGCGGAACCTGGTGATTGCCAGCGCGGCGGAAGAGCAGGCGCAGGTGGCGCGGGAAGTGGACCGCAACCTGGTGAACATCAATGACCTGTCGGTGCAGAGTGCTACCGGGGCGCATCAGACCAGTGCGGCGAGTGCTGAACTGTCGCGCCTTGCCGTGGACCTGAATGGGTTGGTGGCACGCTTCCGTACCTGATCTGAAGAACCTGGGGCCGCTATGCGGCCCTGATCTGTTCAGCGCTTTTGATGGGGCTTGAAGACCTGCTGGCGATAGGGCCAACGAAAGGCGAGAACTCGGCCTCTGCCAGATCCATCACGAAGGGGCCATAGCCATCCTTAAGCTTCTTGTTCAGGGATTTGGCAGTCGAAAATCCTTTCACCCCAACCTTCACAAGGCCTGCGGCAACGACCAACTCATTACTACCAGGTACGCCGTAAGAAACCAGCTTACTTCCAACGAGGGCCGTCCACTTCGCTGTTTCAGACACTACTTTTAGCCTGCTAGGGCCAGACCAGGCAGCTTTGATCCGCGAAGCTAACCATATAGCGTTTTTAAACAACGCAAGGACACTCATCGCCCCACTTGGGTCATGCCTGTTAACCGGATCGTCCAGGCAATAGGCATAAGCACTGATGCCACCCTTGGAGAATGGGCTCAGATGGTCTGCAGATAAGAATCGCCTTAAAGCTGGGCGGTATACTCTTCTGCCGTTGCCGAGCAAGTAATTGCCAGTGAACCGATCTTGGAACTCTCCATTGAATACGAGCAATGATTCAGCCCTGCCAGGCTGTAGGCCGTAAGGATCGTACGGCACTGAGCTCAATATACTCACGGCAGTCGAAGCGCGCTGCATCATTCAGATCCTCAAAGTGGTCTGAAGTGAAGTTACTCCACATTCAGATACTCTGGAACTGACATATCTGCTAGCTCTCCAATAGCACCGAGGGCCGCTTCGCAGCCCCAGCATCTCTTAATCAGTAATCGATCCGCACATCCCCCTTCGGCACACTGCAGCACGACAGGATATAGCCCTCGGCTTCGTCCTCTTCGGTAATGCCGCCGTTGTGCTCCATCTCCACCTCACCGCCCAGCTTGAGCACCTTGCAGGTGCCGCAAATGCCCATGCCGCAGGCTTTCGGGATCATCAAGCCAACCTTGGCCGCCGCCGCATGCACGGTTTCGCCCGGAGCAATGCGGATGCTCTTCTCGCTACCGATGAACTCCACCAGGTTGAGGTCGGAAACATCCAGCTCCGGTGCATCGGCCGCCTGCTCGGCGTGCTCCACTGCATCGGCCTTGGCCTCGGCCGGGGTCGCGCCGAACGACTCCTCGTGGTAGTTCTTCATGTCGAAGCCGACCGCTTCGAGCATGCGCTTGACCGCCGTCATGTAGGGCGTCGGGCCGCAGCAGAACACCACGCGGTCCATGTAGTCCGGGGCAATCAGCTCCATCAGGCGCTGGTTGAGATAGCCGCGATACCCGGCCCATGGCTCGCCCAGGCCATGCTTCTCGCAAATGATGTGCAGGCTGAAGTTGGGGATGCGTGAAGCCATCTGTTCCAGCTCGCGGTGGTAGATGATGTCCTTCGGCGAGCGGGCGCTGTGTACGAACACCATGTCGACGTTGGCGTTGGTGTCGTAGAACCAGCGCGCCATCGACATGACCGGGGTAATGCCCACGCCACCCGACAGGTACAACACCTTGGCTGCCGGGAAGTCGATGGCGTTGAACAACCCCACCGGCCCGTGCACCGGCAGCTCGGCACCTTCGTGCATGGTGTCGTGCAGGAAGTTGGACACCAGGCCGCCCGGTACACGCTTGACGGTGATCGAGAAGCTGTACGGCACCGATGGCGAACTGGAAATGGTGTAGGAGCGCATCACCGGCTTGCCTTCGATCTCCAGCTCCAGGGTGACGAACTGCCCGGGTTTGAAGAAGAACATGATCGGCTGATCGGCCATGAAGCAGAAAGTGCGCACGTCCCAGGTCTCCTGGATGACCTTGACGCAGCGCACGATGTGGCGGCCGTTGGCCCAGGTCTGGGTGGTGACCGGATTGAGGAAGGTATCGGACATGTTCATCTCCAGCAGCCGACTATTGGGCTTTTTATGGCTTGGATAATGCGCAAGCTTGCGGCTACGTACATTCCTGCCAGCGACATCGGCGTGCTTATCGCGACCAGCCCCGCGCCACAAGGGTTGGGGCGTCGTAATTCAAATCGGCCATGTCGCCCATGGATACGGTTCGCTGCGGCTTCGGACGCACACTCCACGGCAAATAAACACGCTGTTTCTTGATAAGCAGCCTTGCGGCACCACAACAACGATTAGCCACCTTTTGCCGGCCGCACACGGCCCCGAGGAATACACGATGGACGTCACCGCAACCCTGAGCCTGGGCGATCCACTGGAACCTGCACGCAAGGCTACCGCCGAGATGCTGCAGACCCGCGAGCGCACCTACTCGCTGCCCCAGCCTTTCTACACCGACGAGCGTCTGTTCCAGATCGACATGCAGGAGATCTTCCAGAAAGAATGGCTGATCGCCGGCATGACTTGCGAAATTCCGGCGAAAGGCAACTACATCACCCTGCAGATCGGCAACAACCCGATCCTGGTGGTGCGTGGCGCCGAAGGTAAGGTGCACGCCTTCCACAACGTCTGCCGCCACCGCGGCTCGCGCCTGTGCGTCAGCGACAAAGGCAAGGTGGCCAAGCTGGTGTGCCACTACCACCAGTGGACCTACGAACTGGACGGCCGCCTGCTGTTCGCCGGCACCGAAATGGGCGCCGACTTCGACATGAAGCAGTACGGCCTGAAGCCGGTGAACGTGAAGGTGGCCGGCGGCTACATCTTCATCAGCCTGTCGGAAAACCCGCCCGCCATCGACGAGTTCCTGGCCACCCTGGAACACTACATGGAACCGTACGACATGGAGAACACCAAGGTGGCGGTGCAAACCACCTTGATGGAAAAAGCCAACTGGAAGCTGGTGCTGGAAAACAACCGCGAGTGCTACCACTGCAGCGGTTCGCACCCGGAGCTGCTGCAAACCCTGCTGGAGTGGGACGACACCAACGACCCGCGCGCCAGCCAGGAATTCAAGGACCACGTGGCCGCCTCGGCCGCCGCCTGGGAAGCCGAGAAAATTCCGTACCTGCACAAGAGCCACGGCCTGCGTAACCGCATCGTGCGCATGCCGCTGCTCAAGGGCACCGTATCGATGACCATGGACGGCAAGCAGGCCTGCCAGAAGCTGATGGGCCGCATCAAGAACCCAGACCTGGGCTCGATGCGCATCCTGCACCTGCCGCACTCGTGGAACCACTGCATGGGCGACCACATGATCGTGTTCACCGTGTGGCCGATCAGCGCTCAAGAGACCATGGTCACTACCAAGTGGCTGGTGCACAAGGACGCTGTGGAAGGTGTGGACTACGACCCAGAGCGCATGCGCAAGGTGTGGGACGCCACCAACGACCAGGACCGCCGCCTGGCGGAAGAAAACCAGCGTGGCATCAACTCCACGGCGTACCAGCCTGGGCCTTACTCGAAGACTTACGAGTTTGGCGTGGTGAACTTTATTGACTGGTACAGCGGGCGAATGCTGAACAACCTGGGGGCGGAGCCGGCGGCGTATCTGAAGGAAGTACAGGCGCAGTAAACGCAAGACCTGCATACCGGCTACACGGCCGTCTCTCTGACGGCCGTTTGACGCTCATTGATAACATCCATCTGCGACAAACTTCGGTGCCTAGGGGCTGTCGAGGGCGGAGGGGTCACCCCTGTACTAAAAGGCCATTCCGGCTCACGCAGCGAGCTTCTGCCTGAAGCTGGAAATTGAATGTTGCCTTGAGCGGATTTAATTGGATAACGCGAGCCGAGCTGCTCTACGGCAAGTTGTCCTACTTCTACAGCTGAAGAGATGGTTGCCGCTACTCCAAACGAAAAATCTGCCATCACCAACGCATCGTTATTTGCCCCCGCAAGGCGTGCCACCCCCGTACCAATACTGGCTAACGCGGTGCTGCCCCCTACCCCCATCAGCATCTTTTGCCTCCAATCCAACCGTGGTAGCTCGCTCTCTATCGTTCCCGTCGCGAGGTCACCATTGCGACTTGCTGCAAACTCTGGATCATAAGAAAAATACCTTCTGGTGATGCGCATGTCCTTGAGGTACTTATAGGCTGTGATGCCCAAATTCAATACCCCGCTCAGAATGCTTCTTACAGGCGCGGCGTATTGTATGAATCGCCCGCTGGGATCTGTGAAGTTGACAGGATCATTGTGACAGTACGCATACGCATTAATGCCCCCACGATAAAATGGGCTGAGACTATCAGGGCTCGTGAATCGCATCAGCGCTGGTCGGTAGGAGCGATGGCCATTTCCCAACGGGTAATTACCAGCCAATGAATCACGATATTGGCCGCAAAAAGCAAGCCCTGGTATTGGAGGCGTTTTGACGTTTCCATAGGGTGAATAAGCGCGCGGCTCGGTGGGTTGCCCCCTCATGACTGATTGTTGCAGATCGGTGCTTAGCAATAACGTCGACATGGTTTACCCACAGGTGCCGAATCTTGTGGATACCTTAGCGATAGCTTTGGAGTGTGAGTACTGGTAAAAATACTAGGCGTGTATTGATCATTATTTGATCAAACCCAGACAGGCCTTATGGAGCGTGGTCTGCAGCGGATTCCGTACACCTTACCCACAGAGACACCAACAGAGTTTGTGAGCAAAGCGCAGCCATGCCGCGTTTACTCTGTGGATAAGCGATTCAAGGCCTTGATAATCATGGATCAGAAAGCATCCTGACCAATTTGATCGTTTTTTAATCAATTCCTCACAAGCCATAACCTGCGCGGCTTTCAGGTAGTGCCGAACAGATTATCCACAGACCCGCTAACAGCGATTGTGGGCAAAACCAGACAGCGCTACGTCAATCTGTAGCTGATGAGCCGAGCCAGCGCTGATCACTTTCTGATCAAAACTCTGTAAGCCCCGCTGTGTAAGGCCCACAGCCATGCGCCAACACTTTATCCACACCTTGGCGAACAGATTCCGTGGGCAAAACAAACGTGTACCTGATATTTCTGCCAGTTTCGCCAAATCCAGCGATGTGATTGGGTAATGGCCACTACTTTGGCATTACTCAGGAGTGACTTATGCACAGCCGCCAGGAAGGCACTGTGAAGTGGTTCGATGAAAAGCGGGGGATCGGAGTTATCAGCGCCGAAGGGCGGCGTAGGGATTACCTGGTTTTGCGCTGCGCCGCAGTGAATGTGGTGTTGTCGAAGGGGGAACGGGTGTTATTCGAGCCAGTGAGCGAGGCGCTAGGCTGTTGGGCGTTCAATGTGGCCAAGGCACATCATTAGCCTGTCAGGCCCAATCGCCGGCAAGCCAGTTCCCACAGGTATTGCACAGGGCCCGAAGGCAGTAGTAATCCTGTGAGAGCCGGCTTGCCGGCGATGGGGCCAGCTCAGGCTTCAGCGCAACACGCCTTCTTCTACCAACAGCTTGAGAATGGCCTCAGCGCCCTCCTGTGGCGAAACATCCTTCAACACCTTGCCACCGCCACCACTGGCCTTGGCCGTTGCCGCCTTCATCCGGTCAGCACCGCTTTTGGCCTTGATGACCTTCAAGCGCTTGGGCCGTGGCCGGGCCGGTTGCAGCTCGGCTTCGGCCAGCAGGTCGTCCTCGACGATGGCCACGTTACGCGCCGCCAATACACCCCGGCGCGCCGGCCCGAAGGCGCTCTGGCGCGGCTTGGGCGCAGCGTTATCCACAGTCGCCAGCAACGGCAAACGCACTTTCAACCGACGCCGCTGACCACGCGGTAGAGCTTGCAGTACCTGGGCGGTGCCGTTCTCGATCGACTCCACCTCAGCCAACCCCACGATCAACGGCCAGCCAAGTTTTTCGGCCAGCAGGAAGGGCAACATGCCCGACCCTTCACCCGTTTCGGCCTGGCTACCGGTCAGCACCAGCTGCGCCCCGGCATCGCGCAGGTAATCGCCCAGCACGCCCAGCACATCGGCACCGGCCGGCTGCTCCAGAACATCCAGATGGTCCAGGCCCATGCCCAGGTAGGCGCGCAGCGCTTCTTCCTGTGGGTCGCCGGCATGCACCACCTGCAAGTTATCCCCAGCCAGCTGCAAACCCAGTTCCACGGCGCGGGCATCCTGCTCGGCGCGGCGGGCGCGTCCGGAGCTTGGGTGGGCACCGATGGAAACCAGGCTGATCACTTTCGTACTCATGCTCGTGCCCTTATGCCGCGTCGCGCTGGCCGCCGCTGCGGAAGTTGTCCACAGCCTCGATCAGTGCCTTGAGAATCGCCGAGCTGTCGCCAATCACCGACAGGTCGGCCCGTTTGATCATGTCGCAGCCCGGGTCCATGTTGATCGCCACCACCTTGTCGCAGGCGCCAATGCCCTGCAGGTGCTGGATCGCGCCCGAGATACCCACAGCCACGTAGACCCGTGCGGTCACCCAGGTACCGGTAGCACCCACCTGGCGGTTGCGCGGCATGAAGCCATCGTCCACCGCCACCCGCGAGGCGCCTTCGGTGGCGCCCAAGGCTGCGGTAGCCTTGTGGTACAAATCCCAGTCCTTGACCCCGTTGCCGCCCGAGACGATGAACTCGGCCTCAGCCATGGCAATGGTGGCCGGGTCCACGGCCACCGAGCCGAGGTCTTCGATACGCGACAGGCTGCGCGCCACGCTTGTGGACAACTCCACCGGCAACGCTTCGTGGCGGGTTTCGCTGACCGGTTCGGCACACTCTGCCGCCGCCAGGATCAGGCGCGGTACGGCGCGCTGCAGGTCTTGCTGGCCGGCACCGGCACGGCCGATGCACTGGCCATCCTTGACCTGCCACACCCGCGTCGCCGGACGCTCGCCCAACGCGGCACCCAGGCGCCGGCCCAGTTCGCCACCACCGGTGCGGCTGTCGGGCAGCAGCCAGTGGCGTGGGGTGAACTGGTTATCCACAGCCCGCAGGCCCTGCACCAGTTGCTCCGGTGCATAACCCTCGAATGCTTCACCTTCGATGACCAGCAGGCGGTCGACGCCGGCTGTGGAAAAGTTGCTTTCCTTGTGTTCGTTGAACACCACCGCCAACACCGCACCATCGCTGCCAGCCAGGCTGTGGGCCAGGCCAAGCAGGTCGCGGTCGTGGCTGCTCAGGCGGCCACCGACCATGTCCGGCACCACGGCAATGTAGAACGCCGGCGCTGGCACTTGATGCAGCGGCAACTTGACCTCGGTCGCCGCCGTGCGCCGCCCGCCCACACCGGTGCCCTGCTGAGCACCGCTGCGGTCGATGCGCTTGATGCCGGCCGGGCCGATGAAGCCTGCGGCAATCGCATGGGGGTTCTTGCGGATGAGGCCGTTGGGCCCCATCCAGCTGGTCTGTTGCGTCTGCATGGCCGCATGCAGGGGGTGCAGGCGGTTACGGGCGATCCACTCGGCGCGTGGGTCGCGGCGGATAATGTCGCTCATCAGTGCACCTCCGCAGGTTCACGTTTAGCCGCTTGCGGCTTTGGGGCGGCGGGCGATTCCTCTTCGATCAGCACGTCGGCCACCAGCTCGGCCAGGTCCTTGATCTGTGGGCGCGGTTCGACAACACCTTCGAGCATGGCGGTACATTGCGGGCAACCCACGGCCACCAGCTCGGCCTCGGTTTCGCGAATGTCGTCCATGCGCATGTCGGGGATACGCTGCTTGCCCGGGATGTCGGTGATCGGCGCACCGCCACCACCGCCGCAGCAACGGGAACGGAAGCCAGAACGTTGCATCTCGCGCACTTCGATACCCAACGCCTTGAGCACTTCACGCGGGGCTTCGTACTCGCCGTTGTAACGGCCCAGGTAGCACGGGTCGTGGTAAGTGACACTGCCGCCCTTGTGCTGGCCAAGGTTGAGCTTGTTGGCCGCGATCAGTTCGGCGATGTAGGTGCTGTGGTGCTGCACCTGGTATTCGCCGCCCAAGGCGCCGTATTCGTTCTTCAGCACATGGAAGCTGTGCGGGTCGCAGGTGACGATGCGCTGGAACTTGTACTTGGCCAGGGTCTGGATGTTGCGTTTGGCCAGTTGCTGGAAGGTCGCCTCATCGCCCAGACGGCGGGCGACGTCGCCGCTGTCGCGTTCTTCCAGGCCGAGCACGGCAAAGTCCACGCCCGAAGCCTTGAGCACTTTGACAAACGAACGCAGGGTGCGTTGGTTGCGCATGTCGAAGGCACCATCGCCGACCCAGAACAGCACTTCGGTGGTTTTCACCTCGGACAACAGCTTCAGGTTGAGGTCAGCAGCCCAGTTCATGCGCCCGCCAGGGGCGAAGCCGCCAGGGTTGTCGGTGGCGATCAGGTTGTCCAGCACCTCGGCGCCCTTGTTCGGGGTAGCGCCCTTTTCCAGGGTGAGGTGGCGGCGCATGTCGACGATGGCATCGACGTGCTCGATCATCATCGGGCATTCCTCGACGCAGGCACGGCAAGTGGTGCACGACCACAGCGTTTCGGCATCGACCAGGCCATTGACGATCGGCTGGTGCGGGTGGCCGCCGTGTTCGCCAATCGGCTTGCCTGGGTACGGGCTGCCGGCGAACTGGGCGTCGGTGCCACCGGCCAGACCGATGACCATGTCCTGGATGAGCTTTTTCGGGTTCAGCGGCTGGCCAGCGGCAAAGGCCGGGCACATGGCTTCACATTTACCGCACTGCACGCAGGCATCGAAGCCCAGCAGCTGGTTCCAGGTGAAGTCCGCCGGTTTTTCCACGCCCAGCGGCGCATTCGGGTCTTCCAGGTCCAGCGGTTTGAGGCCAGTGGAGCGGCCGCCGCCGAAGCGTTCGGCGCGGCGGTGCCAGGCCAGGTGCAGGGCACCGGCGAAGGCGTGTTTCATCGGGCCGCCCCAGGTCATGCCGAAGAACAGCTCCGACACGCCCCACAGCACGCCCAGGCCTAGGATGCAGACCATCACCCAGCCACCGGTGTTGGCGGGCAGGATGCCAGCGACCGGCAAGGTGGCGATGAAGAAGCTTACGGCGAACGCCATCAGGCTCTTCGGCAGGCGCATCCACGGCCCTTTGGACAGGCGCGAAGGCGGGTTGAGGCGGCGCTTGAAGACAAAGATGGCGCCGCTGAACATGATCACGGTGGCCACCAGCAACGCGTAGCCGAGGATTTTGCTTTGCAGGCCAAAGCCATGCACCAGGATCGCCAGCACGGCCGACAACACGAAGCCGCCCGCAGTGGCCACGTGGGTCTTGGACATGTACTTGTCGCGCTCGACCACGTGGTGCAAGTCCACCAGGTAGCGGCGCGGCATGGCCAGCAGGCCGCCGATCAGGTTGACCTTGGACGGCCGGCCTCGCCGCCACATGCGCACCCGGCGCAGGGCGCCGAGCACCGCCAGGCCAAGGGCAGCGAACAGCAGGATGGGTAGAAGGGTGTTCAACATGGGAGGCTCCCACAACAGCTGGATTCTTGCGCCGCCCTGAAGGCCAACGCGGACCCCTGTAGGAGCGAGCGAAGCTCGCGATAGCGCCCGATCAGACAACCCGGTGCCAAGGCTGACGCCATCGCGAGCTACGCTCGCTCCTACAGGGGGGCCAATCCCGCCTCTAGAGAGGCGGAGCGATCAGAAGTCCTTGCACAGGCGCAAGGCGTCGTAGATCGCCGCATGCACGTTGCGCTGGGCCACGCAGTCGCCGATGCGATACAGCAGGTAGCCTTCGCCCGGCTGGCTGAGAATCGGCTGTGGCTTGATGGCGAACAGCGCCTCCACGTCGATCTGGCCTTTGTTGCGCGAACCTTCCTTCAGGGCGTAATACAGCTGCTCGTCAGGGCGCACGCCGTTCTCCACCACCACCTGGTCGACCACGCGCTCTTCCTTGGCGCCGGTGTATTCGTTCTCCAGCACCGCCACCAGCTTGTCGCCTTCGCGGTAGACCTTTTCCAGCATCATGTCGCCGGTCATGATCACTTCTTTGGGGTACATGCTGCGGTAGTAGGTCGGGAACGTAGTACCGCCCATGGCAACGCCCGGCTTGATGTCGTCGGTGACGATTTCCACCTGGCTGCCCTTGTCCGCAATGAAGTCGGCCACCGACATGCCGGTGAACTCGCAGATGGTGTCGTACACCAGCACGTTCTTGCCCGGCGCAACCTTGCCGTCGAGCACGTCCCAGCTGCTGACCACCAGCCCTTCTGCGGCGCCCCAGTGCTCGTTCTGCTCCAGGAACGAATGGCCGCCCACTGCCAGCACGATCACGTCCGGGCGCAGATCCTGGATGGTGGCAACGTCAGCGGCGGTGCCCAGGCGCAGGTCGACTTTCAAACGCGCCAGCTCCAACTGGTACCAGCGGGTGATACCGGCAATCTGATCACGCTGCGGTGCCTTGGCGGCGATGGTGATCTGCCCGCCAATCTGGTCTTTCTTCTCGAACAGGGTCACGTCGTGGCCACGTTCGGCCGCTACGCGGGCAGCTTCCATACCGGCAGGGCCAGCGCCAACCACCACCACCTTGCGCTTCACGCCGGTGGTTTTCTCGATGATGTGCGGCACGCCCATGTATTCACGGGAGGTCGCGGCGTTCTGGATGCACAGTACATCCAGTCCCTGGTACTGGCGGTCGATGCAGTAGTTGGCACCGACGCACTGCTTGATCTGGTCAATCTGGCCCATCTTGATCTTGGCGATCAGGTGCGGGTCGGCCATGTGCGCACGGGTCATGCCGACCATGTCCACATAACCGCCTTCAAGGATGCGCGTTGCCTGGTTCGGGTCCTTGATATTCTGCGCGTGCAGCACCGGGACCTTGACCACTTCCTTGATGCCGGCCGCCAGGTGCAGGAACGGCTCCGGCGGGTAGCTCATGTTGGGGATAACGTTGGCCAAGGTGTTGTGGGTGTCGCAACCCGAGCCGACCACGCCGATGAAGTCGAGCATGCCGGTGGCGTCGTAGTACGCGGCGATCTGCTTCATGTCTTCGTGGCTGAGGCCATCGGGGTGGAACTCGTCACCGCAGATACGCATGCCCACGCAGAAGTCGTCACCGACCTCGGCACGCACGGCTTTGAGCACTTCCAGGCCGAACTTCATGCGGCCTTCGAAGGTGCCGCCCCATTCGTCGGTACGCTTGTTGACCCGTGGGCTCCAGAACTGGTCGATCATGTGCTGGTGCACCGCCGACAGTTCCACGCCGTCCAGGCCGCCCTCTTTGGCGCGACGTGCCGCTTGCGCGTAGTTGCCGATCACCCGCCAGATCTCTTCCACCTCGATGGTTTTGCAGGTGGCGCGGTGCACGGGTTCACGGATACCCGACGGCGACATCAGGGTCGGCCAGTTGAAGCCGTCCCAACGCGAGCGACGGCCCATGTGGGTAATCTGGATCATGATCTTGGCGCCATGCTTGTGCATGGCGTCGGCCAGGTTCTGGAAGTGCGGGATGATGCGGTCGGTCGACAGGTTGACCGACGCCCACCATTCCTGCGGGCTGTCGATGGCCACGACGGACGAACCACCGCAGATCGCCAGGCCGATGCCGCCCTTGGCCTTTTCTTCGTAGTACTTCACGTAGCGGTCGGTCGTCATGCCGCCGTCAGTGGCGTAGACCTCGGCGTGCGCGGTGCTGAGCACGCGGTTGCGGATGGTCAGTTTGCCGATCTGGATCGGCTGGAACATTGCTTCGAATGCCATGACGCTATCTCCGGCTTACAACGGCTTTGTAACGAACAGGCCATCTTCGTGGCCTTCTTCCGACCCGCCGTAGACCTGTTCGGCCACGGTGCGGATCTTGCTGCCGCGGGCAGCGAGAATCTGGTCCATGGCGCCGGCGAACCAGCCGGTGAACATGTAGTCGACCTTGCGACCGCACTTGCCATAGACGTACACGAACGCAGAGTGCTTGAGCTTGACACTGCAGGTGCCTTTATCCAGGTCGATGTCCTGGATTTCGAACAGGCCCCAGCCACGCTGGCTCAGGCGCTTCATGTAGTGCTCGAACACCGCCACGCCTTCCAGGCCATGGCATTCAGCTTCTTTTTCACACCAGTGCCAGGCGGACTTGTAGCCGGCCTTGTAGAGGATTTCGGCATAGGCATCGGCGCCCAGCACTTCTTCGATACCCATGTGGTTGTTGACGAAGAAATGGCGCGGCACGTACAGCATCGGCAAGGCGTCGCTGGTCCAGACACCGGTCTCGCTGTCGACTTCGATTGGCAATTGCGGGGCGATCTTGGCCATGGAAACTCAACTCCATAAAATTTTTTGTGGGTGCCCCGGCGTTGCTGGCAGGGGCTATCAGGCTTGGAGAGCGGCTTACTCGCCCCAGACGTCCTTGAGGACGTTGACCCAGTTCTCGCCCATGATCTTGCGTACCACGCGCTCGGAGTGGCCGCGTTTGAGCAGGGTTTCGGTGAGGTTGGGGAACTCGCCGACAGTGCGGATGCCGAGCGGGTTGATGATCTTGCCGAAGTTGGTCAGGCGACGGGCGTAGCCCTTGTCGTGGGTCAGGTACTCGAAGAAGTCCTGGCCGTGGCCTTGGGTGAAGTCGGTACCGATACCGATGGCGTCTTCACCCACGATGTTCATGGTGTACTCGATGGCTTCGGCATAGTCGTCGATGGTGGAGTCGATGCCCTTGGCCAGGAACGGCGCGAACATGGTCACGCCAACGAAGCCGCCGTGGTCGGCGATGAACTTCAGCTCTTCGTCCGACTTGTTGCGCGGGTGCTCCTTCAGGCCCGAGGGCAGGCAGTGGGAGTAGCACACGGGCTTTTTCGATTCGAGGATGACTTCTTCAGAGGTTTTGGAACCCACGTGGGACAGGTCGCACATGATGCCGACGCGGTTCATTTCCGCCACGATCTCGCGGCCGAAGCCCGACAGGCCGCCGTCACGCTCGTAGCAACCGGTGCCCACCAGGTTCTGGGTGTTGTAGCACATCTGCACGATGCCCACGCCCAGCTGCTTGAACACATCCACGTAGGCGATCTGGTCTTCGAAGGCATGGGCGTTCTGGAAGCCGAAGAGGATGCCGGTCTTGCCCAGTTCCTTGGCCTTGCGGATGTCGGCGGTGGTGCGCACCGGCATCACCAGGTCGCTGTTGTCGCGGATCAGCTTCTGGCTGGCAGCGATGTTGTCGACGGTTGCCTTGAAGCCTTCCCAGACCGACACCGTGCAGTTGGCCGCAGTCAGCCCGCCTTTGCGCATGTCTTCGAACAGCTCGCGGTTCCACTTGGCAATGATCAGGCCGTCGATGACGATGCTGTCGGCGTGAAGTTCGGCTGGGCTCATCAGGCTGTCCCCTTTTATTGAGTTGGGCTGCGCCAAACCTTCTGCCGGCGCTTTGGGGCCAGCATATGCCTGTGCCCAATGACGCCCCGATGCAAAAACGACAGGGGGTTTGCCGAAAGCGTCAATGCGCGACAACACGCCCTCTGGCATGCGGCGTGGCGATGAGAGACAGTCTCGATAACGACGTTTCTGGCCGTTTTATGAACATTTCGTCAGAGAGCTACCGCCTTGCCTTCGGCTGAGCGAGAATCCCTGCGATTCGTCAGCCTGTTGAGGAGAAAACGGATGAAATCATTGGCATGGCTGGTACTGCTGGCTGTCGTATCGGGCGCCCAGGCCGGCGAGGAAGAAAGCACCCCGTGCGACAACGTCGAGACCGACCAGCAGACCTACGCGTGCGCTGCGTTCAACAAGCAGACTGCCGAGCGTGAGCTGAAGTCCGCTTACGATGACTTGATCCAGCGTATTCGCGACCAATATGCCGATGAGGGCGACCAGGCTACCGCGCTGGTCGGGCGTATGGATGCGGCCGAGAAGCTGTGGACACAGCTGCGCGATGCGGATTGCAAGGTTGAGACCTATGCCGAGAAGCCCGGGAGCAAGGCGTTTCAGGCGGCTTGGGACACCTGCGTGGCGCAGCGCAGTGATGACCGGTCGGAGTATTTGCAGAGCATTGGTCAGCAGTAAGCCTGCACCGGCCTCTTCGCGGGTTTACCCGAGAAGAGGCCGGTGCAGGCAAAATTCACACCGCCCTGGCCAACCTGTCCTCCCGCGGGCAACGCTGGTACCGCGCCCGATAGCAGCGCGTAAAGTACGAAGCAGACTCGAACCCGCACGCCACCCCCACCTCCAGCACACTCATGTCGGTCTGGCGCAACAACTGCCGCGCCTTGTCCAGCCGCAGTCGCAGATAGAACCCGCTTGGCGTGTCGTCCAGGTGCACGCGAAACAACCGCTCCAGCTGCCGCCGGGTCACCTGCACCGCCTCAGCCAGCACCTGGGTATTGAGCGGCTGTTCGGTGTTGCGCTCCATTTCACCAATCACTTTCACCAGCTTCTTGTTGCTGATGCCATAGCGGCTGGCGATCTGCATGCGCTGGTGGTCCTGTCGCTGACGGATACGCCCGAGCACGAACTGCTCCGACACCTGCACTGCCAGCTCACTGCCGTGGGCCTGGGCAATCAGATCGAGCATCAGGTCGATCGAGGCCGTACCGCCAGCACACGTAATGCGCCGACGGTCGATCTCGAACAACTCCTGGGTCGCCTGCAAGCTTGGATAGTTTTCCTTGAAAGCCTCCAACGCCTCCCAGTGCACGGTGGCGCGGTGACCGTCGAGCAGCCCGGCTTCAGCCAGCACCACGGCGCCGGTATCAATACCGCCCAGGGTTACCCCGTCATGGTCCAGGCGGCGTAGCGCCTGCTGTAGTGTCGGCCCATAGCAAGTCAGGGGGTCGAAGCCTGCCACGATCAGCATGATGCCGGCAGGCTCGCCCGCTGCCAACGCTGCATCGGCATTCACCGACATGCCATTGCTCGCCTGAACCGCGCCGCCATCCAGGCTCAACACCTGCCAGCGATACAACGGCCCCTTGAAGCGGTTGGCCACCCGCAGGGGTTCCAGAGCACTGATGAATCCCATGGCCGAAAAGCCGGGTAACAGCAGGAAATGAAAGTTTTGCAGCATTGCATGCTCCACGGCAAAGGTGGTCGCCTCCGTGCAAATGTTGGTCGCCAGGGTGCGATTTTTCACCCCTTCAGCAGCGTAGCGTGTTCACACGGCCCAGAGAGGTCGAAACCCCATAACAATATGCACTGCCGATGGAGAGCCACCATGCACAGCTTGATCCGCCGCAGCCTGTTGACCCTTGCCCTGAGCAGCATCGCCACCTCCCCCCTTTACGCCGCCGAACCTGCGGCCTGCAAGAACGTCCGCCTGGGCGTGGTCAACTGGACCGACGTCATTGCCACCAGCGCCATGGCCCAGGTGCTGCTCGACGGCCTGGGTTACCAGACCAAACAGACCAGCGCCTCGCAGCAGATCATCTTCGCCGGCATCCGCGACAAACGCCTGGACATGTTCCTGGGTTACTGGAACCCAATCATGACCCAGACCATCACCCCGTTCATCGACGCCAACCAGGTCAAGGTACTGGACAAGCCAAGCCTGGAAGACGCCCGCGCCACCCTGGCCGTGCCGAAATACCTCTACGACAAGGGTTTGAAGACCTTCGCCGACATCCATAAGTTCGAGAAAGAGCTGGGCGGCAAGATCTATGGCATCGAACCGGGCTCCGGCGCCAACACCCAGATCAAGGCAATGATCACCAAGAACCAGTTCGACCTGGGCAAGTTCCAGCTGGTCGAGTCCAGCGAGGCCGGCATGCTCGCCGCTGTCGACCGCGCCGTGCGGCGCAAGGAGGCGGTGGTGTTCTTCGGCTGGGCGCCGCACCCGATGAACGTGAACATCGACATGGCCTACCTGGGTGATAGCCAGGGTGCGCTCGGCCCGGACGAAGGCCGCGCGACGGTATGGACGGTGACCGCGCCGGACTACGCCGAACGCTGCCCCAACGCCCACCGCTTGCTGGCCAACCTGAACTTCAGCGCCGAGGACGAGAGCCGCATGATGCAGCCGCTGCTCGACCACAAGGACGCGCTGGAGTCGGCCCGCCAGTGGCTGAAAGACCACCCCGAGGACAAGGCTCGCTGGCTGGAAGGTGTGACCACCTTCGATGGCAAGCCGGCTGCAGACAACCTCAAGCTTACCGCCAACTGATCCGGCCCTATCGCGAGCACGCTCGCTCCTACAGGTTTCGCACACGCCAGGGGCCAACAGGCCCCCTGTAGGAGCGAGCTTGCTCGCGATCAGGCCCTGAAGCCCACACAAGGAACACACCATGAACCACGACGTCATCATCACCTGCGCCCTCACCGGCGCCGGCGACACCGCCTCGAAAAGCCACCTGGTCCCGGTCACCCCCAAACAGATCGCCGAAGCCGCCGTAGAGGCTGCCAAAGCCGGTGCCACCGTCGTCCACTGCCACGTCCGCGACCCGCAAACCGGCCGTTTCAGCCGCGACGTGGCGCTGTACCGCGAAGTCATGGAACGCATCCGCGAAGCCGACGTAGACATCATCGTCAACCTTACCGCCGGCATGGGTGGCGACCTGGAAATCGGCCCCGGTGAAACGCCGCTGGAGTTCGGCCAAGGCACCGACCTGATCGGCCCACTGGAACGCCTGGCCCACGTCGAAGCCCTGCTGCCGGAAATCTGCACCCTCGACTGCGGCACGCTCAACTTCGGCGACGGCAACTCGATCTACGTTTCCACCCCGGCGCAACTGCGCGCTGGCGCAAAACGCATCACCGAACTGGGCGTGAAAGCCGAACTGGAAATCTTCGACACCGGCCACCTGTGGTTCGCCAAGCAGATGATGAAAGAAGGCCTGCTTGAAGACCCCCTGTTCCAGCTGTGCCTCGGCATCCCGTGGGGCGCGCCGGCCGACACTACCACCATGAAAGCCATGGTCGACAACCTGCCCGCCAACGTTACCTGGGCCGGTTTCGGCATCGGCCGCATGCAGATGCCAATGGCGGCGCAAGCCGTGCTGCTCGGCGGCAACGTACGCGTGGGCCTGGAAGACAACCTGTACCTGGACCGTGGTGTGCTGGCCAGCAATGGCCAACTGGTCGAGCGCGCGGTGGAGATCATCTCGCGCCTCGGCGCCCGCGTACTGACCCCGGCCGAGGGCCGGGAAAAAATGAACCTCAAGCGCCGCTGATCCTTTCAGGAGACCAACATGACCTTCATTACCGAGATCAAGACATTCGCCGCCCTGGGTAGCGGCGTGATCGGCAGCGGCTGGGTCGCCCGCGCCCTCGCCCACGGCCTGGACGTGGTCGCCTGGGACCCGGCGCCTGGCGCCGAGCAGGCACTGCGCAAGCGTATTGCAAATGCCTGGCCAGCGCTTGAGAAGCAGGGCCTGGCGGCAGGGGCGTCGCAAGACCGCCTGAAGTTCGTCGCCACTATCGAAGAATGCGTACGCGACGCCGATTTCATCCAGGAAAGCGCGCCAGAGCGGCTGGACCTCAAGCTCGACCTGCACGCGAAGATCAGCGCTGCTGCAAAACCTGAGGCCATCATTGGCTCCAGTACTTCAGGCCTGCTGCCCAGCGAGTTCTACGAGTCTGCCACCCACCCCGAACGCTGCGTGGTAGGCCACCCGTTCAACCCGGTGTACCTGTTGCCGCTGGTCGAGATCGTCGGTGGCAACCGGACTTCGCCTGAAGCGGTCGAAGCCGCAAAAACCATCTACACAGCACTCGGCATGCGCCCGCTACATGTGCGCAAGGAAGTCCCCGGCTTCATCGCCGACCGCCTGCTCGAAGCGCTGTGGCGCGAGGCCCTGCACCTGGTCAACGACGGTGTGGCGACCACCGGCGAGATCGACGATGCCATCCGCTTTGGCGCCGGCCTGCGCTGGTCGTTCATGGGCACCTTCCTCACCTACACCCTGGCCGGTGGCGACGCCGGCATGCGCCACTTCATGTCGCAATTCGGCCCAGCCCTGAAACTGCCCTGGACCTACCTGCCGGCACCGGAGCTGACCGACAAACTGATCGACGATGTGGTGAACGGCACCTCGGCGCAACTGGGCGAACGCAGCATCGCCGCGCTGGAGCGCTATCGTGATGACACCCTGCTGGCCGTACTGGAAGCGGTGAAGACCAGCAAAGCCAACCACGGCATGGCCTTTGGCGATTGAGGAGACTGCAATGCCCGCACTGATCACCTACCGCACCCCAGTCCAGGAGGACTGGGTGGACTACAACGGGCATCTGCGCGATGCCTATTACCTGCTGATTTTCAGTTATGCCACGGATGCGCTAATGGAGCGCATCGGCCTGGATGCCGACAGCCGTGGGCAGAGCGGGCATTCACTGTTCACCCTCGAAGCGCACATCAACTACCTGCACGAGGTGAAGCTCGGCACTGAGGTGTGGGTGCAGACGCAGATCATCGGCTTTGATGGCAAGCGCGTGCACCTGTATCACAGCCTGCATAGGGCGGGGTTCGATGACGCGTTGGCGGCGAGCGAGCAGATGCTCCTGCATGTGGACCTGACGGGGCCGAAGTCTGCTCCGCTCGGGGAACCTACTGTGCAAGCACTGCAAGCACTGCTTGCACAGAGTCAGGATTGGAAGAAACCCGAGCATACAGGACGGGTCATTGGGCTACCCGGCTGATCAGCCCGGGCCAAGTGGTGAATCACTATCAGGCCGTACCACTTGGCTCGTCGACAAGATCATGCCTCTATTCAATCGTAAGTGATCCTCGTCACCGCCCCCATTAGACGACGGCTGAACTCCAGAGTATTAGGGCGACCGGTGCCCTGATGGATATTCTTGATAGTAAATTCACTTCCGTTGTGAAATCCGGAATAACAACTGTTAGTCGTGTACAGCGTATTCGCGAAACACAGCTTGCGCTGAGTGTTTGCGCCGTATAAACCTGAGACGACTGCGGATTCCGGGTTGAAAGGCTGGGGATCTTTACATTGTAGATACCAAGACAATTGCACATTGGCTCCAAGAGACAAGTCAATGGTACAACTGCGATTCTGACCGCGAAGTGTCAAAATCAGTTTTGGTTGTGGGTCAGGATAGAACGCCGCTACTGTTTCTCTGCGTTCGTTGAAGCGACGAGCGACATCACTGAAATCGACGTCCCCTAGAGGGCGCCCCTGGTAGCTAAGTCGAGGATTGGAGAAGTAGTGCACAGCACCAAAGGGAGTTGTCATTTGGGTATGAAATTTACCCACTTCATCTTTGTAACCGTACGCGTAATCAGGGACATTTGCTGGTTCGCTATGATGGTGCATAGCCCCTAAATTGTGTCCTAACTCATGCCCAAAGCGTTGGGGCAACTGATAATTGAAAAAGCATCTGACTTTTTCGCGGTGAGTCTAGCCTGCCCGCAAAGCCCCGGATTAGTAGAGTAGATTGAGACCATATCCGCCCGTAGGGCATCCCGCTGCTGCATGACCTGCTGATTACTCATCAGGTCCACAGCTTGCTGCCAGTAATCACTCGGCTGATTATAATCGGCATCATAAATACCTGCCAATTCAAACCTAATGGCGACACCACTGCTGGCCATGAGACTATTCGCGTCATTCAATGCAATTGCCAGTTCGAGTCTATTAAGAGGTCGCTGGGCCCTTACCTGGTTCGTTGTCACGAAGAGCAAACGAATAACACTACTCGCTGCGTGCGACGTCGTCGCTGTCGGAAGATCAGACGCAACTACTTTAGCGGACTGAACAGGCGCCCCATCGGGGGGCAATTTAGACTCGTCGATTTTAATTAAAACATACTGCCCAGGGCTGAGGGTCTGCACCCGGTAGGTCTGCCCTTCGACCACCACACTGCCCACAATATTTTCTCCGCTACGCGCGAGCGAAAGATAGAAAAATGGGTCACTGTCGATTTCCGAAGCGGACGATGCATGGGTCTGTTTCCAGGCCGATGGTTTGTAACCCACCCAGCCTTCGATTCCCGGAGTGATGGTGTTGTATTCGCGAAGATGAAACTGCGCCGTTTTTCCATCGGGCAATGTCACCGCCAAGACCTGCATCTGCTTACTGACCACTGCGGGATCCATTTTAATAAACGTGACTTCTGCGTTGGCCGGATCAGCCAGCAGCGTCGCGAGATAACCCTGCGCCGTCTGCTGAAGCGTCGCGCGGTCTTGGGTTGGTTGGAGGCTAA
Organism: Pseudomonas sp. OG7; assembly: GCF_014192825.1. Classification (NCBI taxonomy): domain Bacteria; kingdom Pseudomonadati; phylum Pseudomonadota; class Gammaproteobacteria; order Pseudomonadales; family Pseudomonadaceae; genus Pseudomonas; species Pseudomonas sp. OG7. Next base: position 171,069 of record NZ_JACHYK010000009.1, on the reverse strand, counting down.
AGAGTTGGGCGGCAGTGCTGACCGTTGTGCTGACAGGCCCTGTCGAGGAAGAGCAGGCTGACAACAGCGTCAAGCCCACAATCGCGAATACATTCATCCAGTTAATTTTTTTCACACTGATCGCTCCTATGGAAATCCACAGGGCGTAGAAGAACAGAGCGCGCGTATCACGTCAGCTATCAAAAATGCTAGTTATTCGGTGTAGAGCATAAAAAAACCCCGCAAAGCCGTGAGCCAGCGGGGCCAAGAGCGAGCAACATCCACTGTGCATGAGTGAGGGTGACCAAACCCTCTGGTACCGTGAATGGCTGCAGTGTGCGGACTTGCTAGTTAGGGGATTTAGCCGTAAACGACCTGTTCTTAGCCAAAGCAGTCATGGCGGCAATCTGGTGTTGCGGGCGTGTCGCTGTAGACACAGAATCAGTCGTAAATCACAGCAGCACTCTCTTAGCGATAAAAGGGACAACAGCCATGATGCATGCGGATTTGATTGATCAGGACGACCTCGCCGGCCACCTGCGCGCGCGCGGGTTCGAGATTCCGGCCGGGGCCAGTGCCGAACAGGCTTGCGAAGCCGTGGTGCGAGGGCTGACCGAGCCTAATGCGCGGGCGCTGAAGGGGATGGTGGAGCAGATGTATACAGGTAGCGCGACCATCCTGCCGGCGGTACGCCAGGCGATCGACAAACAGCTGTTACCCGCGCTGGCGCAATTCAACAAACGCGCTTAACTGATTTTTCCTGTACTGGCCTCTTCGCGGTCAAGCCCGCTCCCACAGGTACTGCACCGGATTCAAAAGCGGTGCGATACCTGTGGGAGCGGGCTTGCCCGCGAAGGGGCCCGCGCTGTTTCAGAGCCTTACACTGGCAAACGTCGACTCGTTGCGCGCCTGGCTCAGAGCGGCCATAGGCCCACTGTGCGGCGACAGGGTCATGGCCTGCGGGATCGGCATCATCGCCACCTGCTGCGCAGTGTTGGAGCCCACACGCTCGTCACGCGGCGGAATGCCGAAGTACTCGCGGTAGCACTTGGAGAAGTGTGGCGTGGACACAAACCCGCATACCGACGCCACCTCGATGATCGACATCGGCGTTTGCTTGAGCAACTGCCGTGCACGAATCAGGCGCAGTTTCAGGTAGTAGCGCGATGGCGAGCAATGCAGGTACTTCTGGAACAAACGCTCAAGCTGCCGACGCGAAACCGATACGTATACCGCCAGTTCGTCCAGGTCGATCGGCTCTTCGAGGTTGGCCTCCATGAGCGCGACGATTTCCTGCAGCTTCGGCTGATTGGTGCCGAGCATGTGCTTGAGCGGCACGCGCTGATGATCCTGTTCGTTGCGGATGCGCTCGTAGACGAACATCTCGGAAATCGCCGCCGACAGTTCACGGCCATGGTCGCGGCTGATCAGGTGCAACATCATGTCCAGCGGCGCGGTACCGCCAGAGCTGGTGAAGCGGTTGCGGTCGAGGGTGAACAGGCGGGTGCTCATGTTCACCCGTGGGAAGGCTTCCTGCATTGCCGCCAGGCACTCCCAGTGCACGCTGCAATCGAAGCCGTCGAGCAGACCGGCACAGGCCAGGGCCCAGCTGCCGGTGCACACCGCACCAAGACGGCGCGACTGGCGAGCCTGAGCTTGCAGCCAGGTAACGTGCTCACGGGTGACCGAACGCTGAATACCAACCCCCCCGCAGACAATCACGGTGTCGATGGGCGGTGCATTGTTGATTGCAGCATCCGGAGTGATCTGCAAGCCATCGCTGGCCCACACCTGGCCGCCGTCGACGGTCAGGGTATGCCAGCGGTAAAGCTCGCGGCCGGACAGCTGGTTGGCCATACGCAGCGGCTCAACGGCTGATGCCAGGGAAATCAGGGTGAAATTGTCCAATAGAAGAAACCCGATGGACTGGGGTGTTGTGCGGTTCTGGGTTGGGTTCCCGGAGGTGTACGACGTCATCGCGATTTCTCCTCACACAAATGCAGGGTGTGCCTCAGGCGGGCACTGATTTCTTGTTATGGCCCCGGTTCATGTGCTGGGGCTTGGTTGCCAATCTCAACGCAAACGCCGTGCCTGAAATTGAACGGCTGTCCAAAAAAACCTGAAAACGACGCCTTTGTTCGGCAAATCAGGTGCTTTGGTCGAGTTGGCTGGGTGTTCGCAAATGGGCGTGCTAGGCGCCGTGCGTGTAACGGCTGAGCAGTTTGGTGACACGCGCAGTGTAAGTTGCCCAGAAACGACACTCTTGAGTGTCACCGACAATCCAGGCACTGATAACGACACCCGACGATCGGTATGCGCCGCTTGCACCATTAGGGAGCATAGGTGATCAAGTTGCACCTGTATCAGCCTCAAGGGCCTCTTCGCGGGCACGCCAGCTCCCTCAGGAACTGTGCAATTCCTGTAGGAGCTGGCGTGCCCGCGAAGAGCCCCCTGAGGGCGGATCAAGCAATCAGCATTCGATGGCGCTGACCGCCAGGCCACCGCGCGAGGTCTCTTTGTACTTGTCGTGCATGTCGGCCCCGGTATCACGCATGGTGCGGATCACCTGGTCGAGGGAGATGAAGTGTTCGCCGTCACCGCGCAGGGCCATCTGCACCGCGTTGATGGCTTTTACCGCCGCAATCGCGTTGCGCTCGATGCACGGCACCTGTACCAACCCGCCGACCGGGTCGCAGGTCAGGCCAAGGTTGTGCTCCAGGGCGATTTCAGCGGCGTTTTCCACCTGTGGCGGGGTGGCGCCAAGCACTTCGGCCAAGCCAGCAGCGGCCATGGCGCAAGCGGAGCCAACCTCGCCCTGGCAACCGACTTCGGCACCGGAAATCGACGCGTTCTTCTTGCACAAGATGCCCACAGCGGCCGCCGCGAGGAAGTACTCCACCACGTTGGACTCGTTTACCGCGTCGCTGAAGCGCATGTAGTAATGCAACACTGCCGGGATAATGCCGGCCGCGCCATTGGTAGGTGCGGTGACCATGCGCCCGCCGGCGGCGTTTTCTTCATTGACCGCCAGAGCGAACAGGTTGACCCACTCCATGGCGCTCATGGTCGAGCCGATCACATTGGGCTTGCCGACTTCCTGCAGGCTGCGGTGCAGCTTGGCGGCGCGGCGGCGCACGTTCAGCCCGCCGGGCAGCGTGCCTTCGTATTTGAGGCCGTTGTTGACACATTCCTGCATGGCTTCCCAGAGCTTGTGCAGGCCGGCACGGATCTCTTCCTCACTGCGCCAGACCTTCTCGTTGGCCATCATCAATTGCGACACGCTGAGGTCGTTTTGCTTGCACAGGCGCAGCAGCTCGGCGGCGCTGTTGAAATCGTACGGCAGCACCGTCTGGTCGGCGTCCAGCACGCCACTGGCGGCCTGAGCGGCATCGACCACGAAGCCGCCACCCACCGAGTAATAGGTATCGCGGTGCAGCTCGCCCTGCTCGCCTTCGGCAATCAAGGTCATGGCGTTGGGGTGGTACGGCAGGTTCTCGTCCAGCAGCAGCATGTCGCGAGCCCAGACAAACTCGATGGGCAGGCGGCTATCAAGCTGCAGGGTGTTGGTTTCACGCAGGTCGGCGATACGCGGCACGATCTGGGTGGGGTCGATGGCGTCAGGCCATTCGCCCATCAGGCCCATGATGGTGGCGTTGTCGGTGCCATGCCCGATACCGGTGGCCGACAGCGAGCCGTACAGGCGCACTTCGATCCGCTTGACACGCTCCAGCTCGCCGCGCTCGCGCAGGCCCTGGACGAACAGGGCGCCAGCACGCATGGGGCCGACGGTGTGGGAGCTGGAAGGCCCGACACCGATCTTGAACAGGTCGAACACGCTGATGGCCATTGTCGAATCACCTCTTGATGGGCTTGTCTCTGCGCGCCATGCGCAGGGCGGGGCAGCTGCTAGGCTCAAACAGCGGGCCGCCTTGAATGCCAGCATCATCGGGCTTTTACCGCCACCCTCGCCGTCTGCAACCGACGTACTTTTGTCCAGCAGCGCCGCGCGTTTTTTACAGGGAGAGCAGCGCTCACCTCGCCGTTTTCCGGCGGCCTGGTGACGTAAAAATGCGGCTGAGGGGGTGGAAAAATCCATAAGCGACATCGCCCATACTGGATACGACCCGTTCCGTACTGGTTACGACCCCACCAGTAGGCGATTGCCCGGCGCTGGAGGATTATCGAAAGCGACTCGTAAAGCACGGCCACGCATCCTGCCCTCTGCAGGCCTGGTCGACCGGACCCTGAGAAAGCCCGGCGACCCACGCGAACCCGAAGACAAAATCACAGGAGTCCATCCATGAAAGGTTCACCCTCGCTGTTGCTGGTTGCGTTGCTGTCCGCACCGTTGCTGGCCCAGGCCGCCGAGCCCGAACAGTGCCGGACGGTACGTTTCTCCGATGTCGGCTGGACCGACATCACGGTCACGACCGCCACCACCAGCGTTGTGCTTGAAGCACTGGGTTACAAGACCCACACCACCATGATCTCGGTACCGGTGACCTACAAGTCGCTGGCCACCGGCAAGGACCTGGACGTGTTTCTCGGCAACTGGATGCCGACCATGGAGAACGACATCAAGCAGTACCGCGACGCTGGCACAGTAGAAACCGTGCGCGCCAACCTGGAAAACGCCAAGTACACCCTGGCGGTACCCCAGGCGCTGTACGACAAGGGGCTGAAGGATTTCAGCGACATTGCAAAGTTCAAGAAGGAACTGGACGGCAAGATCTACGGCATCGAGCCCGGCAACGATGGCAACCGCACCATCCAGAGCATGATCGACAAGAACGCCTTCGGCCTGAAGGACGCCGGTTTCAAGATCGTGCAGTCGAGCGAGGCCGGCATGCTGTCGCAGGTCGACCGCGCACAGAAGCGCGGCGAGGCGCTGGTGTTCCTGGGCTGGGAACCACACCCGATGAACACCCGCTTCAAGATGCAGTACCTGACCGGCGGGGACGAGTTCTTCGGCCCCGACTTCGGCAAGGCGACCGTGTTGACCAACACCCGCAAGGGCTATGCGCAGGAGTGCAGCAACGTCGGCCAGCTGTTGAAGAACCTGTCGTTCGAGCTCAAGGATGAAAGCACCATGATGGGCTATGTCCTGGACGACAAGATGAAACCCGATGCCGCCGCCAGGAAATGGCTCAAGGACAACCCGGGCAAGCTGGATGCCTGGCTGGCCGGCGTAACCACCGTGGATGGCAAACCGGGCCTTGAGGCAGCCAAGGCCAAGCTCGCGCAATAACGTACTTCGCAATAGCGCTACCTCGGGGCAGGACCGTGCCTGCCCCGGGTTGATTTCAATCTATGCAGGTGGAAGCTCGCTATCATGCTTATCGATCAGAAAATACCCCTGGGGCAGTACATCGCCTCATTTGTCGAGTGGTTGACCCAGAACGGCGCCAACTATTTCGATGCTATCGCCCAAGGCCTGGAATTCATGATCCATGGCGTCACCAGTGCCCTGACCTGGTTCAACCCATTCGTACTCATCGCCCTGTTCGCCGCCCTGGCGCACCTGATCCAGCGCAAATGGGCGCTGACCGTGTTCGTTGCCCTGTCGTTCCTGCTGATCCTCAACCTGGGTTACTGGCAGGAAACCATGGAAACCTTGGCGCAAGTCACGTTCGCCACGGTGGTGTGCGTGGTGATCGGCGTGCCGCTGGGCATCCTTGCCGCGCACAAACCGATGTTCTATACCGCCATGCGCCCGGTGCTGGACCTGATGCAGACGGTGCCGACCTTCGTTTACCTGATCCCTACCCTGACCCTGTTCGGCCTGGGCGTGGTGCCGGGGCTGATCTCTACCGTGGTGTTCGCCATCGCCGCGCCTATTCGCCTGACCTACCTGGGCATCTGCGACGTGCCGCAAGAGCTGATGGACGCGGGTAAAGCGTTCGGCTGCTCGCGCCGCCAGTTGCTCACCCGTATCGAACTGCCGCACGCCATGCCAAGCATCGCTGCCGGCGTCACCCAGTGCATCATGCTGTCGCTGTCGATGGTGGTGATTGCCGCCCTGGTCGGCGCGGACGGCTTGGGCAAACCTGTGGTCAACGCACTGAACACCGCCGATATCTCCCTGGGCTTCGAAGCGGGCCTGGCGATCGTGCTGCTGGCGATCATGCTCGACCGTATCTGCAAGCAACCGGAACTGCCGGTAAGGGGTGAGGCATGAGCATCATTCGTTTCGAAGACGTCGACGTCATCTTTTCCAACAAGCCACGCGAAGCGCTGTCGCTGCTGGACCAGGGCAAGACCCGCGAGCAGATCCTCAAGCAGACCGGCCTGGTGGTGGGCGTCGAAAAGGCCAACCTGGACATCAACAAGGGTGAGATCTGCGTGCTGATGGGCCTGTCCGGTTCGGGCAAGTCGAGCCTGCTGCGCTGCATCAACGGCCTGAACACCGTCAGCCGCGGCAAGCTGTTTGTCGAGCACGAAGGCAAGCACATCGACATTGCCCACTGCACCCCGGCCGAACTGAAGATGATGCGCACCAAGCGCATTGCCATGGTGTTCCAGAAATTCGCCCTGATGCCCTGGCTGACGGTGCGCGAGAACATCAGCTTTGGCCTGGAAATGCAGGGCCGCCCGGAAAAGGAACGGCGCAAGCTGGTCGACGAGAAGCTGGAGCTGGTGGGCCTGACCCAATGGCGCAACAAGAAGCCGGACGAGTTGTCTGGCGGCATGCAGCAGCGTGTGGGCCTGGCCCGGGCGCTGGCGATGGATGCCGACATCCTGCTGATGGACGAACCGTTCTCGGCCCTCGACCCGCTGATCCGCCAAGGCCTGCAGGACGAACTGCTGACCCTGCAGAGCAAGCTGAACAAGACCATCGTATTCGTCAGCCACGACCTGGACGAAGCGCTGAAGCTGGGCACCCGCATCGCCATCATGAAAGACGGGCGGATCATCCAGTACAGCAAGCCGGAAGAAATCGTGCTCAATCCGGCCGACGAGTACGTGCGCACCTTCGTTGCCCACACCAACCCGCTGAACGTGCTGTGTGGCCGCAGCCTGATGCGCAGCCTGGACGACTGCAAGCGGGTGAACGGCTCGGTGTGCCTGGACCCGGGTATCGATTCGTGGCTGGACCTGGGCGAAGGTGGCGCGCTGAAGCGTGCACGCCAGGGCCAGAACGGGCTGGACATGCAGAACTGGGCACCGGGGCAGGATGTGGAGCTACTGCAGCGCAGGCCTACCGTGGTGCACGCCGACATCGGCATGCGCGAGGCGCTGCAGATTCGTTATCAGACGGGCAACAAGCTGGTGTTGCAGGATAACGACCGGGTGGTCGGGATTCTTGGGGATACCGAGCTTTACCACGCTTTACTCGGCAAGAATCACGGGTGATGCAATTGGGGCCGCGTTGCGGCCCCAATCACTGGATCAGCGAACGACGATGCCGCGCGAAGCCATATAAGCCTTGGCCTCAGGCACCGTGTACTCGCCAAAGTGGAAGATACTGGCCGCCAGCACCGCACTGGCATGCCCTTCCAGAATGCCGTCCGCCAGGTGCTGCAGGTTACCCACACCACCCGAAGCAATCACAGGAATACCCAGCGCATCGCTGATGGCACGGGTAACGCCCAGGTCAAAGCCGTTCTTCATGCCGTCCTGGTCCATGCTGGTCAGCAGGATCTCGCCAGCCCCCAGGCCTTCCATCTTCTTCGCCCACTCGACTGCATCCAGCCCGGTCGGCTTGCGCCCGCCGTGGGTGAAGATTTCCCAGCGCGGTGCTTCACCCGGCCCGGACACCTTCTTCGCGTCGATCGCGACAACGATGCACTGCGAACCGAAACGGTCCGCCGCCTCGCCCACGAACTCCGGGTTGAACACCGCCGCCGTGTTGATCGATACCTTGTCGGCACCGGCATTGAGCAGGTTGCGGATGTCCTGTACGGTGCGCACGCCACCGCCCACGGTCAGCGGTATGAACACCTGGCTGGCCATGCGCTCGACGGTATGCAAGGTGGTGTCGCGGCCATCGACGCTGGCGGTGATGTCGAGGAAGGTGATTTCGTCGGCACCCTGCTCGTCGTAGCGACGGGCGATTTCCACCGGGTCGCCGGCATCACGGATGTTCTCGAACTTGACGCCCTTGACCACCCGGCCGTTGTCCACGTCCAGGCAAGGGATGATGCGCTTGGCCAGTGCCATGGTTCAGTCCTCAGCCTTGGTAGTTGTCGCAGAAGGCCTGAGCCTCGGCGACATCGAGGGTGCCTTCGTAGATGGCACGGCCGGTGATGGCGCCGATAATGCCGGGGGCCTTGGCGTCCAGCAGGGCCTTGATGTCCCCCAGGTTGTGGATGCCGCCCGAGGCGATTACCGGAATGCGGGTGGCTTCGGCCAGTGCCTTGGTGAACGGCACGTTGCAGCCCTGCATCATCCCGTCCTTGGCGATGTCGGTGTAGACGATCGACGACACGCCATCCGCCTCGAAACGCTTGGCCAGGTCGATAACCTGTACCGCGCTGACTTCGGCCCAGCCATCGGTGGCAACGAAGCCGTCTTTGGCATCCAGGCCAACAATGACCTTGCCCGGGAAGGCCTTGCACGCTTCGGCCACGAACTCAGGCTCTTTGACCGCCTTGGTGCCGATGATGACGTAGCTGACGCCAGCCTTGACGTAGTGCTCGATGGTTTCCAGCGAGCGGATGCCGCCGCCGATCTGGATCGGCAGGGTCGGGTAGCGCTTGGCGATGGCCGTGACCACTTCACCGTTGACCGGCTGGCCTTCGAAGGCGCCGTTGAGGTCGACCAGGTGCAGGCGGCGGCAGCCACCCTCGACCCACTTGGCGGCCATGCTCACCGGGTCGTCGGAAAATACCGTGGAGTCTTCCATGCGGCCCTGGCGCAGGCGCACGCAGGCACCGTCCTTCAGATCGATAGCGGGGATAATCAGCATCTTGGGAACCTGTCTGTTCTTGGGGTTTCAGGGCTTTTCGAGCGCCCACAGATCACTTTCGATGCTCTCGAACCGCTCCTTGAGGTGCAGCTGAACATCGGCAATCGCCCTGTTGTAGTAATGGGGTGCAATTTCTTTGCTGAACAGCTCGAGGACCTCGGCCACCTCGAACGACCCCAGCTGCAGCTCGAAACGGTCTTCGAGGAAGCGCTTGAGGGCGTCGAGCGCATCGCGCTCCTGCTCGGGGGCCAGGGTAATGACCGGGGCCTTGGTCTTCGACCTGCTCATTTACCAGCGCCCGTCCCAGGCGACGAAGTTCTGCAGCAACTGCAGGCCATGGGTATGGCTCTTCTCCGGGTGGAACTGCACGGCAAAGCGCGAGCCATCGGCCAGCGCAGCGGCGAAATCGACACCGTAATGGCCACGACCGACCACCTGGCCCGGCTTGCCGGCATTGATGTAGTAGCTGTGCACGAAGTAGAAGCGCGCGCGGTCGGGGATGTCGTGCCACAGCGGGTGATCGATGGTCTGGCCCACTTCGTTCCAGCCCATGTGCGGCACCTTCAGGTGTTCGCCGTCTTCTTTCAGGTCTTTGCCGAAGAAGCGCACCTGGCCAGGGAACAGGCCGATGCAGTCGACACCGTCGTTCTCTTCGCTGTGCTCAAGCAATGCCTGCATACCGACGCAGATACCGAGGAACGGACGGTCCTGGCTCACTTCACGCACCAGGCTGTCGAAGCCCAGGCGGCGGATTTCGGCCATGCAGTCGCGGATCGCGCCTACACCCGGGAACACCACGCGGTCAGCTTCACGGATGACCGCAGCGTCGCTGGTGACCAGCACCTTGCCGGCGCCGACGTGCTCAAGCGCCTTGGCCACCGAGTGCAGGTTGCCCATGCCATAGTCGATTACGGCTACCGTCTGCATTTACAGGCACCCTTTGGTCGACGGCATTTGCCCGGCCATGCGCTCGTCGAGGGTCACGGCCATGCGCAACGCGCGGCCGAAAGCCTTGAACACGGTTTCGATCTGGTGGTGGGTGTTGTGGCCACGCAGGTTGTCGATGTGCAGGGTGACCAGGGCGTGGTTGACGAAGCCCTGGAAGAACTCCTGGAACAGGTCGACATCGAAGCCGCCGACGCTGGCGCGGGTGTAAGGTACGTGCATCTGCAGGCCTGGGCGGCCGGAGAAGTCGATGACCACGCGCGACAGTGCTTCGTCCAGCGGCACGTAGGCGTGGCCGTAGCGGAAGATGCCTTTCTTGTCACCGATGGCCTGTGCGAATGCCATGCCCAGGGTAATACCGACGTCTTCGACGGTATGGTGATCGTCGATATGCGTGTCACCCTTGCACTCGATATCCAGATCGATCAGCCCATGGCGGGCGATCTGGTCCAGCATGTGTTCAAGGAAAGGCACGCCGATATCGAATCGGGCCTTGCCACTGCCATCGAGGTTGATCGAGCACTTGACCTGGGTTTCCAGGGTATTGCGCTCGACGGAAGCCTTACGTTCGACCATCACCAGCTCCGCAAAATCATTGGGCGAAAAGGGCTCTATTATAGGCCCAGAACGCGCCAGCTTGAAACGCGGATGACATATGGCAAAACGAGGAATTACGAGGGCTGGATGCTGCTACAAGTCTATACAAGCCAGTAATCGGGGCTGCGTTGCAACCCCGATGTCCGGGATCAGTGAAACAGCGCCGCAGTTTTCTGCAAGGTTACCCACACCCCCCAGGCCAACGGCACAACCACCACCGCCCAGGCCAGCAGCACCAGCGGCAGGCTGCCCGGTGCGGCTTTCCACTCCAGCGAACGCGCACCGTCGGCCCCTTTGTCATGGCTCAACGCTCGCTCGGCAGCCAGTTCGGCATCGCTCATGAAGTGCTTGTCGGCGACCGGCCGCACCAGCATGTTGCAGATAAAGCCCAGCACCAGCAGGCCGGCGAGGATGTACAGGGTCATGTCGTAGGCCGCCGCACGCTCAACCCCTGCCGCCAGTTGGTATTCGCGCAGGTAGGTGATCAATACAGGCCCCAATACCCCCGCCGCCGCCCAGGCGGTCAGCAGGCGACCATGAATGGCGCCGACCATCTGCGTACCGAACAGGTCGGCCAGGTAGGCCGGCACCGTGGCAAAACCACCGCCATACATTGAAAGGATGATGCAGAACGCCGCCACGAACAGCGCAACGTTACCCAGGTGCCCCATGTTCGGCACCAGGCTGTACAGACCCACACCCAAGGCGAAAAAGGCGAAGTAGGTGTTCTTGCGGCCGATGTAGTCGGAGAACGACGCCCAGAAGAACCGCCCGCCGATGTTGAACAGGCTCAACAGACCGGTAAAGCCGGCAGCAATCGCGGCGATCTGCGCCAACTGAGCGGCATTCAGCTCACTGAACGTCAGCTCGTTGCCCAGCAACTTGCCCGCGAACACTTCCTGCAGCAGTGGCGATGCCATGCCGAGAATGCCGATGCCGGCCGACACGTTCAGGCACAGCACCAGCCAGATCAAGGCGAATTGTGGGGTTTTCCAGGCCACGCTGACGTGCACATGGCGGTCGGTGACCATGGCATTGCCGGCTTTTTTGGCCGGAGCGACCCAGCCTTCGGGCTTCCAGCCAGTCGGCGGCACGCGGTACGCCAGGGCGCCAGCGGTCATGAACACAAAGTAGATCGCCGCCATGGCGACGAAGCTCTGCCATACGCCCACTTCGTGCTCATTGCCAAAGTGCCCCATCAGCGCAGTGGCCAGTGGCGCACCCACCATGGCTCCGCCGCCAAAGCCCATGATCGCCATGCCGGTGGCCATGCCGCGTTTGTCAGGGAACCATTTGATCAGCGTCGACACGGGGGAGATATAGCCCAGCCCCAGGCCGATACCGCCGATTACACCGGAGCCCAGCCACATCAGCCACAGCTGGTGGGTTTTCACGCCAATGGCCGAGATCAGCATGCCGCCGCACCAGCACAGCGCCGAGACCAGGCCGGCCTTGCGCGGGCCGGCGTGCTCCAGCCAGCCGCCCAGCACGGCCGCCGAGCAACCCAGGAAAACAAAGAACAGGGTGTAGATCCAGCTCAGCATCGAGATCGGCCAGTCGCATTCGGCGCTGAACATACGGGCCATGAAGCCCATGTCCGCTGCACAGGCGACGGGAGCGGTGATGCCGAGGGCTTGCGAAAGGGGCAACCAGAACACCGAGAAACCATAAGCCATGCCGATGCACAGGTGAATGGCCAAGGCGGCTGGCGGGACCAGCCAGCGGTTGAAGCCCGGGCGGGCGATGATGCGTTCCTTCGACAGGAAGCCAGGCGCACTGGCTACAGAGCCGGTTGCGACGGTACTGGTCATGGATCTGATCCTTTTTATAGGGAGGGTGCTCGCAAAGCGGCGCAAGGGTAGCAGAGCCAAGTAGCGTGAAAGCAGTCTGATATCGTTAATTTTTGCCCGGCTGAAACGGTCATGTTTTGCTTGTGGAAAGCCGTACCATCTGCTGTAACCGTAAGAAATGCCCTGTATCTCTGGTCGAATACGCAGGGACAACCACTGCGGCGTTATACTCTGCCGCCTGAATTTCACTAACGGACTACAAGGACTCGCCCATGAAAGCGTTCGGCAAAATCCTGGGACTGGGGCTTCTCGGGTTGCTGCTGATCATCGTGGCGCTGGGCTTCGCCCTGACCCACCTCTTTGATCCCAACGACTACAAAGACGAGATTCGCCAGCTGGCACGCGACAAGGCTAACGTCGAACTGACACTCGACGGGGATATCGGCTGGAGCCTGTTCCCGTGGCTAGGCCTGGAGCTGCATGAGGCCAGCATTGCCACCCTGGCCAAACCCAAGGAACCGTTCGCCGACCTGCAAATGCTCGGCCTGTCCGTGCGTGTGCTGCCGCTGCTGCGCCGCGAAGTGCAGATGAGCGACGTACGCGTCGAGGGCCTGAACCTGACCCTGGCCCGTGACGAACACGGCCACGGCAACTGGGAAGACATCGGCAAACCGCTGCCTGCGCAAAACGGCACCCCAGCCGATGCACAGGCCAATGCCACCGTTCAGGCACCCGCTGATCAGAAGCCGGCACCTGCCGAAGGCAACGAGCGTGCCGTCAAGCTGGACATCGACAGCCTGACCGTGAACAACGCCCGCGTGCAGTACACCGATGCCAAGACCGGCCAAAGCTATAGCGCCGAAAGCATCCAGCTAAGCACGGGCCCGGTCCACGAAGGCGCCAACATTCCGCTCAAGGCCAGCGCCTTCATCAGCGCCAGCGAGCCGAACATCAAAGCCCGCACCGAACTGGCCGGCGAGCTGCGCTTCGACCGCAAGCTCAAGCGCTACAACTTCGAAGACATGCGCCTTTCGGGCGAAACCTCGGGTGAACCCACCGGCGGCAAGACCGTGACATTCGCCGCCCAAGGCCAGCTGCTGGTCGACCTGGCTGCCAATGTCGCCTCCTGGAACGGCCTGAAAGTCTCGGCCAACCAGCTACGCGCCCTGGGCGAGCTGAACCTGCGTGACCTGGACAAGGCGCCACAACTGAGCGGCGGCCTTTCCATCGCCCAGTTCAACCTGCGCACCTTCCTCGACAGCATTGGCCGCCCGCTGCCGGCTACCAACGACCCGGCGGCCTTCGCCAAGCTGGAGCTGGTCACCCGCCTGCAGGGCACGCCCAACAGCCTGGCGCTGGAAGACCTGGCCGTGAAGCTGGACGACAGCACCTTCAGCGGCCGCGTGGCCGTGGAAGACTTCGCCAAGCAGGCCCTGCGCCTGCAGCTCAAGGGCGATGCCTTTGACGCCGACCGCTACTTCCCCGCCAAGAGCGAAGAAGCCAAGGGCGCCACCGCTGCACGCCAGGCCGAGGTAAAGCAGCAAGAGGCCAGCGCCGTAGCCGGTGCGGGTACCACGCCACTGCCAAATGCCCCGACCCAGGTGGCCTGGAGCGACGACAAGTTGCTGCCCGTCGACCGCCTGCGGGCCCTGGACCTGCAGGCCGACCTGGCCTTCGGTTCGCTGACCCTGGACAAACTGCCGATCGAAGACGCCCAGCTCAAAGCCATCGGTCAGGGCGGCCTGCTGACCCTGCAAACCCTGCGCGGCGAGCTGTACAACGGCACCTTCGAAGCCAAGGGCACGGTCGACGTACGCCCTGCCGTCCCGCAACTGGGTGTGAACACCAACATCCAGCGGGTGCCGGTGGAACACTTCATCAAGACCGAAGGCAAGGAGCAGGCCCCCCCTGTGAAGGGCCTGCTGACCCTGACCAGTGATCTGACCGCCACCGGCAACAGCCAGAAGGCACTGGTCGACACCCTTAACGGCAGCGCAAACTTCACCATCAACGATGGCGTGCTGGTCAACGCCAACCTGGAGCAGCAGCTGTGCCAGGCCATCGCCACGCTCAACCGCAAGACCCTGAGCGGCGAGCCACGGGGCAAGGACACCCCGTTCCAGGAGCTGCGCGGCAGCCTGGTGGTGCGCAATGGCGTCGCCAGCAACCCCGACCTCAAGGCACGCATCCCGGGCCTGACCGTGAACGGTAACGGCGACCTCGACCTGCGGGTGCTGGGCATGGACTACAACGTGGGTGTGATCGTCGAAGGCGACCAGCGCGCCATGCCGGACCCAGCCTGCCAGGTCAACGAACGCTACGTTGGCGTTGAAGTGCCGCTGCGCTGCCGTGGCCCGCTGGAACTTGGCGCCAAGGCCTGTCGCCTGGATCAGAACGGCTTGGGCAAGGTCGCGGCCAAGCTGGCCGGCAACCGCCTGAAAGACAAGATTGACGAAAAGCTTGATGAAAAACTCGGAGACAAAGTGAGCCCGGAAGTGAAAGACGCGCTCAAGGGGCTGTTCAAGCGATGAGCCCCGAGCAGTTCTCCAGCGCTGTGCTGGATTGGTATGACGAGCATGGCCGGCACGATCTGCCCTGGCAACAGGGCATCACCCCGTACCGGGTGTGGGTGTCGGAAATCATGTTGCAGCAGACCCAGGTCAGCACCGTGCTCAACTACTTCGACCGCTTCATGCAGGCCCTGCCGACCGTGCAGGCCCTGGCCGAAGCGCCGGAGGACGAAGTGCTGCACCTGTGGACGGGGCTGGGCTATTACACCCGTGCACGCAACCTGCAAAAGGCCGCCAGGATCGTCGTCGAGCAACACGGCGGGGAATTCCCACGCAGTGTCGAGCAGCTCACCGAACTGCCCGGCATCGGTCGTTCCACCGCAGGCGCCATCGCCAGCATCAGCATGGGCATCCGCGCACCGATCCTCGACGGCAACGTCAAGCGCGTACTGGCCCGCTACACCGCCCAGGCGGGCTACCCCGGCGAACCCAAGGTGGCCAACCAGCTGTGGGCCACGGCCGAGCGCTTTACCCCACACCAGCGCGCCAACCACTACACCCAGGCAATGATGGACATGGGCGCCACGCTGTGCACGCGCAGCAAGCCCAGCTGCCTGATCTGCCCGCTGCAGCGCGGCTGCGAAGCGCACCTGCACGGTGAAGAAACCCGCTACCCCGAGCCCAAGCCGCGCAAGGCACTGCCGCAGCGGCGCACGCTCATGCCACTGCTGGCCAACCACGAAGGCGCCATCCTGCTGTACCGCCGCCCCTCCAGCGGGCTGTGGGGGGGGTTGTGGAGCCTGCCGGAACTGGACGACATCACCCAGCTCGATGACCTGGCCTACCAGCATGGCCTGCGCCTGGCTGACAGCCGCGCCATGGACGGCCTGACCCACACCTTCAGCCACTTTCAGCTGGCCATCGAGCCCTGGCTGGTGCGCGTCGACTCGGTCGGCCAGCACATGGCCGAGGCCGACTGGCTCTGGTATAACCTCGCCACCCCGCCGCGCCTTGGCCTTGCCGCCCCGGTGAAAAAGCTGCTTAAACGCGCGGCCGACGAACTGATTGCAGGAGACGCCCGATGACCCGCACCGTGATGTGCCGCAAGTACCAAGAAGAACTGCCAGGCCTGGAACGCCCGCCCTACCCAGGCGCCAAGGGCCAGGACATCTTCGAACACATCTCGCAGAAGGCCTGGGCCGACTGGCAGAAGCACCAGACCATGCTGATCAACGAAAAGCGCCTGAACATGATGAACGCCGAGGACCGCAAATTCCTCCAGGCCGAGATGGACAAGTTTTTCGCCGGCGAAGAATACGCGCAGGCGGAAGGCTACGTTCCACCGGCTGAATGACCCCAAAAATCGTAAGCGACGGAATTAATTTAAAATTTTTTCAAAAAGTCGTTGACGAGCGGTCCGGAAATCTATTTAATTCACCTCGTCGCCCAGATAGCTCAGTCGGTAGAGCAGAGGATTGAAAATCCTCGTGTCGGCGGTTCGACTCCGTCTCTGGGCACCACCTTCAAGCTTCTGGTGGTTGCAAAGTTACCCGAAGCGACAACAAGAAACCCGCCCAGTGCGGGTTTTTTGTTGTCTACAATTTCTGCTCATTGACCAGCATCAAATAGCCAGCATTCGCCCACCTTCAGAATCAGAGACGGACATCCGAATCGATCAGCAAGGACCTCCATGAGCGAAGAATCTCCCCTCCTGCTCCCCGCCCCTAGCGAACCCGCCACCAATCCAGTCCGCACCCGGCGCCCACGCCAGCGCAAGCCGGAACCGACGATCACCACCATCAGCCAGCAACCCGCCGCACTGGAAGTGGCCACCGCCCCCAAAGGCAGCAACGAAGACAGCACCTCGGCGCGCCTGCCGGCGAGCTACCCCTACCGCACCCGCCTGCGACGCCAGGACTACGAAAAAGCCAAGCATGCGCTGCAGATCGAGTTGCTGAAGGTGCAAAGCTGGGTGAAGGAAACCGGCCAGCGCGTGGTGATCCTGTTCGAAGGGCGCGATGCCGCAGGCAAGGGCGGCACGATCAAGCGCTTCATGGAACACCTCAACCCACGCGGCGCACGCATCGTTGCCCTGGAGAAACCCTCCGAACAGGAACAGGGCCAGTGGTATTTCCAGCGTTACATCCAGCACCTGCCCACCGCAGGTGAAATGGTGTTCTTCGATCGCTCCTGGTACAACCGCGCCGGGGTCGAGAAGGTGATGGAGTTCTGCACGCCGCTGCAGTACCTGGAGTTCATGCGCCAAGCCCCGGACCTGGAGCGTATGCTGTGCA
Source organism: Pseudomonas sp. OG7 (assembly GCF_014192825.1). Classification (NCBI taxonomy): domain Bacteria; kingdom Pseudomonadati; phylum Pseudomonadota; class Gammaproteobacteria; order Pseudomonadales; family Pseudomonadaceae; genus Pseudomonas; species Pseudomonas sp. OG7. The sequence continues at coordinate 154,046 of NZ_JACHYK010000009.1, read as the reverse complement.
ACAGCGGCATCTTGCTGTTCAAGTACTGGTTCTCGGTAAACCGTGAAGAGCAACTGCGCCGCTTCATTTCGCGCCGTGACGACCCGCTCAAGCACTGGAAGCTGTCGCCCATCGACATCAAGTCGCTGGACAAGTGGGAAGACTACACCGCGGCCAAGGAAGCGATGTTCTTCCACACCGACACCGCCGATGCGCCGTGGACGGTGATCAAGTCCGATGACAAGAAGCGCGCGCGGATCAACTGCATCCGCCACTTCCTGCATTCGCTGGACTACCCGGGCAAGGACCACAGCGTGGCCCACGCCCCGGATGCGCTGCTGGTCGGCAAGGCATCGCGCGGGTTCGAAGAGGATGAGCCGGCTCCACTGGCGAGTTGAAACGCCGAGGCAGCTGCGCTTCAATACGCGCAATTTCCGCCCCCCAAGGATTCACCCCATGGCCACCCCTACCAAGCAACAGAAACGCGCCAAGCGCGCCGCCAGCAAGGCCAAGCAGAACCGCATGGTACGCAGCGGCCAGGCGGTCAAGGCCAGTGCCGGTGACAGCGCCAGCGTCGAGCAGGTGTACAAGAAGGCCATGGAATCGGGCAGCTACGACGCCATGTTCAACAAGATGAAGGAAGCCCAGGAGGGCGGCCTGGTACCGATGATTTCGGTGTTCCTGGTAGACCCGCTGCTGGCCCTGGTGCTCAAAGGACACAAGGAAGAACACGCCACCGACTACATCGTGCTGGTGTTCAACGCCTACCGCAAATGGCTGGACGGCGCTGATGAGGAGGCCACCATGGCCTGGCTGGAGAGCGATGAGTTCCAGGAGGCTTATATCGCCGCTTCCGAGCTGGTGGCCAAGCAGCAGCAACAGCAGAAACAGTTTGGCTGACAGAGCCATGTAACCTGCCCGCGAAAGGGCCGGCACAGGCAACAAAAAAGGCCGCGCCCTTCACAGGGCGCGGCCTTTTCGTTACAGCCAGCGCAAATCAGTTATCCAGCGCCACCCGCCCGGCAGCTTCACGCTTGCGGTGCACCAGCAAGCCAGCCGCTACCACACCAATGCTCAGCAGCGCAGTCGCGATGATCTCCGCACGGTGGTCTTCACGCAGCGCCATCACCACCAGAATGGCAACGATGAAGGCAATGGTCGCCCAGGTCAGGCCCGGGAACAGCCACATCTTGAAGGTAATTTTCTCGCCGCGGGCTTCACGCTGGGCACGCATGCGCAGTTGCGACACGGCAATCACCAGGTACACCAGCAGCGCAATGGCACCTGAGCTGGCCAGCAGGAACTCGAACACCTGGGCCGGTGCCACGAAGTTGGCGAACACACAGAGGAACGCCGCTGCAGTGGACAGCAATACCGCCACATGCGGGGTCGCCGACTTGGTGGTGCGCTGGGCAATGGCCGGGGCGTCGCCACGCTTGCTCAGCGAGAACAGCATGCGCGAAGACGTGTACAGCGCCGAGTTCAGGCAGCTGGTAACGGCAATCAGCACGACGATGTCGACGATCAGCTTGGCATTCGGCACGCCAATGCGGCTCAGCACGGTCTGATAGGAGCCCGTTTCAGCCAAGGCCGGGTCGTTCCACGGCACCAGGGCCACCACCAGGAAAATAGACACCAGGTAGAACAGGCAGATACGCCAGATCACCGAGTTGGTGGCGCGGCTGATCTGCTTGCCCGGGTCCTTCGACTCGGCAGCGGCGATGGTGACAATTTCAGTACCCATGAACGAGAACATGGTGGTCAGCATGGCTGCCAGCACCGCGCCCAAGCCGTTGGGCATGAAGCCTTGGGTATCGAACAGGTGGCTGGCACCGCTCACCTGGCTGCTTGGCACGAAGCCGAACATGGCTGCACAACCTACGGCGATGAAGCCGATGATCGCCAGCACTTTGAGCAGGGCGAACCAGAACTCGAACTCGCCGTAGTTCTTCACGCTGCACAGGTTGGTCAGGGTCAGCGCCAGGGTAATGATGAGGGAAAACGCCCACAGGTCGACCGCAGGGAACCAGGCGTGCAGGATGGCAGCGGCGGCGTTGGCCTCCAGCGGAATCACCAGCACCCAGAACCACCAGTACAGCCAGCCAATGGTGAAACCAGCCCAACGCCCGATGGCGCGGTCGGCGTATGTAGAGAACGAACCGGTGTCTGGCGAAGCGACCGCCATTTCACCCAGCATGCGCATCACCAGCACAACCAGCGTACCGGCAGCGGCATAAGCCAGCAGCACGGCCGGGCCGGCCGCTGCGATGGCGTGGCCGGAGCCGACGAACAGGCCGGCACCGATGACGCCAGCGATGGACAGCATGGTGACATGCCGTTGTTTGAGCCCCTGAGCGAGGTCATTGGAATTGTTACCGCTCATTGAAACTACCTTTGTAAGGAGTGGACCACTCCGACTGCGGGTACGGAGCGCGCCAAGGGTTGACCTAGGCGTCGCTGCAATCGGCGGTTTCCTACTGGCAATAAGCACGCCATGTGCTGAATGCATTCGTCAGAAAATTCTGGAGGCCTTTTAGGACAAGGTTTGGAGGGCTTTCGGCCAGGGGCTGACCGAAAGGCCGCCAAATCATCGGATTACTGAAATACCCACTTACAAACGCACCAAAGGTGCTCCACGGTAACACCTGTGCACCGCCGCAATGCAAAAAAGTGCAACCCACGGGTACAACCTGACGAACGCATGACGCCTTCGCGGGTAAACCCGCGCATGCTAGCTGAAGGTAGGGTTTACCCCTTGAATGGACCAAAACCGCTTCCATGAGCGGGCCAAAGCTGGCACCATCGCGCCTTTTTTCATCAAGGCTCTGGTGCTGGGCGACACCTTCGCGGACATCTGCGCGACGTTACGCTGTAGCGATGCGACAAACTGCCCCACCAGTGCCCACAGTCCCCGGCGACCCTGTTGGCCGTCATAATGCCGCTATGCTAGCTTGGCGCACGCCAGGAAGGCCGCCAACAGCTGGGAACGCACCCGAACACATGAGGACCGCACATGGCTCAGGCCACGCCCGCGCTGGAAATCCGCAATCTGCACAAACGCTACGGCGAGCAGGAAATTCTCAAGGGCATTTCGCTGACCGCACGCGACGGTGACGTGATCTCCATCCTGGGGTCGTCCGGCTCCGGCAAGTCCACCTTGCTGCGCTGCATCAACCTGCTCGAGAACCCACACCAGGGCGAAATCCTGGTTGCCGGCGAAGCCCTCAAGCTCAAGGCCGCCAAGAACGGCGACCTGATCGCAGCCGACAATCGCCAGATCAACCGCCTGCGTAGCGAAATCGGCTTTGTCTTCCAGAACTTCAACCTGTGGCCGCACATGTCGATCCTCGACAACATCATCGAGGCGCCACGCCGCGTGCTCGGCCAGAGCAAGGCCGAGGCCATCGAGGCCGCCGAAGCGCTGCTGAACAAGGTTGGCATCTACGACAAACGCCACAGCTACCCCGCCCAGCTTTCCGGTGGCCAGCAACAGCGCGCCGCCATTGCCCGTACCCTGGCCATGAAGCCCAAGGTCATCCTGTTCGACGAGCCAACCTCGGCACTCGATCCGGAAATGGTCCAGGAAGTGCTTAACGTTATCCGCGCACTGGCCGAAGAAGGCCGTACCATGCTGCTGGTAACGCACGAGATGAGCTTTGCCCGCCATGTGTCCAGTGAAGTCGTCTTCCTGCACCAGGGCCTGGTAGAAGAGCAGGGATCGCCGCAACAGGTCTTCGAAAACCCGACCTCGGCGCGTTGCAAGCAATTCATGTCCAGCCACCGCTAACGGAGCAATACATGCACACTTACAAGAAGTTCCTCCTGGCAGCTGCTGCCACGCTGGTGATGTCGGCAAACGCCATGGCCGCAGAAAAACTGCGCATGGGCATCGAAGCCGCCTACCCACCGTTCAACAACAAGGATGCCAGCGGTAACGTGGTCGGCTTCGACAAAGACATCGGCGACGCCCTGTGCGCCAAGATGAAAGTCGAGTGCTCGGTCGTCACCTCCGACTGGGACGGCATCATCCCGGCCCTGAACGCCAAGAAATTCGACTTCCTGGTGTCGTCGCTGTCGATCACCGACGAGCGCAAGCAGGCCGTGGACTTCACCGAGCCGTACTACTCCAACAAGCTGCAGTTCATTGCGCCAAAAAACGTCGACTTCAAGACTGACAAAGAGTCGCTGAAGGGCAAGGTCATCGGCACCCAGCGCGCCACCCTGGCCGGTACCTACCTGGAAGACAACTTCAAAGGCGTCGACATCAAGCTGTACGACACCCAGGAAAACGCCTACCTGGACCTGGTGTCCGGCCGCATCGACGGCATCCTGGCCGACAAGTACGTGCAATACGAGTGGCTGAAGAGCAAAGACGGCTCGAACTTCGAGTTCAAGGGTGAGCCGGTGATGGACAGCGACAAGATCGGCATTGCCGTGCGCAAAGGTGACACCAAGCTGCGCGACGACCTGAACAAAGCCCTGGCCGAAATCAAGGCCGACGGCACGTACAAGAAGATCAACGACAAGTACTTCCCGTTCAGCATCGAATGACCCGCCCTGACCGGCGCGCCCCCGTGGCGCGCCAGTCCCTAATATGACCTGCCCATGAATATCGACCTGCACGGATTCGGTCCGGCCATGATGGCCGGCACCCTGATGACCGTAAAACTGGCGCTTTGCGCCTTGCTGCTGGGGCTGGTGCTGGGCCTGCTCGGCGCCCTGGCCAAAACCTCCTCGGTCAAGCCACTGCAATGGCTTGGCGGTTTCTACTCGACCCTGGTTCGTGGCGTGCCCGAACTGCTGTGGGTTCTGCTTATCTATTTCGGCACCGTCGGGTTGATGAACGCCCTCGGCGAGGCCTTGAACCTGCCGGGCCTTGAGCTGAGTGCCTTCGCGGCGGGCGTGATCGCCCTCGGCCTGTGTTTCGGCGCCTACGCCACCGAAGTGTTCCGTGGCGCCATCCTGGCAATCCCCAAGGGCCACCGTGAAGCCGGCCTGGCGCTGGGCCTGTCCAAGGGCCGCATCCTCTCGCGGATCATTTTGCCGCAGATGTGGCGGATCGCCCTGCCCGGCCTTGGCAACCTGTTCATGATCCTGATGAAGGACACCGCGCTGGTGTCGGTGATCGGCCTGGAAGAAATCATGCGCCACGCGCAAATCGGCGTGACCGTAACCAAAGAGCCGTTCACCTTCTACATGGTGGCGGCCTGCATCTATCTGAGCCTGACCGTCATCGCCATGACCGGCATGCACTTCATGGAAAAACGTGCCGCTCGCGGCTTTGCGAGGGCCGAATAATGAATTGGGAAGTCATCTTCAAATGGCTGCCACGCCTGGCCGAGGGCGCGGTCCTGACCCTGGAGCTGGTGGCCATTGCGGTGGTTGCCGGGTTGATCCTGGCCATCCCGCTGGGCATCGCCCGCTCCTCGCGCCACTGGTACGTGCGCGCTGTGCCGTTCAGCTACATCTTCTTCTTCCGCGGCACGCCGCTGCTGGTGCAGTTGTTCCTGGTCTACTACGGCCTGGCGCAGTTCGATGCCGTGCGTTCGAGTTCGCTGTGGCCGTACCTGCGCGATCCGTTCTGGTGCACGGTGTTGACCATGACCCTGCACACTGCCGCCTACATCGCCGAGATCCTGCGCGGCGCGCTGCAATCGATCCCCAAAGGTGAGATCGAAGCGGCACGGGCGCTGGGCATGTCGCGTGGCAAGGCACTGTTCTACATCATGCTGCCGCGTGCTGCGCGCATCGGCCTGCCGGCGTACAGCAACGAAGTGATCCTGATGCTCAAGGCCAGTGCCCTGGCCAGTACCGTAACCCTGCTGGAACTGACCGGCATGGCCCGTACCATCATCGCCCGCACCTACCTGCCGGTGGAGATCTTCTTTGCCGCAGGCGTGTTCTACTTGGTGATCTCGTTCTTGCTGGTGCAAGGTTTCAAGCTGCTGGAGCGCTGGTTGCGCGTGGATGCCTGCCAAGGGCGCTGACATCTCCTGGCCTCTTCGCGGGCGTGCCCGCGAAGAGGCCCTAAAAACCAACACACATTCCCCCATGCCCAGCCACCTCCACAGCCAGCACCTAAGCACCCGCTTCCAGGCCCTCGACCAGTTCCTGATCGAGCACCAACAGCTGTGGAAACCCCGCCCCTTCACCAACTTACAGCTGGACTGGGAAACCACCCACCCCGAGCTGGCCACCCACCTGCGCCACTGCTCACTGGCCGACGCCGAAACCGATAGCGCGGCTGATGCCTTGCCCGCCCCTTTCCCACAACTGGCCCAGCAAGCCCAACAGCTAGCCACCCTCGGCCACCTCCCGGCAACCGACCTGCCCCCCGCCGCCCACCGCCTGGACGTCGCAGTCCCCGGCCGCAAATGGCAGCAGATCGAAGCCTTCGCCAGCCACCTGGCCTTCCACCACCAACCCCGCCACTGGCTGGACTGGTGCTCCGGCAAAGGCCACCTCGGCCGCCGCCTGTTGCAACCCGGCCAGCAGCTGACCTGCCTGGAGTACGATGCCGAACTGGTCGCCGCCGGCCAGGCCCTGAGCGCGCACCACCACTTACCGGCGCAGCATGTGCATCAGGATGTAATGGCCAGCGACAGCGCACGCCACCTGGCGGGTGAAAAAAGCGTGGTGGCCCTGCACGCCTGCGGCGACCTGCATGTACGCCTGATGCAACTGGCCAGCCAGCAAGGTTGCCGGCAATTGGCGATAGCCCCTTGCTGCTACAACCGCATTGCAGTGCAGCACTACCAGCCGTTATCCACAGCCGCGCAAGCGTCCGGCCTTCAGCTGTCGCTGGACGATCTGGGCCTGCCCCTGAGTGAAACCGTTACCGCCGGGGCTCGCGTGCGGCGCCAACGTGACATCTCGATGGCCCGGCGCCTGGGCTTCGACCTGCTACAACGCCAGCAACGCCAGCGCGACGAATACCTGCCTACACCGTCGCTGCCGGTAGCCTGGCTGGAAAAGCCCTTCGAGCAGTACTGCCGCGACCTGGCCGAACTCAAGCAACTGCCCTTGAACGGCAACCCGGACTGGGCCGCTCTGGAAGCCGCCGGCTGGCAACGCCTGGCCGAAGTACGCAACCTGGAGCGCGTGCGCAACCTGTTCCGTCGGCCATTGGAGGTGTGGCTGGTGCTCGATCGCGCCCTGTTCCTCGAAGAACAAGGCTACAACGTGCGCCTGGGCCTGTTCTGCGACTATCCGCTGACCCCACGCAACCTGCTCATCCTCGCAGAGCGCGACCGTTAGCCACAGCACAACCTGTGGATAACTCTGTGAACAAGCTTGTGATTACCTGTTGGATCCCAACGCTATTTCAAGCGCTTGGCTTATTCCTGCTTGCGCGTCCAGCCCAGTAAAAACAGGCGTTTGCGCAAAGACCAGCGGCGCAGCAATCCGGCATGCCTTTCGCGCAAGGCGCTAATGCCACTTGTGCATAAACATTTCTTGTGGTTGCGACTAGAGCTGCATGCACGGTCTTTTGTAGGAGCGGCCTTGCGCCGCGAAAGGGCCGCAAGTCGGCCCCATCAATCTCACATTTTCAATGCGATTTATTCTTGGCAATCTCGATATCGTTCATCAGCGCCTTGGCCATATCGCACAAGTAATCAGCCGCCCCCAGCAATTTATGGTCATCCTCCATATCCCCCTCGCGCACCAGGTGCTTGATGTAGCCCATCAGGATCGAAACATGCTCATAGGCCGCATCGACCGGGATGCCGGGCTGTACGCGTAGCAGGTTGAGGGAGGGGTTACCGGCTGCGAGGAAGGTTTCCACGCCTGCAGTGGTGATTGGCTTTGGGCTGCTGGGATCAGTATCGATCGTTTTCAATTTTCAAACTCCCTAGTTCAGAGGAGTTGCCGTGTTCATTCTTTCTCACGGAACAAAGGCGGCAACCGTGCACGAGGTGAGAAACCGAGTGAACATAGGAAGCCCGGCCAGACCAAGGTCTGCCCGCGCACGGTCGCCATTACGCAGCCGATACGTTCAAAGTCGGGTTCTCACACCCGGTCGCCAGAGCGACCCGAAAACGGTATCCGTGAGCCACTTCCCCGACAACAGCGATACTTCGGCGGCGCGCGTAGGATACTTCCTAAGCAGCCAAACCCTGAAGCGCCTGGCCCCATGGTTCAGAATTACCTTACACAGATTGCAGCCGCTTACGCGGCCCTTGCGGGAACGGGCTCACCCGCGAAAAGGCCCTGACAGGCAACACAAGGCTAATACCCCGCCCTCGCAACCGTGTATGATCCCTCCCCCAAATCCTTAAAAAGTGACGTCGCGCGCTGCCCGCCAGCCCCGCGACCTTCTGGCGTTGCGCCAGAACCGACAGTGGACCAACGGACCTGACCATCGTGACCCAAGCCAAACCCCTCGCCTTGCTAACCCTCGCCCTGGCCCTGACCGGCTGCGCCAGCGGCAACGCGCCCCACGCCAACAGCAACCTGGGCTGGAACCACCCCGGCATGCAACTGGGCGGCGACAACGGCCTGCCCCTGCGCACCGAAAGCCCCTGCCGCAAGCGTGGCTGTGACAACGACAAGCTGTTCTTCAACCCGGGCAAAAGCGAGCCGAGCGTTACCACGATCCACCGCGGCTGGTAGGAAAATTCTCCTTTTGGGCCGGTGACTTAGGTCTTTTGCGAACATTCGCAACGAAGTGGTTTACAGGCGCCAAACGATCGTTATAATGACGCCCCATTGCCGGTATAGCTCAGATGGTAGAGCAACTGACTTGTAATCAGTAGGTCCCGGGTTCGATTCCTGGTGCCGGCACCATTCAAGGTTCCATAGAAAGCTTTCAAAATCTCTGGAACCCCCGAAAAACCCGCCTTCTGGCGGGTTTTTTCGTTTTGGCGTTCCGTCGGATTCCGAGGGTAGCCAGCGCTAATAAGGGTAGTTTTAAGGATAGAGGTCCGTTTCGATATCGGAGACTACCCTTATGGCCCGCACCACTGCCCCGCTTACCGACACCGCCTGTCGCACGGCAAAGCCCAGAGAGCGCGAGTACAAGCTCTTCGACGGCGACGGTCTTTACCTGCTTGTGCAACCCAACGGCCGCAAAGGCTGGCGGCTCAGGTACGTGAAACCCGATGGCCGCGAAGGCCTGACCGCCCTCGGCAGCTACCCGGTGGTCGGGCTGGGCGACGCACGCCGCAAGCGCTTCGAGATCAAGCAGCAGCTCGCCAACGGCATAGACCCCATCCAGTACAAGCAACAAACCAAGACCCAAGCCGTGATCAACGGCCGCACCTTCGAAAGCGTTGCGCTCGACTGGTATACGAGCATGGTGCCGAAGTGGGCGCCCGGCCACGCCAAGACTGTGCTCAGCCGGTTGAAGACTCACGTATTCCCTTTGCTCGGTGCCAGGGCAATCGTCGAGCTCGATACCCACGACCTCATGCAGCCTCTAGAAGCCGTGACGAAACGCGGCACCATCGACGTGGCGCTCAGGATCAAGAACTACCTGCAAAGCATCATGCGTGAAGCCAAACGGCTGCGACTGATCACGGCGAACCCGGCTCACGACCTCGATGGCTCGATCAAGACACCACGGGTCACTCACCGACCCGCATTACCCCTATCGCGACTCCCAGAGCTATTGGCATGCATTGAGGACTACAGAGGTCGCCCGCTCACGCGCCTCACGGTGATGCTGTCGTTGCATGTATTCGTACGCTCCAGCGAACTGCGCTTCGCCCGTTGGAATGAGTTCGACCTCAAGCGCGGAATCTGGGAGATCCCCGACACCCGCCCGGCGCTGGACGGAGTGCCCTTTTCCACAAGGGGTACGAAGATGGCCGGGGACATTCACGTTGTACCCTTATCGCTGCAAGCCGTGGCCTTGCTCGAGCAGATCCACGCGATCACCGGCAGATTCGAGCTGGTGTTCGCGGGGGATGCCAAGCCGTGGAAACCGATGTCCGAGAACACGGTGAATGCCGCGCTCAGGACGATGGGCTACGACACCAAGGTGGATATCTGCGGCCACGGGTTCCGAGCCATGGCGTGCAGTGCGCTGGTCGAGTCCGGGCTGTGGTCAGAGACGGCCATCGAGCGACAGATGAGCCACAAGGAACGCAACAACGTGCGCGCCGCCTATACCCACAAGGCCGAGTTCCTCGAAGAGCGCCGGATGATCATGACCTGGTGGAGCCGGTTTCTGGAGGCGAACCGCGAGGACCATGTGACGCCGCATGAGTTTGCCAAGCAAACGGGCGAGAACGTCACGCGGCTTTGCAGTGCCAAGAGGACCGAGTAACCCGCCGCACCACCGCATCAAACTCGCTGTGAAGTTACCCACAGCACCGCATGAAGCTCCTCCGCGCGGGTCCTTTCAAACGGGGCTGCAAAGCCGCCCCGTTTGAAAGGACCATACCTAATAAAAAAACTGCTGGCACAGCTTACGTCTGTGGAAAACCACCGATGTCCACCGGGGGATAGTTTTATCCACAGGCGCTAAATCCCTGATATCGCACGGCTTGACGAATATTGTCCACAAGCGTAGACCAGGAGTCGCATGAGCTGTCGATGACAGCACCCAGGTGACCCGAACCTTGAAGGTCACGCCGCTCCCGCGGTGGTTCACCCGCAAGTACGATTCGCGTCCGGCAGCTCGTACGGTCACTACCCATGTGATGGATGCCAACTCAATATCGTTGCCCCTGCGGCAACCACCCTACCCATCTGCTCAGCAGCAACCTATCCGCTTGGCCATTTCACGTGCGCCAACCTGCGCCCGTCTCTTTCTCCTGGAAAGAGACGGGCGCGTCTAACACTGCTGCAGCCCCCATCGCATTTGGCTTTGCGGCAACTTCACTCGTGACAATCGGCGTGACAAACGCCGATGTCACCAGCAACAGCGCTGTAGATGATGGTGCCGCAGACCAAGGAATGGACTGCACCTGACTGACAGTCAGGCATGCCCCGGTCATCGCATTGCTGCGCTCACCCGGCTCAGGATCTCACGGCACTGGTCTCGTCAGCCAATGCAGCCTCCACCCGCCCACCGGTAACGGTGCTCAGGAGGCCAGATCATGAGATGCCCTTGCTCCCGGTCGTAAGGAGCCGCCAGTCCCGCGTTAGAGGACATCCCCACAGGTCGCAGGGGCCTTGATCCCTGATAACACTCAGCATTCTTGGCGGGATGACGTGGGGACTACTCTAGAACTAGCTGCGAAAGGCTATTTCTAATAGCGTTGATTGTACGTCACGGTGAATTTGTGACGGGCAGCTGTGCCGTCCCGAGAACACTGCCCCGTACTGTTAATTTTCGTAATCGATTCAGTCGGACCCACTGCAGGCTGGAAAATGGATATCAGGCCCGGCCAAGCTGGCCGGCCAATGGTCAACCCTGATCCTGATACGAAGGCCCGCCAACCCAACATAGAAATCCTTATATTTCAATTAGTTAATTACATTATTGACTTTTTAGATGACACTCGACACCTTGAGTGCAAGAAAACTACTTTCATCCACAACCTCATAAAAACAGCACGCGAAGACACCACCATAGCTTTTAAGTCGATAGGCCGAGTTACCAATTAGTCATTACCGTCACAGGCTACCGCTACCATTGGCCTGTGTGCCGACTAAACAGGGGTTGTCAAAGCTAGCAGATTGAAGCAATATCAATGAATAAAGGCTGATAGCCACTACACTAAGTTTAGGGAAGACGCGATGCCAGGGAAAAAATATCGCCATCTGAATATTTTCTTGAAAAAACCCGAAGTCACCTACAATGGCTTTGCTGATCTTCTCGCTGCGGACAAAGACGTAGTGGGATATGAGACCGCCTCAAACCTTGATCTTAATGGCGTGTTATACGTAAAGCGTGCAACTGAAAAAAAGCCAAATTGGTCAGACATAGCTGACGAAATTGCTGGACAAACCGTTGCGGATATCGGCAACAAATCCAGTTCCGCGGTTCTATTCATAAGGGTTGATAATGATGTATTTGCAATAGCCTTCGGTTATGGCAGGCACTTAATAGATCTATCATTTTTTGTCCAAGATTTTGGGCTTAAAACAGCATTAAATACTCTTGATCATGAAAGCCTTCGAAGTGTTGATATACATACCCTTGACGATCAGCCTGTGCAGAAAAAGTCACAAGCCACGCGAGATTCTGAAATAAGTGTTTTTGGCATCGATATTTCTAAAGACATTTTGCGAGCGGTCACAGGCACTCCAAAAACCGGCGTCGAATTTAAGAATATATCGGGTGGTGACGCTATGTTTTCTTTCGGGATAGAAATGGAGATAGGCGATCTAACCGATATAGCCAGGACGCTGAAATCTCAATATCAAAAAAACGACTACAAAGCTAATTTTCTATGGGTTGACAACGTCAGAAAAGTCAAGGAAAAGTCTCAAATAGATCATTTTGATACTATTCTATTGGCAGCCATTAAAGCTCGCGACTCAAATTTAGTTTTAACTTTGCCTGAAATTGAAAAGTGGGATTCAATCGCGGGGTTCAGCTTTACACGCACAAAATCAAATCAAACGCCCACAATTTCCACCGACCTATACTTGGCTAATATCGACGCCTCTAAGGTCTCAATCGAATCAATTAAACGGGACCAGCTACACGTTTTTGACATACACGACAATGAGTTTAGCCACTCGATTTACAAATGCATATACTACGAAGTTTCTGAAGCAAACAAAACCACCATAATTTTTGGTGGAACGTGGTATGAAATTGACAACTCGTTCATGGGAAGAACGAATGCAAGCTTGACGCAGATCGCCGTTTCACCTCTTCGATTCCCGCAAATTCATACATGGGAAGAAAGCAATAAATCCAAAATCGAAGCAGAGGGCGACTATAACATCAGAGCGGCTCAAGCGCATAGCTATTACTTACTAGATAAAAGACTTATTAAAAGTAACAAATCAACAAGCTCCGTTGAGCTATGCGACCTGCTCACATCAGCAAAACAGTTTATCCATGTAAAGCATCGAAAAGGTGGTTCAGCCGGACTGAGTCATCTTTTTGCTCAAGGCAGTGTCGCTGCAGAAATATTGCTCGGAGACCGTGACTTTAGAAAATCAGCCAGAAAAGTTCTTGGCACGTTCGGTAATGCCGCTCGAGACCTCGTACCAATTGATAATTTTAAGAGCTCGGATTACGAGGTAGTATTTTTAATACTTGGAGATGAGCCAACCACGGTAAAAGATAACTTACCTTTTTTTAGCAAGGTAAATTTAGTGCGCGCCTACGACAATCTTTCCCAGCGCGGTTATACTGTATCCATTTCAGCCGCATCAAAAATAGAAAGACCTCAGGCCAACCCATGATTTATAAGTAGAGCCTTACACCTCATCAAGCCAGCGTGGCTGCCCGCGTAAACACTGTATACGGTTGCTTGCCTATGAGGGCTACGACGCTAATGATGAGGCGTGATAAGGGCTGAAAATAAATCGCAGGCAGGCAGGCCAGCAACCATACTAATAAGAGCAATTGATGCTGGCGCCCCTACACTATTACTTTGGAGGAAGTCTCCTTCGGCGATGGCTCAGCTTGAAGCCCTCAGGTAGTGGCTTGAATAAATCATCGCTTTGAGGCCATCTTTTTGCCCGGCTTTGGAACGCTCGAAGCGCGTCTATATCCAAAGTTGCCGCAATGATAAAATCATTATCGCCACCACGTACGCGAGCCAACTCTCGCATATGGGGCTCTTTAGAAGGCGCCCTCACCCGACTATCCCCATACTTCCTGTTGTTAGCCAAAATAGTATATGCATGGACATCTAGAGCAGCCGACTCTATAAGTGCCGAAAAAGTCTCAAGATCCTTATTCCAGCTCAACACCATAAGAGCATCAATCTTGCCTTGAAAGTCTACTCTCGCCTTACTATTTTGCAGCTCCGAACAAACCATAACCCCAAAACAAGCGCCATTGTGAATATAAACTGGCTTGCTCGAATTTTTTTTCAGTTTTCCGTAAGCCCAGTACTTACCATAAATTGCAGTAAGCTGCTGATCCTCACCTACGGCAGGTTGAAGCTTAGGCTGCCTAATTATAACGGAGGCAGGGAAGCCAAGGCGATTGTCAGCTAGGACAAGATATGCCTCACTAATCACTTTGTTCTTTGGATAATGCCGATACTCAGTACCAGCTACCAAACTAATTCCTACAGCGCTAAGTCTCCCTGCTATACTATCAACCCACCTCAACGGTACAGAAAGTTCTGGAAAAAGCACGTAGTCTGGCTTTGGGCTAAGCTGAATAGCTTGATTAACAAGTTCGGCAATTCTGCTGTATCTTTCCAACGAGAGATTTGGCTTATCACAAGCCGTAGCCGCCCAGGAACTATCATCTGTTTTAATATTAGTTAAAGCCACTACAACTTTTGACTTTCGCTTAGTCCCTATATGCAAATAATTTCCTACATCTGTTGCTTCGCTCTTCCCCTCCTGCTCTAACGCTAGCAATGTAGGCTGTATCCAAACTCCTCTTAGAGCCTGCACGTATTTCGCCCAAATAGCCGCCGGACTTTCTGTGAACACCTCACGACTATTCCCCGGGAGTCCTACACATTCAGGGGCAAGTTCTGCAATTTCAGCTGGCGTAAGTGGCCTTGTTGGAAATAGATAAGGCATTAAGCTCTCTTGTTTGCGTGCCGCCGCCGTTACCTTGTGGAGCCGAGATCGTCTGGTTGACTTCAAAAACAGCTTCAAAGCATCAACATCAATTAGTTCAGAACTTGCCAGTAAACTAGAAATGAATTTTTCATCATTCCCTGAATTCTCAACAACTAAATCTTGGACTGACCGAATATTTAGAATACGCTTATAAGGCTCTTTAGCGAGATCTGCCATAGCAATTAGAGGCGCCTTTTTATAAAAATCTTCTGAACCTATTCGAAAATCCAATATATCTCCGAAATCAGTCAACGCCTCAATAATCACTTGTAAAAACAATTCAGCTAAACGTGCCTCCTTCTTTGGACGATTTTGATTTAACAGCTTCTTGGGATCGTAGTAACGAGCAGCCGCGTCGACAAACATCCAAGCGAGCGTTCCTTTTACATAACGCCAAAGCTCATTACCTGCTTTTGCTTCAGTGCCATTTAAACCAATTAACTTACCCGGTTTAACATGTGCCGCCAACTGGTCAATCGCGGAAAATGCGCGTACTACAATCTGCTCTGCGTGCTCCCACTCATTCAAACTGATTGCAAAACCAAGGAGCCTAGGCAAGTAGACAAAGTGAGCAAAAATATTCTCAGGCCGTACAATATGGTTGTGTGCGAACTGATAAAATTCCTCACGCTGCTTCACCCACTCATTTGGAGGTAAATCTCTCGCCAGCGTCTCTACATGGCGCAATTGCAAAGACCAGCTCAGCCTCCGAATTGTCAGCCCATCTGCTCTTCGCAGAGTGTCTGCCTGATCACCTACACTCCCTGCCGCTGAAAGCACTCGAGCTGCTGTAGAATCCTCCAGCTGATCTGGAGAAGGCATCAAGCGATGCTCGCTAGACAGCTCGTAAATCTCTTTCTCTATGCTATCTAGCAAATCAAGTCCAGCTCGACCATGCAGGACAAATAGCTTCTGTTTCTCTGCCTGCAGCTTGATCTTAGTTTTCTTTTGCAACTCCTCCCCTTGCTGAATTTCCCACAATTTTTCGTCTTTATTTCGTTGCCTTCCCTCGTCGTCCGATTCTTGAAAAATGCAATCCTTACCTAATCGGCTCTGCAAAAAGAACATGAACTCTTTAGCACTGGTAATATTCCCTGTATCATGTAGCACGATAAACATATCATCTACATACCTACCATAATGGATAGGAGCAATTTCTTCTCTTATCAATCTATCCCAGTGGCTCAACAATACATTAGATATTATTCGAGTTGCCGTCAAACCAATCACCAGTCCACCTGGGATCTCAACAGCTTCTTTAACCAGTTTTTCGCTAAAATCCTGCGCACCCTTTGACCAGTTCGACAGAAACTGCGCCAACACCTTGGTAAACTGTTGTTCATCCCTTGAAAGTTCGATCCCTAATTTTTTCTGTAGCTCCGGAGCAGCAATTGCAAGTGGATCTACAAAATGATAGTAACTTTTCAGGTCCAAGGACACAGCAATCACATCTCGATCTTTCTCAAGCTCGTATCGAATTGCTCTCAAGCCATCATTACGCCATTTTTGGTAAGGTTGGAAGTATGGAGTAAATGAACCAACTGCTCGCACATGAAATGGTTTATGGGAATTTTTATCTAAACTTTCGTCATCCCTAACGCGTTTCAGACGGGCCCCATAGCAATCTTGACCTAGACAAGCATCAAACTTGTGGCCCACCATGTTTATCCAAAGTGCAGAGACCACATGCGCATCTACTGGAAAATCTCCAACGATCCGAAACTCCGGAATGACATCACTATTGCTTTTTATATGTTCAAACGCTCTCACTGGGCAAGAAAAATGAATATGCCCCTTAGAGCCATTTCGCTTAGGATCAATGCTAAGTTTTTTGGGGAGAATTCGATATTCACCTAGCATTCTATCGTCATCAAAAAAGCCAGACTTTGATCTCAATCTTTCCAACAATAAATTGAGATTACCAAGTAAGTCTTGCTCATACTCTGCAAATTTAATGGCAGCCGGAAATGTATTCTCAAAAAAACAGTCAGCCTTTGCTTTTCTATAGGCAACTAGTAAATCTTCAATCGTTAGCTTGCCCCAACCGTTAAAAACCGCCGTATACCCCATACGTTCTTCCTTGCAACAAGACTATTGTGATAGCTGTGAGTTTAATGCAGAGCATCCTCTCTAAACAAGCTCACAAGCTATCGCCTAATAGATCCCAAAATTAATAAGTAAAAAATCAGCAGCCATTCAGAGATGGCCAACTTATTTCGGCAATTCCGCATGGACAGTTGAAGCTGAGCCGCAGCAGCTAATAAATCTCACCCCCCCAACGCAGGCGAGACCTGCCCCCTTCGCGAGATTACTGATTCGTAAGGGTATTTTTAGCGATAGATTTTTGAATCGAACCTAATAATACTTATAAAAATCAATAAGTTGTCTCATGTTTCGATTCCTGGTGCCGCACCTTCCAGGTTCCATGTTAGCTTTCAAAAGCTAAGGAACCCCGCTCTACTCTCAAGCCCCCCGCAACCCCCGCCGCACCTCTTTATCGGCATACATCAACTGATCCGCCGCTTTGAGCGCTGCTTGCAGCGATGTCGCAGAAGGGTCGACACTCGTAATACCAATGCTCGCGCCGGAATAATCGAAACGGCATTCATCAAATTCGTAGCTACCAATCAGCAGCGGCGCCAGCCGTCGACGCATGGCTGAGACAGTTTGCGCCATCTCGCCTGGATGCACGGAAGCCGTCAACCCGATCACAACGAATTCGTCACCACCCCAGCGCCCAAGCTCATCCGTCGCCCGCAACCCGCCCTGAAGTCGTCGGCTGCCTTCGATCAGGAACTGGTCCCCCACCTCATGCCCGTAGGTGTCGTTGATCGCCTTGAATTCGTCGAGGTCGATAAATGCCACCAACACCCCCTGCCCCGTTCGTTTCGCCAGCGCGAAATACCGATGCAAGGCCGCCAGAATTGCACGCCGGTTCTTCAAGCCGGTCAGCGCGTCATAGTTTGCCGCATAGCGTTCTTCCTGGCGGCGCATCAACATCTGCGCGGTCACACGGCTGGAGAGCAAGATCAGAATTAACCCCAGCGCTGCCACAGATGCCGCGGTCCAGTAGTACTGCTGGCGCATCGGCTGAAGGTGGTCAAGCGTTGCCAACGTCAGCAACTGATAGTGCGCGTCGTTCAGGGGCTGGCGCCTCACCAGGTAAGGCTGCCCGTCAATGAGCCATTGATCGGCCTGAGCCGCTCCGGTCATTGGGCGGATATCCATAGGCTCGCCCGGCTCTTCGTCGCCATCCACAGCCTTGGGCATATCAGGCGGCAGCAGCGCCGCCACGTTGCGCAGCATGAACCGCTCGCTGGACGCGGTAGTCACACGCCCCTGGCGGTTTACAATCAAGGCTGTGTGACGCCCCGTGAGATAAAGGGCAATGTCCGGGGCATCGAACTTGACCGTGACAGAGCCAAGTGGCTTGCCATCGGCACCGTCAATGCGGCTGGCTACGAAATAGGAGGGTGTCTTGTTCAGGCGGGCGATGCCGAACATGGCACCACTGCCAGTGCGCAGTGCATCGATGAGGTAAGCCCTGCCCGTATAGATCTGGCCAACAATGCTGAACGACTCCGCCCAGTTACTGGCCGTCACCGTATCGTCTGAAAGGTTGTTCATGTAGATGCGGGCATAGTGGAGATCGCTGGACAATCGGTCCATGAAATCACCTACGCTTCGAACCAAAGGGTCACGGGTGAAATTCGAAGCGCGCTCTTCACGCGTGAGTGCCGCGAAACCGGGTGGATCATCGCGATACCGGGCAGCGAGCTGGATGACCTCGCTCTGGCGGGCCACCATATTGGCCACACTGGCCATCTCGGTGAACAGACGGTCTACGACACGCCCCGTTATCTGGGCTTCGTATTCGGCGCCTGCCGCCAGGTTTTTAAGCTCTTCTGCCGTAAGGTGCTGCGCTATCCACACGCCCAGGCTTGCCACAAATGCCAACCAGACGAGCACTACGCCCAGCGTCACCCGGCGCATGATGGAAGGGATGTCCCTGCGTTGCCGCCGCTGCGCCGACGCGTAGCTCACGCCGTGCCTGCCGGTTGAATGGTGCTCCAAGGCAACTCCTTTTGCGATACAGCAAGGTGCATCATCGACCCTGCGATACCCCCACCAAGGCGGGGCTCGCAAGATTGTAAAACATTCACCTCAGTGTATTGGCAGAACGTCTACTTACCAGCAGGGTGGCTAAAAGAGGTTGCCCGGATACAGGGCTTTGCCGGTGTTCGCGGGACAAGCCCGCCCACAGTGATCGCGCCAGCTTTCAGATTTTGTGCAAGACAGTTGCTCCCACAGGGATTGCGCATGCCTTGAGGTAAGCACTGACCCTGTGGAAGCGGGTTTACCCGCGAAGAAGCCGGCACAAGCAGCACAAGAAAGCTGCTCCCATGCATTCGGCTTGCCGGCGATGGACTGCGAAGCAGCCCTAGGCAGTATTGATCAGAACGCCGTACTAACGGTCAACGACAGGTTACGCGGGTCACCATAAATCGCCCCGGCATAGAACCCGTACTGGGTGTAGTAGTGCTTGTCGAACAGGTTGTTGGCGTTAACGCTGACGCTGGTGTCGTCGGTCAGCTGGTACTTGGCCATGGCATTCCAGATGGCATAACCGGACCAGTTCACGTCGGTAGCACCGTTGCTCACACCATTGGTGGGCTGGCCAGCCGGGCTGGAGATGGCGCGGATGTTGGTTTGCGCGGTCACACCGGCACCCAGGGTCAGGCGGTCGAGCGGGCCGCTGAGGCGGTAGGTGGTCGAGGCCTTGAACAGGTGCGATGGATCACTGCGACCGTCGCTGTCGACGCGGCGCAAGTGCAGGTAGGTGTAGCCGGCATACACGTTCCAGTTGGGGGTCAGGGCGCCCGCGACTTCCAGGTCGATACCGTCGGTTTCCTGGCCGGAACCGGCCTTGTAGGCGTTGCCACCGGTCGGGGTGGTCAGGTCGCCGTCCAGCACCGCCTTGTTTTCCTGCTTGGTGCGGAAGTACGCCGCCGAGGCGTTCAGGCGGCCGTCGAACCACTCGCCCTTGATACCGGTTTCGTAGCTTTGACCACGAATCGGCTCCACCTTGCTGCCGCTGCTGGTTTCAGACGTTTGCGGGGTGAAGATGTCGGTATAGCTGGCGTACAGCGAGTAGTTGTCGTTGAGGTCGTACACCGCACCCAGGTAGGGGGTGACGATGCCGTTTTCTTCCTGGCTGCTACGTGCACCGGCCACGCTGCGGGTGACAGAGGAGTAGTTGCTGGTGCGCACGCCGACGATCACCGACAGCGGGTCGGTGATGCTCAGGCGGGTGGCAGCGTACATGCCCTGCAAGCGCGTGGTGGTCTTGCTGTGGCGGCCAGTGCGTGAGGCGATGATGTCGTAGTCGTCATCCACGCCATTGCGCCAGTCGGTCAGCGGGAAGCCATTGTTGGCGCGGAACTGGCAGCCCAATGCAGGCGCGCTGGCCGTGCCGCCGCCAACCATGGTGCAGGTGTACTCCGGCGACCAGCCCACGGTGCGGGTGTCGTTGTAGCCGACCATGGCCTGATGGGTGCGGCCGAACAGCTGGAACGGGCCGGACAGGTCGATCTGGGCCGACTGCTGGGTGGTGTCGCTGGAGCTGTGCAGGCCGTTGAGCACGGCGCCGCTGCCGTCCTGGTCCCAGTAGCCGCCATAGGTGCCGCGTCCGGCCGAGTTGACCTTGGCCAGGCCACGGTGGTTCAGGGCTTCGGTAGTGGCCTGGGCGGCTTTCAGGTCCAGTGTCCAGTCGTTGTCGAAGCGGTGTTCCAGCGAACCGAACGCGGTGCGGGTGGTGTACTCGCCAAAGCTCCAGCTGGGTACCACGTTGGTGCTGCGTGGCAGGTCGGTCTTGCTGCCGTCGCGGTACCAGATCGGGATGTTTGCGCCCCAGCCGCCGCCTACCACCTTGTTGTACTCGTACTGGTAGCCGGCACCGAGGGTGGTGGCGTCGTCCAGGTCGAATTCGAAGTTGGCCAGTGCGGCGCGGGAACGCTCGGACTGGTTGTCGCGGAACGAGTTGGCGTCCTGCTGGGTCATCACGAAGCGCGAACGCAGGCGACCGTCTTCGGACAGCGGCAGGTTGAGGTCGGCGCCCAGGCGGCGTTTGTCCCAACTGCCGTAGGTGGCGTAGGCGCTGCCGCCGAAGGTTTTGGTGGGGGCCTTGCGGATCAGGTTGACGGTGGCCGAGGGGTCGCCGGTGCCGCCCAGCAGGCCGTTGGCGCCGCGCACGATGTCGATGCGCTCGTACAGGTCCATGTTCAGCGCGTTGCCGCTGCCGCTGAAGTCGGAGCCGCCCTGGGTCTGCAGGCCATCGACCTTCCAGTTGCTGATCGAGTAACCACGGGCACGGTAGTCGGTACGCCCACCCACTTCGGACTTGTTGGCCGTTACACCCGGCGTGGTTTCCAGCGCTTGCTCGATGGTGTGGATGTCGCGGTCATCCATCTGCTGGCGGGTGATGGTGGTGACCGACTGTGGCGTTTGTCGCGGCGTCAGCGCCAGGCCGGTGGAGCTGCGGGTGCTTTCGACCGTATAGCCCAGCTGGCCGGCATCGTCGGCGGGCAGTAGGGCGCTGTCTTCGATTTGTGTGGCGTCCAGCTCCAAGGGTTTACTGTCGGCCGCCATGGCACCACCGCTAATGGCGACGGCGACGAAGAAGGCCAGCGGCTTGATGCGGCTGCCGCTTCGGCTGATGGGGGTGAAAGCTTGCGGGATGCTCATGGGATTCATTTGGGAAGGCTTCGTATTTGCAGATGATTTTTTGTTAGGATTCTAGGGATCGGCCCTCCGGGCTCCAGACCCGACATGTACGGGGATGTAATTGAAGGTAACGAGCGCCACAGGCCCTCACCAAACAGGTGTTTTTCCGCATGAGCACGACCCTGCTGGTTGTCGACGATGACGACGAGATCCGCGAACTTCTTTGTGATTACCTGACCGATGCCGGCTACAACGTGCTGGCGGCTGTCGACGGCGAGCAAATGCGCGACCAGCTGGCCCGGCACAAAGTGGAGCTGGTGGTGCTCGACCTGATGCTGCCGGGCGAAGACGGCCTTAGCTTGTGCCGCCAGTTGCAAGCCACCCCGGGGCTGGCGGTGATCATGCTGTCGGCCAAGGGCAGCACCCTGGACCGCATCATCGGCCTGGAAGTAGGCGCCGACGACTACCTGGCCAAGCCTTTCGAGCCGCGTGAGCTGATCGCCCGGATCAAGGCCGTGCTGCGGCGCCCGCAACGGCTGGAGCCCTCTGTCGAAGCGCCTGCCGTGGTCGATGCCCAACTGTTCGCGGGCTTCCGGCTGGAACATGTGAAGCGCCTGCTCACCCGCCCCGACGGCGAAACCCTGACCCTGCCACGCTCCGACTACCGCGTGCTGCGCGAACTGCTGGAAGCCAACAACCGGGTGGTTTCGCGCGACCAGCTGACCCGCAGTGCGTTCGGCCGCGACCACCTGCCCGATGACCGCTCGGTGGACATGTGCGTCAGCCGCCTGCGCCAACACCTGCGCCGTGCACCGACAGGTGCCGCGCAAATACTCACCATCCGCAATGAAGGCTACCTGCTGAGTATCGCCAGTAACGTGGCGGATGCCTGACATGCGCTGGCTTCGCCGCCTGTGGCCACGTACCTTGTTTGGCCAACTGCTGCTGATCATGGTCAGCGGTACGTTGGTGATCCAGCTGATGTCGAGCAGTATCTGGTTCGATGTGCGTTTCGCCCAGGTACTCGAAGCCCCCATTCGGTTGATCGCCGCACGCAGTGCACCGCTCATTGCCCAGGCCGACTGCCCCGCTGGCACGTTGCAGGTCCCCCCCCACTACCACCTGCGTTGCAGCGAAACCTTGCCCACACCAGCGCATGACGAGCGCCGCGGGCGCAGGCGTGTGGAGCTGTTGCTGCATCAGGCCCTCAAATACGAACTGGGGCATGCTCAGGACGTGCGCCTGATGAAGGTGCAGCTTACCGATGAGCTGGGCCAGCCAATCGTCTGGCGCAGCCTGTTCGGGCTGCGCACGGCCCAGGCGCATATCCAGTTCGCGGTGCCGTTGGCAGACGGCCATTGGCTGACCATCGATGGCCAGGAACTGCAAGGCTGGAGCGGCGAGTCGGCCTGGGTGCTGATCAGCGATTACCTGTTGCGGGTGTATGCACTGCGCATCGTCGCGGTGTTGCTGGTGTGCCTGATAGCCGTACGCCTGTGCTTGCGCCCCTTGCGGCGCTTGGCCGATGCCGCACGTGGCCTGGGTAGCAACCTTGAGCAAGCGCCTTTGGCACTGGATGGCCCGGAGGAAGTGCGCCAGGCTGCACAGGCCTTCAATGCCATGCAGCAACGCCTGATTGCCATGGTCAACGACAAGGCCTATTTCCTGGCCGCCGTGTCTCACGACCTGCGTACCCCGCTGACCCGCATGCGCCTGCGCCTGGAGCGCCTGCCCGACGATGAGCACCGACAGCGTCTGCGGCAGAACATAACGCAGATGGACGACATGATCGGCCAGGTACTCGACTACCTGCGCGCAGGGGAGCAGTTGAACCTGCAGCAAGTGGACCTGGACCGGCTGGTGGCACGCCAGTGCGCCGAACTGGCTACCCCTGAAGAACCGCTACCGGTGCATGGCCAAGCGGGTCATTCACAACTCGATGCCCTGCTGCTGCAGCGCTGCCTGCAGAACTTGTTGGTGAATGCACTGCGATACGCCAAGGACGTTTCGGTCACACTGGAACGGGCTACCACGGGGGTGTTCATCCATATCGATGACCGTGGGCCAGGGATTGCGCCAGCGCTGCTAGCGACCATCACCGACCCGTTCGTGCGCGGTGAAGGGTCGCGTAACCAGGCATCCGGTGGGTATGGGTTGGGGTTGAGCATTGCCCAACGGATTGCCAACAGCCATGGGGGGGAGCTGATGCTGGCAAATCGTGAAGGCGGTGGGTTGCGGGTCAGCATACTGCTGCCCATCTAAAGGCAGACGCGGTCTTACAGGGGACCGCGAACGCTCTGGAATACGCAATCAGGTAACAGTCTTTTACCGATTACCCAGGTTTTCCCCTGCCCGCCTTTGCCTATCCTATGCCCGGTCATCCTGACTGCGATGGACCCATGAAACACTCTCTGCCCAGCCGCTACGCCTGCCTCGCCATCTGCCTGTTGTTCACCTTCGCCAGCCTGCCACTGCTGCCCCAGCATGCCTGGCTCTGGCCACTAACGCTGATCACCGCACTGCTCAGCCTGGTCGGGCTGAACGACCTGCGCCAGAGCCACCACGCCGTGCGCCGCAACTACCCGATTCTGGGCAACATCCGCTACCTGATCGAAACCATCCGCCCGGAAATCCGCCAGTACCTGATCGAGGGTGACGACGACAAACTGCCGTTCTCCCGCTCGCAGCGCTCGCTGGTGTACGCCCGCGCCAAGAACGAAAGCGCCGAGAAAGCCTTCGGCACGCTCAACGACGCCTACAAGCCCGGCTTCGAGTTCATCAGCCATTCCATGCTGCCAGTGGCTACGCCAGACCCGGCATCGTTCCGCATCGCCATTGGCGGGCCGCAATGCCGCCTGCCTTACTCGGCCTCGATCTTCAACATCTCGGCCATGAGCTTCGGCGCACTCAGCGCCAACGCCATCGCCGCCCTTAACCGGGGTGCGCGCATGGGCCGTTTTGCCCATGACACCGGCGAAGGCAGCATCAGCCCGTACCACCGCGAACATGGCGGTGATCTGATCTGGGAGATCGGCAGCGGCTACTTCGGTTGCCGCACCGAGGACGGCCGCTTCGACCCTCGACGCTTCGCCGAACAAGCCCGCTCGCCGCAAGTGAAGATGATCGAGATCAAGCTCAGCCAAGGTGCCAAACCAGGCCACGGCGGCATCTTGCCAGGGCACAAGGTCAGCCCCGAAATTGCCGAAACCCGTGGTGTGCGCGTAGGCGAGGACTGCATCTCGCCGGCAGCGCACAGCGCCTTCCGCACACCAGTGGAATTGCTGCAGTTCGTTGCCAGCCTGCGTGAGCTGTCGGGTGGCAAACCCGTTGGCTTCAAGTTTTGCCTGGGCCACCCGTGGGAATTCATGGGCATCGCCAAGGCCATGCTGGCCACCGGCATCACCCCGGACTTCATCGTCGTGGATGGCAAGGAAGGCGGTACCGGCGCGGCACCTCGCGAGTTCAGCGACAATATGGGCGTGCCCATGCGTGAAGGCCTGATGTTCGTGCACAACACCCTGGTCGGCCTGAACCTGCGCTCCAGCATTCGCATTGGTGCGGCGGGCAAGATCGTCAGTGCCTTCGACATCGCCAGCGTACTGGCCATCGGTGCGGACTGGGTCAATTCAGCACGTGGCTTCATGTTCGCCATTGGTTGCATCCAGTCGCAGAGCTGCCACACCAACAAATGCCCGACCGGCGTGGCCACGCAAGACCCGCTGCGCCAGCGCGCCCTGGTGGTGCCAGACAAGGCCGAACGGGTAGCCAGCTTCCACCGCAACACACTGCATGCACTGGCCGAAATGCTGGCTGCGGCAGGGCTGGAACACCCCTCGGAGCTCAAGCCCAAGCACCTGGCACGGCGCATCAGCTCCAGCGAAATCGGGCTTTTCTCGGACCTGCACACCTTCCTCAAGCCGGGCGAATTGCTCAGTGGCTCGATTGAAAGCGAGTTCTATGCGCGGATGTGGCAGATGGCACGCAGTGACAGTTTTGCACCAGAAAGTGCAGACGTGATGTCCGCAGTGGCAAAACCCGTGCGGCGGAAAGAAACAGCCCCGGCATAAGCCAGGGCTGTTGATACATCAGAACAGGATCAGAAGATGCTGATCGGGTATTCAACGAATACGCGGACTTCGTTGCCGTCGTCGTTGTAACCGTTCTGCTGCACGGCGTTGTTGGTACGCACGAACGAGCTACGCAGCTTGATGGACAGGTCCTTGGCCGGGCCGTCCTGCACCACGTAACGGATCTGGTTGAAGATCTCGCGCTCTTTACCTTCGCCGAAGCCCTGCGGGTTGGCGACGTTGCGGGTGTTGATGTTGTCACCCACGACGTAGGCCAGCTTGTAGGTCAGACCCGGGATGCCGTAGGCACCGAAGTCCAGGCCATAGCCCAGCTGCCAGGAGCGCTCGTCTTCGGCGTTGAAGTCAGACCAGTACGAGTTGGCCAGGTAGATGGTCGAACCACCGTCACCCACGCCACCGGCGTTCTGGTAGAAGCCGTAGTTGTAGCCAGTGCTGCCGGTGCTGCGCTGGTGGGCGAGGGTGAACGAGTGTGCACCGTACGCGTAAGTGGCAGCCAGGCTCCAGATGGTGTTGGAGTCGCCGTTCAGGCCGGCAGCCTGGACGTACTGCTTGTCGATGTCCGACTTGTAGCCGTTGAAGTCCAGGGTCAGGGACTGGTCGCTGGCAATCGGGAAGACGTAGTTCAAGCCCAGGTAGTGCTTCTTCATCACGTCTTCGTTGTCGGCGGTGTACAGCGAAGCGGTGAAGTTGTCGGTGAACTTGTAGCTACCACCGAAGACGTTGATCGACTTCAGGCCACCACCGTCACGGCGCTCGGCACTTTTGCGCGCTTCCTGGGTGAAGCGACCGGCGTTCAGTTCCAGGCCCTGGATCTCTTTGGAGGTGATCAGGGTACCGGTGAAGCTTTCTGGCAGCAGACGCGCGTCGTCGTATTGCAGCACTGGCAGGGCCGGCATCTGGTCACCGTACTTCAGCACGGTGTTGGAGATGCGGAATTTCACTGCTGCACCGGCGCGGGCCAGGTTGTGCGGCGAGCTGGCGTTGCCTTCGGCGTTGGTGGTTTCGTGCGGCTTGAAGAAGTCGACGCCGCCGCCACCGTTGTGGCCTTTGCCGCCATCAAGGCGAACAGCGTACAGGCCGAATGCATCGACGCCGACGCCAACGGTGCCCTGGGTGAAACCGGAGTTGAAGGTGCCGATGAACGCCTGGCCCCATTCGATCTGGTCGTCGGTGCCGTGCTTCTTGTCGCGGTTGATGTAGGCGTTGCGCAGAAGGACGTTGGCGTGGCTGTCCTCGATGAAGCCCTTGCTGTCGGCCTGGTCATTGGCCTGTGCCTGGGTCGCGGCGATCATCGCCAGGGCGACCAGGCTGATCCTGGTTTTCAACATGTTGTTTTCCTTATTTCTTAATCAAAAACGCTCTGCACTATGACGCCAGGAACCAACGCCCCTTCGTAGGTTCGACGCTATGCGGATCCAGCCTGGCGGGCCTGCCGGTAAGTACACGGCGGCCCTTGGCAGCAGCTTGGCCAAGATCATGGCCAGCAGGCGTTGGCCGAATCCTAGCCGTGTGCGATTACAAATGTCAAAAACTCGTGAAATGCAGGTTGATATAACCAAAATGACCGGTAGGTCTGGTGCATTTTCACGCCTCTTTGCGCTATCAGTGGGCAATTTATCTTGTGCCGGAAAAGGCCTTTTGATCGAACGGACAAATTCCCTGCGAAGGGTGATTTCGCAGCAGAGGAACCCGTTACAAAAAGACACATATGTAAAGACAAGCCTTTACAAATACCCAAGCAAGAGCAAATAGCAAGCATTACCATTCGCACCTCTTTTTTCACCTGCCCGGTCCGGATGTGCCCATGCTTGTACCCTGCCGCCTTTCCTCCCTCACGCTTGGCCTGTCGCTGCTGTTCAGCGCCAGCCTGGCCAGTGCCGCCACCACCACGCTGCCGGAGTCGTCGGTTACCGCCGACAGCGAGCGCGAGAAGGACAACCCGCGTGTCAAAGAGGTAAGCACCGCCACCCGAACCTCAACGCCAGTGCGTTACGTGCCTCAGGCAATCGACACGGTGAAAACCGCCAACGTGCTGGACTACGGCAGTAACACCCTGGGCAAGGCGCTGGAAGGCATCCCCAACGTCAGCAGTGGCGCCGACACCCGTTTCGACAGCGTGCGCATTCGTGGCTTCGAGGCCAGCAACGACTTCTACCTGGACGGCATTCGCGACGACAGCCAGTACATCCGCGACCTGCACAACATCGAGCGGGTCGAGGTACTGAAAGGGCCAGCGGCAGTGCTGTATGGCCGTGGCAGCCAGGGCGGTATCGTCAACCGGGTCAGCAAGGCGCCAGAACCTGGCCGCCGCTCGACCATCGAAGCACAGGCCGGCAGCGAAGACCTGCGCAGCCTGTATGCCGACCTCAGCACCGACCCCAGCGACACCGTCAGCCTGCGCCTGAACATGGGCAACCAGGACAACAACAGCTTCCGCGACGGGATCGACGGCAGCCGCCAGCTGTTCGCCCCGTCGATCAGCTGGCAGATCAACCCCGACCTGAACTGGCTGGTGCAGTACGAATACAGCCGGTACAACCGCACGCCCGACCGTGGCATCCCCGGGGTCAACGGTCGCCCGGCCGACGTCAGCCGCGGTACCACGTACGGCGACCAGCGCGACTACATCGATGACCGCGCCCAGTCCCTGCGCTCACGCCTGAACTACCAGCTGAACGAAACCTGGCAGCTGCGCCACACCCTGGGTCTGTTCAAGCTCGACAGTGAGTTCGACAACACCTATGTCACGGGCTACAACCCCGGCACCCATATCCTGACCCGCCAGCGCTGGCAGCAGGACCTGAATACCCGCAACCTGTTCAACAACCTGGAGGCTGAGGGCGACTTCGATACCTTGGGGCTGGAGCACAAGTTGCTGCTGGGCCTGGAGATCGGTAACCAGAAGCGTGACCCGGTGCTGTATACCGCCGGTAGTCAGCCACTTCCGGGCTTGGGCAAACCCGGCAGCAACCAGCAGCACAATGGCAAGCTGGTGCTGTCGAGTGACAACCACACCGTGGTCGATAGCCGTGGCCTTTACCTGCAAGACCAGATCCGTCTGAACGATCAATGGCAAATCCTGGCTGGCGTGCGCTTCGACCGGTTCGACGTGAAAACCACCAACAAGGATGGCATAAGCGAACCGCAGGACAGCAACGGCACCAGCCCGCGCCTGGGCGTGGTCTACACGCCATGGCGTGACCATTCGTTCTACGCCTCGTGGAGCAAGACCTTCTCGCCGGTGGGCGGCGGCCTGATCGGCATCACCCCGAATGCACCGGGCAACGGCAACGACGCCAAGCCGGAAGAGACTCGCCAGAAAGAAATCGGGGTGAAAAGCGACTGGCTCGACCAACGCCTGACCACCACCCTGGCCGTCTACGAGCTGGAACTGTACAACCGCCGCACCCGCGATCCGGAAAACCCTAACAACATCCTGCTCAGCGGCTTGCAGCGTTCACGCGGCATCGAGTTGACCGCCACCGGCAACATCGCCGGCAACTGGTATGTACGCGGCGGCATCGGCCTGCAGGACGCCATCATCGTCAAGGACAACAACGGCCAGGAAGGAAACCGCATCAACGATGTGGCCAAGCGCAATGGCAGCCTGTTCATCACCTGGAAACCGGAACTGGGCTGGTATGCCGAAACCGGGCTGACGTTGGTGGGTGAACGTTACGCGGACAACCAGAACACCACGGTGCTGCCGGGGTATGGCCGCTGGGATGCGCTGGCGGGGTACCGCACCCATGACTGGGATGTGCGGGCGGCGTTGAGCAACATTGCCGACAAGACCTACTACAGCTCGGCGACCAGTGCTGCGCAGATCATGGTGGGGGATCCACGCAGCCTGGTGGTGACGGGTAGTTACAGCTTCTGATCTTAAACCTGTGCCGGCCTCTTCGCGGGCGCGCCCGCGAAGAGGCCGGCACAGGTTTAAGCGATCGATCAGTGCCACACCCCCATCAACGCCTGCATTTCTGCATCGCTGATCAGCCCCTGGGGGTAGCGCCCTGCAAGCAGCCGTTGTGGGTCGGTCGTCCTGACCTTGTTGCTTCCATGGTGCTTCAACCACTTCGCAACCCGCTTGAGCGATTGGTGATTCACTGCCGATGGGCGCAATGCCGACTCACTTGCTGCGTTCATTTCTACACGTACTCCCTGGCCCGTGAACGGCAAATTTACGTAAGTATTGTTACAGCTCCGAGAGCGCGGCCTGGCCGGGCTATCCGTTTGGCTATCCATTTGGCTATCCATTTGAAAACAATACAAAACCTATGCCAGCACGGACCTCCGAACGTCGCCCGAAAAAAAGGCCCGTACATGACGGGCCTCTTCATTCGCGCCGCGCTCAGCGCTTGACCGGCGCCGGCTGCTGCTGGGTCAGGCAGTGAATGTTGCCACCGCCCAACAACAGCTCACGACCCGGGATCATCACCACCTCGTGGTCGGGGAAGATCTTCGCCAGGATCGCCCTGGCTTCGGCATCTGCCGGGTCATCGAAGCTTGGCGCGATGATGCCCCCGTTGACGATCAGGAAGTTCACATACGAACCGGCCAGGCGCACCGACGGGTCACGCTCCTGGCTGCCAGCCACGTGATCGACACCGGCACATTCTTCAGCCGTGGCGAACAGCGGGCCTGGAATCGGCATTTTATGCACGATGAACTCACGGCCCTTGGCGTCACGGGTGTTCTTCAACACCTCCATGGCCGCGTGGCAGCGCGCATAGTTGGGGTCGTTGGAATCATCGGTCCAGGCCAGTAACACTTCACCTGGGCGCACGTAACAGCAGAAGTTGTCGACGTGGCCGTCGGTTTCATCGTTGTACAGGCCATCCGGCAGCCACACCACAGTGTCGACCGCCAGCTGGTCGCGCAGCACCGCTTCGATCTGCTCGCGGTTCAGGTGCGGGTTGCGGTTACGGTTGAGCAGGCATTCCTCGGTGGTGATCACGGTGCCTTCGCCGTCCACGTGAATCGAGCCGCCCTCAAGCACGAAGCCTTCGGTGTGGTAGCGCTGGCAGCGCTCCATCTCCAGCACTTTGGCGGCCAGTTCCTCGTCACGGTTCCAGGGTGCATACAGGCCGCCATCGAAGCCGCCCCAGGCATTGAAGCCCCAGTCCACACCACGCACCTCACCCTGGTCGTTGATGACGAAGGTCGGGCCGGTATCACGCACCCAGGCGTCATCGTTGCTGATTTCAACCACACGAATGTTCGGCTGGTCGAGCTGGCGGCGGGCATTTTCGTACTGGCCGGCAGAGGCTGCCACGGTCACAGGCTCGAAGCGGGCAATGGCCTTGGCCAAGGTGACGTGGGCTGCCTGGGCAGGCTTACCGCCCAAGCGCCAGTTGTCCGGGCGCTCCGGCCAGACCATCCACACCTGGGTTTGCGGGGCCCATTCGGCGGGCATGTGGAAACCATCGGCACGGGGCGTGGTGTTGAGGGTTTTCATGGGTGACCTCTGTAATGGCCCTGAGCCGGACTGTGCTGGGGCGTTTGTGAATTTATAACCGATATATATCGACATTTAAAGCCCGGCAGTCGGGACATTTCCGCTGAAATGACAAATTTGTATCGATAACAATCGAACCTAATTTGCCCTTGTCTGGTGCCGATAACAGCCTGACGTCTACCATAGCCACACCTTATGCATCCTGTTACAGCTCCCGGCGGAAAAATCCGGCGGGGCCGACTAGGGTCAATACTTGGGCAACGGGCCAGCGAGCCGCTATGAACATCATTCCTACTGCAATCCCTGAAGTACTGATCATCGAGCCGAAGGTTTTCGGTGACAGCCGTGGTTTTTTCTTCGAAGCATTCAACGCGCGTGAGTTCGCACGGCAAACCGGAGTGAATGCCGAATTCGTCCAGGACAACCACTCACGCTCCATCAAGGGCGTACTGCGCGGGCTGCATTACCAGGTAAAAAACACCCAAGGCAAACTGGTGCGCGTAGTGCAGGGGGAAATCCGTGATATCGCCGTGGACGTGCGCAAAAGCTCGCCAACGTTCGGCCAATGGGTCGCCGTGCATCTGTCGGCCGACAATCACCGTCAACTGTGGATTCCACCCGGCTTCGCCCATGGCTTTGCAGTAATGAGCGAGTCGGCCGAGTTTCTCTACAAGACCACCGACTACTACAACCCGGACGCCGACCGCTGCATCCGCTGGGACGACCCACAATTGGCAATCAACTGGGGGCTGCAGCAACCGCCGGTGTTATCAGACAAGGACAAGGTCGGCCTGCCACTGGCAGAGGCGGAACTGCTGCCTTAACTAGCGCATAATTGCGCCAGACTTTTCTGGCGCATTTACGTGATGATTGCAAAACCCACGCCCCCACGCCGTCCCCGCTGGCGCAGCCTGGCCTTGTTGGCCCTGTGTCTGACCCCGCTCCTGTGGCCCCTGCATCACCTGGCCGAGCGTTACTACCAGGATGAACTGGCCTCGCAGAACCGCCAGACCCTCGACCTGTACGTCGCCAACCTGCTCGGTACCCTGCACCGTTATGAGACCCTGCCACAAATCCTTGGCGACCTGCCGGCGCTGCGGGGTGTACTGGCCGACCCGTTCCGCCTGGAAGCAGTAACCAACGCCAACCGCCTGCTCAAGGACATCGTGCAGCAGACCGGCGCCGAGGTGATGTACCTGATGGACATCAGCGGCAACACCCTGGCCGCCTCCAACTGGGACAAGCACGACAGCTTCGTCGGCCGCAATTTCGCCTTCCGCCCCTACTTCAACGAAGCCATGGCCGGCCACTTGGGTCGTTTTTTCGGCCAGGGCACCACCTCGGCCAAACGCGGCTACTTCTTTGCCGCCGCCGTGCGGGACCGTGAGCGTGTCGTTGGCGTACTGGTGGTGAAGGTTGACCTCGACCACACCGAGACCCTCTGGGGCCGCACCCCCGAGCAGCTGTTGCTGACCGACCACAATGGCGTGGTCATCCTCACCTCGCGGCCTGACTGGCGCTTCCGCGCTACCCGTGTGCTGACCGAAGCCGAACGCCAGGCCATCATCGCCATCCAGCCCTACCCGACCCAGGCACCGCAACCGCTGGTGCTCAACCCGGACGCCTGGATCACCCAGACCCGCGATATCAAGGAAACCGGCTGGCAAGTGAGCATTCTCGCCCCTCGCCTACTGGTCGACCGTTCGGTACAGACGGTAATGGCCATCGGCGCAGGCACCCTGCTGGTGGTGATGCTGTTGGCCGGGCTGGTGATGCAGCGGCGCCGCCACTACATCGACCGTATCGACTTCGAGGCCCGTGGCCGCCAGCAGCTGGAAAAGCGTGTGGCCGAACGTACGGCCGACCTCGAAGGCCTCAACTCCCGCCTCAAAAGCGCCGTGCTGGAGCGCGAGAACGCCCAGCAGGAAGCGGTGCGTGCCCAGGACGAACTGGTGCAGGCCGGCAAGCTGTCGGTTCTCGGCACCATGTCGGCCAGCATCAGCCATGAGCTGAACCAGCCATTGGCGGCCATTCGCAGCTACGCGGAAAACGCCGAGATCCTGCTCGACCACCAACGCACCGAAGACGCCCGCGACAACCTCAAGCTGATTGGCGAACTGACTGGGCGTATGGCCTCGATCATCGCCCACCTGCGTGCCTTCGCCCGCCGCGACCGGCACGCCCCGGAGAGCGTAGCCCTGCAGCCTGCTCTGGACGATGCCCTGGC
The DNA here is from genome assembly GCF_014192825.1 of Pseudomonas sp. OG7. Classification (NCBI taxonomy): domain Bacteria; kingdom Pseudomonadati; phylum Pseudomonadota; class Gammaproteobacteria; order Pseudomonadales; family Pseudomonadaceae; genus Pseudomonas; species Pseudomonas sp. OG7. The sequence goes on along the minus strand of NZ_JACHYK010000009.1, from coordinate 120,910 downwards.
GCTGCTGGCCAAGCGCCGCCGGGCCATGGCCGTGGAACTGATCCGCGACCTGCCCGAGGCCACCTTGTGGGTACAAGCCGGCGAAACCCGCCTGCGTCAGGTATTGGGCAACCTGCTGGCCAACGCCCTCGACGCCCTGACCGAAAAAGCCAACCCGCGCCGCTTGTGGCTAAGTGCCGAGCAACGCGATGACTGCGTCTACCTGTACATCCGCGACAACGGCCCTGGCTTCAGCCGCCAGGCCCTGGAGCACGCCAAGGAGCCATTCTTCACCACCAAGACCCGCACCCAGGGCCTGGGCCTGGGCCTGGCCATCTGTGAAAGCCTGATGCGTGCCCTGGGCGGTGAACTGCTGCTGGCCAACCACCCGGAAGGGGGCGCGCTGCTGACCTTGCAGCTGCGCGTGGCCGCGCCTGGCGCTACTTTGCCCAATTCGGAGGACACCTCGGCATGACCACCGAGACACTGATCGACAACCGAGCCCAGGTCATCCTGGTCGACGATGACCCGCACCTGCGCCAGGCACTGAGCCAGACCCTGGACCTGGCCGGCCTCAAGGTGGTCGCCCTGGCCGATGCCCAAGGCCTGGCCGACCGTATCGAGGCCGATTGGCCCGGCGTGGTGGTCAGCGACATTCGCATGCCCGGCATCGATGGCTTGCAACTGCTGGAGCAATTGCATGGCCGCGACAGTGAGCTACCGGTGCTGCTGATTACCGGCCACGGCGATGTACCGCTGGCGGTGCAGGCGATGCGCGCCGGGGCTTATGACTTTCTGGAAAAACCCTTTGCCACAGACGCCCTGCTCGACAGCGTACGCCGCGCCCTGGCGCTGCGCCGCCTGGTGCTGGACAACCGCAGCCTGCGCCTGGCGCTGAGCGACCGCCAGCAACTGGCCACCCGGCTGGTAGGCCATTCGCCATCCATGCTGCGCCTGCGCGAACAAATCGGCGCCTTGGCCGGTACCCGCGCCGATGTGCTGATTTTGGGTGAAACCGGCGCAGGCAAGGAAGTAGTGGCCCGCGCCCTGCACGATCTGTCCAGCCGCCGCGAGGGGCCGTTCGTGGCAATCAATGCCGGCGCGCTGGCCGAGTCGGTGGTCGAGAGCGAACTGTTCGGCCATGAGCCGGGCGCATTCACCGGCGCGCAGAAACGCCGCATCGGCAAGTTCGAGTTTGCCAACGGCGGCACGCTGTTCCTCGACGAAATCGAGAGCATGAGCCTGGATGTGCAGGTAAAGCTGCTGCGCATGCTGCAAGAGCGGGTAGTCGAACGCCTGGGCGGCAACCAGTTGATCCCGCTGGACATCCGCATCATCGCCGCGACCAAGGAAGACCTGCGCCAGTCTGCCGACCAAGGCCGCTTCCGCGCTGACCTGTACTACCGCCTGAACGTGGCACCGCTGCGTATTCCACCGCTGCGCGAACGCGGCGACGACATTCTGGTGCTGTTCCAGCACTTCGCCGACGCTGCCAGCCAGCGTCATGGCCTGCCACCGCACACCCTGCAACCAGCCCAGCGCGCCGTGCTGCTGCGCCACGACTGGCCAGGCAATGTACGCGAGCTGCAGAACGCGGCCGAACGCTTCGCCCTTGGCCTGGAACTGGCCCTGGACGGTCAGGCGCCACCGGCAGCAGTACCCGCAGCACCAGCGCTGATTGGCAACCTGAGCGAACAGGTCGAGCAGTTCGAACGCTCGCTGATCGCTGCCGAACTGGCCCAGCCACACAGCTCCATGCGCAGCCTGGCCGAGGCGCTGGGCATCCCCCGCAAGACCCTGCACGACAAGCTGCGCAAGCACGGTTTGAGCTTTGACGGCGGCAGCGGCGGGCATGACGACCATGAGGATAACCGTTGATGAACACCGATAGCCAATACCTGCAGTCCGTCCTGCACGGCGACATCCCCCTGACCCGCGAAATGGGGCTGGAAGTACTCGACTGGCAGCAGCACACCCTGCGCCTGCAATTGCCACTGGCGGCCAACGTCAACCACAAGAGCACCATGTTCGGCGGCAGCTTGTACTGCGCCGCGGTGCTGGCGGGTTGGGGCTGGCTGCACCTGCGCCTACGTGAGCTGGGGATCGATGACGGGCATATCGTCATCCAGGAGGGGCAGATCAGTTACCCGCTGCCGGTTACCGGCGCAGCGGTGGCGCGCTGCACGGCGCCGGATGAGAAAACCTGGGAGCGGTTCGTGAACATGTACCAGCGTCGCGGGCGGGCGCGGTTGACGCTGGAGACCACGGTGAGCAATGTCGGCAGTGACGAGCCTGCCGTGAAATTCAGCGGCCAGTACGTGTTGCACCGCTAACGCGGATCCCTTTGGGAGCGGGTTTACCCGCGAACACCGGCGAAGCCGGTGCCGTGCACTGCGCTGGATTCTTCGCGGGTGAACCCGCTCCTACAGGGTAGGGTGATACGCGTCAGATCAGCTTCAGGAAGGCCTGGCGCCACGTAGCATTGGCCGGCAATGCCAGGAAATACGGATTCAGCAGCGAATCCCGCGCCGGGTAGCGGAACGGCAAGCCATCCAACCCGATCACTTCGCCGCCAGCCCCTTCCACCACCCCCTGCGCCGCAGCAGTATCCCACTGCGACGTCGGCGCCAGGCGCGGATAACAATCGGCGCTGCCCTCAGCCAACAGGCAGAATTTCAACGAGCTGCCAATATTGGCCAACTCGAGTTCACCCACAGCGGCACCCAGCCCGGCCAACAGCGCCTCCTGCTCCGGGCTGGAATGCCGACGGCTGGCCACCACGGTAAAGCGCTCGCCCTGTGCCGGTGCGTTGCGCACCTGAATAGGCTGGGCAACCTCACCGGCCTCCGCACGCCAAGCCCCCAAACCGCGCCCACCAAAGTAGCAGCGCCCATTGGTCGGCATCGACACCACGCCAAACACCACCTCGCTGTTTTCAACCAAGGCGATGTTGACCGTGAACTCCTCACTGCCCGCGATGAATTCCTTGGTGCCGTCCAGCGGGTCGACCAGCCACCAGCGGCTCCAGCCCTGGCGCTCGGCCAGCGGAATGTTGCAGTCTTCTTCGGACAACACCGGAATGTGCGGGGCCAGCGCCAACAGGCCATCGGCAATTACCCGGTGCGCTGCCAGATCGGCGGCGGTTACCGGCGAGTCATCAGCCTTGTTGGTAACCGCAACATCGGCACGCCAGAACGGCAGGATCGCCTCGCCCGCCATCAGCGCCAGCTTGACCACTTCATGCATCAGTTGCAGGTCGTTCATAGCTCCAGCAGCCCCCGCTGAATCAGCAGGTCACGCGCCAGGTACAGCGCCGCCAAGGCGCGTCCTTCGGTGAACTGCGGGTGCATGGCGAATGCCGACAGCTCGCGCAGGTTGACCTTGTCGACCCGCATCGGCTCTGGCTCGTCGCCTTCCAGGCGTTCTTCGTACAGGTCGCTGGCCAACACCACCTGGATCTTCTGGCTCATGTAGCCCGGCGACAGCGACAGCTCGGTCAGATGCTCCAGCTGACGTGCGCCAAAACCGGCTTCTTCCTTGAGCTCCCGGTCGGCGGCCGCCAGCACGTCTTCGCCCGGTTCGATCAGGCCTTTGGGCAACGACAGCTCGTATTCATCGGTGCCGCCACAGTACTCCTCCACCAGCACGGCGTGTTCGGCGTCGAGCATGGCCACAATCATCACCGCCCCGTAGCCGTTGCCCCGGCCTACCAAACGCTCGTAGGTACGCTCATTGCCATTGCTGAAGCGCAATTGCACGGCTTCGACGCGGAACAGGCGGCTGCTGGCGACGATTTCGCGGCTGAGGACGGTGGGTTTCTGGCGCATGGGGCGGCTCCTTGGCGTGAACGGGTTACTATACCGTGGCTTGCCGACTGAACGAGAGTTTCCCATGCCTGTTCTTCCCTGGTCTGCCATCGATACCGTCCTGCTGGACATGGACGGCACCCTGCTCGACCTGCACTACGACAACCGCTTCTGGCTGGAGCACCTGCCCCAACGCTATGCCGAGCTGCACGGAGTAAGCCGGGCCATGGCGGAAATGGAGCTGCAGCCGCTGTTCGAACGCAATGCCGGCACGCTGAACTGGTATTGCCTGGACTTCTGGAGCCGCGAGTTGCGCCTGCCGATTCGCGAGCTGAAGCAGGAAATCGCCGACCTGATTGCCCTGCGGCCGGATGCCGACACTTTCCTGGCGGCGATTCGCCAAGCCGGCAAGCGGGTGGTGATGATTACCAATGCGCATCGTGATTCTTTGTCGCTGAAACTGGAGCGGGTAGAGCTGGCGCCGTATTTCGAGCGGCTGATCAGCTCGCACGATTATGGCTACCCGAAAGAGAGCCCGCAGTTCTGGGATGCGTTGCAGGCGGATATCGGTTTTGAGCCGGCGCGCAGCCTTTTCATCGATGACACGCTGGCGATTTTGCGCAGTGCGCGGCGGTTTGGTGTGGGGCATTTGTTGGCGGTACGCCAGCCGGATAGCCAGGCTGGGCCGCGGGATACCGAGGAATTTGCAGCGGTCGAGGATTACCGGGAATTGTTGGTCGGCCTGTGAGGGCCTCTTGGGGGGCAAGCCCGCGAACAGGCCCTCACAGGCAGTAGAAATCACTCAGGAATACGCAGCACCTGCCCCGGATAGATTTTGTCCGGGTGCTTGAGCATCGGCTTATTGGCCTCGAAAATCTTGTTGTACTGGTTGGCATTGCCGTAAACCACCACCGAGATGGCCGACAGCGTGTCGCCCTTCTTCACCGTAACGAACCTGGCCGCCGCCACCACCGGCCCGGTCACGGTAATCTGGTCCTCCACACTGGCTACTCCATTGATATTGCCCGCCGCCAGAATGATCTTCTCCTTCTCCTCCTGGCTGGCCACCTCACCCTTGAGGATAATCTTGTCACCCTCTACAGTGGCACTGATGTTCGGGTTGCCCAGGCCAACCTTGGCCACGTGCTCTTTGAGCTGATCCTCGGCATTGGCATTACCGGGGGTCAGCAGGTCGATCAACTTCTCGCCGGCTTCCTTCACGAAACTGAACAGGCTCATTGCGTTCTCCTTGTTGACGAAACCTCGGACACACGAGTCTAGGCCAGCTTTTCCACTCCCGCCCCTGTGCGACCAATCGACGCGGTCTATCACGGCATAGACCCTAGCGATTAGACGCCGCCGGCCCGCAAGCCTAGGCTTGTGCTATCAGAAAGCCGCCGGTATTCAACACCCCCGATGAACAGCAAACCTCCGGTCTGCGCGGCCTCATCGCCCTTGTCCATGCCCGCCGCCAGCAACACCTACGATTACGTTCAGCTCAGTGACGCCAAACGTGACAGCACGCCGCTGGCCGAAGAAGTAGCCTTGGCCATCGTCTACAACGGCCTCAACCAGGCAGTGATGCTGGTCAGCCCCACCGACCTGGAAGACTTTGCCGTCGGTTTCAGCGTTGGCAGCGGCATTGTCGAAGGCACGGCAGAAATCTACGACCTGAAGCTCTCTGGCAGCGGTTCGGCGATGTATGCCGACCTGGAAATCTCCAGCCGGGCCTTCTGGAACCTGAAAAACCAGCGCCGCCAACTGGCCGGCACCAGTGGTTGCGGCCTGTGTGGGGTCGAAGCGCTGGAGCAGGCCCTGCCGGACCTGGCCGTACTGCCCGGTGCGCCCTTGCCCCCGGCCCAGTGGCTGGCCGGCCTGCGTGAGCGTATCGATGCCTTCCAGCCGTTGGGCCAGCATTGCGGCGCCGTACATGCAGCGCTGTTCATGGACCGCCATGGCGAATTGCTGCTCGGCCGCGAAGACATCGGCCGGCACAACGCCCTCGACAAGCTGATCGGCGCACTGCTGCGCCAAGGCATCGACAGCCAGGGCGGCCTGGCCATCGTCACCAGCCGCTGCAGCCTGGAGCTGATCCAGAAGGTGCTGCGTGCCGGCATCCAGACCCTGGTCAGCCTGTCGGCGCCCACCGGCCTTGCCCTGCAATGGGCGCGCAAGCACAACCTCAACCTCATCCATTTGCCCAAGCACAGCGCACCGCGGGTCTACAGCCCAGCGGCGGAGTCGTAACAGCCGTGACCTCGTACCAGCCCCTTCCGGACAACGCCCCAGCCTCCAACCCTCGCTACAAGCCCTACCACGGCCCCGCCGGTGGCTGGGGTGCACTGCGTAGCGTGGCCAAGGCCTGGGTCGGCAGCGACAACGCGCTAAAGAACATTCGCGCCCTGCTCAAAACCAACCAAAATGGCGGCTTCGACTGCCCCGGCTGCGCCTGGGGCGACTCGCCGGAAAGCGGCATGGTCAAGTTCTGCGAAAACGGCGCCAAGGCAGTGAACTGGGAGGCGACCAAGCGCCGCGTGGATGCGGCCTTCTTTGCCCGCTATAGCGTCACGTCGCTGCTACAACAGAGCGACTACTGGCTGGAATACCAAGGCCGTTTGACCGAGCCAATGGTCTACGACGCCCCCAGCGATCGCTACCAACCCATCAGCTGGGATGCTGCCTTCGCCCTGATCGCCCGCGAGCTGAACAAACTGGCCACCCCTGACCAGGCCGAGTTCTATACCTCGGGGCGCGCCAGCAACGAAGCGGCCTACCTGTACCAGCTTTTCGTGCGTGCTTACGGCACCAACAACTTCCCCGACTGCTCGAACATGTGCCACGAAGCCAGTGGCGTTGCCCTGGGGCAGAGCGTCGGGGTCGGCAAGGGCACCGTCACCTTCGACGACTTCGAGCATGCTGATGCGATTTTCGTCTGGGGCCAGAACCCTGGCACCAACCACCCACGCATGCTCGACCCGCTGCGCGATGCGGTTAAGCGTGGCGCCCAGGTGGTGTGTATCAACCCGCTCAAGGAACGTGGCCTTGAGCGCTTCCAGCACCCGCAGAACCCGCTGGAGATGCTCACCAACAGCGACCGGCCGACCAACACCGCCTTCTTCCGCCCGGCGCTGGGCGGCGACATGGCAATGCTGCGCGGCATGGCCAAGTTCGTCCTGCAGTGGGAACGCGAGGCCCAGGCCAACGGCGAACCGGCCGTGTTCGATCACGCGTTCATCGCTGAACATGGCCATGGCGTCGACGAGTACCTGGCAGTGGTGGATGCCACACCATGGGAACACATCCAGGCACAGTCTGGCCTGACACTGGCGGATATCGAGCTGGCTGCGCGCATGTACTGCCGCGGCAAACGGGTGATCATGTGCTGGGCGATGGGCATCACCCAGCACCGCCACTCGGTGCCGACCATCCAGGAAATCGTCAACCTGCAGATGCTGCGCGGCAACATTGGCGCACCAGGCGCAGGCCTGTGCCCGGTACGCGGGCACAGCAACGTGCAGGGTGACCGCACCATGGGCATCAACGAACGCCCACCGGTCGCGCTGCTGGATGCCATCGAGAAACGCTTCGGCTTCCCCGTACCGCGGCACAACGGCCACAACACCGTCGAAGCGATCCACGCCATGCTGGATGGCCGATCCAAGGTATTCATCGGTCTTGGCGGCAACTTCGCCCAAGCCACGCCAGACACCGAACGTACCGCCCAGGCGCTGCGTAATTGCGAACTGACCGTGCACATCAGCACCAAGCTCAACCGCAGCCACCTGGTGCATGGCAAGCAGGCGCTGATCCTGCCGTGCCTTGGCCGCACCGACATCGACCTGCAAGCCGACGGGCCGCAGGCTGTCACGGTGGAAGACTCGTTCAGCATGGTCCATGCCTCAAACGGGCAACTGAAGCCTCTGTCCTCACAGATGCGCTCGGAACCGGCAGTGGTAGCCGGCATTGCCGCTGCCACCTTGGGCAAGCAACCGGTGGACTGGCACTGGTTGGTGGCCGACTACGACCGTATTCGCGACCTGATCGGCGATACCATCGCGGGCTTCAGTCATTTCAACCAGCGCCTGCAACACCCCGGCGGATTCTACCTGGGTAACAGCGCCGCCAGCCGCGAGTGGAAGACCAGCACCGGCCGCGCCAACTTCAAGGCCAACCTGCTGCCGGATACGTTGCTCGACGAGCGCGTGCGCGCCAGCGGCCAACTGCCGGATCTAATCATGCAATCGATGCGTTCGCACGATCAGTACAACACCACCATCTACGGCCTGGACGACCGCTATCGTGGTGTGCGCGGCCAGCGCGAGGTGCTGTTTGCCAACGAAGCCGACATCATCCGCCTGGGCTTCCAGCCGGGGCAGAAAGTGGACATCGTCTCGTTGTGGGGGGATGGGCATGTGCGCCGGGTGCAGGGCTTCACCCTGCTGGCCTTCGATATCCCGGCCGGACAGGCGGCGGCGTACTACCCCGAGGTGAACCCGCTGGTGCCGCTGGAGAGTATTGGCGATGGCAGCCATACGCCAACCTCGAAGTTCATCGCCATCAAACTGGAGCGGGCGCTGGACGACGGGCGTATCCTGTAAAAACGAAAAAAGCCCTGTTCCGTAACGGCTCAGGGCTTTGTCATAAACATCTCAGACACCCGAAAATCGATAAAGTTTCACAGCAAATACAGTAACTTAGAGAATTGTGTACAACTCGTGTTACTCGTCGGATTTCCATTGCCAGCCACGCTCGATAGCCTCACATTCGCCTCGTCATCCTTATGAGGCTCTCTTGATGAAGAAGTACTCCTCGATTCTGTTGTTGTCTTTTAGCTTGCTCAGCGGCGTGGCCATGGCAGGCGGCACCACCGAGGCCGGCATTGGCGGCGCATTGGGTGGGGTACTGGGCTCAGTGGTGGGCAACTCCATCGGTGGTAGCACCGGTGGCGCCATTGGTGCCGGTCTTGGCGGCGCAGCCGGCGGTGCCTTGGGCGCCGACAAGCGCCAGCGCGGTGAGGCCGCTATCGGCGGCGCACTGGGCGCTGCAGGCGGTAACGTGGTGGGGCGCTCGGTGGGCGGCACCACCGGTAGCTACATTGGCGCAGCAGCCGGCGGTGGTGCCGGTGGCGCACTGGGTAACTACATGGGCAAGGAGGCCGACAGGGACGACTACCACGATGGCCGCCGTTACCGTCGTGGCTACGACGACGACCGTCGCCACTGGGACCGTGGGCACCACTACGGCCACCGCAAGCACAAGCGCCACTGGCGCGACTAATGCCTGAGGGCCTCGCCCCGGCAACAAAAGCCCCGCCCCCTGCCGGCGGGGCTTTTTTATACCTGTGGTTCCAGCACCAGGCCGGACAGGATCACCTGCAGCGCCTCTGGCAGCGTCACAGGCCGGCCACTGGCACGTTCGATGAACACCTGCACCACCGTGCCTGCCGCGCACGCCTCCGGCTCGCCTGGGCGGAACAGCGCCAGGCGGTACTCCACCGTACTGCCCGCCAGGCGCGTCACGCCCAAGCCCACCTCCAGCACATCCGGGAAGCCCGGCAGCGCGTAGAAGTCCGCCGCCGAACTGACCACGAAGGCCGCCAGTTCACCGTCACGCAGGTCCAGCTCGGCCTGCTCTACAAGAAACGCTTGAATGGCCGTTTCGAAGAAGCCATGCACGGTGGCGCCGGCGATATGGCCGTTCAGGTCGTTGTCCTGAGGGCGGGTAAGGATGGGGTGGAAGTGGGAGAAGGTAGTGCGCTGAGGGGATTCGGTCATCTGTCTGGCTCTAGTCTTCGCAATCGGTGCTGACAGTGAAACAGAAAATCCAGCTTTGCGCTGCCTGAGCTCCCACAATGACCGCACCGATTTGCAGAAACAAAAAAGCCGCCCCTAAGGGCGGCTCTCTCGTTGCGCGGGTTCAGCTTACAGCTGTGGACCAGCAGCCTTGATGGCGTCGGAAACTTCGAACTTCTTGAAGTTTTCGATGAACAGCTTGGCCAGGCCTTTGGCGGCCTCGTCGTAGGCCGCTTTGTCAGCCCAGTTGGTGCGCGGGTTGAGCAGCTCGGTTTCAACGCCCGGAACGGCCTTAGGCACGTCCAGGTTGATGATGTCCAGGTGCTCGGTTTCAGCACCGATCAGCGCGCCGCTCTGGATCGCAGCGATCACGGCACGGGTAGTCGGGATGCTGAAGCGCTTGCCAACGCCGTAGCCACCGCCGGTCCAGCCGGTGTTGACCAGGTAGACCTTGGAGTTGAAGCCGTTGATACGCTTGATCAGCAGCTCGGCATACTCGCCAGCCGGGCGCGGGAAGAACGGGGCGCCGAAGCAGGTGGAGAAGGTCGACTTGATGCCGCCGCCCGAGCCCATTTCGGTCGAACCGACCAGCGCGGTGTAGCCGGACAGGAAGTGGTAGGCCGCCTGCTCGTTGTTCAGGATCGAAACCGGTGGCAGAACACCGGTCAGGTCGCAGGTCAGGAAGATGACTGCGTTAGGCTCGCCGCCCAGGTTCGCTTCGGAACGCTTGGCAACGTGCTCCAGCGGGTAGGCCGCACGGCTGTTCTGGGTCAGGCTGACATCGGTGTAGTCGGCGTGCTTGTTGGCGTCGAGCACGACGTTTTCCAGCACCGCACCGTGCTTGATGGCTTTCCAGATGACCGGCTCGTTCTTCTCGGACAGGTCGATGCACTTGGCGTAGCAGCCGCCTTCCATGTTGAAGACAACGCCTTCGCCCCAACCGTGCTCGTCGTCACCGATCAGGTAACGGCTTTCGTCGGCCGACAGGGTGGTCTTGCCAGTACCGGACAGGCCGAAGAACAGGGTCACATCGCCTTCTTCGCCGATGTTGGCCGCGCAGTGCATCGGCAGCACGTCGGCAGCTGGCAGCAGGAAGTTCTGCACCGAGAACATGGCTTTCTTCATTTCGCCGGCGTAGCGCATGCCAGCGATCAGCACCTTCTTCTGGGCGAAGTTGATGATCACACAACCATCGGAATTGGTGCCGTCACGCTCAGGCTCGCACACGAAGTTGGCGACGTTCAGGACCTGCCACTGGTCGCGACCAGCCGGGTTGAACTGCTCCGGGTTGATGAACAGGCAACGGCCGAACAGGTTCTGCCAGGCAGTCTGGGTGGTCATCTTAACCGGCAGGTAGTGCTCGGCGGCCGCCCCTACGTGAACGTAGGAAACGAAGTGATCCTGGGCGTTGTTGAACGCCTCGACGCGGTCCCACAGGGCATCGAACTTGTCGGCCGGGAACTTGCGGTTGATCGGGCCCCAGGAAATGGCGTCCTGGGTGGAAGGTTCTTCGACGATGAAACGGTCAGCCGGCGAACGGCCAGTACGGTGACCAGTCTCCACGACCAGTGCACCAGTATCGGCTAGTACGCCTTCACCGCGTTGCAGCGCTTCTTTTACCAGCTCATCGACGCTCAGGTCGGTGTACACGGTGTTGTTGGCTTGCGTCATGAGATACCCCATCCGGCCCGAGGCCGAGTGCTCCAAACGTTTTGTAGTTGTCTTGAAAAAACTACTACAGCGAAAAAAGTGGCCGGATTATGCCAGAAACGCCCAAAAAAAGTAGGCCCCTCCTGTCGTAACCGCGCTTTTGCGCAATTCGACAGGAGATTTCCCTGCAATTAAACGTTTCAGTGACGAGTTTCTGAGGCGACGTCCGTGCCACCACCGGCAAACAGTTGCGCCACATCGCTGGCATCGAAGAAATAGCGCTCGTTGCAGAACTGGCAATCGATCTCCACCGTCCCGCCGCATTCTTCCACCAACGCCTTGGCGTCGTGCTCACCCAGGCTGACCAGCGCATTACCGGAGCGCTCGCGCGAGCAGCTGCAATTGAAGCGCAGTGGCTGGATATCGAACAGGCGCACGGCGTCTTCGTGGTACAGGCGGTGCAGCAGGGTTTCATTGTCCAGCGCCCACTCATCAGCCTTGAGCGTGGTGGCCAATGCCACGACGTGCTGCCAGCTTTCTTCACGCTCTTCGTCGTCCGGCTGACGATCACGCGGCAGTTGCTGCAGCAGCAGGCCACGGGCCTTGCCGGCTTCGGCATTGAGCCAGAAGCGGGTATTGAGCTGTTGCGACTGAACGAAGTAGTTGGTGAAGCACTCCGACAGGTTGGCGCCATCGAGGTCCACGGTGCCCTGGTAGCGCTGGCCCTTGACCGGATCGATGGTCAGGGTCAGGTGGCCGTCGGGCATCAACTGCGACAGGGTGGCATCTGCCGGAATCTGGTCTGCCTCGTAACGGGCCATGCCGCGGATGTCGCGGTCACCGGAACATTCCACCATCAGCAGGGGAATCGGCCCTGCGGAACGCGCCTGCAAAATCAGCAGGCCATCGAACTTCAATGCTCCCACCAGCAAGGCGGTGGCGGCCATCAGTTCGCCAAGCAGTGCCTTGACCGGCTGAGGGTACTCATGACGCGCCAGCACCGCAGCGTAGCTGTCGTCGAGAGACACCCACTCGCCGCGCACATCGCGCTCGTCGAAGATGAAACGTTGGGTGAAATTGGTATCAGGCAAATCGCTCATAGGTTTTGGCTATCTAAAAATGGTGACAAAATGGTTACAAGGGTTATCGAAAAACCTGCGAGAACCCGTGACAGAGCGATCACAAGTCGCTCCGATTTCTGTTTGCAATAGAGGTATTTTATGGACAATCGACCACTGTTCCAAGCAAGGTGGTCCTTGGGGCCATTGGCAGCCTGCACGCTGCTACCCATCGCTCTACTGTGTTTCTGGTTATGGCCCATTGGCCAGATCTTGTGCCTGACTTTCGACGAGTGGCTGTTCCACAGCCTCAATGCGCCGCTGGCCGACAGCACTACCTGGCGCTACATCTGGACCGTCGGCAGCCTGCGCCCGTTCGACATCGTTGTCGGTCTGATCCTTCTGGCGGTGCTTATCCGTGGCGACTGGGTGTTCAAGGCCGCTCAAGTTCGCCAGGCCTTTTTCGGCTTTCTGGTCACGCTACTCCTCTTAGTGGTGATTCGTGCGCTGTTTTCCAAGTGGGTGGATGCAGCAGGATGGCAACACAAGAGCCCGTCGATGATGTTTGACGACGTCGTCCACCTCAGTGACTACTACCCGAACCTGGAGGCAGCCTGGGAGCTGAAAGACCGTTCCAGCAAGAGTTTCCCGGGGGATCACGCCTCGGTGTTGCTGATCTGGGCGCTGTTCATGAGCGTGTTCAGCCGCCGGCTGGTGCAGTACCTGGTGATCTGGGGGCTGGCGGTGCTGTTCATGTTGCCGCGCCTGGTGGCCGGTGCTCACTGGGGGCAGGACGACTACATCGGCGGGTTGCTGATGGCGGTGCTGGCGTTGGGCTGGAGCTATTACACGCCGCTGGCGGCCAAGGGTAGCGCAGCGTTGATGCGCTGGACGGCGCCGTTGTTCAACATCGCGGCCAAGCTACCGTTGGTCAGGCGATTGGCGGTTATCCGCTAAATCGTTGGGGCCGCTTTGCGGCCCCATTCAATCAAAGCTCCCATGCAGCTGGTGAATCTGCCGGCGCTGCTTCTTGGTCGGCCGGCCATCGGTGGTCACGCCCATGGCCCCGGTCTTGCGCATTTCAGCTGCCTGCTCGCGCCGGCGCACACTTTCTTCGGTTTCCTCGTATAACGTCTGCGCCTCCGGCGCCCCACGCCGCACCACCGACAACGCCTTCACCACCACGGTGCGTTCGTCAAACCCGGTGCGCAGCACAAATTCGTCCCCTACACGCGGCTCCTTGCCCGGCTTGCAACGCTCGCCCCGGCAATGCACCTTGCCACTCTCGATCGCCGCCTTGGCCAGCGCCCGCGTCTTGTAGAAGCGCGCCGCCCACAGCCACTTGTCCAGACGAACCTTGTCGTCGTCTTCGGCTTTTTGTGCCATCCCGTTACCTCGAACACTGTGTTTCATCGAACTGTACTACCGTAACCAGCGGATGCAAAAAATCCCCGCCGTGCTTACAGTTCACCACCTCATTCGCAGGGTGCGCTTCGTGAAGACATTTGACCATTTGACTGTGATCGGCCTGCGCGAGTGGGTCGCCCTGCCTGACCTCGGCGTGGCCGGGTTGCGCGCCAAGATCGACACCGGCGCCAGTACCTCCAGCCTGCACGCCACCGAGGTGGAACCCTTCGAGCGCGACGGCCAGCCCTGGGTCCGCTTCACGGCGCACCTGGGCTCGGTGGTACAACTGCGTCACCGCCGTTGCGAAGCGCCGCTGGTGACCATGAAAACCATCAAGAGCTCCAACGGCCAGGCCCAGACCCGTTATGTCATCCGCACGTCACTGGCCTTGGGCGATGGTGTCTGGGAAGTGGAGTTCACCCTGGCCTGCCGCAAGAACATGCGCTACCGCCTGTTGCTGGGTTCCAAGGCCCTGATTCACGGCCAGTTGGTGGTCAACCCTGGCCTGAAATACGTACAAGACAAACCGGCCTTTCCGGCCACTCTTTCTCCTGCCACAGGTGCTGCATGAAGATCGCTGTGCTGTCGCGCAATCCGCGTCTGTATTCCACCCGCCGCCTGGTCGAAGCCGGTACCCAGCGCGGTCACGAAATGGTGGTGATCGATACCCTGCGGGCCTACATGAACATTGCCAGCCACAAGCCGCAGATCCACTACCGCGGCAAGCCGCTGGAAGGTTTCGACGCGGTTATCCCGCGTATCGGTGCCTCGGTCACCTTCTACGGCTGCGCAGTCCTGCGCCAGTTCGAGATGATGGGGGTGTATCCGCTCAACGAGTCGGTGGCCATTGCCCGCTCGCGCGACAAACTGCGCTCGTTGCAATTGCTGTCACGACGCGGCATTGGCCTGCCGATCACCGGTTTCGCCCATTCGCCGGACGATATCCCCGACCTGATCCAGATGGTCAATGGTGCCCCGCTGGTGATCAAGGTGCTGGAAGGTACCCAAGGCATTGGTGTGGTGCTGTGTGAAACCACCCAGGCGGCCGAGTCGGTGATCGAGGCGTTCATGGGCCTGAAGCAGAACATCATGGTTCAGGAATACATCAAGGAGGCCGGTGGCGCCGACATTCGCTGCTTCGTGGTGGGCGACAAGGTGATTGCCTCGATGAAGCGCCAGGCCAAGCCGGGCGAGTTCCGCTCCAACCTGCACCGGGGGGGCGTCGCCAGCCTTATCAAGATTACCCCTGAAGAGCGGATTACCGCGATTCGTGCAGCCAAGGTGATGGGGTTGAGTGTGGCGGGTGTGGATATCCTGCGTTCCAACCATGGCCCGCTGGTGATGGAGGTGAACTCGTCACCGGGGCTGGAAGGCATTGAGGTGACCACCGGCAAGAACGTGGCCGGGATGATCATCGAGCACCTGGAGAAGAACGGCGGGCCTAATCAGACCCGGACCAAGGGTAAGGGCTGAAATTGTGGGGCTGCTTTGCAGCCCCAGCAATCACACAGCATTACGCGGTAACAACAACCCTAGCGGCAACCGCACCCGCGCCTCGATCCCACCACCGGACCGGTTGCGCAGCTCTACATTCCCGCCATGCTGCGCCGCGATCCGCTTGACGATCGCCAGCCCCAGCCCGGTGCCCTTGCCACCCCGCGCCCGGTCACCACGAATGAACGGGTTGAAGATGGTCTCCAGCTCCGATTCGTCGATCCCTGTGCCACGGTCCAGCACGCTCAGCACCACATACGGCGCACTCTCGTCACCCGACACATAGGCCGCCACCTCGACCCCTTTGCCAGCGTGGTGAAGCGCATTGCCGATCAGGTTGCCCAACATGCGCTTGAGCGAAACCCGGCGCAGCGGAAATGGCGGAATAGGCTCCAGGCAAAGGCGCACACGTTCTTCCGGCTGGTTGTACGGCGCCACCACTTCGCGCACAAGGTCCGCCAGGTCGACCTCTTCTACCGGCTCGTCACGGCCATCGCGGATAAAGGCCAGGAACTGATCGAGGATGGCGTCCATGTCTTCGATATCGCGGACCATGTCCTCGCTCAAGTCGCTGTCGCTGTTCAGCAGTGACAGCGACAGGCGCAAACGGGTCAGCGGTGTGCGCAGGTCATGGGAAACCCCGGCCAGCATCAGCTCACGCTCGCGGCCGGCCTGCTCGACGTCCTCGGCCATCTGGTTGAAGGCCTTGTACACCTCGGTCATTTCGCTGGGCGTATCGCTGATCGGCAGGCGCACGCTGCGCCCCTGGCCCAGCTGACGAGCGGCGAACACCAGGCGCTTGAGCGGCTGGTTCAACTGGCGCACGAAAATCCACGCCGAAGCGGTGGACAGCAGGCCAATGGCCAGGAACCAGCCCAGTACGTTCCAGATTTTCTGCCCGCGCAGCGGGTGCGGGTACAGCGGCACTTTCAGCCAGCCGGGGCCCAGGCTTGGCGCATTGACCCACAACGCCGGTGGCGCGTGAATGCGCAGCCGAACCTCGGTGTCCTCGCCCAGCTCCGCCTGCATCTGCCGCTGGTAGATCTCGCTGTAGGGCCAGTGCTGTTCACCCTCGGGCACACCCGAGCCGGTCACGCGGATAAGGCCAGCCGCCTCGGCAATCTTGTCGCGGTTTTCTTCGTCGGCAGCCCAATAGGCACGCAAGGTCAGCGCCACACCGTGGCTGTACTGACGGTCGACCAGCACGTCCTCGTTCATCAGCAGGTAGACCAGGGTTAAGGCCTTGCTGAACAGGACCACGATCAACACCAGCCACAGGGTGCGGGCGAAGAAGCTTTGCGGAAACCAGAGCGGGGTTTTCATCGACGGCCAGGCATCATTTACCGGCGTTTCCGTCTGGCACGAACACGTAGCCCACGCCCCAGACGGTCTGGATGTAACGCGGCTTGGACGGGTCCGGCTCGATCATGCGGCGCAGGCGCGAGATCTGCACGTCGATGGAGCGCTCCAGTGCATCCCACTCGCGGCCACGGGCCAGGTTCATCAGCTTGTCACGGGTCAGCGGTTCGCGGGCGTGCATCACCAAGGCCTTGAGCACGGCGAACTCACCGGTGGTGAGCATGTGCACTTCATCGCCACGCTTGAGTTCGCGGGTAGCCAGCGACAGCTCGTAATCACCGAAAGTGACCGATTCGTCTTCGCTACCCGGTGCCCCCGGTACAGCGGGAGCCTGCCGGCGCAGCACGGCCTTGACACGGGCCATCAGCTCGTCCGGGTTGAACGGCTTGCCCAGGTAGTCGTCGGCGCCCAGCTCCAGACCTTTGATACGGCTCAACTCATCGCCTTTTGCGGTGAGCATGATGATCGGGATCTGGTTGTTCTGCTGGCGCAGGCGCTTGCATGCGGACAGGCCATCTTCGCCCGGCAGCATCAGGTCGAGCACCACCAGGTTGAACACCTCGCGCTGCAGCAGGCGGTCCATCTGTTCGGTATTGGGCACTGCACGGGCACGGTAGCCCTTGCTGGTGAAGAAACGTTCCAGCAGGCTGCTTAGCCCCGGGTCGTCGTCGACGATGAGAATCTTGTCACCTTCAGCGGTGTTTGCGGTGCCGGTCATGAATAACTCCTCTGATATCGCCGCGCATTATGGCGTAGCCATTGCTGCACGTTGCGTGAGCATTGTTAGCAGATTTTTCCCCGGACGCCAGTTCCGGCTGGCCGGGCGCCATCACCGCAAGCCGTTTGCGATGGGTATAATGCGCGGCTTTCATCCAGCGCCGCCGGGCGAAAAGCCCACAGGCGACCCCCGTATTCACAAATGTCAGGTGGTTTACATGGACAGCATCAACAGCCGTATCGCCGAGGAACTGGGCGTACGCCCCCAGCAGGTCGAGGCGGCCGTGGGCCTGTTGGACGAAGGCTCGACCGTGCCTTTCATCGCCCGTTATCGCAAGGAAGTGACCGGTAGCCTGGACGACACCCAACTGCGCCATCTGGAAGAGCGCCTGCGCTACCTGCGCGAACTCGACGAGCGCCGCGCCAGCATCCTGTCCAGCATCGAGGAACAAGGCAAGCTGACCCCGGAGCTGGCCCGCGAAATCAAGCTGGCCGACACCAAGACCCGCCTCGAAGACCTGTACCTGCCGTACAAGCAAAAGCGCCGCACCAAGGGCCAGATCGCCCTGGAAGCCGGCCTGGGCGAACTGGCCGACGGCCTGTTCAACGACCCGACCCTGGCACCGGAAAGCGAAGCCGCACGCTTCGTCAACGCCGAAAAAGGCGTGGCCGACGTCAAGGCTGCGCTGGAAGGCGCCAAGTACATCCTGATGGAGCGTTTCGCCGAAGACGCCTCGCTGCTCGAAAAACTGCGCAGCTTCCTCAAGCAGGAGTCGGTGCTCAGCGCCCGCGTGGTAGCTGGCAAGGAAGAAGAAGGCGCCAAGTTCCGCGACTACTTCGCCCACGACGAACCGCTGCGCACCGCCCCGTCACACCGCGCCCTGGCAATCTTCCGCGGGCGCAACGAAGGCGTGCTGAGCGCCTCGCTGAAAGTGGGCGAAGAGCTGCCTGGCACCCTGCACCCGTGCGAAGTGATGATCGGCAACCACGTCGGCATCGAAAACCGCAGCCGCCCGGCCGACAAGTGGCTGGGAGAAGTGGTGCGCTGGACCTGGAAGGTCAAGCTGTACACCCACCTGGAAACCGACCTGTTCGGCGAGTTGCGCGACAACGCCGAAGGCGAGGCGATCAACGTGTTCGCCCACAATCTGCACGACCTGCTGCTGGCCGCCCCGGCCGGCCCGCGCGCCACCCTGGGCTTCGACCCGGGCCTGCGCACCGGCTGCAAGATCGCCGTGGTCGATGCCACCGGCAAGCTGCTGGACCACACCACGGTCTACCCGCACGCGCCGAAAAATGACTGGGACCGCACCCTGTCCATCATGGCCGCGCTGTGCGCCAAGCACTCGGTGGAGCTGGTCGCCATCGGCAACGGCACCGCCAGCCGCGAAAGCGACAAGCTGGTGGCCGAGCTGGTCAAAAAATACCCAGCGTTGAAAATCACCAAAATCATGGTCTCCGAAGCCGGTGCTTCGGTGTACTCGGCGTCGGAACTGGCCGCCCGCGAGTTCCCGGACCTGGACGTGTCGATCCGAGGCGCCGTGTCGATCGCCCGCCGCCTGCAGGACCCACTGGCAGAGCTGGTGAAGATCGACCCGAAATCCATCGGTGTCGGCCAGTACCAGCACGACGTGTCCCAGTTGAAACTGGCGCGTAGCCTGGATGCCGTGGTCGAGGACTGCGTGAACGCCGTGGGCGTGGACGTGAACACCGCCTCGGTGGCGCTGCTGACCCGTATTTCCGGCCTTAACGCCACGCTGGCGCAGAATATCGTCGCCCACCGCGATGCCAACGGCCCGTTCGCTACCCGTGCAGCCCTGAAAAAGGTCAGCCGCCTCGGTGAGAAAACCTTCGAACAAGCCGCCGGCTTCCTGCGTGTGATGAACGGCGACAACCCGCTGGACGCCTCTGCAGTACACCCCGAGGCCTACCCGCTGGTGCAACGCATTGCCGCCGACACCGACCGCGACATCCGTTCGCTGATCGGCGACAGCAGCTTCCTCAAGCGCCTGGACCCGAAAAAGTTCACCGACGAAACCTTCGGCCTGCCGACCGTCACCGACATCCTGCAGGAGCTGGACAAGCCGGGCCGCGACCCACGCCCCGAGTTCAAGACCGCCACCTTCCAGGACGGCGTTGAAGACCTCAAGGACCTGGAGCCGGGCATGATCCTCGAAGGCGTGGTCACCAACGTCACCAACTTTGGCGCCTTCGTCGACATCGGCGTACACCAGGACGGCCTGGTCCACATCTCGGCGCTGTCGGAAAAGTTCGTCAAGGACCCGCGTGAAGCGGTCAAGGCTGGCGACGTGGTCAAGGTCAAGGTCATGGAAGTGGACATCCCGCGCAAGCGCGTCGGCCTGTCCATGCGCATGAGCGACACACCGGGCGAAAAAGTCGAAGGCAACCGCGGCGGCAACCGTGGCAATGGCGGCAACCGTCAGCAGCAGGCCCCGCGCCAGCGTGAAACCGCCACTGCCGCACCGGCCAACAACGCCATGGCCGCCCTGTTCGCCAACGCCAAGCAGCTGAAAAAGAAGTGATGGACGTACCACGCGAATACGTCGAGAGCGCCTTCAGCCAACTGCTGGGCTGCCGCCTGCAACGCCTGGAAACCGGTGTTGCCGAGGTAGCCCTGGCGCTTGAGCCGCACTTGCGCAACCGGGGCCAGAAGCTGCACGGCGGGGCGATCTTCAGCCTGGTGGACATCGCCATGGGCCTGGCCTGCTCGGCCAACCATGGCTTTGACCGGCAAAGCGTCACCATCGAGTGCAAGATCAACTACATGCGCGCCGTCAGTGACGGCGAAGTGCTGTGTACCGCCCGCGTGCTGCACGCCGGGCGGCGTACCCTGGTGGTCGACGCTGACGTAGTCCAGGGCGACAAACTGGTGGCAAAAGCGCAAGGAACCTTCGCGGTTCTCTAGCTCACCAAGCTGTATCTGCGGTATTTTCAGCAGTGCGCTGGCCCTGCTGGAACCGCGTAAACCAGGCGACAACGCCAGTTCCTTTCTTCCTACCCTTGTAGACCGTTATCTCTACCCCCATATTGGGGCGACTGACGCGTGAAGGAATACATCTTGAGCGACCTCCTCAACCGCCGCCTGAGCCTGCTCGGCGCCAATCTCTCCCTGCTCAAGCAGTGCCTGCACGGTATTGAGCGCGAATGCCTGCGCGTGACCGACGAAGGTCGCCTGGCCCAGACCCCGCACCCGGAAGCCCTGGGGTCGGCGCTGACCAACGAGCAGATCACTACCGATTATTCCGAGTCGCTGCTGGAGTTCATCACCCCAGCCCTGCCCGACCCGGCCAAGGTGCTCGAAAGCCTCGAACAGACCCACCGCTTCGTCTACAGCAAGCTGGGCGACGAATACCTGTGGAGCCCGTCGATGCCGTGCACGCTGCCGGCCGAAGAGGACATCCCGATCGCCGAGTACGGCAGCTCGAACATCGGCAAGCTCAAGCACGTGTACCGCAAAGGCCTGGCCCTGCGCTACGGTCGCACCATGCAGTGCATCGCCGGTATTCATTACAATTTCTCACTGCCCGAAGCCCTGTGGCCGCTGCTCCGCGAAGCCGAAGGCAGCACTGAAGACAACCGCGACTACCAGTCGTCGGCTTACATCGCCCTGATCCGCAATTTCCGCCGCTACAGCTGGCTGCTGATGTACCTGTTCGGCGCTTCGCCAGCCCTGGACAAAGGCTTCCTGCGTGGCCGCCCGCACCAGCTCGAAGAGCTGGACGCCGAAACCCTGTTCCTGCCCTACGCCACCAGCCTGCGCATGAGTGACCTGGGCTATCAGAGCAACGCCCAGGCCGGCCTCACGCCGTGCTACAACAACCTGGCCAGCTACACCGACAGCCTGCGCAAGGCAGTCGGCACGCCCTACCCGCCATACGTTGAAGTGGGCACGCACGTGGACGGCGAGTGGGTGCAGCTGAACACCAACATCCTGCAGATCGAAAACGAGTACTACTCGAACATTCGCCCCAAACGGGTCACCTACACCGGCGAACGGCCGATCCAGGCCCTGACCTCGCGTGGCGTGCAGTACGTGGAAGTGCGTTGCCTGGACATCAACCCGTTCCTGCCGGTAGGCATCGACCTGCCTGAGGCACGCTTCCTCGATGCGTTCCTGCTGTTCTGCGCACTGGAAGACAGCCCGCAGCTGGACAACGGTGAATGCGGCCAGTGCACCAGCAACTTCCTGACCGTGGTCAAGGAAGGCCGCCGCCCGGGCCTGGAGCTGCACCGCAATGGCCAGCCGATCAGCCTGAAAGACTGGGCCAGCGAACTGATTCAGCGTATTCGACCGTTGGCCGACCTGCTCGACCAGGCGCAAGGTGGTGAGGATCACGCCAAGGCCCTGGATGCGCAGCAGGCCAAGGTCGACGACGCTTCGCTGACCCCGTCGGCCCAGGTGCTGGCACGCATGACCGAACACGACGAAAGCTTCGTCCAGTTCTCTCTGCGCCAAAGCCGGATCCACGCCGACACGTTCCGCGAGCAGCCTCTGAGCAACGAGCAACAGCAGGCGTTCGAAACACTGGCCCGTGAATCGCTTGCCAAGCAGTCCGAGCTGGAACAGGAAGAAGTCGGTGACTTCGACTTGTTCGTCGGTGCCTACCAGGCCAGTATCCTGGCGATCAGCAACTGATGACCCGTACCGCCACCCCGCGCAAGCCGCGCGCCAGCAGCCAGGCTAGAATCGAAGCGATCCTGACGGCTGCACGCGAGTTGCTGGCAGAGCAAGGGGTGGCGGCACTGTCCATCTACAGCGTGGCCGAACGGGCACAGATTCCGCCGTCGTCGGTGTATCACTTCTTCGCCAGCGTGCCAGCGTTGCTGGAAGCACTGACTGCCGACATACACCGGGCCTTTCGCGAAGCACTGAGTGCACCGATCGACAGCAGCGCGTTCAGCACCTGGCACGAACTGTCACGGCTCATCGAAGAACGCATGCTGTGTATCTATAACCAAGATGCTGCGGCGCGGCAGCTAATCCTGGCCCAGCATGGGCTGAGCGAAGTGGTGCAGGCCGATCGGCAGCACGACATGGAACTGGGCGACTTGATGCACAAGTTGTTCGACCAGCATTTTCACCTGCCGGTGATGCCACTGGATGTGGATGTGTTTGCCCTGGCCATGGAACTGAGCGACCGGGTGTATGCGCGATCGGTGCAGTTGCACGAGACGATTACGCCGCGTATGGCCGAAGAGGGCAAGCGGGTGTGCGAGGCGTATCTGGGGTTGTATCTGCCGCCGTTTCTGGCCAAGCGTTCCAGCTGAAAATGATCGGGGCCGCGTTGCGGCCCTTCGCGGGCGTGCCCGCAAAGGGCTGCAAAGCAGCCCCATTGGCCTATTTTCATCACAGCTTGGCGATAGACACTTCAGTCGATTTCACGAAAGCAATCACTTCGCTGCCAACCTGCAATTCCAGCTCCCTCACAGAACGGGTGGTGATGACCGAAGTCACGATCCCCGAGGCGGTCTGCACGTCGATTTCCGACAATACCGGGCCTTCGAGGATTTCTTTCACAGTGCCTTTGAACTGGTTACGGACGTTGATGGCTTTGATAGTCATGATTTGATTCCTTCTCGTTGGCTTCAGTCTGGTAAGTGAGTCAGTGCGCCCAACGCAACTGCGTGGGCAGAGGGGCTACAGGGTCCGGCTCGGGCGCAGTGCCCGGGGCCGACAGAACGCGGTTGAGCACTTCGCTTTCCAGCGCAGCCAGGCGGTGCGAACCACGCGCCCGAGGCCGTGCCAGGTCGACAGTGAGATCGAGCCCGACCTCGCCGTCCTCGATCAGGATCACCCGGTCAGCCACGGCAACCGCTTCGCTGACATCATGGGTAACCAACAGCACGGTGAAGCCATGCTGACGCCAGAGGCGCTCGATCAGTTGCTGCATCTCGATCCGGGTCAACGCATCCAGTGCACCGAGCGGCTCGTCCAGCAGCAGCAGACGCGGCTGGTGGATCAGCGCCCGGGCCAAGGCCACGCGCTGCTTCTGGCCACCCGAAAGCGCGGCCGGCCATTCATTGGCGCGGTCAGCCAGGCCTACCGCCTCCAGCGCTTCCAGAGCACGCGGGCGCCAGTCGCCAGACAGGCCCAGGCCAACGTTGTCGATCACCTTCTTCCAGGGCAGCAGCCGTGCGTCCTGGAACATCAGGCGGGTTTCCTCACGGGCCTCTTCCAGCGGCGCAGCACCGGCCAGGAGTTGGCCGGCGGTGGGTTGATCGAGCCCGGCCAGCAGGCGCAGCAAGGTGCTCTTGCCGCAACCGCTGCGGCCAACGATGGCAACGAACTGACCGGCCGGAATATGCAGGTCGATACCTTTCAGCACTTCGCGCTGGCCAAAGGTCTTGCGCAGGCCGTTGGAGGCCAGCGGGATGCCACGCAGCAGGCGAGGCGGTTGTTCCTTGAGCACGGTCATGCGCCCTCCTTCCTGGCTACTTGATAGGCCGGGTGCCAGCGCAACCACACACGCTCCAGGCCGCGAGCGGCGAGGTCGGCAAGCTTGCCAAGCACGGCGTACAAGACGATGGCCAGTACCACCACGTCGGTCTGCAGGAACTCTCGGGCATTCATTGCCAGGTAACCGATGCCGGCGTTGGCCGAGATGGTTTCCGCCACGATCAAGGTCAGCCACATGAAGCCCAGCGCGAAGCGCACACCCACCAGAATCGATGGCAGCGCCCCCGGCAGGATCACCTGGCGGAACAGGCTGAAGCCGGACAAGCCATAGCTGCGCGCCATTTCCACCAATGCCGGGTCGACATTACGAATGCCGTGGTAGGTGTTCAGGTAAATCGGGAACAACGTGCCCAGCGCGACCAGGAAAATCTTTGCCGACTCGTCGATACCGAACCACAGGATCACCAGCGGGATCAGCGCCAGGTGTGGCACGTTGCGGATCATCTGCACCGAGCTGTCGAGCAGGCGTTCGCCCCAGTTCGACAGGCCGGTGATGAATCCCAGCACCAGGCCGATGCTGCCGCCGATGGCAAAGCCCAGACCGGCACGCCAGCCACTGATGGCCAGGTGGGTCCAGATATCACCGCTGCGCACCAGCTCGACACCGGCGCTGACCACAGCGCTGGGTGCCGGCAGAATGCGCGTCGACAGCCAGCCAGCGCTGACCGCCAGCTGCCAGGCTGCCAACAGCAGTACCGGCAGCGCCCACGGCGCCAGGCGCTGGGCCAGGTTGGAAGAAGTTGCACGACTCATGGCCCGGCCCTCAGCTCTGCGACACGGACTTGGGCAGGATGTCGTTGGCCACCATCTCGCCGAACGGGCTTACGTAGCCGCCGGTTTTCGGTTGCTCCGGGCGTTGCACATCGAGGTGCGGGAACAGCAGTTCGGCAACCCGGTACGACTCTTCCAGGTGTGGATAACCCGAGAAGATGAAGGTATCGATACCCAGCTCGGCGTATTCCTTGACCCGTGCCGCCACAGTCGGGCCATCGCCCACCAGTGCGGTACCGGCGCCGCCGCGGACCAGGCCAACACCTGCCCACAGGTTGGGGCTGACTTCCAGGTTGTCACGGTTGCCGCCGTGCAGGGCAGCCATGCGCTGCTGGCCCACCGAATCGAAGCGCGACAGCGAGGCCTGGGCACGGGCGATGGTGTCGTCGTCCAGGTGCGAGATCAGCTTGTCGGCGGCGGCCCAGGCTTCTTCGTTGGTTTCACGCACGATCACGTGCAGGCGGATGCCGAAGCGCACTTCACGGCCTTGGGCAGCAGCCTTTTCACGCACCTGGGCGATTTTCTCGGCAACGGCTGCCGGTGGCTCGCCCCAGGTCAGGTACAACTCGACTTGTTCAGCGGCGAGGTCCTGAGCGGCTTCGGACGAACCGCCGAAGTACAGTGGCGGACGTGGCTGCTGAATAGGTGGGTAGAGCAGCTTGGCGCCCTTCACCTGGATGTGCTTGCCGTCGTAATCGACGTTTTCGCCCTCCAGCACCTTGCGCCAGATACGGGTGAACTCGACCGAGGCTTCGTAGCGTTCCTGGTGGTTCAGGTGCAGGCCATCACCGGCCAGTTCGTCCGGGTCGCCACCGGTGACCAGGTTGAACAGGGCACGGCCATTGGACAGGCGGTCCAGCGTTGCCGCCTGGCGTGCTGCCACGGTTGGCGAAATGATGCCGGGGCGCAGGGCTACCAGGAATTTCAGGCGCTGGGTCACTGGGATCAGCGACGCGGCCACCAGCCAGGAGTCCTCGCAGGAACGGCCGGTAGGGATCAGCACCCCACCAAAACCAAGGCGGTCGGCGGCCTGGGCGATCTGCTGCAGGTAGCCGCGGTCGACCGCACGTGCGCCGTCGGAAGTGCCCAGGTACTTGCCGTCACCGTGGGTTGGGAGGAACCAGAAAATGTTAAGGCTCATTGGAGTTGTCTCCTCAAGGGTGGCTCAGCCAGGGCGGCGCCCCGGCGCAGGCGAATCAATCAAGGCGCGCTAGCGACCTTGGCCGGGGGTGTCCAGATTACGTCCTTGATGCTCAGCGGCTTGGGTATCAGCTTGAGCGCCTGGAAGGTGTCGGCGATCTTCTGTTGCGCAGCCACTACCTCGGGGGTGAGCGGCGCAGCGCCGTAGCCTTGGCGTTTGACCGAGGTCAGGGTGATGTTGGCGGGCAGGCCGAGCAGCGGTGCGACCTGGTCGGTCACTTCTTGCGGGTTGGCCTGGGACCACTCGCCCACGGCGCGCACTTCCTCGATCACGGTGTTGATCACCGCCGGGTGCTGGGTGGCGTAGTTGCGGGTGGCCAGGTAGAACTGGTGGTTGTCGACCAGGCCCTTGCCGTCACGCAGGGTGCGTGCCTGCAACTGCTGTTCGGCAGCGGCCTGGTAAGGGTCCCAGATCACCCAGGCATCCACCCTGCCACGTTCGAAGGCGGCACGGGCATCGGCTGGCGGCAGGTACACGGGCTGGATGTCGCTGTACTTCAGGCCAGCATCTTCCAGAGCACGAACCAGCAGGTAGTGCACGTTGGAGCCTTTGTTGAGGGCGACTTTCTTACCCTTGAGGTCTTTGACCGACTGGACTGGCGAACCCTTCGGTACCAGGATCGCTTCGCTGTGCGGTGCTGGCGGCTCGTAGGCCACGTAGAGCAGATCGGCACCAGCGGCCTGGGCAAATACGGGCGGGGTCTCGCCGGTGACGCCAAAATCAATGGAACCGACGTTCAGCCCTTCAAGCAACTGCGGGCCACCGGGGAATTCGGTCCACTGCACCTGCACGCCCTGCTCGGCCAGGCGCTTTTCCAGCGTGCCCTTGGCCTTGAGCAGCACCAGGGTGCCGTATTTCTGGTAACCGATACGCAGGCTTTCGGCCTGGGCTTGGGTAATGGCGCCGAAGGACACAGCCGCCGCAAACAGGGCGACCAGACCGCGACGCAAGAAGACTGTGCGCATGGCGCTCTCCTGTACGTTTGGGTTCGGGTTGCACCTGCTTGCCTCGTTGTCGGGCGAGTAAGGTGTTGAAGCGGGTTGGGCCGGTCAGATGCTCCAGCGAGCGCTGATCAGGCGTTCATTCAGTACGCCGGGGGCCACGGGGCTTGGCCGGCGGGCCAAGGCAACATGGAAGGTTTCCAGCGAGTCCAGCAGGCGTTCTTCCAGCGCCAGTGCCAGCTGCGCGGGTTTGGAGCCTTCTGCGTAAGCCACCTGGCTGTCATCGGCGAAGATCCCTTGCAGGGTCTCTTGAGCCTTGAGTGCCGACAGCACGGGTTTCAATGCGTAATCCACTGCCAGCATGTGGGCGATGCTGCCGCCCGTGGCGATCGGCAAAACGATCTTGTGCGCCAGAGCGCGTTCGGGCAGCAGGTCGAGCAGTGTTTTCAGGGCGCCGGCAAACGAGGCCTTGTAAACCGGGGTGGAAACGATCAGGCCATCGGCCTGGGCTACCAACTGTTGGAAGTGCTGCACCTGCGGGCTGTCGAAACGGGCATGCAACAGGTCTTCGGCGGGGAAGTCACGTACCTGGAACGTCACGACCTCTACGCCACGGTTCTGCAGCCACTGGCGCGAACGCTCAAGCAGCACGCCAGAGCGTGAGCGGGTACTGGGGCTACCACCGATTGATACGACCAGCATTGCAGCGCTTCCTTGTGTTCTGTTGGAAGTGACATTAACAGCTGCCACATATATCTAGAAATCATATTTTTTCATTTGTTTATTCCATTTTTGTTTTTCCTCAATTTCCTCCACTTGTTTCAGCAGGCATAAAAAAGGGCCGTCGAAACGGCCCGAAAATCCCTGCTTGGCTAAGAGCAATACAACGAGGAATGCATTTAACGATTCGGCTGCGGGGTCAGACGCAGGTAGGGTTTGACCGCCCGGTAACCTTTGGGGAAGCGCTGCTTGATCTCTTCCTCATCTTTGAGCGAAGGCACGATCACCACCTCGTCGCCGTCCTGCCAGTTACCGGGGGTGGCGACCTTGTGGTTGTCGGTCAGCTGCAGCGAGTCGATCACCCGCAGAATTTCATTGAAGTTGCGCCCGGTACTGGCCGGATAGGTGATGGTCAGGCGCACCTTCTTGTTCGGGTCGATGACGAACAGCGAGCGCACTGTCAGGGTGTCGCTGGCGTTCGGGTGAATCAGGTCGTACAGGTCGGACACCTTGCGGTCGGCATCAGCGATGATCGGGAAGTTGACCACGGTGTTCTGGGTCTCGTTGATGTCCTCGATCCATTTATGGTGCGAGTCGACCGGGTCTACCGACAGGGCGATGGCCTTGACCCCGCGTTTGGCGAAGTCGTCCTTGAGCTTTGCGGTCAGGCCCAGCTCGGTGGTGCACACCGGGGTGAAGTCGGCCGGGTGGGAGAACAATACCCCCCAGCTGTTGCCCAGCCACTCATGGAAGCG
Organism: Pseudomonas sp. OG7; assembly: GCF_014192825.1. Taxonomy (NCBI): domain Bacteria; kingdom Pseudomonadati; phylum Pseudomonadota; class Gammaproteobacteria; order Pseudomonadales; family Pseudomonadaceae; genus Pseudomonas; species Pseudomonas sp. OG7. The sequence goes on along the minus strand of NZ_JACHYK010000009.1, from coordinate 92,782 downwards.
GATTTTGCCTTCGCTGGAATCCTGTTCGAAATCGGGGGCGATATCGCCGAGTTTGAGGCTCATGGGCTGCGGCTCCTTGGCTGGGTTCTGTACCGTATGGGTTCAATGTGCCTGCATTCGGTTAAAAATAAAAAGAATAAATAACGATTTATTTATAACCAAAATGCATACGAATTTGTAGGCACAAAAAAGCCTCGCACTAGGCGAGGCTCTTGGATCAGCTACGGCTTACAGGAAGTTGTAAGTGTAGTTGAAGATCAGACGGGTCTGATCCTGGTCAGCCAGCGAGCTGGTGCCGGTGCCACGGTATACGCCGTGACGCAGGCTGGCGCCCAGGCCTTTGAAGGTGCCTTCCTGGATGACGTAGTCAACGCGGGCGTCACGTTCCCATTCGTTGAAGGTGCCGTTGCCGTTGGCGTTCTTGCCGTCTTCACCTTTCAGGTAGGAAACCGAAGCTTTCAGGCCTGGCACGCCCAGACGTGCGAAATCATAGGCGTACTGACCGAAGGTGGTGTTTTCACCGGCCTTGGCGAACTGGTTGATCATGCTGTCGGTAAACAGGTAGAAGCTGGAGCCGCCGGCGCCTTCGTTGCGACCGTTGCCATCAACAACGCTACCTTGGTTCAGCCAGACGAAGCCACCGTCGTCATTGACGCGCTGGTGGCCGAGCAGGAACGAGTGGCCACCCAGGGTATAGGTGAAGATCGCGGACCAGGTCTTGTTGTCGACCTCGCCGAGGTTCTTGGCATAGCCACCGTTGTTGTTGAAGTTGTAACCGCCGCCGTCGCCGTTCTTGCCGTCGCTGCTGCTGTCGAAATAACGCAGGTCGGTTTTGAACGACTGGTCGTCAGCGATCTTGAATACGTGCGTCGCGCCCAGGAAGTGCTGCTTGTAGAAGTCTTCCAGGTTCGAGTAGTAGTACTGCAGGGTCAGGTCTGGGGTGAGCTTGTAGTCCAGGCCGCCGTAACGGAACTTGTTGCTGTCCTGGCTGGCACCGGCAATCGACAGGCCGGTACGGTTGCTCGAAGCACGGCCCATGGCGTGGGTCAGCTGGCCGGCGTTGATGGTCAGGTTGTCGATTTCCTTCGACTGGATGGTGCCACCCTCGAAGGTTTGCGGCAGCAGACGGCCATCGTTGGAGACCAGGATCGGCAGGTTTGGCGCCAGGGCGCTACCGTAGTGAACCTCAGTCTTCGAGAAGCGTGCCTTGGCGTTGGCGCCAACACGAGCCCACTGGCTTACAGCCGAACCGTCGGTGTCGCTCGGGAAGAAGCTGCTGTTGTCTGGGTGCTTGCCACGGCCACCATCCAGGTGGATACCCCACAGGGCCTGGGCATCGACACCAAAGCCAACGGTGCCTTCAGTGAAGCCGGAGATGTAGTCGAGCTTGAAGCCCTGACCCGACTCACGGTTGTCGGCACCGCCATCACGGTTGTCGTTGTTGAAGTACATGGTGCGCGAGCTGAGCGACAGTTTGCTGTCTTCAACGAAACCGGCAGCGCCTGCTTGTTGGGCGAGAACCCCCAGTGCCACGGCCAGAGCCAGGCTGGACTTGTACATAATTTGCTCCTCTACGTTCTAATTCTTGTGTATCTCTGGCGGCGAGGTCTGCTGCCCCGCTCACCGTGGATTGGCGATTTAGTCCCAAAGCGTGACTCATAAGTCAATCGTTTCTAAACGTTTCGAGACTTTGGTCTAAGGCGTCACCTGCGCTACAGGATAATGACAATCCTATAAATCCAAAATGACCGTTTTATGAATTTGTAAGATTTTTAAGGAATATGTTAGGAACCTTTACTGCCATTCGTTGTAGCGACAACGTCTTTCATAACCTTTGGTTATTTGCAAACGTTTGCTCATAACCTAATTCCGTATCGTTCTATAGGGACGAAAAAGCCTAGCAGGTACCTCCACATTCGCCATTGAGGGTAATCACCCATCCTGGGCTTAAAGCATTTGGCTCCTAAGCTAATGCAAAAAAGTTATTTATTTTTAAATTCTTAGATCATTTAGTCTTCTCGTCATCCATCACATCGATCGCCTGACGAGAGGTCCACCATGATCCCGCACGCTCCGCTGCGCCTGTTTGCCGCCCTGACCCTCGCCAGCACCAGCTGGTTTGCCCAGGCTGCCGACCTGACCGTGGCCTACCAGACCACCGTCGACCCTGCCAAAGTGGCGCAGGTCGATGGCGACTACGAAAAAGCCAGCAAGGCCAGCATCGACTGGCGCAAATTCGATAATGGCGCCGACGTGATCACCGCCGTGGCCAGCGGTGATGTGCAGATCGGCTATCTGGGTTCCAGCCCGCTGGCCGCTGCTGCCACCCGCAAGCTGCCCGTAGAAACATTCCTCATCGCCACCCAGATTGGTGCCGGTGAAGCGTTGGTTGCCCGCGACAGTATCAAGACGCCGCAAGACCTGATCGGCAAGAAAGTCGCCGTACCGTTCGTGTCCACCGGCCACTACAGCCTGCTGGCCGCACTCAAAAGCTGGAATATCGACCCGTCCAAGGTACAGATCCTCAACCTGGCACCACCGGCCATCATTGCTGCCTGGAAACGTGGTGACATCGACGCCACCTACGTGTGGGACCCGGCCCTGGGCGTAGCCAAGGAAAACGGCAAGGTGCTGATCACTTCTGGCGAACTGGCCCAGAAAGGCGCCCCCACCTTCGATGCCTGGATCGTGCGCAAAGACTTCGCCGACAAGCACCCTGAGGTGGTCAAAGCCTTTGCCAAAGTCACGCTGGACGCCTACGCCGACTACCGCAAAGACCCGAAAGCCTGGCTGGCCGACAAAGGCAACGTCGACAAACTGGTGAAGCTCTCGGGCGCCAAGGCCAGCGATATCCCGGTGCTGCTGGAGGGCAACGTCTACCCGCTGGCCGCCGACCAGGCCAACGCCCTGGGCGCGCCGACCACCCAGGCACTGACCGACACGGCCAACTTCCTCAAGCAGCAAGGCAAGGTTGACGCCGTGCTGCCGGACTACTCGCCGTACGTCAGCGCCAAGTTCCTTCCAAACTGATCCGGAGCCCGTCATGGCCTTGCTTGAACTGGAGCGCATCAGCGCACAGTACCCTGGCGCCAGCACCCCGGTGCTGGCCGACATCAACCTGAGCCTGGGCCCGCGCCAGCTGCTGGTGGCCCTGGGGCCGTCCGGCAGCGGCAAGACCTCCCTGCTCAACCTGATCGCCGGCTTCGTCGCCCCCAGTGGCGGGCGAATCACCCTCGATGGCGTACCGGTACAAGGCCCGGGTGCAGAGCGCGGCGTAGTGTTCCAGGACGACGCCCTGCTGCCATGGCAGAACGTGCTGGGCAATGTCGCCTTCGGCCTCGAACTGGCTGGCGTGCCCCGCGCCCAGCGTGAAGCCAAGGCCCGTGAAATGCTCGCACTCGTCGACCTGGATGGCTTTGGCGAGCGGCGCATCTGGCAATTGTCCGGTGGCCAGAAGCAGCGCGTAGGCCTGGCCCGCGCACTGGCGGCCGACCCACGGGTGTTGTTGATGGATGAACCGTTCGGCGCCCTCGACGCCTTCACCCGCGAACAAATGCAGGAACTGCTGCTGCAGGTCTGGCAACGCACCGCCAAACCGGTTTTCCTGATTACCCACGACATTGAAGAAGCGGTGTTCCTCGCCAGCGAGCTGGTGCTACTGGCACCCAACCCGGGCCGCGTAGTGGAGCGCCTGCAACTGGACTTCGGCCAGCGCTATGCCGCTGGCGAATCGGCCCGGGCAATCAAATCCGACCCACGCTTCATCGAAACCCGCGAGCATGTGCTGGCGCGGGTGTTCTCCCAACGCCAAAGCCTGCAGGAGCGCGCATGAGCAGCCTGGACCTGCCGGTTGCCGGCAAGCACGACACCCAAACCCGGCCTGTTGCAACAGCACGCCGCCAACGCTCTACCCGCTGGATCAGTACCCTGACCCTGACCAGCCTGCTGCTGGTCTGGTGGCTGGTGACCGCCGCTGGCTGGATCGAGCCGCTGTTCCTGCCTTCGCCCGGCGACATCCTGGCCAAGGCCTGGACCCTGCTGACCCAAGGCTACATGGACGCCAGCCTGTGGCAGCACCTGGGCGCAAGCCTGGGCCGCATTGGCCTGGCGCTGGTTGCAGCGACCCTGACCGCGATCCCGGTGGGCATCGCCATCGGCTACAACCGCGTGGCCCGTGGCATCCTCGACCCGCTGATCGAGTTCTACCGGCCGATACCGCCGCTTGCATACCTGCCGCTGATCGTCATCTGGTGCGGCATCGGCGAGCTGTCGAAGGTGCTGCTGATTTACCTGGCGATCTTCGCCCCCATCGCCATCGCCACCGCCACCGGCGTGCGCACGGTCGACCCGGCCAAGCTGCGTGCGGCGCAGTCGCTGGGCGCCACCAAGGCCCAGCTGATCCGCCATGTGATCCTGCCCAGTGCGCTGCCCGACATCCTTACCGGCATCCGCATCGGCCTGGGGGTCGGCTGGTCGACCTTGGTGGCCGCCGAACTGATTGCTGCCACCAGCGGCCTGGGCTTCATGGTGCAGTCGGCGGCGCAGTTTTTGGTCACCGATGTGGTGGTGTTGGGCATCCTGCTGATCGCCCTGATCGCCTTCGCCCTGGAAATGGGCCTGCGTGCCCTGCAACGCAAACTGGTGCCCTGGCACGGGCAGAGCCACTGATTGCCGATTGACCACGCCGGCAACCCGGCGCCTAGAACGAGAAAAGACATGAGCCTGACCGTTACACCTCTCAGCCCGGCGCTGGGTGCGCAGATCAGCGGCGTAGACATCAGCCGCGATATCACCGCAGAAGAGCGCGACGCCATCGAACAGGCGCTGCTGCAGCATCAGGTGCTGTTCTTCCGCGACCAGCCGATCAACCCGGAACAGCAAGCGCGCTTTGCAGCCCGCTTCGGTGACCTGCACATTCACCCGATCTATCCCAACGTGCCCGAAACCCCGCAGGTGCTGGTGCTCGACACGGCAGTGACCGATGTGCGCGACAACGCCGTGTGGCACACCGACGTGACGTTCTTGCCGACCCCGGCACTGGGCGCGGTGCTCAGCGCCAAGCAATTGCCCGCTTACGGTGGCGATACGCTGTGGGCCAGCGGGATTGCCGCTTTCGAAGCCTTGTCGGCGCCGCTGCGTGCAATGCTCGATGGGCTGACCGCCACCCACGACTTCACCAAGTCGTTTCCGCTGGAGCGCTTTGGCACCACGCCGGAAGACCTGGCGCGCTGGGAAGCAACCCGGCGCAACAACCCGCCGCTGTCACACCCGGTGGTGCGCACTCACCCGGTTAGCGGGCGCAAGGCGCTGTTCGTCAATGAAGGGTTCACCACGCGTATCAATGAGCTGAGCGAGCTGGAAAGCGAGGCGCTGTTGAAGCTGCTGTTCGCCCATGCGACGCGGCCGGAGTTCAGCATTCGCTGGCGTTGGCAGGAGAATGACGTGGCGTTCTGGGACAACCGCGTGACCCAGCATTTTGCGGTGGATGACTACCGGCCGAACCGGCGGGTGATGCACCGGGCGACCATCCTGGGGGATGCGCCGTTCTGAACTTTGATGTGACCTGTACCGGCCTCTTCGCGGGCTTGTCCCGCGAAGAGGCCGGTGAAACCAACGACAACCTAGCGGACCAGATGCAGGTACTGCATGTGCCGTTCGTACTGGTCCAGAATGTCGTTGATGATCTGCTCCTTGCTGTAGCCCACCAGGTCATAGTTCTGGCTGCCTTCGCTCAGGTGAACCTCCGCCCGGTAATAACGGCGGTTCTTCAACTCCTGCGTACCCAGCCCACCCAAGGCGAACGACGGTGTGAAATACCCACGCATCTGCACCTGGTAAATGAACGGCTGCTCCTCGCCATGGCCAATCTTCAGGCTGACGTTGTCGTGGCTCGGGTCATCCTGGGTAATCAGCACCAGGCCCTTCTGCTCGAACACTTCACGGACCTCGGCAATCGCCGGGCGCACTACGTCGTCCATGAAGCGGTACACCTCATCACGCGACGGGAAATGCACGGCCTGGCTCAGGCGCTGGCGCCAGCCACCACGACCGCGACGTGACTGGGCGAACGGGGCCAGCGAGTGCATCTGCGCGATCTGCCGTTGCGACTCCAGGTAGAACGCCTTGTGCAGCCCCCACATCATGCACAAAAGAATCAGCGAGAACGGCAGCGAGGTCAGCACCACCGCCGACTTCAGCGAGTCGATGCTGCCCGCGAACAACAGCGCACTGGTGATCAGCGCGGTCATCGCGCCCCAGAAGATGCGCAGCCAGTTCGGCCCGTCCTCATCGGCTTCGCCCCCCTTGGCCGACAAGGTCGACAGCACCACGGTGCCCGAGTCGGCCGACGTGACGAAGAACACGAAGCTGATGAACACCGTGGTGGCGATCACCGCCTTGCTCCAGGGGTAGGTCTCCAGCAGCAGGTACAGGCTCATCGACGGGTCATCCAGTGCCGACTGGCCCAGTGCGGTCATGCCATGGTTGATCACCTGGTCCAGCGCGCTGTTGCCGAAGATCGACATCCACGCCAGGGTGAACCCCAACGGAATCAGCAGCACGCCAAAGACGAACTCGCGGATGGTACGGCCACGGGAGATACGGGCGATGAACAGGCCCACGAACGGTGCCCAGGCAATCCACCAGGCCCAGTAAAACACTGTCCAGCCGCCCAGCCAGTCACGGTTTTCACCGTAGGCATACACATCGAAGCTCTTGCGCGGCAAGGCGCCCAGGTAGTCACCCAGGTTCTGGATCAATGTGTTGAACAGGTGCTGGGTCGGCCCGGCGAACAGCACGAACAGCAGCAGTGCGCAGGCCAGGAACAGGTTGATGTCGCTCATCACCCGCACGCCCTTCTCCACCCCGGCAACGGCCACGGCTACCGCCGCGCCCATCATCAGGGTGATGAGGATAACCTGCACCCACTGGCTGTGGCTGATGCCGAACAGGTAGTCCAGGCCAGCGTTCAGGTGCAGCACGCCAAAGCCCATGTCGGCCCCCAGGCCGAACACCGTGGCGATGATGCCGAAGCCATCCACTGCGTAGCCGATCGGCCCGTTGATGCGCTTTCCGATCAGCGGGTACAGCGCCGAACGCAACGCCAGCGGCAGGTTGTGCCGGTAGGCGAAATAGGCCAGGGCCATGCCGACGAAGGCGAACACCCCCCAGCCATGCAGGCCCCAGTGCAGGAACAGAATCTGCATCGCCTGGCGCCCGGCCTCTGCCGTGCCCGCTTCGCCCTGGGGCGGCTGCAGCATGTGGGTGAGAGGTTCGGAAACACAGAAGAAGAACAACGTGATGCTGATACCGGCGGCAAACAGCATGCCGGCCCACGACAGGTAACTGAACTCGGGTTCGTCGTGGTCGGCACCGAGCTTGATCTTGCCGTAGCCGGACAAGGCGGTGACCACCACGAAGACCAGGTACAGCGTCATGGCCAGCATGTAGTACCAGCCGACCGTATTGGCCGCCCAGTTCTGCGCTGCCAGCAACCAGTCACCTGCCGCTTGCGGGTTGGAAATGACTACCAGGCCAAAAACGAGGATGAAACTTGCCGCAAAGTAGAACACCGGAGGGTTCATGCGGATTTTGCCATTGGCAATGGACGGGGTCGGTGCACTCATCGGGCGTGCACCTCGTCAAATGACGTAAGGTTCGGAATGAACGGGTTCAGCAAAGGAATCCTCCTGTTGAACACCGGCAGCGGACCAGCGTTTTTTCATTGAACAAGCGTTCAAGTTAAACATGGATCGGATTTCATTGCGAATTGGAGTGCTGATTGGTGCCTTCCTGTTCCGGCCTCTTCGCGGGCTTGCCCGCGAAGAGGCCGGAACAACCAATACAAATGCCAGATCAATTCTTGTCCTGGCAATCCAGCTGCAGGTTGGCCTGGGTAATGTTGCTTTCAGCCGGCACACTGCGGGTCAGCCACACATTGCCGCCAATGGTCGAACCTTTGCCGATGGTAATGCGCCCCAGCACCGTGGCCCCGGCATAGATCACCACATCGTCCTCGACAATCGGGTGCCGTGGCAGGCCTTTGTGCAGGGTTCCCGACTCATCGCTCGGGAAGCGCTTGGCGCCCAGGGTCACGGCCTGGTAGATGCGCACGCGCTCGCCGATGATCGCGGTTTCGCCAATCACCACACCGGTCCCGTGGTCGATGAAGAAGCTCGGGCCAATCTGCGCACCAGGGTGAATGTCGATACCGGTGGCCGAATGCGCCAGCTCCGAGCTGATCCGCGCCAACAGCGGCAAGCCGGCCTGGTACAGGTGGTGCGCCAGGCGGTGGTGGATGATCGCCAGGATACCCGGGTAGCACAGCAGCACTTCATCCACGCTACGCGCTGCCGGGTCGCCGTGGTAGGCGGCCAGCACGTCGGTGTCGAGCAGTACGCGCAGCTCCGGTAGCGCAGCTGCGAAACCCTGGATCAGGCTCAGCGCATGGGCGTCGACGCCAGCCAGCTCAGCCTTGCTTTGCCGTGCCGCATAGCGCAGTTCAAGGCGAGCCTGGGCAAGCAAGGCGGTCAGCGCGGCATCCAGGGTATGGCCGACATAGAAGTCTTCGCTTTCTTCGCGCAAATCGACTGGGCCCAGGCGCATGGGGAACAGCGCGCCGCACAGTTGCTCCAGAATCTGCCGCATCGCCTCGCGCGACGGCAACTCGCGCCCGCCCTGCTCGCCAATGCTGCGGCCATTACGGGTGCGCCATTGCTCACGGGCGCCGCGCAGGCCACTGACGATGCTCTGCAACTGCCAGTGCGCGGATGAAGGTTGTTCGCTCACGGTTTTCTCCTGCCGTATAGGCCATCTAATGGTGTCGCCAGGCCCGCGAAGAGGCCGGGCCTGCCTACATGCGATCCACTCTACGGCAAATCAGCCCCTTGGAAAAAACAACGCTTTATTCCATCCTGCGCTAAGTCAGGCATAAGCCGCGATGACGGCACCGGCATCCTCGCCTACCCTCAAAGCAGCCAGCTCCTGGCACAAATCAAAATGGAAATAACAAAATAATTTTTTAGTATTTCCTGGCCTAAGCAGCCAACCCTATAGTCGCCACCTCACTACTTACACAACAAGCGCGGGGCTCTGACATGTCGAAATTCGCCAAACCGCTACTCAACGCTACCCTGGCTGTTCTGCTGGGTGCCGGCCTGCTCAGCCAGGCCTTCGCGGGCGAGCAGCTGAAGACCATCCAGGAAAAAGGCGTGATCAACGTCGGCCTGGAAGGCACCTACCCACCGTTCAGCTTCCAGGACGAAAACGGCAAGCTGACCGGCTTCGAAGTGGAACTGTCCGAGTTGCTGGCCAAGGAGCTGGGGGTCAAGGCCAAGGTCCAGCCGACCAAATGGGACGGCATCCTCGCTGCGCTGGAGTCCAAGCGCCTGGACGTAGTCATCAACCAGGTGACCATTTCCGAAGAGCGCAAGAAGAAGTACGACTTCTCCGAGCCCTACACCATCTCCGGCATCCAGGCGCTGATCCTGAAGAAGAAGGCCGAGCAGTTGAACATCCACAAGGCCGCCGACCTGGCCGGCAAGAAAGTGGGCGTGGGCCTGGGCACCAACTACGAACAGTGGGTGAAACAAGACGTGCCGCAAGCCGATGTGCGCACCTATGAAGACGACCCGAGCAAGTTCGCCGACCTGCGTAACGGTCGCATCGACGCCATCCTGATCGACCGCCTGGCCGCACTGGAATACGCGCAAAAAGCCAAGGATACGGAGCTGGCCGGCGATGCGTTCTCCCGCCTGGAAAGTGGCGTAGCCCTGCGCAAGGGCGAGCCAGAGCTGCTCGATGCCATCAACAAGGCCATCGACAAGCTCAAGGCTGACGGCACGCTGGCCAAGCTGTCCGAGAAATACTTCGGTGCTGATGTCACCAAATGATCGCTGAAAGCCTGCAACTCGTTGTCGACTCCACGCCCTTCCTGCTGAAGGGCGCGGGTTATACGGTGCTGCTCAGCGTTGGCGGCATGTTCTTCGGCCTGGTGCTGGGCTTTGCCCTGGCGCTGATGCGTCTGTCGAAGATCTTGCCGCTGAACTGGCTGGCGCGGATCTACGTGTCGTTCTTTCGCGGCACGCCGCTGCTGGTGCAGCTGTTCGTGATCTATTTCGGCATGCCGCAGATCGGCATCGAACTCGACCCCATCCCCGCCTCGCTGATCGGCCTGTCGTTGAACATGGCGGCCTACATCTGCGAAATCCTGCGCGCAGCAATCTCCTCGATCGACCGCGGCCAGTGGGAAGCGGCCGCCAGCATCGGCATGACCCGCGTTCAGGCCATGCGCCGGGCGATCCTGCCGCAAGCCTTGCGCACTGCCCTGCCCCCCTTGGGCAACAGCTTCATTTCGCTGGTCAAGGACACCGCCCTGGCGGCCACCATCCAGGTGCCCGAACTGTTCCGCCAGGCGCAGCTGATTACCGCACGCACCTTCGAAGTGTTCACCATGTACGTGGCGGTCGCGGTCATCTACTGGGTGCTGTGCAGCATCCTTGCGCACTTCCAGAACCGCATGGAAGCGCGGGTCAACCAGCATGACCAGGAGCACTGAGCATGATTGAAGTCAAAGGCCTGACCAAGCGGTTCAAGGGCCAGACCGTGCTCAACGGTATCGACCTGACCGTACAGCCCGGCGAAGTGGTGGCCATCATTGGCCCCAGTGGCTCGGGCAAGACCACCTTCCTGCGCTGCCTCAACCTGCTGGAGACGCCCGACGCCGGGCAGATCAAGATCGGCGCTATCAGCATCGATGCCAACCGCCCCTTGGGCGGGCAGCAAAGTGCGATTCGCCGATTGCGCCAGCAAGCCGGGTTCGTGTTCCAGAACTTCAACCTGTTCCCGCACCGCACCGCGCTGGAGAACGTGATCGAGGGGCCGGTGATCGTCAAGAAGACGCCCCGCGAGCAAGCCATCGAGCTGGGTCGGCGCCTGCTGGCCAAGGTTGGCCTGGCAGGCAAGGAAGACGCCTACCCCCGGCGCCTGTCCGGGGGCCAGCAGCAACGAGTGGCGATCGCCCGTGCCCTGGCCATGGAGCCGGAGGTGATCCTGTTCGACGAACCCACCTCGGCACTGGACCCGGAGCTGGTGGGTGAAGTGCTGGCGACCATCCGCGGCCTGGCCGAGGAGAAGCGCACCATGATCATCGTTACGCACGAAATGAGCTTTGCCCGGGATGTGGCGAACCGGGTGATCTTCTTCGACAAGGGCGTGATCGTGGAGCAGGGGGAAGCCAAGGCACTGTTTGCGGCGCCAAAGGAAGAGCGTACCCGGCAGTTCTTGCGCAAGTTCCTGGGTACTGCCGCCTCCGAGTAAACCTGTTACGGCCTCTTCGCGGGTTTACCCGCGAAAGGGCCGGCACATCCGCTGTAAATCCCTCCTTCTATACATATTCCAAAGAGTTAGTTCATAAACTTTTTATAAAGCATTAGGGTATATAAACCGGACCACCGGACCAGCACATATCTGTCGCGATCAGCTGTAGCGGCACAACTTTTTTGTGAGGTCAGGAATGGTCAGGATCACAATCACCCCAGTGCGTAACGCCAGGGCATTGAGTGCAGCCAAGGAGCGGTACTGATGTCCAGCCAGCCAAACACCCAATTCCACAGCGATCTCGACAGCTCGCCCTTGCTGCTGCCGGCCAAAGTTCTGCGCAACGACGCCGAAGCCTTGCAAGCGGCCCGCGAACTGGCTGAGGTCGCCCGCGAGCAGGCCGCACGCCGCGACCAGCAACGCAAACTGCCTTGGGCCGAGATCGAACTGTTCACCCGCAGCGGCCTGGGCAGCATCAGCGTACCCAAGGCCCACGGCGGCCCCGACGTGTCGTTCGAAACCGTTGCCGAAGTGTTCCGCGTGATCAGCGCCGCCGACCCGGCTCTGGGGCAGATCCCGCAGAACCAGTTCGGCATGCTGCAACTGATTCGCCTGACAGCCACCGAGGCGCAACAGGCGCTGATCTTCCGCAGCGTGCTCGACGGTTGGCGCATCGGCAATGCCGGCCCCGAACGCGGCACCAAAGACACCCTCACCCTCAAGGCCCGGATCACTCGCGCTGGCGACAGCTATCGCATCAGCGGCGAGAAGTTCTATTCCACCGGCGCCCTGTTCGCCCACTGGGTGGCCGTCAAGGCACTGGACGACGAGGGCCGCCAGCGCCTGGCGTTCGTGCGCCGCGGCAGCCCGGGGTTGCGCATCGTCGATGACTGGTCCGGGTTTGGCCAACGTACCACCGCCAGCGGCACCGTGCTGCTCGACCAGGTGCCGGTCGACGTGGAGCTGGTGATCGACAACTGGCGCCAGCGTGAGATCCCTAACATCCAGGGTGCGGCGTCACAGCTGATCCAGGCGGCAATTGATGCCGGCATCGCTGAAGCAGCGATTGATGATGCGATCACCTTCGTGCGCGAAAAGTCTCGCCCGTGGATCGAAGCCAACGTGGACCGCGCCAGCGACGACCCGTATGTAATCGCCGACATCGGCCGCCTGAAGCTTGAGCTACACGCCGCCGAAGCCCTGCTGAGCAAGGCTGCGCGGGTACTGGACGAGGTCAATGCCGCGCCAATCGACGCAGCCAGTGCGGCGCGAGCCTCGATTGCCGTGGCAGAGGCCAAGGTGCTGACCACCGAGATTGCCCTACAGGCTAGCGAAAAGCTGTTCGAGCTGGCCGGCAGCCGCGCCACCCTTGCCGAATTCAACCTCGACCGCCACTGGCGCAATGCCCGGGTGCATACCCTGCATGACCCGGTGCGCTGGAAGTACCACGCGGTGGGCGCGTACCACCTCAACGGCACCCTGCCTGCGCGGCATTCCTGGATCTGATTTGCTGCCTTTGGGGCCGCTGCGCAGCCCTTCGCGGGCGAGCCCGCGAAGGGCTGCGCAGCGGCCCCCGGAGAACACCATGACTACAAATATCATCACCAGCGACACCGAAGCCCTGGCAGTCGCCGAAGACATCGCCCAGCAACTGCGCCGCGACAGCGCCCTGCGCGACCGCGAACGCCGCCTGCCACACGCCGAACTGGAGCTGTTCACCCGCTCCGGCCTGTGGGCGATCAGCGTACCCAAGGCCTTCGGCGGCGCTGGCGTGGCCAACGTCACCCTGGCCAAGGTCATCGCCCGTATCGCCCAGGCCGACGGCTCGCTCGGGCAAATCCCGCAAAACCACTTCTACGGCCTGGAAGTACTACGGGTAAACGGTACACCCGAGCAGCAGCAACGCCTGTACGCCGAAGTACTGGCCGGCAGGCGTTTCGGCAACGCCCTGGCCGAGCTGGGCACCAAGACCGCCAACGAGCGCACCACTCGCCTGAGCCGTGATGGTGACGGTTTCCGCATAAACGGCCGCAAGTTCTATTCGACTGGCGCCATTTATGCCCAGCGCATCCCGACTTCGGTCGTTGATGACCAAGGCGTACAGCAACTGGCCTTCGTCCCGGCCGACAGCCAGGGCCTGCAAGTGATCGACGACTGGAGCGGTTTCGGCCAACGCACTACCGGCAGTGGCTCGGTGGTGTTCGACAACGTGTACGTCAGCGCTGCCGACGTCGTGCCGTTCCAGAGCGCCTTCGAGCGCCCTACTCCGGTCGGCCCGCTGGCGCAGATCCTTCATGCCGCCATCGACACCGGCATCGCCCGCGCCGCTTATGAAGATGCCCTGCACTTCGTGCGTACCCGCAGCCGCCCGTGGGTCGATTCCGGGCTGGACAAGGCCACCGATGACCCGCTGACACTCAAAAGCTTCGGCCACCTGGCCATCCGCCTGCACGCCGCCGAGGCCCTGCTGGAACGCGCCGGTGAATACCTCGACCGCGCCCGCGACGACAGCACCGCCGACAATGTGGCCGCCGCCTCCATCGCCGTGGCCGAAGCACGGGCCATCAGCACCGAGATTTCCCTTGCCGCCGGTACCGCCCTGTTCGAACTGGGCGGCAGCCAGGCCACCCTGTCCGAACACAACCTCGACCGACACTGGCGCAACGCTCGCGTGCACACCCTGCACGACCCGGTGCGCTGGAAGTACCACGCCATCGGCAACTACTACCTCAACGATGCCAACCCGCCACGCCGGGGGACTATCTGATGGCCAAGCAGCTCCTGCTCAATGCCTTCAACATGAACTGCATCGGGCACATCAACCACGGCCTGTGGACCCACCCACGGGACACCTCGACCCAGTACAAGACCCTGGACTACTGGACCAACCTGGCACGCCTGCTGGAACGCGGCCTGTTCGATGGGCTGTTCATTGCCGACATCGTGGGTACCTACGACATCTACGGCCAGTCGCTGGACGTCACCCTCAAGGAGTCGATCCAGCTGCCGGTCAACGACCCGCTGCTGCTAGTCTCGGCCATGGCAGCAGTTACCCGCCACCTGGGTTTCGGCCTTACCGCCAACCTCACCTACGAGGCGCCGTACCTGTTCGCCCGCCGCCTGTCCACCCTCGACCACCTGAGCAATGGCCGGGTGGGCTGGAACATCGTCACCGGCTACCTCGACAGCGCCGCCCGGGCCATGGGCCTGGCGCAACAACCGGAGCATGACCGCCGCTACGACCAGGCCGACGAATACCTGCAGGTGCTGTACAAGCTGCTGGAAGGCAGCTGGGCCGACGATGCGGTGGTCGCCGACCGCCAGCAGCGCGTGTACGCCCAGCCCGACAAGGTGCGCAAAGTCAGCCACCACGGCGAGTTCTACAACGTCGAGGGCTATCACCTGAGCGAACCCTCGCCACAGCGCACGCCGGTGCTGTTCCAGGCCGGCAGCTCGCAGCGCGGCCTGGCCTTTGCCGGCAGCCACGCCGAATGCGTGTTCATCAGTGGCCAGGACAAAGCGGCCACACGCGCCCAGGTCGACAAGGTACGCGCCGCTGCGCAAGCGGCCGGCCGCGACCCGCAGGCAATCAAGGTGTTCATGGGGATCACGGTAATCGTCGCAGCCACCGAGCAAGAGGCCCAGGCCAAGCATGCCGAGTACTTGCGCCATGCAAGCCCTGAAGCCGGCGTCGCGCACTTCGCTGCATCCACCGGCATAGACTTTGCGGCCTATGAACTGGATGAGCCAATCGGCTTCAGCCAGGGCAACGCCATTCAGTCCGCCACGCGCCAGTTACAAGACAACGCCTGGACCCGCCGCCGTCTGCTTGAGCAGCACGCCCTCGGTGGCCGCTACGTAACCTTGGTCGGCGCACCCGAACAGGTGGCCGATCAGTTGATCGCATGGATTGATGAAACCGGCCTGGACGGTTTCAACCTGACCCGTACCGTCACCCCGGAAAGCTTCGAAGACTTCATCGACCTGGTCATCCCGCAACTGCAGCGGCGTGGCCGCTACAAGACGGCCTACGCCGAAGGCACCCTGCGCGAGAAGCTGTTCCAGTCCGACCACCCGCACTTGCCCGCCGATCACCCTGGTTCGGCCTATCGTTTTGTCCCTTCCCCTGCCCCGACTGGAGTCCCGCACCATGCTTGAGAAACTGTTCCGGCCCGTCGCGGCCATTGCCCTCACCCTTGGCCTGTCCGCCCACGCCCTGGCAGCCGACCCACTGAAGATCGGCACCACCTCGGCCTTTGCGATACCGCTGGAAGCCGCCGTGGAAGAAGCGCACAAACAAGGCCTGGAAGTGAAGCTGATCGAGTTCAGCGACTGGATCGCACCCAACGTCAGCCTCAACAGCGGCGACATCGACGTGAACTACTTCCAGCACATCCCGTTCCTGGAAAACGCCAAGGCAGCTGCTGGCTTCAACCTGGTGCCTTATGCACCGGGCATCATCAACAACGTTGGCCTGTACTCGAAAAAGTACAAAAGCTTTGCCGAGCTGCCTGAAGGCGCCAGCGTGGCCATTGCCAACGACCCGATCAACAGCGGCCGTGGCCTGCAACTGCTGGCCAAGGCCGGGCTGATTACCCTCAAGCCGGGCGTTGGCTACAAGGCCACCGAGGACGACATCGTCGCCAACCCGAAAAAACTGAAAATCCTTCAGGTCGAGGCAGTTCAGCTGGTCCGCGCTTACGATGACGCCGACCTGGTGCAGGGGTACCCGGCCTACATCCGCCTGGCCAACAGCTTCGACGCAGGCTCTGCGCTGCTGTTCGACGGCCTGGAGAACAAGGAATACGTGATCCAGTTCGTCATTCGCCCACAGAGCAAGGACGACCCGCGCCTGGCCAAGTTCGTCGACATCTACCAGCACTCGCCAGCCGTGCGTGCAGCGCTCGACAAAGCCCACGGCAAGCTCTACCAGGCCGGCTGGGAAGGCTGACATGAGCCAGGCCAGCGCGCTCAGGGCGCCTACCCCCCAACCATTGCCGCCAACGGTCAAGGAACAGGCCCTGCGCCCGGAGGTCAATGAAGCCCATGTGCGCTTCATCGGCCTGGGCAAGACCTACCCTGGCCAGGCACAACCGGCCTTGCAAGGCATCGACCTGAACATCCGTCATGGCGAGATCTTCGGCATCATCGGCCGCAGCGGGGCCGGCAAGTCATCGCTGCTGCGCACCATCAACCGGCTGGAGCAACCCAGCCAGGGCCGGGTGCTGATCGATCAGGTGGACATCGCCCCCTTCGACGAAGACCACCTGGTGGCGCTGCGTCGGCGCATCGGCATGATCTTCCAGCACTTCAACCTGATGTCGGCCAAAACCGTGTGGCAGAACGTCGAGCTGCCGTTGAAAGTGGCCGGTGTGGCCAAGGCCGAGCGCCAGCGCAAGGTGCGTGAACTGCTGGAGCTGGTTGGCCTGCAGGAAAAACACCACGTCTACCCGGCGCAGCTGTCCGGCGGGCAAAAGCAGCGCGTCGGTATTGCCCGGGCGCTGGTACACGACCCCGAGATTCTGCTGTGCGACGAGGCCACCTCCGCGCTGGACCCGGAAACCACGGCCTCGATCCTTGAGCTGCTGCGCGACATCAACCAGCGCCTGGGGCTGACCATCGTGCTGATCACCCACGAAATGGCCGTGATCCGCGATATCTGCCACCGGGTGGTGGTGCTCGAGCGTGGCGAAGTGGTCGAACAGGGCGAGGTCTGGCGGGTGTTCGGTTCGCCTCGCCACGAGGTCACCCGCACCTTGCTTGCACCACTGCAGGCCAGGCTGCCTGCCGCGCTGCAAGCCAGCCTGCAAGCCAGCCCGGCGAGCCGCGACAGTGCCGTGGTGTTGAAACTGACGGTGCTGGGCGAACCTGAACTGTCTGCCCTGTTCAACGAACTGGGTGGGCGTGTGCGCTTGCTGCAGGGCGGCGTGGAGACCATTGGCGAACATGTCTTGGGCCAGCTGATCCTGTCGGTGCGGCACTCGCCGCATGACACTCATCAATTACTGGAGCGCGCCCGCCGCTGGGCCGAGGACGTGGAGGTACTGGGCCATGTGGTTTGATCGCCTGCTGGAAGGTTTGCTCGATACCCTGTTGATGGTCGGCGTATCGTCACTGATCGCCCTGCTGGTAGGGGTACCGATGGCGGTGCTGCTGGTCACCAGCGACAAAGGTGGCATCTTCGAAGCACCGCTGCTAAATCGCGTGTTGGGCGCCTTCGTCAACCTGTTCCGCTCGATCCCGTTCCTGATCCTGATGGTCGCGCTGATTCCCTTCACCCGCCTGGTGGTAGGCACCACTTACGGCGTATGGGCGGCGGTGGTGCCGCTGACCATTGCCGCCACCCCGTTCTTCGCGCGGATTGCCGAGGTCAGCCTGCGCGAAGTGGATCATGGCCTGGTGGAAGCTGCGCAGGCCATGGGCTGCCGACGCTGGCACATCGTCTGGCATGTGCTCTTGCCTGAGGCGCTGCCCGGCATTGTCGGCGGCTTCACCATTACCCTGGTAACCCTGATCAACTCTTCGGCCATGGCCGGCGCGATTGGTGCGGGGGGGTTGGGGGATATTGCCTACCGGTATGGCTACCAGCGTTTCGACAGCCAGATCATGCTGACCGTGATCGCCATGCTGGTGGCGTTGGTGGCGTTGATCCAGCTGGGCGGGGACCGCTTGGCGAAGGGTTTGAACAAGCGTTGAATGCCGGGGCCGCCTTGCGGCCCCGGCAATCTCAATCCCAGCGAAGATCCCCAGCCGGTACCGGCCGCCCGAACCAGTAGCCCTGCCCCAGCTGACACTGCTCTTGCAGCAAGAAGCTGGCCTGCTCTGCCAGCTCGATGCCCTCGGCATGCACCTGCATACCCATGCTGTGGGCCAGGGCGATGATCACCCGCACGATCGCGATGTCGTCTTCATCGTGCGGCAAACCGGCCACGAAGCCCTGGTCGATTTTCAGCTTCTGCACCGGCAAACGCTTGAGCCGCAGCAGCGACGAATACCCGGTGCCAAAGTCATCGATGGCCAAGGTCACCCCCAGCTCACGCAACCGGTGCAACTGCTCCAGTGCCACTTCCGGGTCTTCCATCACCGCGCTTTCGGTTACTTCGAGCTCCAGCATGGCCGGGGCCAGGCCCGTCTCGTGCAGCACTTCGGCCACTTGCCGGTACAACTCGTGCTGGCCAAACAGGCGGCTGGAGATGTTTACCGCCACGAACGCCAGCTGCCGGCCTTCAGCCTGCCACTGCACCATTTGTCGGCAGGCCTGGCGCAGCACCCAGGTGTCGATCTCGGCAATCAGCCCCGTGCGCTCGGCAATCGGGATGAACTCGCCCGGCGGCACCAGGCCGCGCTGGGGGTGCTGCCAGCGCACCAGCGCTTCGACCCCGACTTGTCGGCCTGAAGCCAGGTCATGTACCGGCTGGAAGTACACCCGCAGCTCATCCTGCTCCAGGGCCCGGCGCAGATCACCGGCGGTCTCTACCCGGTGCTGGGCATGGGCGGTCAGCTCTTCGGTATACAGCGCATAGCACGCCCGCCCGTTGCTCTTGGCTTTGAACAGCGCCGAATCGGCATTGCGCAGCAGTTGTTCGGCACTCAACGCATCGCTGGGGAACAGGCTGATGCCCGCACTGACACTGATGAACAGGCGATGGCCATCGAACTGGAACGGCTCGCGCATACGCTCGATGATGCACTGCGCCAGCTTGCCCGCCTGGCCGACCTGCTGGCAGTTCTCCGCCAGCACGCCAAATTCGTCGCCACCCAGGCGCGCCAAGGTCACGCCTGCACCCAGTACCTCCCCCAGGCGCTCGCCCACCAGCTTCAGCAACTGGTCACCGATGGTGTGGCCCAGGCCATCGTTGATGCTCTGAAAGTGGTCCAGGTCCAGCAGCAACAGGGCACAACCGCGCTTGTTGGCCTGGGCCGCCGCCAAGGCCTGCTCGACGCGGTCGGTGAACAGCAGGCGGTTGGGCAGGCCGGTCAACGGGTCGTGGTGGGCCAGGTAGGCCAGTTCCTGCTCCGAATGCTTGATTGCGCTGATGTCACTGAATACCGCCACGTAATGGCTCAGTTCACCATCGTCGCCGCGAATGGCGCGAATGGTCTGCCATTGCGGGTAGATTTCGCCGCTTTTGCGCCGGTTCCAGATTTCCCCGCTCCATTCGCCCTTATCGGCCAGCGTGGCGAAGATCTGCTCGTAGAACGGCAACCCATGGCGGCCTGATTTGAACTTGTTCGGGCGCTGCCCGATGACCTCATCCTGTTGGTAGCCTGTGATGCGCATGAACGCGCGGTTGACGTGCACGATCAGGCCGTGGCGGTCCGTGACCAGCACCCCTTCGAGTGTGCTGTCGAACACCGCAGCCGCCATGCGCAGCCGTTCCCGGTCTTCACAACGCAAGCGGGCACCACGGCCGATGAAGTTCAGCAGGCGCACCCGCGACACGTAAATCAGCAAGGCACTGAACAGCACCCACAGCACCACGTTGATCTGCCGCCCCACGGTCAATGCAAGGGGATCGTCAGTCATGCCGTGCAGCACCACCTCGGCCAGCACCAGCCAGAGGATCGAGAGCACCACATACAGCGCAGCCATGCGCAAGGCGTCGCGAACGGAAACAGACATGTCGGGTGGGATAGCCCATCAGAAATAATGGGGCAGTATAAAGGCTGAAACATGTCGTGACCTCCTATCTGAACGGGTGACTGGTTTTATTTCCCTCCCGAGGGATAATCAGCCCCTCCTCCTGCATTCCGAGGGTTTTTACACCTATGTGGTACAACGGCCTGCTCGACTTGTCGGCCTGGCAACTGGTCGGCATCACTCTGTTGATGACCCATGTGACCATTGTCAGCGTCACGGTCTACCTGCATCGCTACTCCGCGCACCGGGCCCTGGAGCTCAACGGCGCGCTCAAGCACTTCTTCCGCTTCTGGCTGTGGCTGACCACGGCGCAGAACACACGCGAGTGGACCGCCGTCCATCGCAAACACCACGCCAAATGCGAAACCCCCGACGACCCGCACAGCCCTGTTCACAAAGGCCTGAGCACGGTATTGCGCAAGGGCGCCGAGCTGTACCGGGAAGAGGCGCGCAACCCCGAAACCCTGCGCATTTATGGCAAGAACTGCCCGGAGGACTGGATCGAGCGCAACCTCTATTCGCGCTACAAGCTGGGCGGCATTGCACTGATGGCCGTCATCGACCTGCTGCTGTTCGGCACCATCGGTATCACCATCTGGGCCGTGCAGATGATGTGGATTCCGTTCTGGGCGGCCGGCGTGGTCAACGGCCTGGGCCACGCACTGGGCTATCGCAACTTCGAATGCCGCGACGCTGCCACCAACCTGGTGCCATGGGGCATCGTCATTGGGGGTGAAGAACTGCACAACAACCACCACACCTACCCCAACTCGGCCAAGCTGTCGGTCAAGCGCTGGGAGTTCGACATGGGCTGGGCCTGGATACGCCTGTTCTGCCTGTTGCGCCTGGCCAAGGTGCAGCGTGTGGCGCCGATCGCTCACCGGGTGGCGGGCAAGGCCAGCCTGGACATGGACACCGCCATGGCCATCCTCAACAACCGCTTCCAGATCATGGCGCAGTACCGCAAGCTGGTGATCGGCCCGCTGGTCAAGCAGGAGCTGGCCCGGGTAGACGCGTCGGTAAGTCACCACTTCCGCCGCGCCAAGCGCCTGCTGTCGCGTGAAACCAGCCTGCTGGAAGACCGCCACCACATGCGCATCGAGTCCATGCTTGCGCACAGCCAGGCGCTGAAGACCATTTACGAAAAACGCCTGGCCCTGCAGCAGATCTGGGCGCGCACCAGCGCCAACGGGCACGACATGCTAGCGGCCATGAAGGACTGGGTACACGAAGCCGAAACCAGCGGCATTCATGCCCTGCGCGACTTCGCAGCGCAGCTGAAAACCTATTCCCTACGCCCCTCCGGCGCCTGACCGCCGTTAGTCGGCATGCCCCCTTTCGGGGCATGCCGTTCGGAACTTCGCCCCCTCGCCACCACTCAAAATCGCACATCGCCCGCGTGGCGGGCAGGATGCTGGCCGCACGCTTTCAAGTCGAGACCCGATTCGTGCACATGGCCAAGAACATCCCCACGATCCTGCCCGGCACTCCGCCTCCTGAAGCCGCCCAGACCCTGCTGGCCTTGCTCCACGCCCAAGGCGAAGTCGCCCGCCTGAGCGAACGCGAGCAACTGTTCAGTTCACTGCTCGACAGTGTCAATGCGGTGCTCTGGGCCTTCGACTGGGAAACCCGCCAGGTGCTGTACGTAAGCCCCGCCTACGAGCGAATCTTCGGCCGCCCGGTCAGCCTGGTGCTGGCCGACTACAACGAATGGCGCGACAGCATCTACCCCGACGACCTGGAGTACGCCGAGCGCAGCCTGGCCCAGGTGCTGCTCAAAGGTTCGGTGGAAGACCGCGAATACCGCATTCTCAATGCCGACGGTCAACTGCGCTGGCTAAGTGACAAGTGCTACATCAACCAGCAGCACGACGGCGACCGGGTGATCATTGTCGGCATCGCCGAAGACATCACTGAAAAGAAGCAGCTTGAAGGCGAGTTGCAACGCCTGGCCACCACCGACGTGCTGACTCAAAGCAGTAACCGTCGGCACTTCTTCGAGTGCGCCCAGCGAGCCTTTGACAGCGCCCGCGAAGACGGCACACCGTTGGCCTTTTTGCTGCTCGATATCGATGATTTCAAGCGCATCAACGACAGCTACGGTCACCAGGAAGGCGATCAGGTGCTACAACGCATCGCCGACAGCGGCAAGGCCGTGCTACGCCGTGGCGACCTGTTCGGGCGTATTGGTGGTGAGGAATTCGCGGCGGTGTTCCCGGGTTGCAATGCCCAGGCGGCAGAACAGATTGCCGAACGCTTGCAGCGGGCGATTCAGCGTTTGAGCTTTAGCCATGAAGAGCAGGTGTACGGGGTGACAGTGAGCCAGGGGCTAACTGCGCTAACGGATGAAGATGTGACGCTGGATAGCCTGTATGCCCGGGCCGATGCGGCAATGTACCAGGCCAAACGGCAGGGCAAGAACCAGATCGTCTGCGGCTAGCCTTTGGGGGCGCTTTGCGGCCCCTAGTCCTCAGCTGGAAACTTCCGCCTCAGCCAAAGGCGGCTCTTCCTGTGGCTTCACATCCGGATTCTCCACTTTGCGCAGGCGGCTCAACTCCGGCAAACCCAGCTTGAGCAACCGCGCGGTCTTGCCACTGGCCACCTTCTCCATCCCCTGCTCGGCCGGCAGCCGTGACAACTGCCCAGCCAGGTTCATGGCCAGAATCTCCCGCGAATAGACACCACCGCCAAGCTGGTAAATGGCCGCGATCAACTCCCGCAGCGTCAACGGCAAGCGCCAGCGGGTACGCAGCGCCGAGCCGAACGCCGCACCAAATTCGTCAAGCGACAGCTGCACCGAGTCCTCGTCCAGCTCGCCGCCGGCCAGGCGCCACTCCTGTAGGCAGCGCAACACCGCCAAGTCACCCAGGCAATGCAGCAAACCCGCGCAATAGCAACGCCCTTCGTCCAGTTCGAGCATGCGCGCCAAGGTACGGCCATATTCGGCAGTGTGCAGCGACAGGTCCCAGTAACGGGCGGCATGTTCCGCCAGCAACGGGTCGCTGAGGCGTGCGCTGCGCTTGAGGGTCATGCCCAGGATCAGGTTCATGCTCTGGGTACTGCCAAGCTTGTTCAAGGCCTGCAGCAACGTTTGTACCGGGGCGTCACGGTGCAGCGCGGCGCTGTTGGCGGCGGCAATCAACACGGCGGTAACCTGAGGGTCGTTACGCACTTCCTCTTCGAGCACCTTCAGGTTCAGGCCCTGGGGGTTGAGCGCTCGCTTGATCGCCACCTGCACATCGGCCAACAGCGGCCCACCATCGGCGGTAGCACGGCGCTGCTCAAGGTAAGCGGGAAGGCTAGCGCCAGCCTGCAAGGCCGGCACCGGGCAGGCGATTTCTTCGCCAACGGCCACCAGCAGCTCTTCCAGGCGCTTGCGCAGGTTGTCCAGGTTCAGTGGTTTGCTCAGGTAGGCGGTGGGGTGCAGAGGCAACACCTCGCGCACACTGGCGCTGTCGCTGCGGTTGCTCATGAGGATGAACGGCAAGCCCGGCCCTTTGGCGCGGACCTTGCGCAGCAGGTCCAGGCCGTCGACACCGGCCAGCTCGCGGGCGGCGATGATCAGGTCAGGCTTGTTGGCCAACAGGTTGAGTGCCTGCGAGCCGTCGGCGCATACCTGCAGCCGGGCATCACAACGCACGCTGAGCAGCATCTCGCTGAGCATGTCACGTACCCAGGGATCACCCTCGACAATCAGTACGTGTGGTGCGGTGGGGTTTGCAGCGCTCATCGCCAACAGCTCCTGATTAGCCTGACACACAGTCCGTCGCAGCTTCCAAAGCAAATCCTCCGCTAACGATAGCGCCCCAGGGCTTTTCTGGGCACAAAAAAAACCCGCCGAGGCGGGTTTTTTCTGAAGCGCGTCACATCAAGCGAGTTCAGCGAAGCACTCTTCGATGATGGCCAGGCCTTTGTCCAGCAGGGCGTCTTCAGCAGTCAGCGGTACCAGGATACGCAGGACGTTGCCGTAGGTGCCGCAGGACAGCAGGATCAGACCCTTGTCGCGTGCCTTGGCAACAACCTGGCCAACAGCAGCAGCGTCCGGGGTGTGAGTGCCTTTCTCGAAGACTTCGACAGCAATCATCGAGCCCAGACCACGGACGTCGCCGATGATCGGGAACTTCTTCTGGATTTCGCGCAGGCCAGTGGTCAGGCGCTCACCCACAGCCTTGCTGCGGTCCAGCAGTTTCTCTTCTTCGAACACTTCGATCACGGCCAGGGCCGCGGCGCAAGCGATCGGCGAACCGGCGTAGGTGCCGCCCAGGCCGCCTGGCGCGATGGCGTCCATGTACTCGGCCTTGCCGCACACACCGGCCAGCGGGAAGCCGCCAGCGATGGACTTGGCGAAGGTGGTCAGGTCAGGCGCAACGCCCATCTGTTCCATGGCGAAGAAGGTACCAGTACGGCCAGCGCCGGTCTGTACTTCGTCGGCGATCAGCAGGATACCGTGCTTGTCGCACAGTTCGCGCAGGCGCTTCATCAGCTCTTTCGGCGCTGGCAGGAAGCCGCCTTCGCCTTGTACTGGCTCGAGGATGATCGCGGCGATGTCGCGTGGCTCGGCATCGTTCTTGAAGATGCGCTCGACCGAGGCGATGGCGTCGTCAACGCTGATACCGTGCAGTTCGCTCGGGAACAGGGCGCGGAAGATGCCGCCTGGCATCAGGCCCATGCCAGCGGAGTACGGCACGACCTTGCCGGTCAGGCCCAGGGTCATCATGGTACGGCCGTGGTAGCCGCCGGTGAAGGCGATGACACCAGCGCGGCCAGTGGCAGCACGGGCGATTTTTACGGCGTTTTCAACGGCTTCGGAGCCGGTGGTGACCAGCAGGGTCTTCTTGTCGAAGTCGCCTGGTACCAGCTTGTTGATCTTTTCGCACAGCTCTACGTAGGGTTCGTAGGCCAGCACCTGGAAGCAGGTGTGGCTGACTTTGGTCAGCTGATCTTGCACGGCTGCAACCACTTTCGGGTGCAGGTGGCCGGTGTTCAGTACTGCGATGCCGCCGGCGAAGTCGATCAGTTCGCGGCCTTCAACGTCGATCACGGTCGAGTTCTTCGCGGTGTCGACGAAGATCGGGTGAATTTGACCGACGCCACGTGGGACGGCAGCTACACGACGTTGCATCAAGGATTCGTTGGTCTTGCTCATAATGCCCTCATTGCGCCGACAGGAATGGCGCTTTTATTCGGGGGTGGCTGGGAGTGCTCGCGAACAGTATTCGTTGATCGACTGCCGCAAACGCCCTGGCCACCAGGTACTGCGATGTAAAAAAGGCCAGCGAGACGTCGCTCTCGCGCCCCGCTGGCAGAGGTAAAGCCTTTACCGTGCTATCAGACGCTGATGCACAGGTATTTGATTTCGAGGTAGTCCTCGATACCGTACTTGGAACCTTCGCGGCCCAGGCCCGAAGCCTTGATGCCGCCGAATGGCGCGACTTCGTTGGAGATCAGGCCGGTGTTGATACCCACCATGCCGTATTCCAGGGCTTCGGCAACACGGAACACACGGCTCATGTCGCGGGCGTAGAAGTACGAAGCCAGGCCGAACTCGGTGTCGTTGGACATGGCGATGACTTCGGCTTCGTCTTTGAAGCGGAACAGCGGCGCCAGTGGGCCGAAGGTCTCTTCCTTGGCGACGGCAGCGGTCTTCGGTACGTCAACCAGGATGGTCGGCTCGAAGAAGTTGCCTTCGATGATCTTGCCACCGGACAGCACCTTGGCGCCTTTGCCAACGGCGTCTTCGATGTGCTCCTGAACCTTGGCGACAGCTTTACCGTCGATCAGCGGGCCAGTGGTGGTGCCTTCTTCCAGGCCGTTACCGATCTTCAGCTTGGCGACAGCGGCGGCCAGCTTCTGGGCGAACGCGTCGTAGACGCCGTCCTGCACGTAGATACGGTTGGCGCAGACGCAGGTCTGGCCGTTGTTACGGTACTTGGAAATGATCGCGCCCTCGACCGCCTTGTCCAGGTCGGCGTCGTCGAACACGATGAACGGGGCGTTGCCACCCAGCTCCAGGGAAACCTTCTTGATGTCCTTGGCGCATTCTTCCATCAGCTGGCGACCGATTTCGGTCGAGCCGGTGAAGGACAGCTTGCGTACCAGGGAGTTACCGGTCAGCTCGCCACCCACTTCGCCAGCGCTACCGGTGACGACGCTCAGCACGCCAGCCGGGATACCGGCACGGTGCGCCAGCTCGACCAGAGCCAGTGCCGAGTATGGGGTTTGCGAGGCAGGCTTGAGCACCATGGTGCAGCCAGCGGCCAGGGCCGGGCCGGCTTTACGGGTGATCATGGCGGCCGGGAAGTTCCACGGGGTGATGGCCGCGGTAACGCCGATTGGCTGCTTGATGACGATCAGACGCTTGTCTGGCTGGTGGCCAGGGATGGTGTCACCGTAGACGCGCTTGGCTTCTTCGGCAAACCACTCGATGAACGAGGCGGCGTAGGCGATTTCGCCCTTGGCTTCGGCCAGTGGCTTGCCTTGTTCGGTGGTCATCAGGCGAGCCAGGTCGTCCTGGTTCTCGATCATCAGTTCGAACCAGCGACGCAGCTTGGCCGAACGCTCTTTGGCGGTCAGGGCACGCCAGGCCGGCAGGGCCTTGTCGGCGGCTTCGATGGCGCGGCGGGTTTCCGCGGTGCCCATCTTCGGCACGGTACCGATGACTTCACCGGTGGCCGGGTTGGTCACCTTGATGGTCTGGCCGTTGTCCGCATCCAGCCACTCACCATTGATGTAGGCTTGCTGGCGGAACAACTGAGCGTCTTTGAGCTGCATGTCGGCTTCCCGAATTGTTGATTGTTGAAAAGCGCCCAAGGCAGGGCATCGAGCGTTTGAAATCTCAAACGAATGCTAAGCGGCTGCTGGGGTGTTGGACAATAGGCTGTTCGAAAAAAAGAACGAATGGTTGAACACCCTATCCGAAATTGCCCGCAAAATGGCCGGTACAGGGTAGACCAACGCGCTGAAGAAAATGTGAAGGGAGGACCGACGGCCCTCCCGGCAGGGATGAATCAGAAGGCCTTGGCCAGGTCGATCACCAGTGCCCGGTAGCCGACACTGCCCGGCTGACGGCTGTGCACCTTCAACTCCACCAGCACCTCCTGGGTCCCACGCCGCACTTCGTTGAGCACGGTCGTGGTCAACTTGTCCGGCGTCAGGAAGTTTACCGATGCCGAGTAGATGAACTGGGTATCGGTCTCCGGCCGGTAAGCCACCACCGAAGTGACCGGGCTGTACCACTCGTCACCGCGCTCCTTGCCGTACTCCCACACCTGCTCGACCGTGCCCTTGGTCTCGTCGATGCGGTATTCCACTGCCCGGCTGTAGTTGCCGCTCAGCTTGGTCGGTGCAAAGTCACGGCCCCAGCCGTTGTCGAACACGGTCAGCGTACCCTTGCCGGTCAGCCAGGCCGTGTGCTGGGTCCACGACCAGTCGAAACCTTCGCTTTCGACCGGTTTCAGTACCTTCTCACGCAGATGCCGCGGCCAGCCTTGGGGCGAGGCAAGGATCCATTTCACCTGCTTGTCGCGGCCGATCTTCGCCACGCCCTGGTGCCGTGCTGAAACGATGATGCTGTCGTCATCGGCGTCGTAGTCGATGGCATTGACGTGCGCCCAGTTGCGCCCGGTGCCCACGCCGGGGGTGTCACCAAAGGGCAAATCACCTTCGGCCAGTTCATTTGCCAGCCGCTCGTCTTGCTTCTGCACCCCTTCCGGCAACTGAATGGCGGCCTTGCCCAAGGTTTCCAGCAAGTCGCCTCGATACGGATCGAGGATCTGGTTGAGGTCCCAGAAGTCCAGCACATCCCCGGCCTCGTTAACCTCGATGATGTGGTCACGGATCGAACGTACGCGCTTACCGTCCGGGCGGCGATAGTCGCTGGTACCCACCCGCAGCAGGTAAGTACCGTTGGTGGTCTCGCGGATTTCATGGGAGAAATCGGCGAACTTGTCGGGCAGCGTGCGCTGCCAGATACGCCGCCCCAGCAGGTCGTACTTGGAATAGGTCTGGCCCTGGCCCCAGATCAGCTTGCCATCGCGGGTCTGCTGGAAACCCATGGTGCCGCCCAGGCCATCGCGGCGGTTGGAATCGTGGATCTGCTCGATGTCCAGATACCAGCGCACATCGCCGTTGCTGTCGGCGATCCAGTTGTTGCCCACCTGGTCCCACTCCGCCGCACCGCCCAGGGCGTTCCACTTGAAGGCACGGCCACCCGGGATGTCACCCTGCAAGTGGTTGAAGAGGTAAAGGCGCTTTTCGAAACCCGACGCCACCTTGATCGGCTCCACTTCCGGCAACGCGGCGGTCTGCTTCGCCACCACCGGCAGGCGCACGGCCGGGGCGTAGATCTGGTACTGCTGGCGAATGCGCTCGCCGTCCAGCTTGTAGGTCACTTCCACCTGGTTGACGTGGTCCGGGTACAGGCCAAACACCGGGATGCCGCCGTAGGTCCACAATGAGCGATCAGACACGTCATAGACGATGTCCACCCCGCGCTCGCCGCGCCCCAGCACGCGCACATGCGCGTCACTCAGGCTGCGCCCACCGTCGCGGATAATCGCGGTCAGCGGTGCCAGCCGGTAGGGGTTGACCACCACGTCACCGAGCAGCGTTTCGTCGCGTTCCGGCACTTTCGCGGTCAGGCAGGCGCCCTCAGGCAATGCAGGGGTTTCAGTCTTGGCATTCATGGCAAAGCTCCTTGTGCTCAGAAGTCGTAACGGGCAGTTGCGCCGAAGGTGCGCGGGGTGCCGAGTACACCGGCATAGCCACCGTTGGCGGAGTTCCACAGGCTGGTGAAATAGGTTTTGTCGCCGGCGTTTTTCACCCACAGCGACAGGTCGACCACGCCGTCGCCCTGGTCCAGGCGCACACCGGCTGAAAGGTTGACCAGCGCGTAGCTGGGGATCTGGCCGAAATCGGAATCGTCGATGGTGCCCACCGCCTTCGAGCGGAAGGCATAGCTGGCAGTGACGTAGGGTTCTACGTGCTCGGTGGCCTGCCATTTGTATTGGGTGTTGAGGTTGGCGATGTACTTGGAGGCACCGACCACCTGGTGGCCGGACAGGTCGCAGGTGGCGGTGGCATTGGCCAGGCTCACCTCAGGTGGGCACGGGGCGTCCTTGTACTCGGTGTAGCGCACATCGTTCCACGAGCCGTTGAAGTTGACGGTAAGCCCGCGGATCGGCAGCGCCGTGGCCTCGAACTCCAGCCCGCGCGACCGCACGCGGCCGGCGTTGGCCAGGTATTGCACGCGGTTGATCTGGTCGTAGACGTTGGCCTGGTAGCCATGTACTTCGGCCCAGAACAGGTTGCTGTTAAGTTGCAGCCGACCGTCGAACAGGGTGCTTTTCAAACCCAGTTCGGCGTTGTTGACCCGCTCGGTGCCCACCAGCAGCGAATCGGTACCCAACCGTGGCGCAGCACCGACGGTAAGGTTGACGCCGCCCGACTTCTCGCCGTGGGTCAGGGTGGCGTAGCCCAGCAACTGCTCGTTGAAGCGGTAGCTCAGGCCCAGCAGGCCGGAGGGGCTGAAGCTGTACTGGTTGAGGTCACCCGAGTCGTAGGCCCCTATCCGGGCCTGCCGCGCCGCTGCAGCAGCACCCGTTACAGCCGCACCGCCGCTTGGTGCATCGCGGGTTACCCAAGCGCTCTTCTCCTCATAGGTACCGCGAATGCCGACAGTGAAATCCAGACGATCGGTGACATGCCAGGTGCCTTGGGCGAACAGCGCGTAGCTGTCGGTGTCGATGTGGCCGTTGCCGATGGTATCGACATTGTTCAAGGCACCGGCGGGGGTCAGGTTCCAGACATCCGCCTGCGGCCCGTAATAAGTGAAGGACTTGTTGTCCAGGTCCTGCTTGAAGTAGTACGCCCCCAGCACATAGTCGAAGGCGCCACCGGTGGGCGAAGCCAGGCGGATTTCCTGCGAGTACTGCTTGTCGCGCACCGATACCCCGGCGCTGTAGAACACCGGCACGTTCAGGCCATCGTCGTTGCGCGGGGTGAAGTCCCACCAGCGGTAGGCGGTGATCGAAGTCAGGGTGAAATCGTTGGGCAACGTCCAGTTGGCCTCCACCGAGGTGCCGCCCTGGAACACCGTTACTTGCTGGTCGGCGTCGAAATTGACCTTGCGGTCCTTGCCCGACACCAGTGTCGCGCCCGCCTGGGCGGCCAGGCTTTCGTAGCGGTTGACGCCATTGATGGTGGGGCCGGTGCTGAACAGGCTGAGGATGCCGTTGTTGGAGTCTTCTTCGTTGTACTCGCCGATCCAGCGCAGGTTGAAGGTGTCGCTGGGCTTGAACAGCAACTGCGTACGAAAGCCCTGGCGCTTGCCTCCGTTGAGGTCGTCGCCGTTGTGGATGTTCTTCACATAGCCATCATCTTCGGTGCGGTAGGCACTGATACGCCCGGCCAAGGTCTCGCTGATCGGCCCCGAGAAGCTGCCTTGCGTTTGCAGGTAGCCGTCTTCGCCAATCGACTGCTGGATGCTGCCCTCGCGGTGGAAGGTGGGCTTGCGCGTGGTGATGTTCAGCACCCCGGCGGTGGTGTTCTTGCCGAACAGCGTGCCCTGCGGGCCGCGCAGCACCTCCAGTTGCTCCACGTCCAGCAGGTCGAACACCGCCATGCCGGGGCGACCGAGGTAGACGTTATCCAGATAGATGCCGACGCTGCCCTCCAAACCATCGCTGGCCGGGTTGTTGCCCAGGCCGCGAATCGAGATGCTCGACTGGCGAGCATGCACATAGGCGACGTTGGTGTTGGGCACCAGCTGTTGCAGATCCTGCACGCGGTAGATGCGCTGGGTTTCCAGGGTCTCGCTGTCGAGCACGCTGATCGGCGTGGGCACGCTCTGCGCGGTTTCTTCGCGACGGCGGGCATTGACCGTGACAGTGCCAAGCTTGGCTTCCTGCTCCACCGCCGGGCTGGCGCTGACCGGTTCTTCGGCGAAGCTGCCAGAAGACGCCGCCAGCAGCACGCCAGCGGCCAAGGGTTGCAAGGTAAAACGCGACGCGCGCGCAGGCCAACGGGAAAGTCCGGACATGCAAATGCTCCTTGAGGCATGGGCCCTGGCGAGCATTTCCGTTGGCGGAACCGAATCGCGGTCAGTCGGGCTTATATTCTTTTAAGTGATATAAATATTTGTAATTCATATTTAGTGGAATAAGTAACACCCTTTATAAGGGGACTCACCCTTGTCAGCAATTGCATTTGACCGAAGGTTTTAATGTAGAAAATGCATATCGATCTGCGTCAGTTGCGCCACTACATCGCCCTTGTCGAGCACCGCAGTTTCGTGGCCGCTGCGGCTGCCGTGAACCTGTCACAATCGGCGTTCAGCCGCAGCATCCAGACCTTGGAGCACAACATTGGCTGCCGCCTGGTGGACCGCGCCAGCAAGGAGCTGGCGCCCACCCGCCAAGGCTTGTTGGTGCTGGAGCATTCGCGGCGGCTGGTGCATGGGGCGCACAACCTGGTCAACGAAATCCACCAGTTCAACGGCGCCACTACGGGCGTGGTGCGCTTCGGCTCCGGTCCGGCGCCGGCCGGGGGGTTGGTGCCACGGGCGGTTGCGCGCTTCGTGGCCGAGTACCCGGCGGCGCGCACCTGCTTCCAGGTGGACAACTGGCAGGCGCTGAACCGCAAGCTGGTTGCCGAAGAGATCGAGTTCTTTGTTGCCGACACCCGCCAGTTCGAGTCGGACCCGGATTACCAGGTGCACAAGCTGGCCCCGCAACGCTGGCATTTCTGCTGCCGCGCCGGGCACCCGCTGACCGAACAGGAGAGCGTGCAGGCACGTGACCTGTTCGACTACCCGCTGGCCACGACCTTCAGGCCGCCGAATATCCGCAAAATCCTCAGCGACCTGAGCGGACGGCAGGACTTCCTGCCATCGGTAGAGTGCGAGCATGGCTATGCGCTGCTGAATGTAGTGATGCATTCGGACACCATCGGCATTGCCTGCAATGCCAATTTGCGGCCGTATGAGATGGAACGGGGACTGGTGGCGTTGAAGCTGGCGGACCTGACGCCGGAACAGGAGCAGACGTTCTATACCCGCTATGGTGTGGTGAGCCGGGTGGGTTATGGCTTGTCGCCGTTGGCGCAAGGGTTGGTCAGGCAGTTGATAGCCTGTGATACCGAGGTGTAGCTGGCGGCGGCTTCGCCCCCGTTTCGCGGCACGAGGCCGCTCCTACAAGGGTATGCGATCGCCTGCAGGAGCGGCCTTGTGTCGCGAAAGAGCCGCAAAGCGGCCCCGGCGATATCAGCCTTTACGCGTAGTGCGGCTGAGTTGCCCATCCACCCCGACCGGCACCTCACCCGCCAACGTCACCCGGCGCACTACCCGTGGCTGAGTGCCATAGTCATCCACCGCATAGTGCTGCGTCGCCCGGTTATCCCAGATCGCCACATCCCCCGCCTGCCAGCGCCAGCGCACGGTGTTCTCCAGGCGCGTCACATGCCCCTGCAACACCGCAAACAGGTGCTGCGAATCCGCCAGCGAATAGCCCTTGATGCGCTTCACGAAATGCCCCAGCTGCAGCGCCCGCTCGCCACTGATCGGGTGCACGCGCACCACCGGGTGCTCGGTCTCGTAAACGGTCGATGTGAATACCTTGCGATAGCGCTCCAGCTTGGCCGGGTCCACATCTGGCTTGATGCTGGCATAGTCGTATTCGTTGCTGTGCACCGCCCACAGCTTGTCGGCCAGCTCACGCAGCGGCTCGGGCAGTTCCTGATAGGCCGCAGCCGTGTTGGCCCACACGGTATCGCCACCCGAAGCCGGGGCCACCACGCTGCGCAGGATCGAGGCCTTGGGGTAGGCGTCGACGAAGGTCACGTCAGTGTGCCAGGAGTTTGCCCGCTGGCCTTCGGCGCCATCGAGTTGCAGCAGGTAGCTGGTGCCGTCCACCACCGGCACGGTGGGGTGGGCGACCGGCTCGCCAAGCAGCTTGGCAAAGGCTTCCTGGCTCTGGTCATCCAGGTGGGTCTGGCCACGGAAGAAGATCACCTTGTGCTTCACCAGCGCCGCCTGAATGGCGTCCAGGGTGGCGGCATCGAGGTCGCCAGACAGTTGCACACCGCGGATTTCGGCGCCGATACGGCCGGCAACCGGGTGAATGTCGAGTTCGAGGGTTTGTGGCGCGGTGGCCAGGGCGGCATTGCTCATGGTCGTGGTCCTTAGCGGTTGTTGTCGGGTTGTTCGGGTTCAGCGGGCAGCCTGCACGGCCTGTTCCTGTTTCAGTGCGGCATCGAGAAAGCGTGGTTCGATCCAGTCGGCTACCTGGAAGCCACGGCGAATCAGGCGTTCCTTGACTGCCAGGTCGACGCCCTGCTGCAGTTGGCCAACGAAGTCAGCATCCAGGCGGGGATCGAAGTAGTGGGCGAGGTCTTCCTTGGCCAGGTCATCGCTGAGGATGCTGCGTGGCCAGTTGGCGTTGTTGGCCACCAGGTTGATGTAGGCGTCACGGTTATGTTCGTCTCGCAACCAGGTACTGGCCTGCTCCTGGGCGTTGACCAGGCGCTGGACCAGTTCGGGGTACTTGCGGATGAAGTCACCAGTGCCCAACAGCACTGCCTGGGTGCTACCGGCGCCTTCGAGGTCCCGCGAGTTGACCGGCAGCTCGACCAGCCCGCGTTCACGCAGCGACAGCAGGTTGGACAGGCCCCAGGTGGCGTCGATCTGCTTGGCTGCCAGCGCAGCATTGGCGGCGTTGAAGTCCAGGTTGATCACCTTCAGCTCACGCTCGGTCAGCCCTTGGCTGGCCAGGGCGCTGGCGAACGACAGCTGGTTGGCTGTACCGCGGAACACCGCTACGCGCTTGCCCTTGAGGTCGTGCAGGGTCTTGATGCCAGAGCCAGGCACCACGCCCAGGTAGCTCTTGACCCCCCGCACGCCCGCCGTCAGCACGCGGGTATCCAGGCCATTGGCCTTGCCGACGATCGCAGCCAGGTCACCCAGGTAGGCAAAGTCGGCCTGGCCGTTGGCCAGCGCCTCGTTCACCACAGGGCCGGCCCCCTTGAAGAAGTGCCAGTCGATGCGGATGCCATCCTTGGCGAATTCCTTCTCCAGCAACTGCTGGTCACGCAATACATCGACTACACCGCCTGCGCTGGGCTTGCTGCCGGCGCTGAGGTCGGGTACGGCGATGCGGATGGTTTCAGGCTTGGCTGGTTCGGTCGCATGGGCGCTGAGGGTGATGGCCAGCCCAAGGGCTGTAATCAGGTGGCGCAACGGGGTTTTCATGGCAAGGCTCCTTGGCAGGCTGCCACCGGCGATGGCCGGCGCTTTGGCCAGAAGCTAGGCAGGTCTGGTTAGAACCTACAAAGATCAAAACTTCATTTTTTAGTAACTGGAAGGCATAAATCAGGCGGCATGCGGGCCTGCGACAGGCTTGCGAAAAGTGCATGGAAAATATGAGGAAAACGCAACGGCGGGGGGCTTCCGTATGCAGGAAGCGCATGCTGTTATCTCTTGAAAGTCATATTTGGAAATTTTTTATTCCATTAATGAATAACATAACAACGTTTTGAGAGATGGCCTATGAATGGAGTTCTGAGCAAGGGTCGGGGGTGGGTTCGAGGGCCGCTGCGCGGCCCATTCGCTGCGCAAGGCCGCTCCTACAAAGGCCTTGCGTACTTAGTGCCTGCGGCGATTGCCGTGTTGTGGGTGGTGGCCAGCCGGCAGCACTGGATGAGCGAGCAGATTCTGCCGGCGCCAGCGCTGGTGTGGCAGAGCGCGGTGGAGTTTGGCTCCGGCGAGCTTTGGGGGCACCTGTGGATAAGCTTGCAACGGTTGTTCTGGGGGCTGGCGGTAGGTATCGGCAGCGGCTTGCTGCTGGGCGTATGGCTGGGCGCTTCGCAGCGGGCACAGACACTGGTGCTGCCAACCTTCGTAGCACTGGCACAGATTCCTACGTTGGCCTGGATTCCGTTGTTCATGCTGTTCTTCGGCATCGGCGAGTTGTTGAAGCTCGTGGTGCTGGTAAAGGCCGTGGTCGTTCCCGTCACCTTGCACACGCTGGTAGGTGTACGCGATGCCCAGCCCAAACTGCGTGAAGCCGCGTTGGCCCTGCGCCTGCCCCGGCACTTGCTGTTTCTGCGCCTGCTGTTGCCGGCTGCCCTGCCCGCGTTTCTCACCGGCGTGCGCTTGGCCCTGGCCACTGGTTGGACCTCGCTGCTGGCGGTCGAGTTGCTCGCCTCCAGCGAAGGGATCGGCTACCTGATGGTGTGGGGTCGGCAGCTGTTCATGCTCGACCTTGTGCTGCTGTGCATCCTGGTGATCGGCCTGGTCGGTGCCGTGCTGGAGCGCGGCTTCTCTATCCTGGAAAAGCACGTGCTGTTCTGGCCACAACCGGCCACCGGCGAACAGCAGCGCGGGCCAGTGCCACGGGGCTGGCAAAGCCTGCTGTTGCCACTGGCACTGCTGGCAGTGTGGCAAGCCAGCAGCAGCTTTGGCTGGGTTGACCCGAACATTCTCACCTCACCACTTGAGGTACTGCGCACGCTGCTGGTCGGTTTGGCCGATGGGTCGCTGCCGCAGGCCTTGCTGCTGAGCCTGGAACGCACCCTCACCGGCCTGCTGCTGGGGGGTGGCGCCGGCCTGCTGACCGGGTTGCTGCTAGGGCTTTCAAACCACGCAGAACGCCTTTTCGGGCCAAGCCTTTCGGCCTTGCGCCAGGTGGCGCTGTTCGCCTGGGTGCCGCTGCTCACCGCCTGGTTCGGCCTGGGTGAAGGGGCCAAGCACGTTTTCGTAGGCCTGGCCGCGTTCTTCCCGTTGCTGATCGCTACTCAGCGGGGTATCGCCAGCCTCTCGCCACAGCTGGGCGAAGCCGCCCGCACGCTGCGCCTGAACCTGTGGCAACGCTTGCGTCTGCTGGTACTGCCCGGTGCGGCCCCGGCGATTTTCGCCGGGCTGCGCCTGTCGCTGATCTACGCCTGGCTGGGCACCATCG
The DNA here is from genome assembly GCF_014192825.1 of Pseudomonas sp. OG7. Lineage (NCBI taxonomy): Bacteria > Pseudomonadati > Pseudomonadota > Gammaproteobacteria > Pseudomonadales > Pseudomonadaceae > Pseudomonas > Pseudomonas sp. OG7. Next base: position 56,875 of record NZ_JACHYK010000009.1, on the reverse strand, counting down.
GCGCCGAATACTTCATGCCTTCGGACGGCGGCATCGCCAGCCTGATGATCGGCGCCCAGCAACTGTTCCGCATGGACCAGGTAATGGCCGCCATGGTCCTGATCGGCCTGGTCGGCGCCCTGCTCGGCAACCTTGGACAACGCCTCGAATCGCGCGCCACGCGCTGGAGAACCGCATGAACGCCTTCAACACCTCACACCTGCACGCGGCCAACCAGCCCGACACCACCCCGCCCCTGGTCAGCTTCGAAGGGGTCGGCAAGGTGTTCACCGTGGACGGCCAACCGTTCGAGGCCATCCGCAACTTCAACCTGTCGATCAACGAAGGCGAGTTCATCGCCATTGTCGGCGCATCCGGTTGTGGCAAGTCCACCTTGCTGCGCTTGCTGGTGGGCCTGGACACCGACTACAGCGGCAGCATCCGCGTCGACGGGCACACCGTCAGCGGCATCGGTGGCGAGCGCGGCATCGTGTTCCAAGAGCACCGCCTGTTCCCTTGGCTGACGGTGGAACAGAACATCGCCTTGGGCCTGGTGAACGAGCAACTGACCCAGGGGGAGCGTGCCCGCCGTGTGCATGAGTTCGTGTTGCTGGTGGGGCTGGCCGGCTTCGAGACCGCGTACCCGCACCAGCTTTCCGGCGGCATGGCCCAACGCGTGGCGATTGCCCGTGGGTTGGTGGCCAGCCCACGGATTCTGCTGCTGGACGAGCCGTTCGGTGCACTCGATGCGCTGACCCGCCAGCAACTGCAGGACGAGCTGCTGGCCATTCGCGAGCGTGCAGGTATCACCACCTTGCTGGTGACCCACGATGCCGAAGAGGCGACGTACCTGGCGGATCGGGTGGTGGTGCTGGAGCCACGGCCGGGCAGGATCAAGTCGGTGGTCGAGATCGACCTGCCGCACCCACGGTTGCGCAGCGGTGTAGCGCTGCATGGGTTGCGCGAAAAAGTGCTGCACCAGATCACCGGGGATGGCGGCTACCTGCCAGCGCCGGCGCGACGGGTGGAAGGGCTGCGGCCGGAGCTGATTGCTCTGTGAATGACCGGCGACAATTTCAGGGCAGACACTGGCCCTGTAGGAGCAGCCTTGTGCTGCGAAGAGGCCATTGCAGCTGAAGATGATCTTTAGCCTTACCGGCCTCTTCGCAGCACAAGGCTGCTCCTACAGGGGGATGCAGTAGCCTGAGGGATCAGCTTCACTGGCTGCCAAGGTCGCGCAGGTAAGCCCAAGGGTAGATCCCGCGCTCATGCCCATCGCTGAACACCAACTGCACGCCATATCCTTGCGACTCGATCTGTACCACGCGCACATCGTCGCGCACCAGGCTGATCGCGCCCGACAGCCGCGCCGCACGGCATTGTGAACAGGGGCAAGCACCGCGCAAACGGGTATGGCTGAGGCTGTGCTCGCCGTCTTCCCATTGCAGTACCAGCTGCCCTGGCCCGCGCAGGTTGCGAATGGCTTGCGGGGCGTTCATCAGGCTGCACCGCGCAGTTGCGCCAGGGCAATCCGCACCGCCTTGCGCACCTCAGGGTCGCTGTCGGCCTCGGCGGCCTGCAGCACCGGCAAGGCACGCGCCTGGCCCAGCTCGCCAAGGGCCAGCGCCGCTTCCTTGCGCAGGTTGGCAATGCCATGGCCAAGCAACGCGCCAAGCGCATCCAGTGCAGCGGCATAGCGCAACCGACCCAGTGAACGCGCTGCCCGCAGGCGTACCTGCCAGAAGTCATCGGCAAGGGCCTCCACCAGCGCCGGGCCTGCCTGGTCCTGACCGACTTTGCCTAACGTGGTGGCGGCTTCCTCGCGCACTTGCCAGGCCTGGTCAGTCAATGCTGCCACCAACGCTGGCAACACCGAGCTGTCCCGGGCAAGGCCCAACGCGCCGATGGCCGCGCGGCGCACCTCGGTGTCCGGCTCGGCCTCGGCGAGCGCTGCCAGCGCCAGCAACGCCGGCTGGTGCTTGAGCCAGCCAAGAATGCCCACGGCCTCACGTCGCACGGCGGCGTCGTCATCGGCCAGCGCCAGCAACGCAGGTTCGGCAGCATCCTCCAGGCGCAGCTCGCGCAAGGCTCGCAGGGCACTGGCGCGGACAAAGGCATCGGCGTGCTTGGCCCATGGCAGGATCAACTGGCCGGCTTCAAGGCTCTTGAGTTCGCTAAGGCTCTGCGCAGCTGCCAGCCGTACCGGTTCGGCGGCATCGGCCAGCGCAGCGCACAGGGCTTGCACAACTTCGGGTTCTTCCCAGGCCTCCAGCAGGCGTGCGGCCTCGGCACGCACCTCATCGGCGGTGTCCACCAGCAGTGCATCGGTGAGCCATGGCAAGCCATCCGGGTCTTCCAGGTCGGCCAGGTCGATCAGGGCGATGCGTCGCACGCCAGCGTCTGTGGCTTCAAGGCGAGGCAACAGGGCGAGGATATCGGGGTTGTCGGTCGTTCGGTCAGTCATAGCGCGATCCGTAGCGGTGGGTGGTCAGTGTCCGGCAGGCCCAGCGGGGTCAGGCGCGGCAGTTCGCGGCCTTCCTCGTGGCGCAGCAACGCCAGGCAGTGACGCTTGAGGTGAGTGAATTCAGGGCTGGTCAGCAGGCTGGCGCGGCGGGGGCGCGCAAAGTCCAGGCGCAGGTCTTCGATGAAGCGGCCGGGGCGCGGGCTCATCACCAGGATGCGGTCGGCGAGGAACAGCGCTTCGTCGATATCGTGGGTAACGAACACCACGGTGGTGCGGATGCTGGCCCAGATCTCCAGCAACAGTTCCTGCATGCGTGCACGGGTTTGCGCATCCAGTGCGCCGAAGGGTTCGTCCATCAGCAAGAGCCGTGGGCGGTTGATCAGCACCCGGGCAATTTCGGCCCGTTGCTGCATACCGCCGGACAGCTGGTTGGGCCAGCGCCCGGCAAAGTCGGCCAATCCCACCAGTTGCAGCATTTCGCGAGCTTGCCGGTGACGTTCGGCGCGGCCCAGGCCCTGCATTTTCAGGCCGAAGGCCACGTTGTCGAGCACGCTGCGCCAGGGCAGCAAGGTGTGGTGCTGGAACACCATGCCACGCTGCGGTGACGGCCCGGCAACGGGCTGGCCGTCCACGTTCAGCTGGCCGCTGCTGGGCACCAGGTGCCCGGCCAGGGCGCCGAGCAACGTCGACTTGCCACAACCGGAAGGGCCGAGGATGCAGACAAACTCGCCAGGCGCCACGGCAAAGTCCAGGCGCTGCACTGCCTCGAACGCTTCGCTGCCGTGCCCCAGGCAGATCGACAGGCCACGACCCTCGATACGCCCCGGCGCCTGTTGATAACTGTTCATCAACTGGCCCTCCGCGTGCGGTACCACGGCGTGGCCAGCGCCCCCAGGCGCTTGACCAGGGCGCTGCTGCCCATGCCCAGCACGCCGATCAGCAGCATGCCGACGATGATGTCCGGGTAGTTTTGCAAGGTGTAGGACTCCCAGGTGTAGTAGCCGATGCCGAACTGCCCGGAAATCATCTCGGCGGTGACCAGGCAGAACCATGACGTCCCCATGCCGATGGCCAGGCCGGTGACGATGCTCGGCAACGCCCCAGGCAACACCACTTCGCGCAGGATCGCCCAGCGCCCGGCACCGAGGCTGCGTGCCGATGCCACCAGGCGCGGGTCGACCGCCTCGACGCCGTGCACGGTGTTGAGCAGGATGGGGAAAAACGCGCCGGTGAAGGTGATGAACACCATCGACAGTTCCGACGACGGGAACATCAGGATCGCCAGCGGGATCCACGCCACCGCCGGAATCGGCCGCAGCACTTCCAGCGGCGGCAGCAGGGTGTCTTCAGCCCATTTCGAGCGGCCGATCAGCAACCCCAGGGCCACGCCAACCAGCGCCGCCGTGGCATAACCGGCAAACACCCGCGACAGGCTGCTGCCCAGGTGCGCCAGCAGGGTGCTGGAGGTCAGCAACTGCCAGGCAGCGTCCAGCACCGCCTTGGGTGTGGGGACATAGGTGAAGGTCAGCAGGCCGAGGTCCAGTTTCACGCTTGCCGCCACCTGCCAGAACAGCAGGCAGGCCAGCAGCGACGCCAGGCGCACCGGCCAGCGCTTGAGGTTGCGGGTCATGTCGGTGCCTCCCGGTCAGCGCTGGGCGACCAGCTTCTGGTTGGCGCTGACGAAGTCCAGCGCCTCGCCACCATGGGCCTTGGCATACTGCTCGGCCTGGTCCTTGAGCAGGAACGCCGCCAGTTCGCCGTTGGCGTTGCGCACGAACCAGGCCTGGTTGGCCAGCAGCTTGATGCCGCTGTCGGCGGCCTGGGCGTAGATGGCGCGGATGTCCTTGCCCTCCTGCTCCAGCTGGGCCAGGGCACCCAGGGCCGCTTCCGGCGAAGCGTAGTGGCGGACCTTGTCTTCACCGCGCACCCAGATTTGCGCCAGGCGGCTGAAGTCGGTGATCGGTTTGCCGGTCAGCGCGTCATTGGCCTTGAGTGGCAGCGGGTCGTAGTCTTTCAGCGCCTTGTTGTAGTCCAGGCCAGCCTCTTTGAAGGCGGCACGGATGTACTGGTCGTCGATGAACTTGTCGGTGTCCAGGCCCCGGTCGGTCTTTTTCAGCAGCTTGAGCGTGTCGATGGACGTAGCCACTGCCTGGCGGTATTCAGGCTTCCAGGTCAAGTCGCGGGTCTGCAGGCCGAGCGGGCCGTGGAACAGGTAATTGACCTCGGCTTCGATACCCGTGACCTTCTCGATCAACTCGCTGTACTTCTCAGGCTGCGCAGCGATCAGGCGGTCGGCTTCAAGGCTGGCGCGCAGGTAGGCGGTGACCACCTCGGGGTACTTTTTCGCGTAGTCGGCATCGACCAGGGCACCATGGAAGGTCGGTGCATTGGCCTGGGCGCCGTCATAGATCTTGCGGGCGAAGCCTCGGTTGGGGAACAGCTCGGCGAACGGCACGAAGTCGGCGTGGGCTTCGATGCGGTTGCTGCGCAGGGCGGAGCCGGCGATTTCCGGCGCCTGGGCGATGATGCGCACATCCTTCTGCGGGTCCCAGCCCTGGGCGGCGACGGCGCGCAACAGCATGCCGTGGGCAGTGGAGGCGAACGGCACGGAAATGGTCTTGCCCTTGAGTTCAGCCAGCGACTGCACGCTGGACGCGGCAGGCACGACGATGCCGTTGCCGCTGCCATGCACGCTGCCCGACAGCACACTGATGAACAGGCTGCGCTTGCCGGCATCCAGGTGGGCAACGCCGTTGAACGACCCCGGGAAGTCGGCCATGGCGCCGAAGTCGAGTTTGCCGGCGACCATTTCGTTGGTCAGCGGCGCACCGCTGGTGAAGTTCTTCCACTCGACCTGGTAGGTGGCGTCCTTGTACTTGCCCTCATGCGGCAAGTACTTGTCCAGCAGGCCCAGCTCACGGATCAGCAGGCCACCGGTGGCGCAGTTGATGGTGGTGTCCTGGGTGCCGATGGCGATGCGGATGGTTTCGGCACTGGCATTCAGGCCAGTGAGCGCCAGCGCGAGGCCGGCCACGGTTGCAACAAGGCGCATGGGTGTTTCCCCTCGAATCGTTATAAGAGTTGGCGTCGTCTCCGCCGCCCGGTTTGGGTGGTGGGAAACGAGGGGCACAGCAGGAGGGCGTCCGGTGGTTCGCCGGATGGCGGGATGAATCAGCGCAGCAGGTACGGGATGTCGACCTTCACTGCGCCGGTGGGGCAGTCCTTCTCGCAGGGCATGCAGTACCAGCATTCGTCGAAAGCCATGTAGGCTTTTTGCGTGGCCGGGTTGATCGCCAGCAGGTCCATGGGGCAGACCTCGACGCACACGGTGCAGCCTTTTTCGGCGATGCATTTGTCTTCGTCGATGGTGACCGGGGCGCTGCTGCGGAAGAAGATTTCTTGCGGCTGGTAGGCCATTTCACGGAGTCCTTGGGGCCTTTATTGGCTCCCTTTCATCTAGAGGCTTGCACATTTCCCTGTGGGAGCGGGTTTACCCGCGAAGAATCCAACACGGTGGATGGCACCGGCTTCGCCGGTGTTCGCGGGTAAACCCGCTCCCACAAGGTGAGGTGTCGCTTAGGCGGCATCGGCTTTGACCCGCAACCGGTCGTAAGCGGTCTGCTCATCTGCATCCAGGGCGATCAGGTAGGGTTCGACGGCCTTCTTGAAGCTGGTCATTTCACCGTTCTCGCCTTTTTTCAGGTGGCAATGGCAATACCACTCGCCATCGTTGCGCTCAGGGAAGTCCACCCGGTGGTGGTACAGCCCCCAGCGGCTTTCCTCGCGGAACAGCGAGGCCCGCGCCGCCATCTCAGCGCAGTCGCGAATCACCGACACTTCCATCGCACGCATCAGTTCATGAGGGTTGCTGGCCTTCATCTGCTCCAGATCACGCTCGATCTCGGCAAAGCGCGCCAGGCCGATTTCCATCTTCTTGGTCACCTTTGGCGGCTGCAGGTAGTCGTTGACCATGCGCCTGAGCTTGTACTCGACCTGGGCTGGCGGCAGGCCATGCTCACGCTGCAGCGGGGCAAACACCCGCGCGCGCTCGCGTTCGACCTGTTCGGCATCGACCTCGGCGAGTTCGCGCCCGGCCACGTAATGCGCGGCGTTCACGCCGGCAAACCATCCATAGGTAAAAGCACCGAGCATGTAGTTGTGCGGCACCGCAGCCATGTCGCCCGCGGCATACAGCCCTTTGACGCTGGTCTCGGCCTTTTCATTGACCCACACGCCCGACGCCGAATGCCCGGAGCAGAAACCGATCTCGGAGATATGCATCTCGACCATGTGCTGGCGGTAGTCGGTGCCGCGCCCGGCGTGGAACTGGCCACGGCTGGGGCGCTCGTTGCTGTGCAGGATCTCTTCGATGTTCTGGATGGTTTCCTCGGCCAGGTGGTCGAGCTTGAGGAACACCGGGCCATTGCCGCCTTCGAGCTCCTGATGGAACTCCCACATCATCTGGCCGCTCCAGTAATCGCACTCGATGAAGCGCTCGCCCTTACTGTTGGCGGTATACCCACCCAGCGGGCCGGTGACGTAGGCACAGGCCGGGCCGTTGTAGTCCTTGATCAGCGGGTTGATCTGGAAGCACTCGAGGTTGGCCAGTTCGGCGCCTGCATGGTAGGCCATGGCGTAGCCGTCACCGGCGTTGGTCGGGTTCTCGTAGGTGCCCATCAGGTATCCCGACGACGGCAGGCCCAGGCGCCCGGCGGCGCCGCAGGCAAGGATCACCGCCTTGGCCCGCACCACGCGAAACTCGCCGCTGCGGCAGTCGAAGCCCAGCACGCCCGCGGCGGCGCCTTCGCCATCAAGCAGCACACGGGTGCAGACCATACGGTTGCTGATTTCTACCCGGGCACGCTTGAGCTGGCGGTACAGCACCTTCTTGATGTCGTGGCCCTCGGGCATGGGCAGCACGTAGGCGCCCATGTGGTGAACCTTCTTCACCGCGTAGTCGCCGGTTTCGTCCTTCTCGAACTTCACGCCCCAGCGATCAAGCTGCTCGATGGTTTCAAAGCTGTGGGTTGCGTAGGCATGCACGGTGGCCTGGTTGACGATACCGTCATTGGCCACGGTGATTTCCTTGGTGTACTGCTCGGGGGTGGCGTGGCCGGGGATGATGGCGTTGTTCAAGCCGTCCATGCCCATGCTGATGGCGCCGCTGCGCTTGACGTTGGCCTTGTCCAGCAGCAGCACGCGCAGGCTCTTGTCCTGCTCCTTGGCCTTGATCGCCGCCATCGGCCCGGCCGTGCCGCCACCGATGATGATGATGTCGTAGTCCTGGGTCTGGATGCTCATGCCTTGCCCCCTTTCTGGCGATCAATGCGCAGGCGGTACTGGAAGGCATCGCCGCGGTAGTACAGGTGTTCGAAGTCCAGTGGCGTGCCGTCGGCAGCATGGGTCAGGCGCTCGATGCGCATGATCGGCGAACCTTCTTCAACCTCCAGGGCCTGGGTCAGGTCGCTGTCGGCCAGCACTGCATCGATGGCCAGGTCGGCGTGGCCAAGGGCGATGCCGCAGTCGTTTTCCAGCAGCAGGAAGATGTCGCGGGTGACCAGGTCGGCCTTCTCCAGTTTTTCGCCGACGGCCTTGGGCAGCCAGGTCAGTTCCAGCGACACCGGCTCGCGGTTGATCAGGCGCACCCGGCGGATCTCGGTGACCAGGCTGCCCTCCTCGACCTGCAGCCGGGCAGCCACCAATGCGTTGGCCGGCACATGGCGGAAGCTGCGCAGGCGGTTGATCACTTCGTAGCCCATTTGCGTCATCGACTCGCCCAGGCCCTGCAAGGTACTGACGTTCTGGAACGCCTTGGGCTTGGCGACAAAAGTGCCTTTGCCGTGGATCTTGAAGATCAGCCCTTCCTTTTGCAGGTCGCCCAGTGCCTGGCGCACGGTGATGCGGCTGACGTCGAAGGCCTTGCCCAGTTCGCTTTCCGAGGGCATGCGGCTGTGCGGTGGATAAGTACCGTCGAGGATGCGCTCGCGCAGCAGTTCCTTGAGCTGGGTGTAGAGCGGTACCGGGGACAGGGGGAGCAGTTGGGCCATGGGGTCTCTTCGCTGATCGATGACTTGTTATAACAAGTTGTGACCAGAGGATAGAGGGCATGAGAACCCTGTGGGAAATATTGATATCGCATATGGATAGATGAATTTGCGCAGACCGGTGGCCCACAAAAGCCGCCTGCGCAAAAAGAGGAAAAAGGCCACAGATCAAGGCGATGGACGTCAACGACACAGATGGGTATCATGCGTGCGCGTTGCACTCGTAGCTCAGCTGGATAGAGTACTGCCCTCCGAAGGCAGGGGTCGTGGGTTCGAATCCCGCCGAGTGCGCCATATCAAAAAGCCCTGGGCATGAGCCCGGGGCTTTTTCGTTTGTGCGACATGTCGCGTTTCTGGCACTCCCGTGCCACGGGTCATTGGTGTTAGCGTGGGCGTCTTCCCGTTTCCTGACGGGTAACCCACAACAATGATTGGCGAAGGAATGCGCACAACCATGCACCTGAAAAAACTCACCGCCACCACCCTGCTGCTGGCCAGCATCGGCCTGTTCACCCAGCCGGCCCAGGCCAACCTCACCCATCAGCAGTCCGCTGCCATCGTCAAAGCTTTTGACGGCAGCAACCCAAGCGACTTCAAGCAGTTCCTCGGCAAGCTCAAAGGCAGCGACCTGGCCAAGGCCGACAACCTCGAGGCAACCCTCGACGCCTACCTGGCCAGCAAGCCACTGGCCGCCGAGCAGCAAGACGAGATCAACCGCCTGCTCGGCCTGTATACCCGCATCAAGTATGGCAAGGCCGCCACCGAAACCCTGCGCGAGCTGGTGGCCATCCCCACCTTCAATGTCGAGGGTACGCCGCAGTACCAAAACCCCGAGTTCCTCAAGATTGCCGACAAGATCAAGGCCCTGGCCGACAGCTTTGGCCTGGCCTTCCGCAACATCGACAACCGGGTGTACGAGATTTCGCTCGGCAGCGGCAAGGAAGTAATCGGCATCCACGCCCATGCCGACGTAGTGCCGGTCAACCCGGACAACTGGAAGCTGGCCGACGGCACACGCCTGGACCCGTTCAAGGTCACCCTGGTTGGCGACCGCATGTACGGCCGTGGTACCGAAGACGACAAGAACGGCATCGTGGTGGCGATGTACGCGCTCAAAGTGGCCAAGGACGAGAACCTGCCGCTGGCCCGGCAGTTCAAGCTGCTGATCGACACCACCGAAGAAACCAGCGGCGATGCCATCCCCTACTACTTCGAACGCAACCCCACCCCTGACTACAACCTGGCCCTCGACGGCGGCTACCCGGTGGTGATCGCCGAGAAAGGCTACGGCACGGTCATGGCCAGCTTCAGCAAGCGGGCGGCCACTGGCAAGGGCGCAGAAATCGTCAACCTGACTGGCGGCCTGGCCACCAACCAGATCCCGACCACTTCGGTAGCGACCCTGGTTTCAGAGAACCCGACGCAGCTGGCCAAACAGTTGCAGCAAGCCGGTGCCAAGTACGTGAAGCAGCATGGCGGCGACTTCAGCATCGACGCCAAAGCAGAGGGCAAGAACGTGCTGCTCACGGTGACCGGTGTTTCCGCCCACTCTTCGGAGCCGGAGTCCGGGGTGAACCCGGTGGCCCGTATGCTCGACTTCATCAACGGCGTGGGCAAGCAGGTATCGCTCAAGCACAACCACTTCACCGACGCCGCCCGCTATGCTGCCGACAACTGGGGCCTGGACTACCTGGGCAACAAACTCGGCGTGGCGTTCAAGGACGCATTCATGGGCCCGCTGACGGCCTCGCTGACGTTTGTCGGGGTGGATGACAATGGCCTGAAACTGGCGGTGAACCTGCGTATTCCGAAGGGCAAGCCAATCGCCACGATCAAGGACGAACTGGCTGACAAACTGGGCAAGTGGACCCGCCAAAGCCACACCTCGGTAGCCTTCGACTACAGCCTGGACGAGCCGATGTACCGCAACCCCGAAGGCGAATGGGTCAAGGCCCTGCTCGCGGTGGCCACCGAGAACCTGGGCATGAAGCATGAGTTCGGCACCTCGGCCGGCGCAACCTCGGTGCACGACCTGCCCAACGGCGTGCAGTTCGGCCTGGCCATGCCGGACGTGAAGTACACCGGGCACAACGACAACGAGTTCAAGACGGTGGAGCAGTTCATGCTGGATCTGCAGATCGTGAGCGAGATGGTCGCGCGGCTTGGGCAGATGCCGAAGCTCTGATTGGCTGCACGGGCCTCTTCGCGGCTTCAGCCGCGAAGAGGCCGGAACAGGCGATCACCCATGACGTTTTTCAATCGACTCCATGCCGTTTCCTGCATTGCCGTGCAGAGCGCCGTGCCGGATGCTTTAGTTACTCCGAGACAGCGCTTTTTCCACCCGCAGAGGCCCGTATGAAGACCGTCGAACAAATCCTCAAGACCAAGTCCCAGCACCAGACCGTGTACACCATCGGCCCGGATGACTCGGTGCTCGACGCCCTGAAAATGCTGGCGGAGAAAAACGTCGGTGCGCTGCCCGTGGTCGAGGGCAACCAGGTGGTGGGTATCGTCAGTGAGCGGGACTATGCGCGCAAACTGGTACTGAAGGGCCGCTCGTCCGCCGCCACCCCTGTGCGCGAAATCATGAGCGCTCCAGTGGTTACCGTGGCGCCGAAACAGAACCTTGAGTACTGCATGAACCTGATGACCGACCGCCACCTGCGCCACCTGCCGGTGGTCAGCAACGGCGAACTGCTGGGCCTGCTGTCGATCGGTGACCTGGTCAAGGAAACCATCGCCGAACAGGCCAGCCTGATCCAGCAACTGGAGCAATACATCCGCGGCGAATGAAGCGCCTCAATGGTAGGCGCGCTCCAGCTCGTCCAGCTGATGGTCGAAGCTGCGCAGGCGCGCCGACCAGGTGTACACCAGCACTTCCAGGTCACGGTTGAGCACGGCTGTATTGCCATGGCCACTGCAGGTGGGCTCGCCCAGGTCCAGCTGGTAGCGTTCACGGGCCATGGCCTGGGCCACGCTGGACAGGTCGCGGGCGTTGGCCAGCCAGTGGTGATGGTGGTCATGGATTTCACGGTCCAGTGCTCGGCACTGATGCTTCAGGGCATCCAGGCTCTGCTCCAGCGGCGTGCCCTTGAGCTCGCCCATGACCTCTTCGAACGTACGCCCCGAATGCCAGTAACTGCCCCAGAAGTAGCGGTCGAATACCGTTTCGACGCGGCGTAGCGCCACCTTCGTGTTCCAGATGGTCAGCAACGTTCGCCCCTGAGTCACTTCACGCTTGTTCAGGTGCAACTGCTGCCAGGCAATCCAGGTCAGCGCCACCAGCGCAACCGCCACAGTGACTGCGGCAGCGGCGTACAGGAAATGCACTGCCTGGTTCATCTGCTGCGTCTGCCTGATGCCGTAAAAGTAACTGGCCGTCAGGGTGCCCAGGATCGTCACGGAGCACCAGAAGCCTGGTGCGTAGGGATCTTTCATCGCGCTATCCCCTTATTGTTTTCCTGAGCATAGCAACGGCCAATCACTCGTCAGGTGCCGCTCGGCGCTTTATTTTTTCTGCGGATGCAGCGCCTCATTCAGTTGATCGATCATGGGAATCCAGTCGGCATCGGCGGTGTAACTTTCCTTGAGAAAGGCGCGCTGGGCATCGTTCCAAAAGGGTGCGTCAACCAGCTTCACGTCTTCGTCCAAAGGCGAATGGGTGGTGATGAAGCGATCGATTTCGACCGGATCATCAGGAAGCCCCAACTGTTTGAAAATTTCAGAGAAAGGATGAATCGGATTGTCCATGGTTCCTCCTTGTCGCCAGACCGGTCCTCGACGAGGTCGGCCCGGCAAGGGTTGAGAGCATCAGCTGAGTTCACGCACTTCGGCGCTCGGCACCAGCTTCAGGTATTGCTCCATGCTCATGTGAATCAGGTGATCGTGATCACCCGCCTCAAGGTAGACATCACCCTGACGTGTAAGGCTCGAATCAAGCAGCATTTTTATCTGGTAGGCATCACCAAGGGCCGGCACGGCGCCGCGCTCGCAGTCACTGAACAGGCTAGGCAAGCCGCTTTCCCGGGTGAGTTGCCAGGCCCCGGACATGCGTACCTTGGTCATGTCCAGGTGCCGGTTGGCCGGTAGCACGGCCATGATGTAGTTGCCATGACGGTCATCGAGCATCACCGACTTGGCGACCCGCTCGGCGGGCACGCCGGCCGTCCGGGCCGACTCCAGGCTGGTGGCCGAATGGGGATGGGGAATGATGTCGTAATCGCAGTTGGCCTTGTCCAGGCGGACCTGCAGGGTTTTAGCCATACGCATGATGCACCTCCGGTTTCGCCCCCCAATCTCCAATTTTAGGCCTGACAGCGGCAGGCAGGGCTAAACTTGTGCAATAGAGGCAAACGAGGTGACGACAGGTGATCGCCCGCTGCTGGCGCTGGCTGATGCTGCTGTTGCTGCTTGGCATTACGCCCGGCGGTCAGGCAGCGCCCGGCGCAGTGTGGGTGCTGGGTATCGACGATGCCATCGGCCCTGCCAGCGCCGATTACCTGGTACGCAGCCTCGACCAGGCCCGGGCGCAGGGCGCGCAGCTGGTGGTCATCCGCATGGACACTCCAGGCGGGCTGGACAGCGCCATGCGCCAGATGATCAAGGCGATTCTCGCCAGCCCCGTGCCGGTGGCCACCTACGTTGCGCCCAGCGGTGCCCGTGCCGCCAGCGCAGGCACCTATATCCTCTACGCCAGCCATGTTGCCGCAATGGCGCCCGGGACCAACCTGGGCGCCGCCACCCCCGTACAGATCGGCGGCCCCCCAGGTGCCCCCAAGGACGACAAGACCAAGGGCAGCGATGATGAAACCCTGGCACGCAAGCAGGTCAACGACGCCGCTGCCTACATCCGCAGCCTGGCGCAACTGCGTGGGCGCAATGCCGAGTGGGCGGAGAAGGCCGTGCGCGAGGCCGTCAGCCTGCCCGCCAGCGAAGCCTTGCGGCTGAATGTGATCGACCTGATAGCCGATGACCTGCCCGACCTTTTGCGCAAGCTGGATGGCAAAACGCTGCAGGTCGCCGGCCAACCGCACCAGCTGCAGACTGTCGGCGCCAGCCTGGTCGAGCACCTACCGGACTGGCGCACACGGGTGCTGGCCGTGATTACCAATCCCGGCGTTGCACTGATCCTGATCATGATCGGCGTGTACGGCCTGTTGTTCGAGTTCATGAACCCCGGCTCTACGGTGGGCGGTGTGGTCGGCGGCATATGCCTGCTGCTGGCGTTGTATGCCCTGCAACTGCTACCGGTGAGTTTCGCCGGGATGGCGCTGATCCTGCTGGGCGTCGCCTTCATGATCGCCGAAGCCTTCCTGCCCAGCTTCGGCATGGTCGGGTTTGGCGGCATCGTCGCCTTCGTGGTCGGCGCTTTGATCCTGATCGACACCGATGCCCCAGGCTTCGGTATTCCGCTGACCTTGATCGGTACCTTGGCCGTGCTTTCGGCGCTGCTGATCGGTGGTGTGCTGGGCATGGCCCTGAAGGCACGACGGCGGGCACTGGTGAGCGGCGACGCCGGTCTGGTCGGCAGCCTGGCCACCGTCACCCAGGTGATACCAGGCAACCCGTTCTGTGGCGTGGTGCTGGCCCAGGGCGAGCAATGGCAAGTGCAATGCGCAACACCGCTGCAAGCTGGCCAGAACGTGCGGGTGACCGCGCGCCATGGCGTGATGCTGGAAGTGAGCGCCGCCACGCCTGCGGCGCAAGGAGAATGAGCATGTTCATGCAAGTGGGTTTCGGCGCGGTGCTGATCGTGCTGACGATGCTGTTGCTGTCGGCGTTTCGCATCCTGCGCGAATACGAGCGCGGCGTGGTATTCCAGCTGGGCCGCTTTTGGCAGGTCAAGGGGCCGGGGCTGATCCTGTTGATCCCGGTGATCCAGCAAATGGTGCGGGTCGACCTGCGTACCGTGGTGCTGGATGTACCGCCACAGGATGTGATCACCCGCGACAACGTCTCGGTCAAGGTCAATGCGGTGCTCTACTTCCGTGTACTTGACCCGCAGAAAGCAATCATCCAGGTCGAGGATTTTCTGGTGGCGACCAGCCAGCTGGCCCAGACAACCCTGCGTGCGGTGCTGGGCAAGCACGAACTGGACGAACTGCTGGCAGAACGCGAGCAGCTGAACCTGGACATCCGCCAAGTGCTGGACGCGCAGACCGATGCCTGGGGCATCAAGGTGGCCAACGTCGAGATCAAGCATGTGGACCTCAACGAATCGATGGTGCGTGCCATCGCCCGGCAGGCTGAGGCTGAACGGGAACGACGGGCCAAGGTGATTCATGCCGAAGGCGAGTTGCAGGCGTCGGAGAAGCTGATGCAGGCGGCGCAGATGTTGAGCAAGGAACCGGGGGCGATGCAGTTACGCTACATGCAGACGCTGGGGATGATTGCAGGGGACAAGAGCTCGACCATTGTCTTCCCGTTGCCGGTGGATCTGCTCAAGGGGTTGGTGGACAGGCAGAAATAGCTGGGGCCTCGACGAGGCCCCAGTCATCTATCAGAGAGGTGCGCGACGCAGGGTAGCCAGGAACGTGGCCGCGCCGATGAACAACCCGGCAAAGGTCCGGTTCAGGCGCTTCTGCTGCTTGGGCGTACGCAGCAGACGCAACACCCGCGAAGCCAACCCGGTGTAGCCCGCCATCACCAGCATGTCCACGCTGATCATGGTCACGGTGATCGCCACATATTGCGGCAGCAACGGCGCATGTGGGTTAAGGAACTGCGGCAGCACCGCCAGCATGAACACCAGTGCCTTGGGGTTGCTGACGTTGACCAGGAAACCGCGGAACATCAGGCTCAGCGGTTTGCCGATCGGGCGCACGCCGGACTCATCGGCCATGTCCATCGGCAAGGCACGCCATTGCTTGTAGGCCAGATAGACGAGGTAGGCGACGCCAAACCATTTGATGATCTGGAAGGCCGTGGCCGAGGCGGCAAGGATGGCACCGACGCCGGCAGCGATGATGGCGATCTGTACGATCAGGCCCAGTTGCAGGCCCAGGGCATTCCAGTAACCACGCCAGAAGCCGTATTGCAGGCCGCTGGACATCGAGGCAATCGCCCCGGCACCGGGTGAAAGGCTGATCACCCAACAGGCGGCAAAGAAGCCCAGCCATACTTCCATCGACATCACACACCTCGCTCGAACATATGTTGCAAAACGTTAAGCTAAGGTGTTGGTGAAAAAATAACCAGAAAATTTTGAGAATTTAACTGCCTGTGCCGGCCTCTTCGCGGGCGAACCCGCGAAGAGGCCGGCACAGGCAGAATCAATCTGCCTCGACTGCCGCATCCTTATGCATCGCCTGCACCTCGGCCCCGCGCCAGCGCCGCACCGACTTCTGGAAGAACTGGCTATTGGGCACCTGCACCAGCGCCCCGCCCGCCTCGGGCATTTCCAGCAACGTGGTGAACAGCAGGTTGATGGCGATCACCCGGCCTTTGACGCCCGGCTTGTCCAAGGTGTCGACCAGCTCGACCACATCGCCGATGCGAAATGGCCCGACCGTAAAGATCAGCACCGCGCACAGCAGGTTGGACAACACGCTCCACATGGCGAAGAACGCCACCGCCGCCACCGCGACAAAGCCTGACAATGCAGTCCACAGGACCGTCGCGGAAACACCCAGCCGCTCCAGCACAAACAGCAACGCACTGCCCATGATCAGCCAACGCAAGCCACCCCGCACCGGCACCAGCAACTCCGGTGGCAGCGGGTAACGCTGGCCCAGGCGGCTCAACCCACGGGCGACGATGCGCTGCAGGACGAAGGCCGCCACCAGGATCAACAGGATCTGCAAGCCCAGCCAGAAGGTGTCCATCCATTGCCCTGGCAGCAGCGAACGCAGTTCCTCCATCAGGACAGCGCCTCGAGCTCGGCCTGCATGCTTTCGAGGGTTTCCAGCGCCTCCATCCAGGCCTCTTCCAGCTCGCCTTCGCGTT
Organism: Pseudomonas sp. OG7; assembly: GCF_014192825.1. Taxonomy (NCBI): domain Bacteria; kingdom Pseudomonadati; phylum Pseudomonadota; class Gammaproteobacteria; order Pseudomonadales; family Pseudomonadaceae; genus Pseudomonas; species Pseudomonas sp. OG7. The sequence continues at coordinate 40,444 of NZ_JACHYK010000009.1, read as the reverse complement.
GCTTGAGCTTGGTCTGACGCGCCAGCAGGTCTCGCAGCTCATCCTTGCGCGCGGCTTCGTAGAGGCCACCATCACCCAACGCGGTCTCGATCTCGGCCAGTTGCACGTGCACCTGGTTAAGCTCGGTTTCCAGCTTGTCGGCCGCCTTCTTGTGCGGGGCAAGCTGCTGACGCAAAGCGGCGGCAGCCTGGCGTTGGGCTTTTTTGTCGGTCTTGTCCGGGTTGACCGGGGTGCTACTGGTCGGCGCACTGCGCTGGCGGTACTCGACCAGCCAGCGGCTGTAGTCGTCCAGGTCACCGTCGAAGGCGTCCACCTTGCCATCGGCCACCAGCAGGAAGTCGTCGGTGGTGCTCTTGAGCAAATGTCGGTCGTGGGATACCACCACCACGGCACCGGCAAACTCCTGCAAGGCCATGGTCAGCGCCAGGCGCATTTCCAGGTCGAGGTGGTTGGTCGGTTCGTCGAGCAGCAGCAGGTTCGGCCGTTCCCAGGCGATCAGCGCCAGCGCCAGGCGGGCCTTTTCGCCACCGGAGAAGTTCACGACCGGCTCGTCGCAACGAGCGCCATGGAAGTCGAAACCACCCAGGAAGTCGCGCAGGGTCTGCTCACGCTCGGTGGGCGCGATGCGCTGCAGGTGCAGCAGCGGGCTGGCCTTGTCGTCCAGCGAGTCGAGCTGGTGCTGGGCGAAGTAGCCAACGGCCAGGTTCTCGCCCCGTACCAGGCGGCCAGACAACGGCTCCAGTTCACCCGCAAGGTTCTTGATCAGCGTCGACTTGCCCGCGCCGTTAGGCCCAAGCAAACCGATACGCGCGCCTGGGGTGAGCTGCAACTTGACCTTGTCGAGGATGGCCTTGTCGCCATACCCCAGCCGGCCTTCGGACAGGCTCAGCAACGGGCTGGAGATTTTCTGCGATTCGCGGAAAACGAAGTCGAACGGCGAATCCACATGCGCCGCCGACAGCTCTTCCATGCGCTCCAGGGCCTTGATCCGGCTTTGCGCCTGGCGAGCCTTGGTGGCCTGGGCCTTGAAGCGGGCGATGTATTTTTCCATGTGCGCGCGCTGCGCCTGCTGCTTCTCGTAGGCTTGCTGCTGCTGCGCCAGGCGCTCGGCACGGGTGCGCTCAAAGGCGGTGTAGCCACCTTTGTACAGGTTCAGCTTGCGCTGCTCGACGTGCAGCACATGGTCGACCACAGCGTCGAGGAAGTCGCGGTCGTGGGAGATCAGTAACAGCGTGCCGGGGTAGCCCTTGAGCCAGTCTTCCAGCCACAGGATGGCGTCCAGGTCGAGGTGGTTGGTGGGCTCGTCGAGCAGCAGCAGGTCGGACGGGCACATCAGCGCCTGAGCCAGGTTCAGGCGCATCCGCCAGCCACCCGAGAAGTCACCGACGCGGCGATCCATCTGCTCGTTGGTGAAGCCCAGGCCGGCCAGCAGCTTGCGCGCGCGGGCATCGGCGGTATAGCCGTCGGCGCTTTCCAGCTCACTGTGCAGGCGCGCCAGGGCAGTACCGTCGTGGGCGTGCTCGGCGGCGGCCAGTTCGGCCTGGACCTTGCGCAGGCGCATGTCGCCGTCGAGCACATAGTCCACGGCCAGGCGATCGAGGGTATCGACCTCCTGCCGCATGTGGGCGATGCGCCAGTCACCGGGCAGTTGGCAGTCACCGGCATCGGGTGACAGCTCACCGCGCAGCAAGGCGAACAGGCTGGATTTTCCGGCACCGTTGGCGCCGATCAGGCCGGCCTTGTGACCGGCGTGCAGGGTCATCTCGGCGCCTTCTAGCAAGCGCTGCGGACCACGCTGTAAAGTGAGGTTGGATAGTCTGATCATGATGGTCGCGGAGTCTACCAGCTTCCTCGGCCCATAGCGCGAGTGGAACCATGCACACCGACCTGTGGAATCACGCCCTGGCCCTGTATGCCAGGCCCGGCGCGGAAGCGGCCTGCCTTGAGCTACAGGCAATGGGTGGCGATGTCTGCCTGCTGTTGTGCGCAACCTGGCTGCAGGCGCGAGGCGTGGCGGTGCTGGATGAGCGCGTGCAGGCGTTAACCGAAATAGCCGGGGCCTGGCAGCGTGACGTGGTCGCCCCGTTACGCGGCCTTCGCCAACAATGGCGAGCAGCGGCATCGGGTGATGCGCAACTGGCGGCGTTGCGTGAACAAGTGAAGGGGCTGGAGTTGCAGGCCGAAAAGACCTTGCTTGAGCGTTTACAGGAGCGCTCGCGACAGTGGCCCACGGACTCGCATGGGCTCACGGACGACTGGCTGGCCCGGCTGGCGCCGGAGCCTGCCCGCCGCCACGACGCGCTGGATCAGTTGCGCGCCGCAGCGGCTACGCTTCAGGACGCCGAAGACGGCGCCTGAGCCGGGGTGCTGGCGGGTGTCGACGATGCTACCGAAGCAGCCGGGGTGGCCGAGTTGGTTGCAGCAGCCGGGGTGCTGGCGGCAGGCGTAGCCGGTTTGGCTTCGGCTGGTTTGCTGGCAACAGGTTTGGCGGCAGCTGGCTTGGTGGCCCTGCGTGCCGGGGCTTTGGCGGCAGCTGGTTTCGCAGCTGGCTTGGCTGCGGATTTGGCAGCAGCCGTCGCTTTGGCAGCTGGCTTCGCCGCAGGTTTGGCTGCAGCGCTCGCTTTGGCAGCTGGCTTCGCCGCAGGCTTGGCAGCAGCGGTCGCTTTGGCAGCTGGCTTCGCCGCAGGCTTGGCAGCAGCGGTCGCTTTGGCGGCTGGCTTCGCCGCAGGTTTGGCTGCAGCGGTCGCTTTGGCGGCTGGCTTCGCCGCAGGTTTGGCTGCAGCGGTCGCTTTGGCAGCTGGCTTCGCCGCAGGCTTGGCAGCAGCAGTCGCTTTGGCGGCTGGCTTCGCCGCAGGTTTGGCTGCAGCAGTCGCTTTGGCAGCTGGCTTCGCCGCAGGTTTGGCTGCAGCAGTCGCTTTGGCAGCTGGCTTCGCCGCAGGCTTGGCAGCAGCAGTCGCTTTGGCAGCTGGCTTCGCCGCAGGCTTGGCAGCAGCAGTCGCTTTGGCAGCTGGCTTCGCCGCAGGTTTGGCTGCAGCCGGCTTGCTGGTTTTGGCAGCACGCGAATCCAGCGCTTTGGCTGCGGCCTCGCGAACCTTGCCTACACCCTGGGCCAGCTTGAGGCTGTCTTGAGCGTCACGCTTGAGTTGCTGAATATAAGAGCGGGTCTGGGTTTGGCGTTCCTTGAGGGAATCGAGCAGTTCTTCAAGTTCGCCAATGGCTTTTTGCGCTTTGGTCTGCGCCTTGGCTTTACCTGCCTTTGCGGCATCCTGCAATTTCAGGCGGCCGTTGTGCAGTTTTTCCTGCGCTTTGCCACGCTGCTTTTCCAACTTGGCCAGCAGTTTTTCCGCATCAGCCAGCGCTTGCGAGCAGGCATCTTCCAAGTGTTCGAGCAGGCTGCCCGAAAGTTGCTGGAGCAGGTGTAACGGCGTACTTACTGGCTTCTTTTTGGCCGACATGGTTTACCTCCTGGCTGACGAGATTGCGGCTCATACTATGCTTCTGCTGCTACCGCCGCTAGGGCATGTTGACCGTAATATTTACGCCGCGTTGCATGCCTGGGCAAAGTTGTTATCTTGCAGCTGCGTGAAAGTGTAGTTGCTGAATTAATCATTGCTGATATTTGGGAGTCCGGGCATTGCCTCGATATCTTGTTTTAGGTTTATGCCTGCTGGCACCCATCGCCCTTGCCGACAGCGACGATCACGATCTGGCCTACAGCCTGGGCGCCAGCCTGGGTGAGCGCCTGCGCCAGGAGATGCCAGGCTTGCAACTGGAAGCACTGGTCGAAGGCCTCAAGCAGTCCTATCAGGGGCAACCGCTAAAGCTCGACAAGGTACGCATGCAGGCAGTGCTTCAGCAGCATGAAGCGCAGGAAAGTGATGCCGCCACACAAAAATTGCAGGCAGCCGAAACACGCTTCATGGCCAATGAGCGTGGACGTTATGGGGTACACGAACTGCCGGAAGGCGTGCTCTACAGCGAACTGCAGGCAGGCACGGGCGCGCAACCCAAAGCAGGTGGCAAAGTACAAGTGCGCTATGTGGGAAAGTTGCCGGATGGCTCGGTTTTCGACCAGAACCAGACGCCCCAATGGTTCAGCCTGGATTCTGTAATCGAAGGCTGGCAGGTGGCCCTGCCGCAGATGCACGCGGGCGCCAAATGGCGCCTGGTGATTCCTTCAGCGCAAGCCTATGGCGCCGAAGGAGCGGGCGACCTGATCGCACCCTATACACCTCTGGTATTCGAGATCGAGCTGCTGGCGGTTGGCGACTGAGGCCTAGCTTCAGGCCTCGACAGCGCCCTCTTCCTTGTGCGCAGTGTGCAGCACTTCGATCAGGCAGTCTTCGAGTTCAAAGCGCTCGTGCAGCAGGCCGCCCAGCTTGGCCAGCTTCTCGGCGAAGCGCTCGGTGTCCTTGCACTCGCCCTTGCTGCAATGATCATTGAAAGCCAGTGCAATCTGGGTGATGTCATTGATCCGCGGGTTGATCTCTTCAGCCAGCTTCAACGCTTTCTCGTCATCGAATGCCTTGGCCTCACTGACCAGTTGTTCGCAGACTTCGAAATGCCACGCCGAAACGTAGTCGACCAGGAGTGCGCAGAAGTCACTGTGCGTATCCTTGTCAGCGAAGGCCGGCTTGGCATCGCGCAGGGTGCGGAAAGCCTGCACCAGTTGCTGGCGCTCCTCCAGCCAACGGTCGATCAGCTTGTGAACCCCACCCCAGCGTTCCTGAGCATTCTGACAACTATCGAGCATGGCGATCTCTTCCCTTCTGGGTAGATGCCGCTGCACCTCGCACCGCGAACGCGCAGCACAGAGGTGACATCAGCAGGACGGCATCGAGCAGTTGTGTTTTCGGTATACGTGCTGCGAGATTATTCCCGCGCGTGCTGCCCATCAAGGTACGCAGCACACAAAGTTCATACAAGTGTTTAATACCCCGTTATAGCGCCATTGGTCGCACTCATGACGCAACCTTGCGCCAGGTCAGTTCATTGCCAGGGTGCGGAAACGATACGCCAGCAGGCAACTCAAGGGCAGCGCCGCCAGCAGCAGGAAGGCCAGCAGGCTCCACTCGGGCAGTGTCAGGTCGAGAAAGCTCCAGGTCAGCGAGTTGCAATCCGGGCCACCCAGCAACAGTTGCCGCGCCGCCTCGCCCCAGGATTGCTCGAACACCCGCCCAATCGGCACCGGGCATACATGCATGACCGTACCAGCGCCCTGCAACCAGACATGCCGCGCCGCCAGCAACGCACCGGCCAGCGAGCAGCCCAGCGTCGCCCGCGCGTACTGGCGGATGCCCTGCAAGCCTGGCGCCTGCAGCACCGCCCCCAGGCACAACAACGCGTACGCCGCGAGCAGCAAACGCTGGCTGAAGCACAAGGGGCACGGCACCAGCCCTGGCATGTTTTCCAGTTGGAAAGACGCAGCCAGCACCGCCAGTGCGGCCAGGCAGGCAGGAAGGAAAAAGGAGCGCAAACGGGCCAGCAGCATGGGCGGTGAAGGTCCCGGGGAAGAAGGAGTGGCTTGAAACGGTAGAGGAAAGACGCGCTTTGTTTCAAGGCGCGACAGCAAAGACAAGTCGCTGAATCGTGTAGGAAATTTCCAAAGTGGCGGTAGGAGGTGACTGAAGAAATGGATTGCCGCGCCAACGTGCAGGCATAGATAAATTACCAACCCCCAAAGCCCGCACCTTGGCGCGGGCCTTGGGGTGGGTCAGGCGCGTACGCCTTCTGGCAACGGCAGGGCCAGCAGGCGCTCGTCCAGCAGGCCGAGGCCCTCCTGGAACAGCTGGTTGCTGCGTTCGGTCTCGCCCAGGCCAGCAAGCAGGCGGGCCAGTTCGGCACAAGCCTCGGGGTTGCGCTCCATGCGCAGGCTGCTTTCCAGATAGTCACGTGCCTTGCCCCACAGGCGGTTCTGCAGGCTCAGGCGGCCGAGGGTCAGCAGCAGGCTGGCGTCTTGCGGATGAGCCTTGAGCCAGCCTTCGGCGGTTTGCAGCTGGCGCGCCGGGTCATCACCGCGCACCAACCCGTACAAGCGGGCCAGGTGGCTTTCGTAGTCACGCTTGAGCGCAGTGCGCAGCACCTGTTCGGCCTCGCTCTGCGCACCCACCTGGCGCAATTGCTCGGCGTATGCCAGCACCAGCTGTGGCTCCTGGCGCTGGGCTGCGGTCAATTGCTGCCAGGCTCGCTCCAGGGCCTGACGCGCACTTTGAGCGTCTTCGCCACGGGTGGTGGCCAGGCTCAGGTTCTGGCCCCAGGCGCGTTGTTCAAGGGCAGCCAGCTCGGCGGGCGGCAGTACCTTGCCCTTGCGCAAGTCGGGCAAAAGGCGGATGAGGGCCGACCAGTCACCACGTTCCAGGTGCAGGCGTTGCAGCAGACGCAGCACCTGAGTGTTGTGCGGGTGACGCTCCTGCATGGCCAGCAGCGTTTCCAGGGCCCCGTCACCTTCGCCACGGTCCATCTGCAACTGGGCATGCGTCAGGGCAATGGCCAGCTCTGCTTGCGGCTGGCGCTCCAGCGCCCGCTCCAGCAGGTTGTCGCTGTCTTCGGTGCGGCCTTGCTCGTTGGCGGCACGCGCGGCACCAAGGTAATACAGCAGCGGTTGGCGCTCGGCCTCGGCGGCACGGTGCAAGTGGCGCTGGGCGCTGGCCCAGCGGCCTTCGGCGAGGTCCAGCTGGCCCTGTTCGATGGCCACACGAATGCGCCGGCTACGGTTGCGCCGCGACCACGGGTTGACCACGCCGCTGGAGGCCAGCACCAGGCCAACCAGGTAACGCAACAGCAACAGCAGTGCGACCACGGCCAGCAGGCCGGCCAAGGCCGCCCACAGCCCCGACTGATAGCGGAAGCCACCATAGGAAATCAGCACGTAGCCGCTGTGCTTGGCAACTGCGATCCCCAACGCCGCAGCGACCACAATCGCCAGCACAGCCAGCAGGTAGACACGCTTCATGGCTTGCCCCCTTCAGCCTCGGCCGGCAGGTGGCGGCGCTGAATATAGGCCTGCACGGCCGCCAGGCTCTCGCTGAGGTCGGGGGTAACCACCGACACCGGTTGGTCGGCCAGGGCATTCAGGCTGTCGAGCATGGCCTTGCTTTGCGGGTTGTCGGCGTTGAAGTTGGCCAACAGTACGCTACGGGCGTCGTCCAGCGCCTGGGTGTAAACCTTGGCATCACCATTGAGTGCGGCCCACTGGGCCTGCTCGATGGTCAGGCTCAGGGCCAGGCGCAGCTGGTTCAGTTGCTGCCCGGCGAGCAACGGCCGCACGTTGTCATCGGCATTGAAGTCGATCTGGAAGTACTTGGATATTTCTGCCCACCACTGCGACAGGCGACTCGCACCATCACCGTCTGCAGTCAGGGCGCCGAGTGCATCGGCGTCGCTGGCAAACTCGGGGGACTGGGCACTGAGCTGCTGCACCAGCTCGCGCTGAGCGGCCAGCTTCAGGAACAGGCCGGTACGGTCTGGCTGCTGGGTGCTGTTGAGCGTGGCCAGGCTGCGTGCCAGTTGTTCGCGAGCAGCGAAGGCACCTGGGTCGCTCTGTTCGCGCAGAATTTCGTCAGCGCCCTCGACCAGGGCCTTGGCGCTGGTGATGTCCTGTAGCGCCGACAAGCGCAGGGTGGCCAGGCGCAGCAAGTGCTCGGCCTCGGCCAGGCGCCATTCCTTGCGGCTCTCGCCAAGTACGGTTTCCAGGCGCTGGCTGAGGCGTTGCTGGTCACCTTGCAATTGCGCCACCAGGCGGCGGCGGTCTTCCAGCTCGCTGGCAGCCGGCAGGCTGGCCAGTTGCGCGCTGATTTGCTGTTCGCGTTGTTGCAAGGCTTCGGCGCGCTGGTTCAGCGCTTCGATGTGCTGGCCCTGGTTGAACTCACTGCCTTGCAGTTGGCGTACCTGCCAGACACCCCAGCCACCTATCGCCACCCCGGCTGCACCCAGCAGCAAGGCCAGCGCTGCCAGGCCACTGCCGGAGCGCTTGGCGGGTGGGGCGGTGACGGGTTCCGCCGGCGCCTGTGCCGACGGCTGATCGTTATTGGACAAGACAGTCTCGCTCACGTATCCATCCTTTGCATGGGGGCGCATCGCCTTCAGCTTAGCGCCTTAAGAGGCAGGTGCAGCGCTGCGCTGCACGGCTGCCAGCAAGGCCGTGGCACTGGCGCCACGGCAATCCACAACCTGTTGGGCCCCGGCGGCCCTGGCCTGCTCGGCGACCCGCGGGCTGGGCACGAACAGCGGCAACTGTGCCAACTGCGGCCAATCGGCGCCGGCCAGCTGCTGCAAATGTTCAAAACCCTGCCCACTGCTGACCACCAGGCCATTGAGGCGTTCCGCTTCGATGCGACGCTTCAGGGTGCCCGCCGGGTAAGCCGGCAGGCAGCGACGATACAGTTCCAGATATTCGACACTAGCACCTTGCTCTGCAAGACGCTCTGCCAGCAGTTCGCGACCTCCGACGCCGCGAACGATCAATACACGCGGCGCAGGCACGGCAACGGCCTGGCGCAGGGCCGGGAGCGCCAGCAAGGCTTCGCTGTCATCACCACGCGGCGGGCAGCTCGCCCCCAGGCCTTTCTCCTGCAACACTGCGGCAGTGGCCTCGCCCACGGTGAACCAGCCTTGCCGTGGCGGCTGCAAACCGGCCTCGGCCAGTTGCTCAAGCAACAGCCGTGCGGCAGGTTTGCTGACCACGATGATCGCCTGGAAGCCATGCAGGCCTTCCAGCAACAGGCGTTGCCGGGCCTGCACGGTGACGGGCGCTATCTCCAGCAGCGGCATGCAGCTGCTGCCTACCCCCGCTGCCGCCAGGCTCTGCGCCAGTGCTGCGCAGTCCTCGGCAGGGCGGGTCAGCAACAGGCGCCATTGGCTCACGGGTGACCAGCCTCGCCGTAGACTTCCTTGAGGATGGCTTCGGCGCCCTGGCCCAGCAGGTCTTCGGCCACCCGTACGCCAAGCGTTTCAGCGGCAGAGCGGGGGGCGCGGGCATCGGCCACCAACAAGGTGCCGCCGCTAGGCTGACCGACCAGGCCACGCAGCCACAGCTGGTCGCCTTCGAGTACCGCGTAGCAGGCGATCGGCACTTGGCAGCCGCCATTCAGGCGTTTGTTCAGAGCACGCTCGGCCACTACCCGGTCGGCAGTGTCGGCATGGTGCAGTGGCGCCAGCAGCGCGTGGATCTCGACGTCGGCGCTGCGGCACTCGATGCCCACCGCGCCCTGCCCGCCAGCCGGCAGGCTGTCATCGACGCTGATGGTGGAGGTGATGCGGTCTTCGAAGCCCAGGCGGATCAGGCCGGCTGCAGCGAGAATGATGGCGTCGTACTCGCCAGCATCCAGCTTGGCCAGGCGGGTGTTGACGTTGCCTCGCAGGAAGCGGATTTGCAGGTCTGGGCGGCGCGCCAGCAACTGGGCCTGGCGGCGCAGGCTGGAGGTGCCGACGATGCTGCCGGCAGGCAGCGCTTCAAGGCTGTCGAAGGTATTGGAAACGAAGGCATCGCGCGGGTCTTCGCGCTCGCAGATGCAGTACAGGCCAAGGCCTTCGGGGAAGTCCATGGGCACGTCCTTCATCGAATGCACGGCGATGTCGGCTTCGTTGTCCAGCAGGGCGGTTTCCAGTTCCTTGACGAACAGGCCCTTGCCGCCGATTTTGGCCAGCGGCGCATCGAGCAGCTTGTCACCACGGCTGACCATGGGCACCAGGGTCACCAGCAGACCGGGGTGAGCCTGCTCGAGGCGGGCTTTGACGTATTCGGCCTGCCACAGGGCCAAGGCACTTTTACGGGTGGCAATGCGGATTTCGCGAGTGGACATGAAACGCCCCGATCCAGAGAAATACCGTCGATGATAACAGCATCGCTGGTATCGCTAGCAGATGTGGATCAGCTGAGGGCCCCTTCGCGGGTAAACCCGCTCCCACAGGCTAATCACCGCCTTCGGAGCGGCACCGTACCTGTAGGAGCGGCTTTAGCCGCGAACAAGGGCGCAGCCCTTGCCATGCGGGCGCCGAATCAGAGGGTTTGCATCATCTTGCGCACGCCCGCCACATGCCGCCGGCTGACGGTCAGGGCATCACCGTCCAGGCCTTTCAGGTACAACTGAAAATGCCCCAGCGGGGTGCGCTGCAAGCGCTCGATACGCTCACGGGCCACCAGCGCATTGCGGTGGATCCGCACGAAGCGTTCGCCAAACTCGTCTTCCAGGGCCTTGAGCGGCTCGTCGAGCAGCACCTCCCCCGCCTCATGCCGCAAGGTCACGTATTTGTGGTCGGCAATGAAATAGATCACCTGGGGCAAAGGAATCAGCTCGATACCTTTGCGCGTGCGGGCACTGATGTGGCTGCGCGGGCCGCCACCTTCATTGGCCGGCCGGGTAAGCGCCGCCAACTGGGCGCGGTTGGGTTTTTCGGCCTTGCGCAAGGCATCGCGCAGCGCCTGGGCCTGGAACGGCTTGGTCACATGGCTGAGGGTACTGTCCTTGAATGCCTCGGCACCGTATTCATCATCCCCGGTGCAAAACACCACCGCCGGCGGCGCCTCGCGTTCGCACAAGCGTGCGGCAACCTGCAGGCCATCCAGGCCTGGCATGCCGATGTCCAGCAGGACCACATCGGGCTTGAGGCTTTCGATCAGCGCCAAGGCCTCCTCGCCGTTGGTGGCGCTAGGCTCCAGCACGGTGTAACCCTCCAGTTCGCCGAGCAGCCGGCTGAGGCGTTCACGGCCTTGGGGTTCGTCATCAACGATCAGGACATTCATAATTGCGCTGGATTCCTGAATGAGTCTCGCACAGGTATAGCGTAGACAGGTGTGGTTCGAGCGACACTGCGGTCACGCTCTAGACCGGTGCGATGGCCAAAGATTCACTCGGACGGCAGATTCACTGCCTGTCCTCTGTCCAACTGTAGACGGTCCGTGGAACACTGCCGTTCATTCCTTAAAATCGTTCTCTGCCGTTATCCGGGCATTTCTCTCGACCAGCGCCCTGCGGCGGCCAGCCCAACCCTGCTATCATCGGCGCCACTTTTTCGTTCACGCCTGCAATGAGTGAATCCATGAGCACCGACAAGACCAATCAGTCCTGGGGCGGCCGCTTCAGTGAGCCCGTCGACGCCTTCGTCGCCCGTTTCACCGCCTCGGTCGATTTCGACAAGCGCCTGTACCGCCACGACATCATGGGTTCGATCGCCCATGCCACCATGCTGGCGCAGGTCGGCGTGCTCAGCGATGCCGAGCGCGACACCATCATCGATGGCCTGAAAACCATCCAGGGCGAGATCGAGGCTGGCAACTTCGACTGGCGCGTCGACCTCGAAGACGTGCACATGAACATCGAAGCACGCCTGACCGACCGTATCGGCATCACCGGCAAGAAGCTGCACACCGGCCGTAGCCGCAACGACCAGGTGGCCACCGATATCCGCCTGTGGCTGCGCGATGAAATCGACCTGATCCTGGCCGAAATCACCCGCCTGCAGCAGGGCCTGCTGGAGCAGGCCGAGCGTGAAGCCGAAACCATCATGCCTGGCTTCACCCACCTGCAGACGGCCCAGCCGGTCACCTTCGGCCACCACCTGCTGGCCTGGTTCGAAATGCTCAGCCGCGACTACGAGCGCCTGGTCGACTGCCGCAAGCGCACCAACCGCATGCCGCTGGGCAGCGCCGCGCTGGCGGGCACCACCTACCCGATCGACCGCGAACTCACCTGCAAGCTGCTGGGCTTCGAGGCCGTGGCCGGCAACTCGCTGGACGGCGTGTCGGACCGCGACTTCGCCATCGAATTCTGCGCCGCTGCCAGCGTGGCGATGATGCACCTGTCGCGCTTCTCCGAAGAGCTGGTGTTGTGGACCAGCGCGCAGTTCCAGTTCATCGACCTGCCGGACCGCTTCTGCACCGGCAGCTCGATCATGCCGCAGAAAAAGAACCCGGACGTGCCAGAACTGGTACGTGGCAAGAGCGGCCGCGTGTTCGGCGCCCTGACCGGCCTGCTGACCCTGATGAAAGGCCAGCCGCTGGCCTATAACAAGGACAACCAGGAAGACAAGGAGCCGCTGTTCGACGCTGCCGATACCCTGCGCGACTCGCTGCGTGCCTTTGCCGACATGATCCCGGCGATCAAGCCCAAGCACGCCATCATGCGTGAAGCGGCCCTGCGCGGCTTCTCCACCGCCACCGACCTGGCCGACTACCTGGTACGCCGTGGCCTGCCGTTCCGTGACTGCCACGAAATCGTTGGCCACGCGGTGAAGTATGGCGTGGACACTGGCAAAGACCTGGCCGAAATGAGCCTGGACGAACTGCGCCAGTTCAGCGACCAGATCGAGCAGGACGTGTTTGCCGTGCTGACCCTGGAAGGGTCGGTGAATGCCCGTGACCACATTGGTGGTACGGCGCCGGCGCAGGTGCGCGCGGCGGTTATTCGCGGCAAGGCATTGCTGGCCTCGCGTTGATCAGGAACCGGGGCCGCCTCGCGGCCCCGGACCCTTAGCGTTTACCGCTTCGAATCATCTCCATGAAGGCTGGCATCGCCGCCTCCTTGTCTGCCACGATCCGCGCCATGTGCGGGTTCTCGCCCATCAGCTGCAACAACGCCTTGGCCTGCGGGAAGTCCGCCAGGAAGTCGATGTTCAGCACCTTCTTGCCCACGGCATAAGCCAGGTCGACCGAGAAGCAGAACATCAGGTCTGCCAGCGTCAGTTGCTCACCTGCCACAAACGGCGCAAAGCGACCGTTACGCTTGAGGGTGGCAAACCCGGCCAGCAGATCGGCCCGGGCTTTCTCTTTGACCAGCGGCTCAACCGACATGCCAAAGAACGACTCGGCATAGCAGGTACGCGCCGGCAGCTCGATGTACAGCTCGATTTCCTTGAGCAGCTCACGCACCTTGGCCTGCCCGAACGGGTCGGCCGGCAGCAGTGCCTTGCCGCCCTGGGTCTGTTCGATATAGTCGAGGATCACACTGGTTTCACTCAGGAAGCCGTGTTCGGTTTCAAGCACTGGCACCTTGCCCCGAGGGCTCACTGCCAAGGCCTGTGGCGCCTGGCCGCCATAGAAAGTGACTTCCTCGAAGGGCAGGCCTTTTTCCAGCAGGGCCAGCTTGACCATGTTGTAGTAGTTGCTGACCGAGAATCCGTAAAGCTTGAGCATGAGGTAACAGCCTCCAGGCCGTAAGGGGTTGGCCCGGCTTTTATAGACCGTACGCCCGTCCCTGACCAGCGTCATGCACCCCGTCAATGCCCGGGCATTGCCGCTACAGGCATGGCACACTGTGTGCCCCACAACAGGAGTACCGCCATGAGCGAGCCCACCGACATCGACAATGACGACGACGAAGCCTTCGCCGAGGCGACGCTGACCCAAGCTATCGAGAACCAGATTGAGAGCGGCGAACCGGCTGCGGCCAAGGCCACCTTCAACAAGCTGACCCTGGTCGGCTACGAGCGTGAGGACATCCTCAACCTGATGGCTCATGTATTGGCCTTCGAGATCGACAACATGCTGACGGAAGACCGCGAGTTCAACGGCGAGTGGTACGAGAACGCCCTGCGGGCGCTGCCGGAGCTGCCGCCTGAGATGGATCAAGGCGAGGACGAATAACCCGACTACACTCGAAGGTCAGGCACCGCTGACGGTGCCGCCATCCTTGTCTGGAAGTCAGGAGCTGCCATGCCATTTACCCCCGATCTGATCGACGAACTGGAAGTACTCGCGCTGTTCAAACACGACAGCAGCCAGGAAGGCATCAAGATAACCAGCACCGCCGCCCCTGCCCTGATCGCGGCTGCGCAACGTCTGCATGAAAAAGGGCTGACCGATCAACCTGATGGCGGCTACCTGACCAGCCTGGGTCATGACGCCGTCGAAAGTGTCCAGCTGCTGCAGAACATTCTCAAGGCGCCACAACCTGCCTGATCAAATAGGTTTCTCAGGATGGCGGCCTCAGCTGGCCGCCGCCCTGCGCTTTTCCGCCAACCGCGAGCGCCCATACAGGAACATGATGGCCAGCAAGGCCACCGCCTGCGCTGACAGCGAGTAGGCATCCGCATGAATCCCCAGCCAGTCGAACTCGAAGAACGCCACCGGTCGCGTACCCAGTACACCGGCCTCTTGCAGCGCTTTCACGCCATGCCCGGCGAACACCACCGACAGCGCGCACAGCAACGCGGCGTTGATGCTGAAGAACAGTGAAAGCGGCAGCTTCGCAGAGCCACGCAAGATCACCCACGCCAACCCCACCAACAGCACCAGCGCGGTGGCGCCACCTGCCAGCACCGCCTGATGCCCGGCAGGGCCTGCCTGCAGCCACAGGGTTTCGTAGAACAGAATCACTTCAAACAGTTCGCGGTACACCGAGAAGAACGCCAGCAAGGCGAAGCCGAAACGCCCTCCGCCACTGACCAGGCTGCTCTTGATGTAGTTCTGCCAGGCTGTGGCGTGGCGTCGGTCATGCATCCACACGCCGAGCCACAGCACCATCACTGCAGCGAACAGCGCCGTGCAACCTTCCAGCAGCTCGCGCTGGGCCCCACCCACATCGATCACGTAAGCCGCCAGCGCCCAGGTGGCAAAGCCTGCAACCAGCGCCAGGCCCCAGCCGATGTTGACGCTGCGCACCGCCGACTGCTGGCCGGTGTTGCGCAGGAAGGCCAGGATCGCCGCCAGAACCAGAATGGCTTCAAGGCCTTCGCGCAGCAGGATCAGCAAGCCGGAGATAAAGCTCAGTGACCAGCTCAGGCCATCGCTACCCAACAGTTTCGCGGCCTGGTCGAGCCTGGTCTTGGCTTCGGCCAGCCGTTGCTCGGCCTGGGCCACGGGCAGCCCGTCCTGCAACGATTGGCGGTAGGCCATCAGGGATTTTTCGGTGTCCTTGCGCACTTGGGTGTCAATGTTGTCCAGTGAGCTTTCCACCAGTTCGAAGCCTTCCAGGTAGGCCGCTACCGACAGGTCATAGGCCTGGTCGTGATCGCCTGCACGGTAGGCGGCGAGGCTCTTGTCCAAGGTACTGGCGGTGTATTCCAGCAATTGCGCCGGGCCACGTTTGACCTGCGGCGGCTGGGCACGCTGGGCGCGAAATGCCTCCACGACCGCATTGCCTTCGTTGGCGGCGACTTCGGCTGGAGTCTGGCGTGCCAGGTCGGCGATGTTCCAGGTCTTGTCGCCTTTGGCGGCCTGTGGGTTGGCTGAGAAACTGGCGATGTAAGCGGCCACATCCCAGCGCTGACGGTCGTCCAGCTGATCGGCGAAGGACGGCATTTCGGTGCCGTCGATGCCAAGGGCCAAGGTGTTGTAGAGGTCGAACAGGCTCAACTGGTCGAGGCGCGCAGCGTCACGCAGGTTAGCGGGCGCCGGCTCCAACCCGACACCTGCAGGACCATCGCCTGCGCCTGTGTCGCCGTGGCAGATCGAGCAGTTCTGCGCATACAACGCAGCGCCACGGGCTGGGTCCGGGGTAATCACCGGGGCTTGGCTGACTTCATAAGCCACCGCCAGACGTGCGCCCAGTTGCCTGGCTTGCCTGGCTACAGCCGCGCCATCCTGGCGTTCATCAATGGCTTGGCGCAGCGCCTGTACACCCTGCTCAAGCCCAGTTTGCTCAGCGTGTGCCGGCAAGGCTTTTATCAGGTCGGCCAATACCGCGCTGAACTCCTGTTGTTCACGGTATTCGCCATCGTCGATCACTTTGCCATCGCGCACAGTCGGCGGGTAGTCGGCGCCAATGTAATCGAGCAGGTGCAAGGCCTTGGTGGCCTCGGCGGGGGCTTCGGCCATCGCCATGGTGCTGCACAGCGCCAGCACCGGCCAAAGAAACCAGGCAAGCAGACGGGAACGGGTTTTCATGGCCAGTCTCGGAGGGAATGCGAAAGAGAACATTGTTCACTCCGACTTGGTTTCCCTCAAGGGTGCTAGGCGGAATTCATGAAAAATCTTGCTACAAATCTGATGGGACGGAGATGCGCGGGACTTGTGAGCTAGCTTGCCGGCGATTGAGCCTCAAGGCCTGGCGGTATCCTTCCAGCCACCACCGAGAGCAAGGAACACCCCGATCTGCCCCATCGCCACCTGGCTATTGGCCGCAGCCAGCTGCGCACGCATGTCGGTATAGGTCCGCGTCGCCTGCAAATCCGCCAGGAACGACTCACGCCCCGCCTGGTAATACCGGTGCGTCTGGTCCGCCGCTTCCTTGGCCGATTTTTCTGCCTCGGCCAGCGCATCGCGCCGGTCCAGCAACGCGCTGTATTGCGCCAGGCGGGTCTGGGTTTCGCGAATGGCGTTCAGCACTACGCCATCAAAGTTTGCCAAGGCCGCCTGAGTAGAGGCTTCGGCCATGCGAATGCGCGCACGGGTGCCGTTGGTAGGGATGCTCCAGCTGATCTGCGGGCCAAAGCCCCAGCGGTTGGTCGCGGGCTCGCCCAGGTTCTCCAGGATGCCGATAGTACCGACCTGGGCACCGATGCTGATGTCCGGGTACAGCGCACCGGTGGCAACGCCAATGTACGCGGTAGCTGCGGCCAATTGACGTTCAGCCTGACGCACATCGGGACGACGCTTGAGCAACGCAGCGCCATCGCCCACTGGCACCAGTTGGTTCAGGTGCGGCAGCTCGGCACAATCGGCGGTGCCGGCAGGCAACTGGTCAACAGGCTTGGCCAGCAGAGCCGCCAGGGTATACATGCCGGTCTCGCGCTCTGCCTTGAAACGCGGCAGTTCGGCACGCAACGACTTGAACTGGGTTTGCGACCGGGTGACCTGGGTTTCATCGCCACGCCCGGCATCACGCAAGCGCTGGTTCAGCTTCACGCTCTGCTCCTGCAAATCGAGCGACTCGCGGGCGATGTGGTATTCCTCGTTGGCCGAGCACACTTGGGTATAAGCCTTGACCACATCCGCCACCAGGGTGATGCGGGCAGTGTCGGCAGCGGCCTGCACTGCGTCGGCGTTGGCCTTGGCAGCCTCGGTACCCCGCTTGAAAGTGCCCCACAGGTCGAACTGATACGAAGCGCTGATGATCGCCTCGCCGATGTTGGCTACCGGCACCTTCTCGGGCAGCAGGAAGGCTTCACCCGACTCCTGCAGGCGCTGGGCACCCAGTTTGACGCCGCCGTTGAAGCCACCTTGCGATTCGGCCACTTCGACCTGCGCGCGGGCCTTGGCGATGTTGGCGGCGGCTACGCGCAATTCGGTGTTGGCACTCAAAGCCTGGCGCACCAGTTCGTTCAGCCGTTGATCCTGATACAGCTGCCACCAGTCCTCAGGTACCGGTGCCGAGACCACGCTGTCGGCATCCTGACGCAACGGGCCGTTAAGGTCGCTGCGTTGTACCGCCGCGTCCTGCGGCACCTCATAGTCCGGTCCCACCATCATGCAGGCCCCAAGCGACAGGCACAGGCCGGCCAGGATCATCTGTTTCATGGGTGCTGGCCCTCGATGATCGACACCGTGGCGGTGCGCCCGGCAATCATGCGGAAGTCTGCCGGCACTTCGTCGAAGGCGATGCGCACCGGAATACGCTGGGCCAGGCGCACCCAGCTGAACGCCGGGTTGACGTTGGGCAGCAGGTTGGCGCCGCTGCTACGGTCGCGGTCTTCAATGCCGGCAGCGAAGCTTTGCACATGGCCGCGCAGGCGGGTGTTGTCGCCCATCACACGAATGTCCACGGCATCACCGATCTGGATACCGCCCAGCTTGGTTTCTTCGAAGTAGCCATCGACGTGGTACGAAGCGCTGTCGACCACGGACAATACAGGACGGCCGGCGGTGACGAATTCGTGATTACGCGGGGCGCGGTCGTTGAGGTAGCCGTCTACCGGGCTGCGCACCACCGAGCGGTCGAGGTTGAGCTGGGCGGTATCGACCGCCACCTGTGCCTCGCTGACAGCCGAGCGGGCGCGGGCCTCGCGGGACTGGCTTTCTTCCAGTTGCTCGGCGGCCACCAGGTTGCCCAGCTTGCGGTTGCGCTGTGCTTCGCGCGAGGCCTGGGCCAGGGTTTCCTGCCGCTCACCGAGGGTGGCCTTGGCCTGGCGCAGGGCCAGTGTGAAGCGGTCCTGGTCGATGGTGAACAGCACGTCGCCGCGTTTGACGGTCTGGTTGTCGCGCACCTCGACCTTCTGGATCAACCCGGACACATCCGGGGCAATCTGGATCACGTCGGCGCGAATGTGGCCGTCGCGGGTCCAGGGGGCAAACATGTAGTACACCACCATCTGCCACACGAGCACGGCGGCGAAGGTCACTACCAGCAAGGTCAGGACCACACGGCCCAGGGTCAGCAAAGGTTTTTTCATGGCAGCATCAGGTTTCGGCAAAAGTGATCCACCGCGCCAAGCAGCACGGCATACAGAGCAACGTTGAACAACGCCCGGTGCCAGACCAGGCGGTAGAAGTGCAGGCGCACCAGCACCGCGTGCACCCCCAGGAACAACAGGTAGGTGCCAAACATCATCACCAGCAGCGTGGGCAGGAACACCCCGCTGATATCCAGTTCACCAATCACAGAGGGGCTCCGTCGAGGCCGGGGGGCAGTTGCGGTTGTTCGGCGGGTTCGAGCATCACTTCCACACCCGGCAACAGCGCCAGTCGCAGGCCGCTCAGGGCATGCAGCAGGTGGGTGCGGGCATCGCCGCGCTCGTACAGCTCATCCAGGTTCAACGCCAGGCGTGCGCGCTCCATGTTGCGCAGCAGCGCGGCCGGGGCATGCAGGCGTTCACCGGCACGCAGGCAGGCGCCGTAGTGTGCGCCAACTTCCTCGACCACCGTATTCAGGCGTTCGCGGGCTTGCTGGCCGGCACGCGGCATGTAGGCGAGCAAGTCGAGCAGGTTTAGCCCTACGCGCAGGTCGCGCAAGGCCACGCCGCTGTCCTGTCCGGTTTGCGACAGGCGCGGCAGGTGCTGCATCAGGCGGTCGAGCATCTGCACACCCACCTGGCGGTGCTCGGCCAGGGTGGCGGGTTCGGTCATTTCGACGATGTCGCGCCAGGCGAAGCGGGTCATGCGTTTGGCCGCCAGTTCCACACCGAACGGGCGCATTACCAAGGTCCAGATGAAAGCGAACAGCAGGCCCACGGGGCCGGCCAGGTTGGAGTTGAGGAAGGTGAAGAAGTCGGCGTCGTAGGCGCCCTGGATGCTGATAAACGTCGAGGTGTTGACGATGGTCAACAAGGTACCCAGGTAGAAGCGCGGCTGCACGGTCAGGGTGCCGACGCAGATGAACGGCACGGCGAAGGCCAGCACCAGCATCGGGAAGTCGTGCAGGTTGGGCAGCACCAGGAACAGGTACAGGCTGGAGAATATGACCGACATCAGCGTCCAGAAGAAGAACCGGTAGATCTGCGGTGCCGGGTCGTCCATGGCGGCAAAGAAGCTGCACGACACAGCGGCGAGGATCACCGCGCTGGCGCCGTCGTTCCAGCCCAGACCGATCCACAGGCCGCAGGCGACAACGATCGCCAATACGGTGGAGGCTACTGAATACAGCATCAGGCCACGGTCGAAGAACGCCGTCAGGCGGCCTAGGCGCCAGTGGCGGTACACCGCGCGCCAAGGCTTGGTATCGTCGGTACGCAGGGCATGTTGCAGGGTACAGCAGTCCTGCCACAGGTCAGCCCATTCGTTCAGACGGTACAGGGCGTTGGACAGCAGCAGCTCGGCACGTTGGTCGAGCGCGGCAGCGCCGGGCTGCAGGCGATCGATCTGTTCATGCAGTGCGGTCCAGCGTGCGACCGAAGCACTTTCGGCAGTGCCTTTGAGCCATTCGCGGGCAGCTTCAAGCACTGGCTGAAGCTGAACGAACTGCGCCGGGGCACGGCCTTCAAGGGCAACCAGTGCGTCATCAAGGGCGTCGATCACTGGCAGCAGATGAATCATGCGCCCGCGCAACTCACGGGCGTTTTTCAGCGTATGCGGGCCGGCACCTTCATGGCCGAGCTGGCCGATCATCAGCTCCAGCGAGTTGAAGGTGGCGACCATCGCCCCGCGCATGCCACCGACCTTGTCGGCACTGACTTCGCGGGCCAGGTAGGTGTCGCTGTAGCGGATCGCTTCGGTGAACCAGCTACCGGTGGCGCCCACCACCACAGGGGCCAGCCGGCGCGGCCAGAAAATGGCACCGACCACTGCCGCGCAGACGATACCCAGGCAGATTTCCTGCGCCCGGGACGATGCCACGTCGAACACTGCCAACGGGTTATCCACAACCGCCAGCGCAATCATCGGCAGGGTATAACCGGCCAGCATCAGCACGTAGTTGTTGGCCGTACGCAGGTTCAGCGAAAGGAACAACAAGGTGCCCGTCCACAAGGCAATGGCGATGCTGAGCAACAACGGCGACTGCACCAGTGGCGGCACCAGGAAAATCGCGCCACCGGCCCCCAACAGTGTGCCCACGGCGCGGTACAGGGCCTTGGAACTGGTCGGGCCGACGAACGGGCTAGAGACGATGTACACCGTGGCCATCGCCCAGTAGGGACGTGGCAACTGCATGAGCAGCGCAATGTACAGGGCGATCATCGAGGCAGCGAAGGTACGCACGCCGTAGAACCAGTCACGCGCCGGGGGGACCGAGCTGAAGAAACCGTTCATGCCGCCCCGCCCGTGCTGCCCAGGCCGGCCGCTTCGAAGGCACGCAGCACGCGCAAGGCAGCTTCCAGGTCGGCCTGGTCGATGCCGTTCAGCACATCGCGGCGCAGGCGAACCAGCTCGGTTTCGATGGCTTCGGCCAGGGCGCGGCCTTCTGCGGTCAGGCTCAGGGCTTTGGCGCGGCGGTCCAGTGGGTCCTCGCTGCGGCATACCAGGCCGGCCTTGCACAGTTGGTCGAGCAGGCGCACCAGCGACGGGCTTTCGAGGCCGGCAGCCTGGGCAACAGCCACCTGATGCACGCCATCGCCCAGGCGCACGATCATCAGCAGAGGCGCGGCGCAGGCCTCGGAAATACCGTAACCGGTCAGGGCGGTGTGACAGATGCGCCGCCAGTGGCGAGCGGCAACCACCATGCCGCTGCTGACTTGCAGGCGCAGGAGATCAAGGGACATGGAAGGAACCAAGGATATTCATAGTTTGCTAACTATCAATATACGCCTTGCCCTACCCCTGTCGTCAACAGGGGGTGACGGGGGGCATGAATGAATTGTTGTTCATGCCGGGGATTTTGCGCGGCCTTATGGCTGGATCTGGTCCTCCAGCTTCATGGTCAGTGCCAGTGTGCTGCCCATCTGCACCGCCCGGTCCCGCCACTCCTGGTAGCGCACCGCGTCCCGGCTGCTGAAATGCACCGCCAACTCCTCGGCTGCCTGTACCACCCCCGCCGCGGCCGCCAGCTCCAGCCAGTACAACGCGGCCTTGAGGTCGGCATCCACATACAGCCCGTGCATCAACCGGTAACCCACCTCGAAACGGCAGCGTGCCTCACCTCGCTCGGCCCCACGCATGAACCACTGGTAAGCCTGCACCAGGTCGACCTGCCAATCCTGGTCGCCATCGCACACTTCTTCCTCATACAGGTCACCCAATGCTGCAGCCGCGTGCAACATGCCCCGTTCGAAGGCCTGCCGGTAGCACTCCGCCGCCTGCACGTAGGAGGGGTCGATGCCTTTGCCAAAATAATGCTGCTGCCCGAGATTGAACCAGGCGGCGGCATTGCCCTGCAGAGCAGCCATGCGCAGCAGGTGACCGGCCAGCACGGTATCGGCGCGCCAGTAC
The DNA here is from genome assembly GCF_014192825.1 of Pseudomonas sp. OG7. Lineage (NCBI taxonomy): Bacteria > Pseudomonadati > Pseudomonadota > Gammaproteobacteria > Pseudomonadales > Pseudomonadaceae > Pseudomonas > Pseudomonas sp. OG7. The sequence continues at coordinate 18,771 of NZ_JACHYK010000009.1, read as the reverse complement.
TTTCCGTTGAGCCAGACCCAGCCGAGGTCGTTCAAGGCCGCCACACTGCCTTGCAACGCCTGACGGCGCAGGTCGACGTATACCGCCTGCAGATCACTGGCCTCATCCAGGCGGTTGACCAGCAATGAGCGCTGGCTGGGCAAGCCCACGCCGGCGAACAGGGGTAGCCGCCTCCCGACGGGGGTCGGTGGAGCGATGACCCGCTCGGGCAGAAGGCGGGCAAGCAGCGAATGGATATTGCTGGCAGCAGACATGTTCATCCTCATTGAACGACGCACAACCCCAACCTTCGGCTGTGATGAGGCGTGATTCTGCGTGACGTCACGTCAAAACCTGTCGCGAACGATTCCGTACCAGGCAACCAAATGCGACTTCCTTGATCTGAGCAGGCTGTGGCCAATTGCCATGCCCCTCGCGTGCCGCCATCCTATTGCGGCAAGCCTAGACAAGGACGTTATCTTTTGCCGTTCGCCACCACCCGCGCCACCCTCAGCCGACAGTGGGCACTGCTGCGCCAGTTGCCCAGCCGCTCCCCAGGCATAACCAGCGCCGAGTTGGTGTGGCGCCTGCGTGACGTGGGCTTCACGGTCAGCAAACGCACGGTCGAGCGTGACCTCAACGAGCTTTCGCTGATATTTCCGCTGGAGCGCAATGACAAGAGCATCCCGTTCGGCTGGCACTGGTCGGCAAGTGCGGTGGGCGAATTGCGCGGTAATTTCGACTTGCTGACGCACCTGCGGGGGGACGCGTTGCAACCGGCGCAGGGTGAAGGGGTGGAGCTGGTGGCGCGGATCAGCGACGCACTGGCGCGGCAGTTGCGGGTTGCACCGTTGAGCAACGATATGCAGCTGACGGCGCTGGAGCATGGCCACCGGCTACGGGCCACGGTGAGTGACGGTTGGCCATTGCGCTGGTGGCTGTTGAGCCATGGGGATGGGGTGGTGGTGGAGCAGCCTGCAGAATTGCGGGGAGAGATTGGCAAGATTCTGAGCAATGCAGCTGCTCAGTACCAGAATCTATAGCCTGTACTGGCCCTTGCGCGGGGCCACCGGCAAAAGGGCCAGTACAGGCTCACGGCCTAGCGCTGCATCCCCCAGCGCCGCACGGTCAGCCGCTCCAGGGTGTTGAACACCAGCCCCTCCACCAGCAAACCGATCAAGATCACCACCGCCAACCCGGCAAACACCTTGTCGGTATACAGCTCGTTGCGGTTCTGGAAGATGTACCAGCCTAACCCGCCCTTGCCGCTGCTGGCACCAAAGACCAGTTCGGCAGCGATCAGGGTACGCCAGGCAAACGCCCAGCCGATCTTCAGCCCCGACAGGATCGACGGCAAGGCCGCCGGCACCAGGATGTGCAACACCAGCCGTAGCCCTTTCAGGCCATAGTTGCGGCCAGCCATGCGCAGCGTTTCCGATACGCCAAGGAAGCCGGCGTAGGTATTGAGCGCCAACGCCCACAGCACCGAATGCACCAGCACGAAAATCAGGCTGTTGTCGCCCAGCCCGAACCACAGCAAGGCCAGTGGCAACAGCGCAATGGCCGGTAACGGGTTGAACATCGACGTCAGTGTACCTAGCAGGTCCCGGCCCAGCTGGGTCGAAACCGCCAGACTGGTCAGGCCAAAGGCCAGGACGATACCCAGCACATAGCCCTTGAGCAGTATCACCAGCGAAACCCCGACTTTGGCGGGCAGTTCACCGCTGGCCAGGCCGTCCCACAGGGCGGCGGCGGTTTGCAAGAAGCTTGGCAGCAGCAGGTCGTTACCCTGATAACGGGCTACGGCCTCCCAGAGCATGGCGATTACCAGCAGGATAACCGCCTTGCGCATCCAGCCTTGCTGCCACAAGCGCTGGGCCAACGGCAGTTGTCGTTCCAAAGGCACACTGAGCAACGGCTCCAGCTGCACCTCGTATTCCTGGCGTACAGGTGTAGTGGTCATGGCTGAAGCTCCTGTCAGTAGGCGATGCGGATATCGTTGAAGCCAAGGTCGTCAGCCTGTTCCGGGGTATCCGCTTCGTCGAACAGCAAACGGTGAATACGCCGGGCACTGGCCTGGAAGTCGCTACCACCCAGGCTGCCCAGGTTGTACTGGTGGCTGTGCACTTCGGCACGCACTCGCCCCGGGTGCGGCGACAACAGCAGGATACGGTTGCCAACCACCAGTGCTTCTTCGATGGAGTGGGTGACGAACAACAGGGTGAACCGCACCTCCTCCCACAGGAGCAACAGCTCTTCCTGCATCTTGCGCCGGGTCAGCGCATCCAGGGCGGCGAACGGCTCATCCATCAGCAGGATCTTGGGCTGGGTGGCCAAGGCCCGGGCAATTGCCACACGTGCCTTCATACCACCGGACAACGTGTGTGGATAAGCATCGGCAAAGGCGGCCAGACCGACCTTTTCCAGATAGTGCAGCGCCCGTTCCTCCGCCTCCGCCCGCTTGAGCTGGCCAGACACCAGCAGCGGAAACATGACGTTCTGCTTCACCGTTTTCCACGGTGGCAACTGGTCGAACTCCTGAAACACCACGATTCGATCGGGGCCTGGGCCACGCACTGTCTGGCCCTGCAGCAGAATCTGCCCTTCTTGCGGCTGGATAAAACCGGCCACGGCTTTGAGCAGGGTGGACTTGCCACAGCCGGAGGGGCCGAGCAGTACAAAACGATCAGCGCGGTCGACTTCGAAGCTGACCTGATGGGTGGCCCGCACCACGCGTTGCGCGGTGCGGTATTCGAGGCTGAGGTTATCCACCTTGAGCAAAGGCGGCGTTGCGACACGGCTCAGGTTGCTGGCCGTGTGGCCTGGCAATGGGGCGGTCATGATCGGTCAGCTCCCCTGCAGCGGGCGTTCATCCTGGAAGAAGTAGTCCTTCCACGACTCCGGCTTGTGCTTGATGGCGCCTACCCGATAGAGGAAATCGGCCAGTTTGTAGGTGTTCTTGGGCGTAACGGTGAATTCGTACTGTGGGTTGTCGATGAGCTTGATCAGCGCGTCGCGGTCGATCTTGGCCTTGGTTACGCGGATATAGGTGTCGGCGGCAGCCGCCTTGTCTTTCTGGGCGAAGTCTGCGGCTTCGGCCAGAGCATCGACGAAGGTCTTGTAGGTTTTGGGGTTGTCCTTGCGGAACTTCTCGGTAGCAAACAGCAAGGTCGGCGAGTTGGGGCCGAGCAGGTCGTAGCTGTTGAGCACTACGTGCACGTCCTTGTTGGCCAGCACCTGGTCCTGGAACGGCGGGTTGGAGAAGTGCCCGTTCAGCTCGGTGCCGCCCGCCAGCAGCGCGGCGGTGGCGTCCGGGTGTGGCACGGCCAAGGTGTATTTATCGAGGCGGTTGTATTCCTTGTCGCCCCACTGCTGAGCAGCGGCGTATTGCAAGAAGCGCGACTGCACCGAAACACCCACCGCCGGAACGGCGATACGGTCTTTGTCGGAGATATCGGCGATGGTCTTCACGTTGGGGTTGCTGCTGACCAGGTAGTACGGGAAGTTGCCCAGCGAAGCCACGGCCTTCACATTCTGCCGGCCCTTGGTGCGGTCCCAGACGGTCAACAGCGGCCCGACGCCAGCGCCGGCGATGTCCACCGAACCGGATAACAGTGCGTCGTTGATGGCCGAGCCACCCGACAGCTGCGCCCAGTCGACTTCGATGTCGATGCCCTGCTCCTTGCCGTGTTTCTCAATCAGGTGCTGGTCACGCACCACGTTCAGCAGCAGGTAGACGATGCCGAATTGTTCGGCAATGCGGATCTTGCCTTCGGCCTGGGCCACGGCGGGGGCGGCCAGGCTGCCGATGACCAGGCTTGCGCCCAGGCCGATGCTTGCCGCCAGGCGGCTGATGGATTTGCGCATGATGATTTCCTCAGTCGTCAGAACGGGGCATCGCCCTGGATGGTGGTGCGGTACAGCTTGCGCCGCAGGTGCGCGGGGCAGCCGGTGGCCAGGTGGATCAGTGAGCGGTTATCCCAGAACACCAGGTCATGGGGCTGCCACTGGTGGCGGTAAATGTTCTGCTCCAGCACGCTAAGGGCATACAGCTGCTGCAGCACGTCACGGCTTTCGTCGTCTGGCAGGCCGACAATGCGGGTGGTGAAGCCTTCACTGACGAACAGGGCTTTGCGGCCGTTTTCCGGGTGAGTGCGGACTACCGGGTGAATGACTTCCTTTACCTGCGCCAGTTGCTCGGCAGTCAGGGTCGGGCGCCAGTTGCCTTCGAATTTGGTCTCGGCGTAACGAGCGGTGTAGGAGTGAGCGGCACTGCGGCCCTCGACCACTTTGCGCAGGGCGTCAGGTACAGCATCCCAGGCTTTGTGCATGTCGGCGAACAGGGTGTCACCGCCTTCACTGGGCAGTTCCTGGGCATGCAGCATGGAACCGAGGCTTGGCAGCTCCTTGTACGACAGGTCGGAGTGCCAGAATTTGCCGGCATCACCCAGGCCGATGTTCTGGCCATTTTCGATGATGTTGGAAACGATCAGGATCTCGGGGTGGCCAGTCAGCAGGAACTGCTTGAGCACATGAATCTGCAACTCACCGAAGCGGCGGCTGAAGGCGATTTGCTGTTCCGGGCTGATGCGCTGGTCGCGGAACACCAGCACATGGTGGTCGAGGTGGGCGCGATGGACACGGGTGAAATCTTCGGCGTTGACCGGTTTGGCCAGGTCCAGGCCTATGATCTCGGCGCCGACGGCACCCGAGAAGGGGCGAACTTCGAAAACTTGCGGCTGGGCGCTGTCGATGGTCGACAAGGCGTTCAAGGCGGCTGACATTTTTCACTCCCACGCAGTGCGCGACTTCAATGGCGCGCAACGATCAGAAACGCACGGGGTTTTCCCGTGTGGGTTCAAGTCGTGCGGCGCATCGATTGGTCGACGGGTACGCAGTGGAAGCGACTATAAAGTCATAAGAGCAATATTTTAAATACCTTTAACGCATAACCATAGCACTGAGGACGGGGCGGCCTGCGATCAGATCAACCCGCCCTGCTCTTCTTCGTCGATGAGGTTGTTCAGGCTGCTGAGCGCCTTGCGTGCCGTGGAGCGGTTGAGCAGCTTGGCCTGCGCGCCTGGGGGCAAGTCAGTGATCTTGAACAGGCCCTTGGCGGTCAGCACATCGATAAGGTCTTCAAGCACGCGGATCATGTCCAGGTCGCTTTGCTTGAGCTGGTTCAGGCTGTTTTCCACAACGTCATCGGCGAACCATTCCTGAACATCGGCATGGTCGGCGGGGAGCATTTCGGTGAACTGGTCAAAAGCGGCTGCTTCTACCCGCAGCAACTGGCCAGCGGCGTCGCGTTGCACGTAGAACATGGCGGTGTCCCTCGTCACGTTGGTTCCTTGTTGGTAGACAGCAGCATAGGCAAAGATCGCCAGGCACGCAGGCCCGGCGCAAGAGTATGCGCTGTTGGCAGATGGCGGGAAAGAGCCGGGGCCGCTAAGCGGCCCCGGTGGTCTATCAGCTGTCTTTGTTGTGGATGATGATGGTTGGGTCGGCACCGCTGATCAACGAGTTGATCGTGGTGTTGGACCAGTTCACCCCTTCCAGCTTGATGGTCACGTCTGCGTTGGCGATACCACCTTCGGCGTTCAGCTTGCCTTCGCTGCTGACTTGCAGCGTCGTCGTGCCTTCCACCGTGGTGAGCTTCAGGTAGTTGTCGATGGTGCTGCCCTTCTCGCCCTGGAGCAGGTCCTTCAGGTCGATACGGTCGCCCTCGGCCACCTTGAAGTCCTTGATGACGTCGTTACCGATGTCGCCCGCCTTCCACACGAAGGTGTCGGCACCGCTGCCACCGATCAGGATATCGTTGCCCTGACCACCGATCAGGGTGTCATTGCCAGTGCCGCCCAGCAGGATGTCATTACCTTTGCCACCATCGAGCGTGTCGTTACCACCCTGACCGAAGAGGATATCGTTGCCATTGCCGCCCGACAGGATGTCGTTGCCGTCTTTGGCACCGGAGATATCGAACTCGGTGTAGTGCTCGGTGATGTACTGGTGGACATTGCTGGTGGTAACGGAGCTGACCTCGACACCGCTCTTCTGCGCGACGTAAGTCTGCATGGCCTGGTAACCCTCGCTGACAACACCGTTGAGGGTGATCAAGTCGCCGAAGATGATGTCATTGCCGTTGCCGCCATCGATAGTGTCGGCACCTGGCACCGTTGCTTCAGTGTGACCGAGAATCGCCTTCGCCAGGTCGGACGGGTCGATGTTGGTCTGCGGCTTGCCGGCGCTGTCGTATGGCTTCAAGTCGTTCAGCGTGACATCGCTGTTCAGGCCGATAGCCTGGACTTTGCTCAAGCCGCTGGTGCCACCCAGCACAGCGAAACTCGCGGTGGAGCCTGCCGCCGAGTCCACATAGTTCCAGTACTCTGCGTAGCCAGTACCGCCCAGGTTGGAGAACTCGTAGGTGCCATCGCCCTGTGCATGCAGGGTGCCGACCGTCTTGGTGGAGTCAAGCACCAGCGTACCCCAGCGGTTCTCGGAGTATGTCAGCACCTTGACTACGCCACTGCTGCTGATCTCGACCTTGTGCGTCGCGTCGGCCCAGGCACTGAAGGTATCGCCCATCTTGTAGTTGTTGACGTTGACCACATCGTCCAGGTTCTTGCCATTCTTCCACAGGCTAGGGTTGGTGTTCTCCCCGCTCTGGTAATACGTCGGCTTACCATCGGTAATGAAGTAGGTCAGGTTCTCCGCACCTTTATTGCTGGTGGCCATGGTGCTGTTGAAGAAGTTGGACGTGGTTTTGAACGCGTCTTCATAGTTGGTACCGCCACCGTTGTAGCCACCCACCATCGAGTTCAGTACCGCCTGCAGCTTGCTCAGGGCATCCGGGTCGGCAAGGTTCACCGCCACGTTCTTGTTCACCTGAGTGTCGAAGTCGACCAGGAAGATGTTCACGGTACCCGAGGTGTCGGAACCCAGGCTGGCCTTGAGCGAATTGAACACCGAAGCCAGCTGCGTCTTCGCGTCGGCAATCGACTTGTCGCTCATACTGCCAGAGCTGTCGACCATGAAGGCGATGTTGTAGTTCTTGCCCTGAACCACGTTCAGGCCCGCCACGTCAGCGACGATGATGTCGTTGCCTTCGCTGCCGGTCATCGTGTCGTTACCCGAGGTACCCACGCTGGCCTTGTAGGTTGCGCCATACACCGTGACCGGGATATTGCCGGTAGTGATGGCCGAGCCGCCCAGGCTTTCGGTGGCAGTCGAAGTGACAGTGATGTCGAACGAGCCTTTGTAGTAGGCCGGCGGAGTCAGTGTCAGGCTGCTGAGCTTCCAGCCCGTCACATCAACCGGGCTACTGCCTACCGTTACGGTATGACCCGCACCATCGCTCAGCACAGTCCCTTTCGGAATGCCGCTCAGGGTTACGTTCAGGGTTTCCGAGCCGTCGGTATCGGTCAGGGCGGTGGAGATACCGACCAGTTTCACCGAACCACCTTCCGGCCCCTCGTTGAGTTTGTAGCCGTCGTAGTAGCTCTGACCATTCACGGTGTGCAGATCGGATACGCCAAGGCCAGCATTGGCCATCTCGGTCACGTTCTGGTACATCTTGATGTTCGAGCTGCTCAGGTCGGTGACAGTACCCGAGCCTACCTGGATGTTCAGGTCATAGCTGCCTGGACCGGACTGGTTGGCATGGTAGACCTCGATCGGGTAGTAACCGCTGGTGGTCGGGGTAAAGGTGCCCGAAATCTTGCCACCAGCACCCCAGGTAGCCGTGACCACAGTGTTGCCACCGATCGTGAGCACGAAGCTGTCGTCAGCTGTACCGCTGAAGGTATAGGTCTTGCCTGCCTCCAGGTAGATCAGGCCCGAGGTCTTCGAACCGGTGCCAGCGGTGACGCTGCCATCGGACTGCACGTTGGTAATGGTGCTGCTGGAGTTGGCACTGCCAGAGTTGGCAAAGACCGTCTTCAGGTCGTCACCGGTAATGCCATTACCACCAGTACCCAGGTTTTTCAGGGAGTTCCAGACTTCCTTGGTCAGGCCTTTGGAGTCGATGTCAGCGCTGCCGAAGCTCAGGGTCGGTTTGTCGGCAACCGGGCTGATGTCGACCTTCATGGTCACTTCGCTGCCCAGATTGGTGCCGTCGTTCGGCTTGAACTTGAACTGCGCGTAGTCGGCCTGCTTGTTGCCTACGCCGTTGCCACCATAGTTGTCCGCGCCCGACTGGTTGAGAGCCGGCACAAACTTCAGGTTATTGGCAGTGATGTCAGCCTGGCTGATCACCTGGTTGACCGTCACGTTCACCCATGCCGTACCGTTGAAGAACTGCAGGGTGCCGGCGGCCGGGAGCGAGGTAATGGTTACGGACAAGCCAGTGTTGCCATCGGCATCGGTGGTTTTGAAATCACTCCATGCAAACACGTAGTCAGTGTCTTCCACACCAAACACCGCGCCACCGGGCGAAACCGGCAGGTGGTCGTTGTCGAGGATGGCAGTGGTCACGCTCGACTTGGTGCTGTCAACCTGCAGGTTCTCAAAGGTACCACCGGTGGCGGTCTCGATCTTCACGGTGAAGTTCTCGGTACCTTCGACCAGCTTGTCGTCGATGGTAGCGATGTTGAACGTCGTGCCTGTGCTGTTGGCCGGGATCTTCACGGTGGTGACACCAGAGAAGTCCTCACCGTTCTTGGCGGTGCCGCTGTAGCTGAGCGTGATGGTGACTTCGGACTTGGACGCATTGCTCAGGGTCAGCGTGTACTGGCCAGTTTCACCTTCAGTCAGCGAAGTGGTACCGGTGATGCCGACCGTAGTGACGTCGCCCTGGTTGCCCGTACCCGGTGTGCCCGAACCTGGTTCGTCGGTCACGGTGGTGGTGACCGGCGCCTTGTCCAGAGTCAGCTGTTCGAACTTACCGACGTCCGTGCCGCTGACCGAAGCGATCGACTTCACAACCGGGTCGTTGGCACCCACGTACGGGTTGTCCGGCGCGGTGACGGTGGTAGTGCCCACGGTGCCGTTGGCCGGCACGGTGATGGTGGTCTTGCCATCGTTCAGCGTGAAGGTCAGGGCCGAGTGGTTGTTGATCGGCAGGCCGTCCTTGTTGGTCAGGGTCACGGTGTAAGTGATCACGCCGCCTTCAGTGACCAACGGGGTAGCAGTCAGCTTCGCGATGACTTCGTCGGTGGTGTCGGTGACGGTGACTTTCGCCGCATCGCCCAGCTGCAGGTTCTCGAACGGACGGTTGCCGATGTCGGCAGCCGACTTGATGCCCAGGCTGATTTCACCGCCGTCTTTGTAGACGTCGTCGCCCTGCGCAGCGTGCTCGTATGGCGCGCTGGTCTGGCCGGCCTTGATGGTGACCTGGGCGTTGTTGCTCAGGGTCACGACCAGGTCGTTGGCCAGCGCCGTGTTGATGTGCACGGTGAACGTCGGTTTGACGTTCTCGGCCACCGAGGTCTGGTCGGCGGTGATGGTCACCAGCACCAGGTCGCCCTGGTTACCAGTGCCCGGAGTGCCCGAGCCCGGTTCGTCGGTGACGGTGGTGGTCACCGGCGCCTTGTCCAGGGTCAGTTGCTCGAACTTGCCGACGTCGGCGCCGCTGACCGAGGCGATCGATTTCACGATCGAGTCGTTGGTACCGGTGTAGACGTTGTCCGGTGCGGTAACAGTGGTGGTGCCCACGGTGCCGTTGGCCGGCACGGTGATGACGGTCTTGCCGTCGCTCAGCGTGAAGGTCAGGGCCGAGTGGTTGTTGATCGGCAGACCATCTTTGTTGGTCAGCGTGATGGTGTAGGTGATCTCGCCGCCTTCGGTCACCGAAGGGGTGGCGGTCAGCTTGGCCACCACCTCATCGGTGGTGTCGGTGACCTGAACGGAGGCGTTGCCGCCCAGCTGCAGGTTTTCGAAGGTACGACCATCGACGTCCACAGCGGACTTGATGCCCACACTGATCTGGCCAGCGTCGTTGTAGACGTCATCGCCCTGTGCCGCGTGCTCGTACGGCGCGCTGGTCTCGCCGGCCTTGATGGTGACCTGCGCGTTGTTGCTCAGGGTCACGACCAGGTCGTGGTCCAGCGGCTGGTTGATGTGAACGGTGAAGGTTGGTTTGACGTTCTCGGCCACCGAGGTCTGGTCGGCGGTGATGGTGACCAGCACCAGGTCGCCCTGGTTACCAGTGCCCGGAGTGCCCGAGCCCGGTTCATCAGTGACGGTAGTGGTGACCGGCGCCTTGTCCAGGGTCAGTTGCTCGAACTTGCCGACATCGTCACCGCTGACCGAAGCGATCGATTTCACGATCGAGTCGTTGGTACCGGTGTAGACGTTGTCCGGTGCGGTAACAGTGGTAGTGCCCACGGTGCCATTGGCCGGCACGGTGATGACGGTCTTGCCGTCGCTCAGCGTGAAGGTCAGGGCCGAGTGGTTATTGATCGGCAGGCCGTCTTTGTTGGTCAGCGTGATGGTGTAGGTGATCTCGCCGCCTTCGGTCACCGAAGGGGTAGCAGTCAGCTTCGCGATCACTTCGTCGGTGGTATCGGTTACCTGAACCGAAGCGTTGCCGCCCAGCTGCAGGTTTTCGAAGGTACGACCATCGACGTCCACAGCGGACTTGATGCCCACACTGATCTGGCCAGCGTCGTTGTAGACGTCATCGCCCTGTGCCGCGTGCTCGTATGGCGCGCTGGTGTCGCCTGCCTTGATGGTCACAGTCGCATCGTTGCTCAGGGTCACGACCAGGTCGTGATCCAGCGGCTGGTTGATGTGCACGGTGAAGGTTGGTTTGACGTTCTCGGCCACCGAAGTCTGGTCGGCGGTGATGGTGACCTTGACCAGATCGCCTTCGTTGTTACCGCCTGGGTTGCCTGGAGTACCTGGTTCGTCGGTCACGGTGGTGGTGACCGGCGTCTTGTCCAGAGTCAGCTGCTCGAACTTGCCGACATCAGCGCCTGCAACGGTAGCGATCGACTGCACCACTGGGGTGTTGCTGCCGACGTAGACGTTGTCCGGTGCAGTCACGGTGATCGAACCGGTAGTGCCGTTGGCCGGTACGGTGATGACGGTTTTACCGTCGCTCAGCGTGAAGGTCAGGGCGCCATGGTTGTTGATCGGCAGACCATCTTTGTTGGTCAGGGTGATGGTGTAGGTGATCTCGCCGCCTTCGGCCACCGAAGGAGTCGCGGTCAGCTTGGCCACGACTTCGTCGGTGGTGTCGGTCACTTGAACGGTAGCCGCACCGCCCAGTTGCAGGTTCTCGAAGGTAGCGCCCGTGGCGTCTACAGCCGAGTTGATGCCCAGACTGATCTGGCCAGCGTCGTTGTAAACGTCATCGCCTTGTGCAGCGTGCTCGTACGGCGCGCTGGTCTCGCCGGCCTTGATGGTGACCTGCGCGTTGTTGCTCAGGGTCACGACCAGGTCGTGATCCAGCGGCTGGTTGATGTGTACGGTGAAGGTCGGTTTGACGTTCTCGGCCACCGAGGTCTGGTCGGCCGTGATGGTGACCTTGACCAGGTCGCCTTCGTTGCCCGGAGTACCTGGCTCGTCGGTAACGGTGGTGCTGACCGGAGTCTTATCCAGGGTCAGTTGCTCGAACTTGTCGACATCAGCGCCAACAACGGTTGCGATCGACTGCACCACAGGCGGATTACTGCCGGTGTAGACGTTGTCCGGTGCAGTCACGGTGATCGAACCGGTAGTGCCGTTGGCCGGTACGGTGATGACGGTTTTACCGTCGCTCAGCGTGAAGGTCAGGGCGCCATGGTTGTTGATCGGCAGACCATCTTTGTTGGTCAGGGTGATGGTGTAGGTGATCTCGCCGCCTTCGGTCACCGAAGGGGTCGCAGTCAGCTTGGCCACCACTTCGTCAGTGGTGTCGGTCACTTGAACGGTAGCCGCACCGCCCAGTTGCAGGTTCTCGAAGGTAGCGCCCGTGGCGTCTACAGCCGAGTTGATGCCCAGACTGATCTGGCCAGCGTCGTTGTAAACGTCATCGCCTTGTGCAGCGTGCTCGTACGGCGCGCTGGTCTCGCCGGCCTTGATGGTGACCTGCGCGTTGTTGCTCAGGGTCACGACCAAGTCGTGGTCCAGCGGCTGGTTGATGTGCACGGTGAACGTCGGTTTGACGTTCTCGGCCACCGAAGTCTGGTCGGCGGTGATGGTGACCTTGACCAGATCGCCTTCGTTGTTACCGCCTGGGTTGCCTGGAGTACCTGGTTCGTCGGTCACGGTGGTGGTGACCGGCGTCTTGTCCAGAGTCAGCTGCTCGAACTTGCCGACATCAGCGCCTGCAACGGTAGCGATCGACTGCACCACTGGGGTGTTGCTGCCGACGTAGACGTTGTCCGGTGCAGTCACGGTGATCGAACCGGTAGTGCCGTTGGCCGGTACGGTGATGACGGTTTTACCGTCGCTCAGCGTGAAGGTCAGGGCCGAGTGGTTGTTGATCGGCAGACCATCTTTGTTGGTCAGCGTGATGGTGTAGGTGATCTCGCCGCCTTCGGTCACCGAAGGGGTGGCGGTCAGCTTGGCCACCACCTCATCGGTGGTGTCGGTGACCTGAACGGAGGCGTTGCCGCCCAGCTGCAGGTTTTCGAAGGTACGACCATCGACGTCCACAGCGGACTTGATGCCCACACTGATCTGGCCAGCGTCGTTGTAGACGTCATCGCCCTGTGCCGCGTGCTCGTATGGCGCGCTGGTGTCACCGGCCTTGATGGTGACCTGGGCGTTGTTGCTCAGGGTCACGACCAGGTCGTGGTCCAGCGGCTGGTTGATGTGCACGGTAAACGTCGGTTTGACGTTTTCGGCCACCGAGGTCTGGTCGGCGGTGATGGTAACCAGTACCAGATCGCCTTCGTTGCCAGTGCCCGGGGTGCCCGAGCCTGGTTCGTCGGTGACGGTGGTGGTCACCGGCGCCTTGTCCAGGGTCAGTTGCTCGAACTTGCCGACGTCGGTGCCGCTGACCGAGGCGATCGATTTCACGATCGAGTCGTTGGTACCGGTGTAGACGTTGTCCGGTGCGGTAACAGTGGTAGTGCCCACGGTGCCATTGGCCGGCACGGTGATGACGGTCTTGCCGTCGCTCAGCGTGAAGGTCAGGGCCGAGTGGTTGTTGATCGGCAGACCGTCCTTGTTGGTCAGGGTCACGGTGTAGGTGATCACGCCGCCTTCAGTGACCGACGGGGTAGCAGTCAGCTTCGCGATGACTTCGTCGGTGGTGTCGGTGACCTGAACGGAGGCGTTGCCGCCCAGCTGCAGGTTTTCGAAGGTACGACCATCGACGTCCACCGCCGACTTGATACCCACGCTGATCTGGCCGGCGTCGTTATAGACGTCATCGCCTTGTGCCGCGTGCTCGTATGGCGCGCTGGTGTCACCGGCCTTGATGGTGACCTGGGCGTTGTTGCTCAGGGTCACGACCAGGTCGTGGTCCAGCGGCTGGTTGATGTGCACGGTGAACGTCGGTTTGACGTTCTCGGCTACCGAAGTCTGGTCGGCAGTGATGGTGACCTTGACCAGATCGCCTTCGTTGTTACCGCCTGGGTTGCCTGGAGTACCTGGTTCGTCGGTCACGGTGGTGGTGACCGGCGTCTTGTCCAGAGTCAGCTGCTCGAACTTGCCGACATCAGCGCCTGCAACGGTTGCGATCGACTGCACCACAGGCGGATTACTGCCGGTGTAGACGTTGTCCGGTGCAGTCACGGTGATCGAACCGGTAGTGCCGTTGGCCGGTACGGTGATGACGGTTTTACCGTCGCTCAGCGTGAAGGTCAGGGCGCCATGGTTGTTGATCGGCAGACCATCTTTGTTGGTCAGGGTGATGGTGTAGGTGATCACGCCGCCTTCGGTCACCGAAGGGGTCGCAGTCAGCTTGGCCACCACTTCGTCAGTGGTGTCGGTCACTTGAACGGAGGCGTTGCCGCCCAGTTGCAGGTTCTCGAAGGTAGCGCCCGTGGCGTCTACAGCCGAGTTGATGCCCAGACTGATCTGGCCAGCGTCGTTGTAAACGTCATCGCCTTGTGCAGCGTGCTCGTACGGCGCGCTGGTCTCGCCGGCCTTGATGGTGACCTGGGCGTTGTTGCTCAGGGTCACGACCAGGTCGTGGTCCAGCGGCTGGTTGATGTGCACGGTAAACGTCGGTTTGACGTTTTCGGCCACCGAGGTCTGGTCGGCGGTGATGGTCACCAGTACCAGATCGCCTTCGTTGCCAGTGCCCGGGGTGCCCGAGCCTGGTTCGTCGGTAACGGTGGTGGTCACCGGCGCCTTGTCCAGGGTCAGTTGCTCGAACTTGCCGACGTCGGCGCCGCTGACCGAGGCGATCGATTTCACGATCGAGTCGTTGGTACCGGTGTAGACGTTGTCCGGTGCGGTAACAGTGGTAGTGCCCACGGTGCCATTGGCCGGCACGGTGATGACGGTCTTGCCGTCGCTCAGCGTGAAGGTCAGGGCCGAGTGGTTGTTGATCGGCAGACCATCTTTGTTGGTCAGCGTGATGGTGTAGGTGATCTCGCCGCCTTCGGTCACCGAAGGGGTAGCAGTCAGCTTCGCGATCACTTCGTCGGTGGTATCGGTTACCTGAACCGAAGCGTTGCCGCCCAGCTGCAGGTTTTCGAAGGTAGCGCCCGTGGCGTCTACAGCCGAGTTGATGCCCAGACTGATCTGGCCAGCGTCGTTGTAAACGTCATCGCCTTGTGCAGCGTGCTCGTATGGCGCGCTGGTGTCGCCTGCCTTGATGGTCACAGTCGCATCGTTGCTCAGGGTCACGACCAGGTCGTGATCCAGCGGCTGGTTGATGTGAACGGTGAAGGTTGGTTTGACGTTTTCGGCCACCGAGGTCTGGTCGGCGGTGATGGTCACCAGTACCAGATCGCCTTCGTTGCCAGTGCCCGGGGTGCCCGAGCCTGGTTCGTCGGTAACGGTGGTGGTGACCGGCGCCTTGTCCAGGGTCAGCTGTTCGAACTTGCCGACATCGTCACCGCTGACCGAAGCGATCGATTTCACGATCGAGTCGTTGGTACCGGTGTAGACGTTGTCCGGCGCAGTCACGGTGGTGGTGCCCACGGTGCCGTTGGCCGGCACGGTGATGACGGTCTTGCCGTCGCTCAGCGTGAAGGTCAGGGCGCCGTGGTTGTTGATCGGCAGGCCGTCCTTGTTGGTCAGGGTCACGGTGTAGGTGATCACGCCGCCTTCAGTGACCGACGGGGTAGCAGTCAGCTTCGCGATGACTTCGTCGGTGGTGTCGGTGACCTGAACGGAGGCGTTGCCGCCCAGCTGCAGGTTTTCGAAGGTACGACCATCGACGTCCACCGCCGACTTGATGCCCACACTGATCTGGCCAGCGTCGTTGTAGACGTCATCGCCCTGTGCCGCGTGCTCGTATGGCGCGCTGGTGTCACCGGCCTTGATGGTGACCTGGGCGTTGTTGCTCAGGGTCACGACCAGGTCGTGGTCCAGCGGCTGGTTGATGTGCACGGTAAACGTCGGTTTGACGTTTTCGGCCACCGAGGTCTGGTCGGCGGTGATGGTAACCAGTACCAGATCGCCTTCGTTGCCAGTGCCCGGGGTGCCCGAGCCTGGTTCGTCGGTGACGGTGGTGGTCACCGGCGCCTTGTCCAGGGTCAGTTGCTCGAACTTGCCGACGTCGGTGCCGCTGACCGAGGCGATCGATTTCACGATCGAGTCGTTGGTACCGGTGTAGACGTTGTCCGGTGCGGTAACAGTGGTGGTGCCCACGGTGCCGTTGGCCGGCACGGTGATGACGGTCTTGCCGTCGCTCAGCGTGAAGGTCAGGGCCGAGTGGTTGTTGATCGGCAGGCCGTCTTTGTTGGTCAGCGTGATGGTGTAGGTGATCTCGCCGCCTTCAGTGACCGACGGGGTAGCAGTCAGCTTCGCGATGACTTCGTCGGTGGTGTCGGTGACCTGAACGGAGGCGTTGCCGCCCAGCTGCAGGTTCTCGAAGGTAGCGCCGGTGGCGTCTACAGCCGACTTGATGCCCACACTGATCTGGCCAGCGTCGTTGTAGACGTCATCGCCTTGTGCCGCGTGCTCGTATGGCGCGCTGGTGTCACCGGCCTTGATGGTGACCTGAGCATCGTTGCTCAGGGTCACGACCAGGTCGTGGTCCAGCGGCTGGTTGATGTGCACGGTGAACGTCGGTTTGACGTTTTCGGCCACCGAAGCCTGGTCGGCGGTGATGGTGACTTTGACCAGGTCGCCTTCGTTGTTGCCGCCTGGGTTGCCTGGAGTACCTGGCTCGTCGGTCACGGTGGTGGTGACCGGCGTCTTGTCCAGGGTCAGCTGCTCGAACTTACCGACGTCAGCGCCTGCAACGGTCGCGATGGAGTTAACCACCGCTGGGTTGGTGCCGACGTAGACGTTGTCCGGGGCAGTCACGGTGATCGAACCAGTAGTGCCATTGGCCGGCACGGTGATGACGGTTTTGCCGTCGCTCAGAGTGAAGGTCAGCGCACCGTGGTTGTTGATCAGCAGACCATCTTTGTTGGTCAGCGTGATGGTGTAAGTGATTTCGCCGCCTTCGGTAACCGACGGGGTCGCGGTCAGCTTGGCCACGACTTCGTCGGTGGTGTCGGTGACATCCACTTTCGCAGCGCCGCCCAGCTCCAGGTTCTCGAAGGTACGGCCGTCAACGTCCACAGCGGACTTGATGCCAACGCTGATTTCACCGGCGTCTTTGTAGACGTCATCGCCTTGTGCCGCGTGCTCGTATGGCGCGCTGGTGTCACCGGCCTTGATGGTGACCTGAGCATCGTTGCTCAGGGTCACGACCAGGTCGTGGTCCAGCGGCTGGTTGATGTGCACGGTGAACGTCGGTTTGACGTTCTCGGCCACCGAAGTCTGGTCGGCGGTGATGGTGACCTTGACGATGTCGCCTTCGTTGCCCGGGGTACCTGGCTCGTCGGTAACCTCGGTGCTGACCGGCGTCTTGTCCAGGTTCAGGTTTTCGAACTTCCACGCATCCGCGCCGCTGACGGCGTCGATGGCATTGACCACCGGCTCGTTAGCGCCGACATAGACGTTATCCGGCGCGGTTGCAGTGGCCGAGCCGGTGGTGCTGTTCGCGGGCACGATGACCGTGGTGCCATCGGTCAGCTTGAAGTACAGCTCTGCGTGGTTGTTGATCGGCAGACCGTCTTTGTTGGTCAGCGTGATTGTGTAGGTGATCTCCCCGCCTTCGGTTACCGACTGGCTTGCGGTCAATTTGGCCACAACTTCGTCGACGGTGTCAGTCACTTTGACCGAAGCATCGCCGCCCAGTTGCAGGTTCTCGAAGGCCGCACCGGTGGCGTCTACCGCCGACTTGATGCCGAGGGAGATTTCGCCGGCGTCCTGGTAAACGTCATCGCCCTGCGCAGCGTGCTCGTATGGCGCGCTGGTCTGGCCGGCCTTGATGGTGACCTGAGCGTTGTTGCTCAGAGTCACGACCAGGTCGTGGGCCAGTGCAGTGTTGATGTGTACGGTGAAGGTCGGTTTGACGTTCTCGGCCACCGAAGTCTGGTCGGCGGTGATGGTGACCTTGACGATGTCGCCTTCGTTGCCCGGGGTACCTGGCTCGTCGGTAACCTCGGTGCTGACCGGCGTCTTGTCCAGGTTCAGGTTTTCGAACTTCCACGCATCCGCGCCGCTGACGGCGTCGATGGCATTGACCACCGTCTGGTTAGTACCGACATAGACATTGTCCGGCGCGGTTGCAGTGGCCGAGCCAGTGGTGCTGTTGGCAGCTACGACGACAGTGGTGCCATCGGTCAGCTTGAAGTACAGCTCTGCGTGGTTGTTGATCGGCAGACCGTCTTTGTTGGTCAGCGTGATTGTGTAGGTGATCTCCCCGCCTTCGGTTACCGACTGGCTTGCGGTCAATTTGGCCACAACTTCGTCGATGGTGTCAGTCACTTTGACCGAAGCATCGCCGCCCAGTTGCAGGTTCTCGAAGGCCGCACCGGTGGCGTCTACCGCCGACTTGATGCCGAGGGAGATTTCGCCGGCGTCCTGGTAAACGTCATCGCCCTGCGCAGCGTGCTCGTATGGCGCGCTGGTCTCGCCGGCCTTGATGGTGACCTGAGCGTTGTTGCTCAGGGTCACGACCAGGTCGTGGGCCAGTGCAGTGTTGATGTGTACGGTGAAGGTCGGTTTGACGTTCTCGGCCACCGAAGTCTGGTCGGCGGTGATGGTGACCTTGACGATGTCGCCTTCGTTGCCCGGGGTACCTGGCTCGTCGGTAACCTCGGTGCTGACCGGCGTCTTGTCCAGGTTCAGGTTTTCGAACTTCCACGCATCCGCGCCGCTGACGGCGTCGATGGCATTGACCACCGGCTCGTTAGCGCCGACATAGACGTTATCCGGCGCGGTTGCAGTGGCCGAGCCGGTAGTGCTGTTTGCGGGCACGATAACAGTGGTGCCATCGGTCAGCTTGAAGTACAGCTCCGCGTGGTTGTTGATTGGCAGGCCGTCTTTGTTGGTCAGCGTGATCGTGTAGGTGATCTCGCCGCCTTCTGTAACCGACTGGCTTGCGGTCAATTTGGCCACAACTTCGTCGACGGTGTCGGTCACTTGAACGGTAGCGGCACCGCCCAACTGCAGATTCTCGAAGGTACGACCGTCAACGTCCACAGCCGACTTGATGCCCAGGCTGATTTCGCCGCTGTCCAGATAGACGTCGTCTCCCTGTGCGGCGTGCTCGTATGGCGCGCTGGTGTCACCGGCCTTGATGGTGACTTGAGCGTTGTTGCTCAGGGTCACGACCAGGTCGTGATCCAGCGGCTGGTTGATGTGTACGGTGAAGGTCGGTTTGACGTTCTCGGCCACCGAGGTCTG